>NZ_QLAD01000001.1:646722-794934 GCF_024355235.1 Pseudomonas sp. S12(2018)
CCACTCGGCGGGCCGTCATCATCCGGCTCGACGCCCTCGTCCTCGAGGTCGTCATCCTCCATCAGTGGCGGCTCGAGCTCGAACACCATGCCCTGGCCATTCTCACGGGCATAGATACCCAGGATGGCGCCGGCAGGCACGTACAGCGTGTGGGCAACCCCACCGAAACGCCCCTCGAAGCTCACGGCTTCGTTATCCATGTGCAAGTGACGCACGGCATTGGGCGACACGTTCAAAACGATCTGGCCATCGCTGGCGAAGCCCTGAGGCACCTGCACCGCAGGGTACTCGGCATTGACCAGCATGTGCGGCGTGCAATCGTTGTCCACGATCCACTCATACAAGGCTCGCACCAGATACGGACGACTGGAGTTCATCAACGGCTCCTTAAAACCTAACGCATATCGCGTTCAGCGGCGGACAGGCTGGCCTTGAAGGCTTCCCGCGCAAACTGACGCTCCATGTAATCGAGCAGCGGCTTGGCTGGCCGCGGCAGTTCGATACCCAATACCGGCAAACGCCACAGTATGGGCAATAGACAACAATCCACCAGGCTTTGCTCCTCACTCAGGAAACAAGGCTTGTCGGCGAACAACGGCGAAACGCCGGTAAGGCTCTCGCGCAGCTCCTTGCGCGCCTGCACGCGGGCAGGCTCCTTGCTGCGCGGGTCGAGAATCAGGTCCACCAGCGAACACCAGTCACGCTGGATACGGTGGATCAGCAGGCGGCTGTTGGCACGCGCCACCGGGTAGACCGGCAACAGCGGCGGGTGCGGGTAGCGCTCGTCGAGGTATTCCATCACCACGGTCGACTCATACAACGCCAGGTCACGATCAACCAGGGTCGGTACGCTGCCATACGGGTTGGCTTCCAGCAGCTTGGGCGGCTGGCGCCCGGCTTCGACACTGATGATCTCGACGCCGACACCTTTCTCGGCGAGAACGATGCGCACCCGATGAGAATAATGATCAGCGGGGTCGGAGTAGCAGGCTAACCGATTGGTCACGCCCATGGGGGTCCTCCTCGCGTGTTGAACTTATGAAATTACAAATGCAAACGCGCCCTGGGGGCCCTCCATACTGCAGAGGGACCCCAGGGCGCGCGTTAAACTAACAGATTTTACCCTGTGATCAGTGCACGTCCTTCCAGTATTCGCGCTTGAGCAGGTAGGCGAACACGAAGAAGAAGGCCAGGTACAGCAACACGTAGGTGCCGATGCGCTGGCTCTGCAGCTTGACCGGGTTGGCCGAGTAGGCCAGGAAGGTCACCAGGTTCTTGACCTTCTCGTCGAACTGCTCGTCGGTCAGGGTACCGGATTTCGGCACGATGGTCAGCTGATCGCACGCTTCGTGGGTCAGCGGGGCACCGGTGAGCGGGTCAAACTGCTTCTTGCCCTCGACCACGGTCTGGATCTGCTTGCAACCGACCACCTGACGCCCCTGCAGGCCCACCAGCACGTTTGGCATGCCAACGTTGGGGAAGACCTTGTTGTTCACACCCCAAGGGCGTGACGGGTCCTCGTAGAAGGCCCGCAGGTAGCTGTACAGCCAATCGGTGCCGCGTACCCGCGCCACCAGGGTCAGGTCGGGCGGCGCCGCACCAAACCAGGCCTTGGCGTCGGCCGGCTGCATGCCGATGTTCATGTGGTCGCCGATCTTGGCGCCGGTGAACACCAGCTTCTCGAGCATCAGCTCGTGCGGGATGCCCAGGTCATCGGCGACACGCTCGTAACGCTGGAACTTGGCGCTGTGGCAACCCATGCAATAGTTGGCAAAGGTCCGTGCGCCGTCCTGCATGGCGGCCTTGTCGGTCAGGTCGATGTCGACCTTGTCCAGTTCCACGCCGTGTTCGGCGGCGAAGGTCAGCGAAGGCATCACTGCCAGGAGCAATACTGCAAATAGCTTTTTCATCAGCCAGTCACCCTTTCCGGAACCGGTTTGGTCTTCTCGAGCCTGGTGTAGAACGGCATCAGAATGAAGTAGGCGAAATACAGGAAGGTACATACCTGCGACAGCAAGGTGCGACCCGGGGTTGGCGCCAGCACGCCGAGCACGCCCAGGATCACGAAGGAGATGCAGAACACCCACAGCCAGGCCTTGCTCATCCAGCCCTTGTAGCGCATCGACTTGACCGGGCTACGGTCCAGCCATGGCAGCACGAACAGCACCGCGATCGCAGCACCCATGGCGATCACGCCCAGCAGCTTGTCGGGTACCGCACGCAGGATCGCGTAGAACGGCGTGAAGTACCACACCGGGGCGATGTGCTCCGGGGTCTTGAACGCGTTGGCCTGTTCGAAGTTGGGTTTCTCCAGGAAGTAGCCGCCCATTTCCGGGAAGAAGAACACGATCATGCAGAAGACGAACAGGAACACCACCACGCCGACGATATCCTTGACGGTGTAGTACGGGTGGAACGGGATGCCGTCCAGCGGAATGCCGTTCTCGTCCTTTTTCTTCTTGATGTCCACGCCATCCGGGTTGTTCGAACCCACTTCGTGCAGCGCCAGGATGTGCAGCACCACCAGGCCGAGAATCACGATCGGCAGGGCCACCACGTGCAGGGCGAAGAAGCGGTTCAGGGTAATGCCGGAGATCAGGTAGTCGCCACGGATCCACTGGGTCAGGTCGCCGCCGATGACCGGGATGGCGCCGAACAGCGAGATGATCACCTGGGCACCCCAGTACGACATCTGGCCCCAGGGCAGCAGGTAGCCCATGAAGGCCTCTGCCATCAGCGCCAGGTAGATCAGCATGCCGAACAGCCATACCAGCTCGCGTGGCTTCTGGTACGAGCCGTAGAGCAGGCCACGGAACATGTGCAGGTAGACCACGATGAAGAACGCCGACGCACCCGTGGAGTGCAGGTAGCGCAGGATCCAGCCGTATTCGACGTCACGCATGATGTATTCGACCGAGGCGAACGCCTCTTCGGCCGAAGGGGTGAAGCTCATGGTCAGCCACACGCCGGTCACGATCTGGTTGACCAGGACCAGCAGGGCCAGGGAGCCGAAGAAATAGAAGAAGTTGAAGTTCTTCGGTGCGTAGTACTTGCTCAGGTGATCTTCCCACATCTTGGTGGCGGGGAAGCGGGCGTCAACCCAGTCCATGAACTTACTCATCACGCGTTCTCCTGATCGACGCCGACGACGATGATGTCATCCGACTCGTACGAGTGCGGTGGCACTGGCAGATTGAGCGGCGCTGGCTGGGACTTGTAGACGCGGCCGGCGAGGTCGTAGTGGGAGCCGTGGCATGGGCAGAAATAGCCACCCACCCACTTGGGACCCAGGTCGACAGGCGCCACTTCGGGACGGAAGGTCGGCGAGCAGCCCAGGTGGGTGCACAGGCCGACGAGCACGAGGATTTCCGGCTTGATCGAGCGGTTCGACGGGTCGACGTAGGCCGGCTGCTCCGACGCCTTGGACTCGGGGTCGGAGAGCTCACCGGTGATCTTCTTCAGGTTGCCCAGGATCTCCTCGGTGCGGCGGACGATGAACACGGGTTGGCCGCGCCATTCAGCAATCATCTGCTGGCCGGGCTCCACCTTGGCGATGTTGACCTTGACCGGTGCACCGGCAGCTTTCGCCTTGGCACTGGGAAACCATGACCCTACGAACGGGACCGCAGCCCCCACCGCTCCTGCAGCACCCACCACGGACGTGGCTGCTACCAGGAAGCGACGCCGGCCTGCATTGACGCCGTCATTGCTCATTCAGTCCTCTCCCATCAGCTTTGTGGCCTGTTGCAACAGGCATCTACTAAGTAAATTTCGAACTGCTAAAAATAAATTTCGAACTGCTAAAAATTTGCCGCATGGTAATGAAAAGACCCATCGAAGACAAGGTTATTACCCGGCATAAAGGCTGTATCCCTTATAGCACTTGACCTGCGTCTATGCGGCAAGTTGTCACACAGGGTCGGCAGCCCCTTTTATTCAAGACATAAAAAAAGCCCGGTTCCACCAGGAACCGGGCTTTTTTTGAACGCCGAAGCGAATTAACGCTTGGAGTACTGAGGACGCTTACGTGCTTTACGCAGACCCACTTTCTTACGCTCGACTTCACGAGCGTCACGGGTAACGAAGCCAGCTTTGCGCAGAGCGCCACGCAGGGTTTCGTCGTAGTCCATCAGTGCACGGGTGATACCGTGACGGATAGCGCCCGCTTGACCGCTGACACCACCACCGATGACGGTGACGTAGATGTCGAACTTCTCGGTGGTTTCGGTGAGTTCCAGCGGCTGGCGAACTACCATGCGCGCGGTTTCACGACCGAAGAAGGTCTCGAGGGAGCGGTTGTTGATGGAGATGCTGCCAGTACCCGGACGCAGGAAAACGCGTGCGGTTGCAGTCTTGCGACGGCCAGTGCCGTAATTTTGAGTCGCCGACATAATGAACTATTCCGTTAAATCTTCAGTTCTTGGGGCTGCTGAGCAGTATGAGGGTGTACAGCGCCCGCATAGACTTTCAGCTTACGGTACATGTCGCGACCCAGCGGGTTTTTAGGCAGCATGCCCTTTACCGCGGTCTCGATCACGCGCTCAGGCGCTTTGGCGATCAACTTCTCGAAGTTGATTTCCTTGATGCCGCCCGGGAAACCGGAGTGGGAGTAGTACATTTTGTCCGAAGTCTTGGCACCAGTAACACGTACCTGCTCGGCATTGATCACGACGATGTAGTCGCCGGTGTCAACGTGAGGGGTGTATTCTGGCTTGTGCTTGCCACGCAGACGGCTCGCGATCTCAGTGGCCAGACGACCCAGGGTCTTGCCAGCAGCGTCAACGACGAACCAGTCGCGTTTTACTGTTTCCGGTTTAGCAGTAAAAGTTTTCATTCTTTATAGCCTCAGGGGCCGTCCCGCAATTTTAAGACGGCAGATCTTACTGAATAGTGCGTACTTTGACAAGGTCAAAGGCAGCCGGATACGGACGCTATCGGGGGCTCGGGTCAGCACGTCCAATACTCGGCAAGATTCTTCGGCGGCGGGGCATCACTTCCACTGCTGAGAGAGGTGCAGAATTATCCAGATTGCAGAAAAAATATCAACCTGCTTTTATGCTTCTTTTGCCGTGGAGATCGTCATGGAGTATCGCCAGCTGGGTCGCACCGACCTCAACGTGAGTGCATTGTGCCTGGGCAGCATGACCTGGGGCGAGCAGAACGACCAGGCCGAGGGCTTCGCCCAGATCGAACGGGCCAAGGCGGCCGGGATCAATTTCATCGATACCGCGGAGATGTACCCGGTGCCACCGCGCCCGGAAACCTACTCGGCCACCGAGCAGATCATCGGCAACTGGTTCAGCCAGCGCGGCGATCGCGCCGACTGGATCCTGGCCAGCAAGGTGGCCGGCCCCGGCAACGGCATCAGCCACATTCGCGACGGCCAGCTCAAGCACAACCGCCAGCACATCGTGGCGGCCCTGGACGCCAGCCTCAAGCGCCTGCAGACCGACTGGATCGACCTGTATCAGCTGCACTGGCCCGAGCGCAGCACCAACTTCTTCGGCAAGCTGGGCTACCAGCACCTGCCCCAGGACCACTTCACGCCGCTGGAAGAAACCCTCGAAGTGCTCGACGAGCAGGTCAAGGCAGGCAAGATCCGCCACATCGGCCTGTCCAACGAAACCCCGTGGGGCACCATGAAGTTCCTGCAACTGGCCGAAAGCCGCGGCTGGCCCCGTGCGGTCTCGATCCAGAACCCGTACAACCTGCTCAACCGCAGCTTCGAAGTGGGCCTGGCGGAAATCGCTATCCGCGAGCAGTGCGGCCTGCTGGCCTACTCACCGCTGGCCTTCGGCATGCTGTCGGGCAAGTACGAGAACGGCGCGCGCCCGGAAAACGGCCGCCTGACCCTGTTCAACCGCTTCTCGCGCTATTCCAACCCGCAGACCGTCGCCGCGTGCAGCCGTTATGTGGCCCTGGCCCGCGAGCACGGCCTGGACCCGGCACAGATGGCCCTGGCCTTCGTGACCCAGCAGCCGTTCGTGACCAGCAACATCATCGGCGCCACCTCGCTGGCGCAACTGGACAGCAACCTGGCAAGCGCCAGCCTGAAGCTCGGTGACGAGCTGCTGGCCGCCATCGATGCGATCCACCAGGATCAGCCCAACCCCGCCCCGTAAAGCGCTGCAACGGTTCCCGCAGCCCGCTGCGGGAACCGAGGGTAGACACAATCGCCAAAAAATAAGACGATCCAGCCGGTGATTGACCACTCTACCCTATAAGAATAACGACAATGATGTTTACCCAACCTACCGCATCGCTGCGGCGCGTCAGCATCCTGGCCATCGACAAGGTATTCGCATCGACCCTGATGCAGGCCAAGGATTTCTTCCACCTGGCCAGCCTGCGCTATGGCAAGCAACTGGGCCTGGGCCTGCAACCGATGTTCGAAACCCGCCTCGTGAGCCCCGACGGGCTGCCCGTGCAGAGCTTCAGCGGCGTGCAGCTACCGGTGGACAGCGGCCTCGAGCAGGCCGACGTGATCATCCTGCCGGCGTTCTGGGACGACTTCGATGCCCTGTGCCAGCGCTACCCCCAGGTACTGCCCTGGCTGCGCGAGCAGCATGCCCGTGGCGCGGTGCTGTGCGGCGAGGCCAGCGGCGTGTTCTGGCTGGCCGAGGCCGGCCTGCTCGATGGCAAGGAGGCCACCACCTACTGGCGCTTCTTCGGCCAGTTCGCCGAACGCTTCCCGAAGGTGTCGCTGAACCAGGACAAACACCTCACCGATGCCGACAACCTCTATTGCGCCGGCGGCGCCACCTCGGCCTGCGACCTGTACATCTACCTGATCGAGCGCTTCTGCGGGGCCAACGTGGCCCAGGCCGTGGCCCGCGACATCCTCTACGAGGTGCAACGCAACTACACCCCGGGGCGCATGGGCTTTGGCGGACAGAAGCTGCACCAGGACCTGATCATCCTGCAGATCCAGCAGTGGCTGGAGGAACACTTCGCCGACAAGTTCCGTTTCGAGGACGTGGCACGCAACCATGGCATGAGCATCCGCAACTTCATGCGCAGGTTCCAGAGTGCGACGGGGGACAAGCCGCTGCATTATCTGCAACGGCTGCGGATCGAGACGGCGAAGGGCTTGCTGTCGGGTACGCGCAAGAGCATCAAGACCATCAGCTACGAGGTGGGCTATGACGACGCCAGCTTTTTTGCGCGATTGTTCAGGCAGCACACGGAGCTGTCGCCTAACCAGTATCGGCAGCAATTCATGCAGGAGGCCTGAGGGCCTATCGCGGGTCACGCCCGCCCCCACAGGTTCGCTGCAAACCTCTGTGGGAGCGGGCTGAGCCGCGACAGCAGTGACGCGACTTAAGGCTTGTGTGCCCGCGACAGGAACTCGTGGGACTGCATCTCCAGCAAGCGGCTCAGGGTACGCTGGAACTCGAAGCTCAGGCGCCCGCCGGTGTACAGGTCCTTGAGCTCCACTTCAGCCGAGATGATCAGCTTGACGTTGCGGTCGTAGAACTCGTCGACCATGTTGATGAAGCGACGCGCCAGATCGTCGGTGGCCACGCCCATCTGCTCCACGCCACTGAGCAGCACCGCATGGAAGATCTTGCCCAGTTCGATGTAGTCGTTCTGGCTGCGCGGGCCGTCGCACAGTTCGCGGAAGTCGAACCAGGCCACGTCGTCGCAGGTACGCAGCGCACGGATCTCGCGGTTCTCGATCATCAGCACGTCGTTTTCCACCGCCTGGGTGCATTCCGGCGTCAATGCGCGAAAGCTCTTGCGCAGGCTCTCGTGGGCCGCTTCATTCAGCGGGAAGTGGAACAGCTCGGCCTGCTCCAGGTGACGCAGGCGATAGTCCACGCCGCTGTCGACGTTGACGATGTCGGTGTTCTGCTTGATCAGGGCAATTGCCGGCAGGAAGCGCGCACGCTGCAGGCCGTCCTTGTACAGCCCGTCCGGCACGATGTTGGAGGTGGCCACCAGGGTCACGCCGTTCTTGAACAGCTCCTCCATCAGGGTGCCAAGGATCATCGCGTCGGTGATATCGGACACGAAGAACTCGTCGAAGCAGATCACCCGCGCCTCGTCGGAGAACCGCTTGGCAATGATGGTCAGCGGGTTCTTCTCGCCCTTGAGGGTCTTCATTTCCTCGTGCACGCGCTTCATGAAGCGGTGGAAGTGCGTACGCACCTTCTGCGGGAAAGGCAGCGCCTCATAGAACGTATCGACCAGGTAGGTCTTGCCGCGCCCTACCCCACCCCAGAAATACAGGCCCTTGACGGGCGCCTGCTCTTTCCTGCCGAACAGCTTGCCGAACACACCCGGCTTGCTGTTGTGCGCCGCGACCAGGTCGTCGTACAGGCGCTGCAAGTGACGCACCGCTGTTTCCTGCGCCGCGTCATGGAAGAATTCGGGACGTTTCAGATCTGCTTGATATCGTTCTAGGGGCGTCATAATTCGTTAGCAAGGCAACAAAAGCGGGCCGTCACTGTAGCGACGGCCCCGGGTAATGGCAATCAGACTTGCGATTGACGGTCAGTCCTGCTGGGGCTGCAAGGCAGCGCGCAGGCTCTCGATGGCGGCATCGCGCGCCGTGGCATCGGCGAACTGCGGGCCGTCGGCCACGCACTCGCCTTCCAGCCACAGGCTGAAGCCCAGGCCTTCGTCACGTACATCCAGCGGCTGGCCCAGTTGCAACTGCTTGCTCACCGCGCCGGCCGCCTTGCCATCGGCAAAGCTGCGCGACAGCAGCAACTGCTCGCCGTCGGCTGCCAGCAGGCGGAAGCGGAAGCTGCCGTCCTCTTCACGGAAGCTCACGAAGCGTGCCGCCTTGACCGCCTTCTTCCTGGTTTCACCGCTGACCTGAACCGTGCTGCGGAACGAGCGCAGGCCCACTGCTTCGCGCAGTTGCTCAAGAAACGGCGTGGCGATCCTGCGGGCCTTCTGCGCGCCGGCCAGAAGAATGTCCTCCAGGTCCGCCGGGCGGGAAATCAGCTGGTGGTAATGCTCGCGCGGCGCGCTCAACTGGCCGTCGACCAGCTGGAACAGGCGCTGCTTGGCTTCGCCCCAACCCAGCCCCTGCAGCAGCTCGCTTCGGAAGGCTTCGGCTTGCTCGGCGGTGGCAAAGGCCTGGAACAGGGTGAACAGGTGCGAGTTGTCCGGGTCCTTGGCCTCGCCCGGCGCGCGCGAGTCGGTGACGATGCGCGAGATCGCGTCCTTCATCTCCTTGGCACTGGTGAACAGCGGGATGGTGTTGTCGTAGCTCTTGGACATCTTGCGACCGTCCAGGCCCGGCAAGGTGGCCACGCTTTCCTCGATCAGCGCCTCGGGCATGGCGAAGAAGTCCTTGCCCTGGCCGAACAGGTGGTTGAAGCGCTGCCCGATATCACGGGCCATTTCCACGTGCTGGATCTGGTCGCGCCCCACCGGCACCTTGTTGGCATTGAACATCAGGATGTCCGCCGCCATCAGCACCGGATAGCTGTACAGGCCCATGCTCACGCCCGCATCCGGGTCTTCGCCGCTTTCCAGGTTCTTGTCCACCGAGGCCTTGTAGGCATGCGCGCGATTGAGCAGGCCCTTGGCCGCCACGCAGGTCAGCAGCCAGGTCAGCTCGGGGATCTCGGGAATGTCGGACTGGCGGTAGAAGGTCACGCGTTCCGGGTCCAGGCCGCCGGCCAGCCAGGTGGCGGCGATTTCCAGACGCGAGCGCTGGATGCGCTGCGGGTCGTCGCACTTGATCAGCGCATGGTAGTCGGCCAGGAAGTAGAACGAGTCGACGCCCGGCTGCTGGCTGGCGAGGACCGCCGGGCGGATGGCACCGGCATAGTTGCCAAGGTGCGGCGTGCCCGTGGTGGTGATACCGGTAAGGATACGAGTGGTCATGGGTAATCGCTTATCAGGCTTGTATCAGTTCGAAAGGCGTGGCAGCACCAGATCCTTGAGGTCGGTCAGCTTGCCGTGAAAAAAGTGACCGCATTCTGCCACTTTCAGCAGCTCATGGGGGCGCGCCAGTGCATCGGACCAGGCGTAGACGATCTGCGGATCGATCACCTCGTCGGCTTCGGGCTGGATCACGCTCAAGGCACCTGCCTGCGGCAGACCGTCGGTACCGCCAAGGCGCATCACTGCCGGGGCTACCATGAACAGGTGCTTGAGCGTGACGCCCTGGGCTTCGAGCCGGCCGCCGAGGCTGGCCGCGACGAAGCCGCCGAAGGAGAAGCCCATCAGCGTCAAAGGTAATTCGGGATGTTTTTCGCGCAGCCAGGTTGCAGCGGCCTGTGCATCGTCGACTTCGCCGCTGCCCATGTCATGGCTGCCAGCGCTCTGGCCTACACCGCGGTAGTTAAAGCGCAGGGTGATGTAGCCGGCATCGCGTGCGGTGCGCTGCAGCATCGACACCACCTTGTTGGTCATGGTGCCTCCCTGCACGGGGTTGGGGTGGCACAGCAGGACGATGCCGCGAGGGTCTGCCACGTCCAGGTACAGGGCTTCCAGCTGGCCAACCGGGCCATCGATGAATACGGGGGTTTCGCGGATAAGCAAGGGTGAACTCCGTGACCTCTGGAGGGGTCGACTCGTCTAGCTGATGATTCTGTCTGAGATATTTGCGATCGCTCGCGGTATACAGCGCAGGTCCGAGCCGTTAACGTAAAGCAAAGCCGTTTATAGAGGAAGGACTCGTGGAACTCTCGCTCTTAGTTTGGTTGTTGCCGACCCTGGCCCTGGTAGTGGGTGTAGTCGTTGGTTTCCTGGTCGCCCGCCTCTTGCCCAATGCCGCCCCGAGCAGCACCCAGCGGCAGCTGGACGATATCCAGGAACGTTTTGACAGTTATCAGAGTGAAGTGGTGACCCATTTCAACAGCACCGCGGCGCTGGTCAAGAAGCTGACCCAGAGCTACCAGGAAGTGCAGGACCACCTGGCCGAAGGCGCCAACCGTCTGGCCCTGGACGAACAGACCCGTCAGCGCCTGCTGGCCGCACTGCACTCCGAGGCGCAGGGCCCGCGTGACCGTCTGACCCCGCCCAAGGACACCGAAGTGCCACGCGACTACGCGCCCAAGGCACCGAACACCCCGGGCATGCTGGATGAGCATTACGGGCTCAAGCGCTGATCGCAGCGGCCCCGTCACTGGCATGGCGCGCTCCTGCTGGAGCCGGCCTTGCCGGCGAATGCCACACCCAACCATCCGACACAAAGAAAAAAGGGGCCGATCACCGGCCCCTTTTTTCATCCCCTCACATCAACGATACCAGGGGCCCGCCGCATCCAGCGCCGGATACCTGGCCCGTGCCTGCGCCATCACATCGACCTCCAGCAGCCCGTCATCCACCAGCGCCTGCAAGCTGGCCAGCACCACACTGAAGCGGTCCACCTCGAAGAACTGGCGCAACCGCTGGCGCGTATCGCTGCGCCCGAAGCCGTCGGTGCCCAGCGTCACGTACGGCGCCGGCACGTACTCGGCAATCAGCTGCGGCCAGGCACGTACATAATCGGTCGCGGCAATCACCGGCGCATCCCCCACCAGGCACTGCGCCAGATGGCTGCTGCCGCCCAGCCCAAGACGCTGCCCGCGCTGCACATCCCGAGCATCACGCGCCAGTTCGCTGAAGCTGGTCACACTGAACACCTCGCTGGCGGTGCCCCAGTCCGCCGCCAGCAGCTCGCTCGCGGCGATCACCTCGCGCAGGATCGCCCCGGAGCCCAGCAGGCGAACCCGCCCCAGGGCATGCTCCACCGGCTGTTCGGCAAACCGGTACATCCCGCGCAACACTGCCGCATGTGCTTCAGGTGGCAGGGAGGGGTGTGGATAACTTTCATTCATCACCGCCACATAGTGAAACTCGTCGCACTGCTCCATCAGCATGCGCCGCGCCGCGTGTTCCAGAATCACCGCCAGTTCGCCGGCAAAGCACGGCTCCCAGGCGCGGCAGTTGGGCACCATGGCCGCCATCACCAGGCTCGAGCCATCCTGGTGCTGCAAGCCTTCGCCGCCCAGGGTGGTGCGCCCTGCCGTAGCCCCCAGCAGCAGGCCCCGTGCACGCTGGTCGGCCGCCGCCCATATCAGGTCGCCGACCCGCTGGAAGCCGAACATCGAGTAATAGATGTACACCGGCAACATCGGCTCGCCATGCACCGCATAGGAGGTGGCCGCCGCTACCCAGGACGACAGGGCCCCGGCCTCGGTGATGCCCTCCTCCAGCAACTGACCATCGCGCGACTCCCTGTAGGAGAGCAGCGAACTGGCATCTTCGGGTTCGTAGCGCTGCCCATGGGGCGAGTAGATGCCGATCTGCCGGAACAGGCTGGCCATGCCGAAGGTGCGCGCTTCATCGGCGACAATCGGCACCACCCGCGGCCCCAGTTCCGGGGCCTTGAGCCAGGCACCGAGCATGCGCACCGCAGCCATGGTGGTGGACATCTCCTTGCCCTCGGCGTGCAGCGCAAAACCGCCCATCACCTGAACCGCCGGTACCGGCAGCGTGCGCGCCTGGGGCCGCCGCGACGGCAGGCTGCCGCCCAGGGCATTGCGCCGCTCGCGCAGGTAGCGCATCTCCCGGCTGTTTTCGTCTGGCCGGTAGAACTGCAACTGCTCAACCTGCGCATCGCTCAAGGGCAGGTGGAAGCGGTCACGGAAGGCCAGCAGCGCCTGCACGTCGAGCTTCTTGGCCTGGTGCGCGGTCATGCGCGACTCGCCGGCCGCACTCATGCCGTAGCCCTTCTTGGTCTTGGCCAGGATCACCGTCGGCTGGCCCTTGCACGCCTTGGCGGCGGCAAAGGCGGCATACAGCTTGCGAAAATCATGGCCACCGCGCTTGAGCGCGTTGATCTCGGCCGAGCTCATGTGCTCGACCAGGCGCTGCAAGGCCGGGTGCTGGTTGAAGAAGTGTTCGAGGTTGTAGGCGCCGTCATTGGCCCCCAGGGTCTGGAACTGGCCGTCGGGGGTTGCCGCCAGCTGGCGCAGCAGCACGTGCTCGCTGTCGCGGGCAAACAGCGCATCCCATTCCGAGCCCCACAACACCTTGATCACGTTCCAGCCGGCGCCGCTGAACAGCGACTCCAGCTCCTGGATGATCTGGCCATTGCCACGCACCGGACCGTCCAGGCGCTGCAGGTTGCAGTTGACGATGAAGGTCAGGTTGTCGAGTTGCTCACGGGCCGCCAGCGTCAGCCCGGCGATGGATTCGGGCTCGTCCATCTCGCCATCGCCGAACACGCCCCACACATGGCGCTGCGCGGTATCGGCCAGGCCGCGGTGCTGCAGGTAGCGCATGAAGCGCGCCTGGTACACGGCGTTTAGCGGGCCGATGCCCATCGACCCGGTGGGAAACTGCCAGAAGTCGGGCATCAGCCACGGGTGCGGGTAGGAGCACAGGCCATCGCCTGCGACCTCCTGCCGATAGCTGGCCAACTGAGCCTCGCTCAGGCGCCCTTCAAGAAAGGCCCGGGCATAGATGCCGGGCGCCGAGTGTGGCTGGAAGAACACCAGGTCGGCCGTGCGCTGCTCGCCGCCCTCCTCGCCGCGGAAGAAGTGCTGAAACCCCACCTCGAAGATCTCTGCGGCCGAAGCGTAACTGGCGATGTGCCCGCCCAGGTCACCGTAGGCATGGTTGGCACGCACCACCATCGCCAGGGCATTCCAGCGCAGGATGCTGGTGAGGCGCTCGTCCAGTTCCAGGTCGCCCGGGTAGGCGCCCTGATGTTCGAGCGACAGGGTGTTGCGGTACGCCGAGTACGGCTGGGCACCACGCTCCAGGCCCAGTTCACGGGCATGCGCCTCCAATTGTTCGAGCAGAAACCGCGCGCGGGCCGGGCCGCAGTGCGCCAGGGTCGACTCCAGCGCCTCCAGCCACTCTGCGGTTTCGCCAGGGTCGCTGTCACCGGGCACGCCGTCGCCAGGCACAAGGTTCATCATTGCCACCATTGCATTGACCTCATCCGTGACGGGTTCAGGCACTCGCCTTGAGTGCCTGTTGCACATCGGCCAGCAGGTCGTCGATGTCTTCCAGCCCCACCGACAACCGCACCAGCCCCTCGGAGATGCCGTAATGCGCACGCTCCTCTGGGGTATAGCTGGAATGAGTCATGCTTGCCGGGTGCTGCGCCAGCGACTCGGCATCGCCCAGGCTCACCGCGCGGCTGAACAGTTGCAGGGCGTTCATGAACCGCCGCCCGGCACCGATGCCGCCCTTGAGTTCGAAGGCGATCATGCCGCCCGGCTGGCTCATCTGCTGGCGGGCCAGGGTGTACTGCGGGAAGCTCGCCAGGCCCGGGTAATGGATCAGCTCTACCTGCGGCTGCCCGGCGAGGAACTCGGCCAGCACCTGAGCGTTGGCGCAGTGGCGGTCCATGCGCAGGTTGAGGGTCTTGATGCCGCGCATCAGCAGTGCGGCGTCATGGGGCGAGAGCACCGCACCGGTCATGTCCTTGAGGCCCTGCAGACGTATACGGTCCACCAGTGCCTGGCTGCCCACCACAATGCCAGCAGTGATGTCGCCATGGCCGCTCAGGTACTTGGTGGCCGAATGCACCACCAGGTCGGCGCCCAGCTCCAGTGGCCGTTGCAGGTACGGCGTGCAGTAGGTGTTGTCGACCACCACGGTCGCGCCGTGCTTGCGTGCAATCTTCGCCACGCCGGCGATATCGGCCATGTGCATGTTGGGGTTGGCCGGCGATTCGAAATAGATCACCCGGGTGGCCGGCGTCATGGCCGCCTCCAATGCCTGCAGGTCGGCCATGTCCACATGGCGCAGCTTGACCCCGAACTCGCCGATGCCGTGGTGCAGGAAGGCAAAGGTGCAGCCGTACAGGGTGTTGCCCAGCAGCACCTCGTCACCGGGGCGCAGCAGCGTCCATAGCGTGGACGTGATCGCCCCCATGCCCGAGGCCAGCGCCAGCCCGGCCTCGCCGCCTTCCAGCGAGGCCATGCGTGCTTCCAGCAGGTTGAGGGTGGGGTTGGAGATGCGGCTGTAGAAATGCCCGGCCTGCTCGCCGGCAAAGCACGCAGCGCCGTATTCCACGGTGGGGAAGGTGAACGTCGCGGTCTGGTAGACCGGTGGCACCAGTGCGCCGCCGTGGTCCTGGGGGTCGTAGCCATGGTGAATGGCGCGGGTGGCAAATCCTGGGAGCTTGTTGGAGCCGTGCATGGCAACCGCCTCTTGTGGTTTGTTATAAGCTTATTCCACAGACCGGCTTAAATTTTTCCAAATACGCCTACGAAAAGCGCCGCTCACTGACATAAAAACAACAAGAACAGGCTATGGAGGGCAAGACATGCCTAGCGCCATCGACCGTACCGACCGCGCACTGCTGGCCGCGCTGCAAGACAACGCCCGACTGACCGTGGCCGAGCTCGCCGACAGCGTCGCCCTGACCACCTCGCCGTGCTGGCGGCGGGTCAAGCTGCTGGAGGAGTCGGGCTACATCACCGGCTATCAGGCCATCCTGTCACCCAAGGCACTGGGCTTCGGAGTGACCGCCTTCGTCAGCATCATGATGGATTCGCACAGCAAGGAGATGGCCCGGGCATTCGAGCAGCGGCTGATGGATATCCCCGAAATCGTGGCGTGCCACAACATCTCCGGGCGCTATGACTTCCTGCTGGAGATTCTGGCGCGGGATCTGGAGTCGTTCGGCGAGTTCACCCGCGAGGTACTGCAGCGGCTGCCGGGGGTGAAGGAGATCTATTCGAGCTTCTCGTTCAAGGCGGTGAAGGAGAAGCGGGTGATTCCGGTGGCACAGAAGCATATTTGAAGCGGCGTGTCCGCTGGGCACTTCCCCGGCAAGGCCTGCTCCTGCATGGCCTTGCGCTCACCGTAGGAGCCGGCCTTGCCGGCGAAGCGGCCAGCCGCCACAAAAAAGCCCGCGATGGCCTTCACCATCGCGGGCTTTTCATTCAGCAGCAGCGCTTAGATCGCGCCACGCTTGCGCAGCAGTTCCAGTACCTGCTTGACGCCCTCTTCCACGCCAACGCTCTGGGTGTCGATCACCAGGTCCGCATCCTGCGGCACGTCATACGGGAAGCTCTCGCCCGGGATGTTGTCGCCACCGGCCGCGTACAGCCCCTGCGGATCACGCTCACGGCACACCAACGGCGAAGCCTGGACGTAAACGGTCAGCAAGCGCTCCTTGCCGATCAGCGCCTTGGCCTGTTCACGGCCTTCGGCATCCGGTGCCACGAACGCGGCCAGGGTCAGCAAGCCCGCTTCGTTGAACTGACGCGCCACATGCGCAGCACGACGCCAGTTCTCGGTACGCCCGGCACGGTCCTGCGGCAGGCCTTTGTTCAGGTCATGGCGCAGGTTCTGCCCGTCGAGCACGTACACCGCACGGCCCATGTCAAACAGCTTGCGCTCAACGGCATACGCCAGGGTGCTCTTGCCCGCGCCCGACAGGCCGCTGAACAGCACGGTGGCCGGCTGCTGGCCGAAGCGCAAGGCACGCTCCTCGGTGGTCACGTGGGCCTGCCTGCCATGCTGGCCGGTGCTGCCGTGAGGCAGTACCGGTGGCGCGATGATCATGCCCGCGCCCACGGTGCCGTTGGTCAGGCGGTCGATGATGATGAACGCGCCGGTGGTGCGGTTGCTGTCGTAGCCGTCCAGCGCGATCGGAGCATCCAGGCTCACCTTGACCTTGCCGATCTCGTTGAGCTGCAACGCACTCGCAGCGCCCTGTTCCAGGGTGTTCACATCGACCTTGTGGGCGATGCTGGCAATCGAGCCCGGCACGTAGCTGGTGGCGCGCTTGATGTCGTATTTCTTGCCCGGCAGCATCGGCTCTTCGGCCATCCACACCAGCATGGCGTCGAACTGGTCGGTCACCGGCGGGACGTTGTCGGCATGCACCAGCAGGTCGCCACGGGAGATGTCGATCTCGTCTTCCATGGTCAGGGTCACGGCCTGGCCCGGGCCGGCCTGCTCCAGCTCACCTTCGTAGGTGACGATGGACTTCACGCGGCTGCTCTTGCCCGACGGCAGCACCACGATTTCGTCGCCCTTGTGTACCACTCCGCTGGCCAGGGTGCCGGCAAAGCCACGGAAGTTCAGGTTGGGACGGTTGACGTACTGCACCGGAAAACGCAGGTCGGTGAAGTTGCGGTCGGCCGCCACTTCCACGGTTTCGAGGATTTCCATCAGCGCAGGGCCGGTGTACCACGGCGAACGCTCGCTGCGGTTGACCACGTTGTCGCCCTTGAGCGCCGACATCGGCACGAAGTGCAGGCTGCTGGGGGTCATGTTGATGGCTTCGGCAAACTTCAGGTAGTCGGCCTTGATGCCTTCGAACACGTCCTGGTCGAAGCCCTTGAGGTCCATCTTGTTCACGGCCACGACGATGTGCTTGATGCCCAGCAGCGAAGCGATGTAGCTGTGCCGGCGGGTCTGGGTCTGCACGCCGTAGCGCGCATCCACCAGGATGATCGCCAGGTCGCAGGTGGACGCACCGGTGGCCATGTTGCGGGTGTACTGCTCGTGGCCCGGGGTGTCGGCGATGATGAACTTGCGCTTGGCCGTGGAGAAATAGCGGTAGGCCACATCGATGGTGATGCCCTGCTCGCGCTCGGCCTGCAGGCCGTCGACCAGCAATGCCAGGTCGATGTCGTCACCGGTGGTGCCGACTTTCTTCGAATCGCGGGTAATGGCTTCCAGATGGTCTTCGTAGATCATCTTGGAGTCGTGCAGCAGGCGCCCGATCAGGGTGCTCTTGCCGTCGTCGACGTTACCGCAGGTCAAGAAGCGCAGCAGTTCCTTGCGTTCGTGCTGGGCCAGGTAGGCGAGGATGTCCTCGCTGATCAATTCGGATTGGTGCGACATGGTCTGACCCTAACTTAGAAATAGCCCTGACGTTTCTTGTCTTCCATGGAACCTGCGCCATCGTGGTCGATGACGCGGCCCTGGCGCTCGGAAGTGCGCGTCAGGAGCATTTCCTGAATGATGTCGGTCAGGCTCTCGGCCTCCGACTCCACCGCGCCCGTCAACGGGTAGCAGCCAAGGGTACGGAAACGCACTTTCTTCTTGACGATGCGAGCCTTCTCTTCATCCGAGAGGTGCTCCAGGATGCGCTCGTCATCGATCATGATCAGGGTGCCGTTCTTCTCGATCACTTCGCGCTCGGCTGCAAAGTACAGCGGCACGATCGGGATGCCTTCGAGGTAGATGTACTGCCAGATATCCAGCTCGGTCCAGTTCGACAGCGGGAACACGCGAATCGACTCGCCCTTGTTGACCTTGCCGTTGTACACGTTCCACAGCTCTGGGCGCTGGTTCTTCGGGTCCCAGCGGTGCTTGCTGTCACGGAACGAGTACACGCGCTCCTTGGCCCGCGACTTCTCTTCGTCGCGGCGCGCGCCACCGAAGGCGGCATCGAAGCCGTGCTTGTCGAGCGCCTGCTTGAGGCCCTCGGTCTTCATGATGTCGGTGTGCTTGGCACTGCCGTGGGTGAACGGATTGATGCCCTGGGCAACGCCATCGGGGTTGACGTGGGTGATCAGCTCCAGGCCCATTTCCCCGACCATCTTGTCGCGGAAGCTGTACATCTCCTGGAATTTCCACTGGGTGTCGACGTGCATCACCGGAAACGGCAGCTTGCCCGGGAAGAAGGCCTTGCGTGCCAGGTGCAGCATCACGGCCGAATCCTTGCCGATCGAGTACAGCATCACCGGGTTGTCGAACTCGGCGGCCACCTCACGAATGATGTGGATGCTCTCCGCCTCCAACTGTTTCAAATGCGTCAGCTTGTCGACCATGGCTACTCACGGAAAATCAATCTTATGGACGGCCAGCGGGCCGTGTTCGAGCGGGCCACTTTATCACAGCACCCGATTCTATTTAGGCAGGCTACTAGAACGAAACAGTATAAGAATATGCCTTGGCGTTTTAGCCTCAGATCGGGTTCGGGCAGTCGATGAACAGGTGTTCCAGAGCGAATCGACGTGCCAGGTAATCGCCCAGCGCCTGCACCCCGTAACGCTCGGTGGCGTGGTGGCCGGCGGCGATGAAGCTGATGCCGTTCTCGCGAGCACTGTGGAAAGTCTGTTCCGACGCCTCGCCGCTCAAGTACAGGTCGACCCCTGCGGCAATCGCCTGGTCGATGTAGCCCTGGCCGCCGCCGGTGCACCAGCCCACCCGGCGAATGACCTCGTCGCCTTCGATCAGCAGCGGTTCGCGGCCCATCACGTCGCTGACCTTGCGCGCGAAATCCCGCGCCGACATCGGTTCGGCCAGCGAGCCCACCAGGCCCACCACCCGCGGGTTGGCCGGGTCCAGCGGGCCCTCGACGGTGATGTCCAGCTGGCGCGCCAGCTGCACGTTGTTGCCCACCTCGGGGTGCAGGTCCAGCGGCAGGTGGTAGGCCAGCAGGCTCAGGTCGTGTTTGAGCAGGGTCTTGAGGCGGCGCTGCTTCATGCCGGTGATGCAGGGGTTCTCACCCTTCCAGAAGTAGCCGTGGTGCACCAGCACCAGGTCGGCGCCCGCCTCGACCGCAGCGTCCAGCAATGCCTGGCTGGCGGTGACGCCGGTGACGATGCGCGACACCTGCGGGTTGCCCTCGACCTGCAGGCCGTTGGGGCAGTAGTCCTGGATTTTTGCGCTGCCAAGGTAGCGATCGGCTTCCTCGACCAGGGTGCTCAGGGCAACAGCCATGCAAAGACTCCTCAATTCAGCGGTTCAGCGTGGCACAAGGCCTCGTATAATGGCCGCCATTATGAGCCGTCGACCGTTTTTGGGGAAACCGACGGCAACTGCCCGGGGGCGCGGCGCCATGACCGTCATGGCTCAACGTGATTTAGCAGTTCCTGCACGGGCCTTGCCGCAGTATGATCGCGCGCGTTCATCTACTCCCCACTGCGGCATCGGCTCTGGCCACCTCCCAGGATCCATCTCATGTTCAAGGCTCTGCGTTACTTTGCCTGGCCACTGGTCACCGGCGTACTGATCGCCCTGCTGGTCATCCAGCAATTTCCCCAATGGGTCGGCCTGCCCAGCCAGGACGTCAACCTGCAGCAGGCGCCGCAGACCACGCGGCTGATGCAGGGCCCCGTGTCGTATGCCGATGCGGTGAGCAATGCGGCCCCCGCAGTGGCCAACCTGTACACCACCAAGGTGGTCAACAAGACCGCGCACCCGCTGTTCGAAGACCCACAGTTCCGCCGCTTCTTCGGTGACAACCTGCCCAAGCAGCGGCGCTGGGAATCGAGCCTGGGCTCGGCGGTGATCATGAGCCCGGAGGGCTACCTGCTGACCAACAACCACGTGACCTCCGGCGCCGACCAGATCGTGGTGGCGCTCAAGGACGGCCGCGAGACCCTGGCACGGGTGATCGGCAGCGACCCGGAAACCGACCTGGCCGTGCTCAAGATCGACCTCAAGAACCTGCCCTCGATCACCATCGGGCGCTCGGACAACATCCATATCGGTGATGTGGCGCTGGCCATCGGCAACCCGTTCGGCGTCGGCCAGACCGTGACCATGGGCATCATCAGCGCCACCGGGCGCAACCAGCTGGGCCTGAACAACTACGAAGACTTCATCCAGACCGACGCGGCCATCAACCCGGGCAACTCCGGTGGCGCGCTGGTGGATGCCAATGGCAACCTGACCGGCATCAACACCGCGATCTTCTCCAAGTCCGGCGGCTCGCAGGGCATCGGCTTCGCCATCCCCACCAAGCTGGCGCTGGAGGTGATGAAGTCGATCATCGAGCATGGTCAGGTGATTCGCGGCTGGCTGGGCATCGAGGTGCAACCGCTGAGCCAGGAGCTGGCCGAGTCGTTCGGCATGCAGGGCCGGCCAGGCATCGTGGTGGCGGGCATCTTCCGCGACGGGCCGGCGCAGAAGGCCGGCCTGCAGCTGGGTGACGTGATTCTGAGCATCAATGGCGAACCGGCCGGCGATGGCCGGCGCTCGATGAACCAGGTGGCGCGGATCAAGCCCAACGACAAGGTGGCCATCGAAGTGGTGCGCAACGGCAAGCCGCTGAAGCTGATCGCCGAGATCGGCCTGCGTCCACCGCCTGCACCCGCGCCCAAGGAAGAGGACTGACCCCTGGCCGCGCCGGCCTGACGCCGCATCGGCGCAGCACCGGGGTGCGGCGGGTGATTGGCACAACCGACTGTTCTGTGACAGCCTTGCACGCAACGCCAGCGATGCCTTTCTTCAAGCACGCACCCCGGCCTGCGTGCACTTTTTCGGAGCAGTCATGACCAATCCCCTGATTCTCGAACCCCAGAAAACCGCCGACGCCTGTGTCATCTGGCTGCATGGCCTGGGCGCCGACCGCTACGACTTCATGCCGGTGGCCGAAGCCCTGCAGGAAGTGCTGCTGAGCACGCGCTTCGTGATGCCGCAGGCACCCACCCAGCCGGTCACCATCAACAATGGTTACGCCATGCCCAGCTGGTACGACATCAAGGCGCTGACGCCCGGTGCACGCGCCATCGACGAAGCGCAACTCGACGCCTCGGCACAGGCGGTCATCGACCTTATCAAGCAGGAACAGGCCAAGGGCGTCGCCCTGTCGCGCATCATCCTGGCCGGCTTCTCCCAGGGCGGTGCAGTGGTTCTGCACACCGCCTATGTAAAGTGGCAGGAGACGCTGGGCGGGGTAATGGCCCTTTCCACCTACGCCCCGACCTTCACCGACAGCACCGTGCTCAGCGCCAGCCAGCAGCGCATTCCAGCGCTGTGCCTGCACGGCGTGTACGACCCGGTGGTCATCCCGTCCATGGGGCGTGCCGCCTTCGAGTACCTGAACAGCTGGGGCGTCACCGTGCAGTGGAAGGAATACCCGATGGAACACGCCGTGCTGCCCGAGGAAATCCAGGACATCGGCGCCTGGCTGATCGAGCGTCTGCGCTAAAAAACGCCTTGCCTGTAGTTGTCGGAGCAATCCACTACGCCGCGCCCGAATCTTGCATTACACTGGCCGGCGTACATTCCTTAACCAATTGATGAGATGACCGTGCTCAAAGCACTCAAGAAGATGTTCGGAAAGAGCGAGGTTGAGCAACTCGCCACCGAAAGCGTTGCTACCGTGCAGCCGCCCGCAGCACCCAAGGCCCCGGCTCCCGCCGCGCCGCTCAAGGCTCAGACCGAAGCCGCCGCGCCAGCGCGCGCCGAAAAGCCGGCGGAAAAACCCCTGGAGCAACCGGCGAGCAAACCGGCCGAGGCCAAGCCGCGCCGCGAGCGCAAGCCAAAACCCCAGGCCAGCACCTGGAAACTGGAAGACTTTGTGGTGGAACCGCAAGAGGGCAAGACCCGCTTCCACGACTTCAAGCTCTCGCCCGAGCTGATGCATGCCATCCACGACCTGGGCTTCCCGTACTGCACGCCGATCCAGGCCGAAGTACTGGGCTTCACCCTGCGTGGCAAGGATGCGATCGGCCGGGCCCAGACCGGCACCGGCAAGACCGCCGCGTTCCTGATCTCGATCATCAGCCAGCTGCAACAGACCCCGCCGCCCAAAGAGCGCTACATGGGCGAGCCGCGGGCGCTGATCATTGCCCCTACCCGCGAACTGGTGGTGCAGATCGCCAAGGACGCCGCCGAGCTGACCAAGTACACCGGCCTGAACGTGATGACGTTCGTCGGTGGCATGGACTTCGACAAGCAGCTCAAGGCCCTTGAGGCACGCCACTGCGACATCCTGGTGGCCACCCCGGGTCGCCTGCTGGACTTCAACCAGCGCGGCGAAGCGCACCTGGACATGGTCGAGGTGCTGGTGCTGGACGAAGCCGACCGCATGCTCGACATGGGCTTCATCCCGCAGGTTCGCCAGATCATCCGCCAGACCCCGCCCAAGAGCGAGCGCCAGACGCTGCTGTTCTCGGCCACCTTCACCGAAGACGTGATGAACCTGGCGCAACAGTGGACCACCGACCCGGCCATCGTCGAGATCGAGCCGGAGAACGTTGCCAGCGAAACCGTCGAGCAGCATGTGTATGCGGTAGCCGGTGCCGACAAGTACAAGCTGCTGTACAACCTGGTGACCGAGAACAAGTGGGAGCGGGTCATCGTGTTCGCCAACCGCAAGGACGAGGTGCGCCGTATCGAAGAGCGCCTGGTGCGTGACGGCGTGAATGCCGCGCAATTGTCGGGCGATGTGCCGCAGCACAAGCGCATCAAGACCCTGGAGAATTTCCGCGAAGGCCGGGTCACCGTGCTGGTGGCCACCGATGTGGCCGGTCGCGGGATCCACATCGACGGCATCAGCCACGTGATCAACTTCACCCTGCCCGAAGACCCGGACGACTACGTGCACCGTATCGGCCGTACCGGCCGTGCGGGTACCAGTGGCGTGTCGATCAGCTTCGCCGGTGAGGATGATTCGTACCAGTTGCCGGGTATCGAGGCATTGCTGGGGCGCAAGATCAGTTGCGAGACCCCGCCGACCGAGCTGCTCAAGCCGGTGGCGCGCAAGCATCACTGAGTCGATTGATGGACAGAAAACGCAGCCCTCGCCGGCTGCGTTTTTTTTTGCGCTGACCGGGCTGGCTCATCGCGGGTCAAGCCCGCTCCCACAGCGACCACAGTAATGATTGTGGGGGCGGGCTCGACCCGCGATAGGGTTGGCGAAATTAAACTATTTGTCCATAATAGACAAAATAGTTCAAATGGAGCGCCGCATGTCTACCCCACGCGTGATCGACCAGCCCCTGGCCCGCCAACTGCTCGCGCAGGTGGACGTGCCGCAGATCCTGCGCAAGCTGTTCCGTGACCTGGCCGCCGGCCAGGCCGTGCAGCCGCCGCAACAGCTGGTGGAGTTCCCGGCCGGCAGGGGCGACTTCATCAACTACGGCGGGGTGCTCGCCGAAGACCGCGTCTACGGCGTCAAGACCTCGCCCTACATCGTGCGCGAAGGCGCGCCGCTGATCACCGCCTGGACATTGCTGATGTCCATGGACAGCGGCCAGCCACTGCTATTGTGCGACGCCGGCGAACTGACCACTGCACGCACCGCTGCCACCACCGCCGTCGCGGTCGACGCCCTGGCCCCCACCAGCGCCAGGCGCCTGACCGTGATCGGCAGCGGCCCCATCGCCCAGGCCCACCTGCACTATGTGCGCGGCGTGCGCGACTGGCAGGACATCCGCCTGCACTCGCCAGGCCTCAAGGGTAAAAGCGCCGAGCAGCGCGAAGCCCTCGGTGCACTCGACCCGCGCCTGAGCCTGGTGGACGACCTGCAATCAGCACTGCACGACGCCGACGTGATCATGCTGTGCACCTCGTCGGCAAAGCCTGTGATCGACCCGCGCCAGCTGAGCAAGCCGGCCCTGATCACCTCGATCAGCACCAACGCGGTACGCGCCCACGAAGTGCCGCCCGAGTGCCTGACCGACATGGACGTGTACTGCGACTACCGCCTGACCACACCCGGCTCGGCCGGCGAGATGCGCATCGCCAGCGAGCAGCACCGCTGGCAGGCCGACGCCATCATCGGCGACCTGGCCCAGTTGCTCAGCGAGCAGGCGCCGCGCCCGACCTACCAGCGCCATGCCTTCTTCCGCTCCATCGGCCTGGGCCTGGAAGACATCGCCCTGGCCAACGCCCTGTACCGCCTGCACGGGTGACGCCCGCCCGCGTTTGCGGCACACTCCCAGCGCCCTTCGCCTAGGGCGCTGACACCGCCTGGAGCCCGCCTGCATGCCGATACCGCCCCACGACCCCGCCCTGAGCAACTTTCGCGCGATTGCCGACGCCATCGCCACGCTGTTCTTCCCCCACGCCGAGGTGGTGCTGCACGACCTGCGCAGCCAGAAGATCGACTACATCGCCAACAACCTGTCCAAGCGCGAGATCGGCGACGATGCGGCCCTGGAAGACATGTTCGAGGCAGGTACCGACGAAACCAACATCGGCCCCTACGAAAAGCTCAATTGGGACGGGCAGAAGATCCGCTCGCTCAGCACCGTGCTGCGCGACGGCCAGGGCAAGCCGCAGGCCGTGCTGTGCATCAACCTGAACATCTCGATGTTCGAAAACGCCAAGGCGGCGCTGGACCTGTTTCTCTCGCCCACCCGGCTGATCGCCCAGCCCGACGCGCTGTTTCGCGATGACTGGCAGGAGCGCATCAACACGTTTCTCAACAGCTGGCTGCGCGAGCGCCAGCTGGCACTGAGCAACCTGAATCGCGACCACAAGCGCGAACTGGTGCTGGCCCTGCATGCCGAGGGTGCGTTTCGCGGCAAGAGCGCCGCCAACTACGTGGCCAACGTGCTGAACATGGGTCGGGCCACGGTGTACAAGCACCTCAAGGAGCTCAAGGCCTGAACGAACTCAGGCCTCGGGCAGGCGACGGTCAGTCGCCGTAGATGTCGGACTTGAAATACTTGGCCTGGATCTTCTGGTACTCGCCATTGGCGCGAATGGCGTCGATGGCCGCGTTCAGCTGGGCCACCAGTTCGGCGTTGCCCTTGCGCACCGCGATCCCGGCGCCCTCACCCACGTACTTGGGGTCTTTCAGCTCTGGCCCGACAAACCCGTAACCCTTGCCCTTGGGCGTCTCCAGAAAGCCCTGTTCAAGCGGGATGGTGTCGGCGAACACACCGTCCAGGCGACCGGCCACCAGGTCCATGAAGATTTCCTCGTTGCTGGTGTAGCGCACGATCTCGATGCCCTTGGGCACCAGTTCCGCAGTCACATAGCGGTCGGTGGTGGTCGCGCGCTGCACGCCGATGCGCTTGCCCTTGAGGTTGGCGAAGTCGTCATCGACCTGGCTGCCGGCCTTCATGGCCAGGCGTGCGGAGGTGAAGTAGTACTTGTGGGTGAAGTCCACCGACTTCTTGCGGTCTTCGGTGATGGTGATCGACGACAGGGCGGCGTCGATCTTCTTGACCTTGAGCGACGGGATCAGGCCGTCGTATTCCTGTTCGGTCCACTGGCACTTGACCTGCATCTGCGCGCACAGGGCGTTGCCGATGTCGTAGTCGAAGCCACTGATAGCGCCGTCGGCGGTCTTGAACGCGAACGGTGGGTAGGCGGCTTCGATACCGATGCGCAGGGTCTTTTCAGCGGCGAACGACGGGGCGGCGGCAAACAGGCTCAACGCCAGCGCGGCCAACAGGGATGGGGTTTTCATCAGCGGTCTCTCTCGCTCGTTGTTGGGGTGTGTTGCAAGACAGAGGAAAAAGCGGCGGGCACAAGGCAGCCTGGAACTATTTTGTACTTATAATTCCATACTGGACTTTTGTGTATTAATTTTCAACCGATTCGCGGCACCGCACCGTTGCAGGTGCCAGCCTTGCCGGCGGGGCGTCTACCAACGCCCCGCCGCGTCCGCATCACTCTGGCGCCCCTCGACCCAGCGCGGCCCCTCGCCGGTCTGCTCCTTCTTCCAGAACGGCGCGCGGGTCTTGAGATAGTCCATCACGAAGTCGCACGCCTGGAACGCCGCCTGCCGGTGCGCACTGGCTACCCCCACGAACACGATCGGCTCACCCGGCTGCAATGCGCCGATACGGTGCAGCACTTCGACCTTGAGCAAAGGCCAGCGCTGCTCGGCCTCCAGCACGATCTTGGCCAGGGCCTTTTCGGTCATGCCCGGGTAATGCTCCAGGAACATCCCCGCCACCTCGCGACCGTCGTTGAAGTCGCGCACATAGCCGACAAACGACACCACCGCGCCCACCCCGACGTTGGCCGCGTGCATCGCATTGGTCTCGGCGCCGGGGTCGAACGCGCCGGCCTGCACTCGAACGCCCACCTCAGCCCCCGGTCACGGGCGGAAAGAACGCCACTTCGTCGCCGTCGGCCACCGGCTCCTCGAGCCTGCACAACTCCTGGTTGCGCGCGCACATCAGGTTCTGCTCGCCCAGCATCGCGTACCCCTCCCCGCGTGCCAGCAGGGCCTTGCGCACATCGTCGACGCTGTCGAACAGCCCGTCGAGGCGTTCGCCGTCGCTGCCCAGCGCCTCGCGATACCGCGCGAAATACACCACGTCGATGTTCATGGCGCCTCCACCTGGTAGTGCCCGCTCTTGCCGCCCAGTTTTTCCAGCACACGCACGCTGTGGATGGTCATGCCCCGGTCCACCGCCTTGCACATGTCGTAGATCGTCAGCGCCGCCACACTGGCGGCGGTCAGGGCCTCCATCTCGACGCCGGTCTGCCCGGCCAGCTTGCAGCGCGCCACGATATGCACCGTGTCGTCGCCTTCGCCAGTCAGCTCGAGCTTGACGCTGGTGAGCATCAACGGGTGGCACAGCGGGATCAGATCGCTGGTCTTCTTCGCCGCCTGGATGCCGGCAATGCGCGCCACGGCAAACACGTCGCCCTTGGGGTGGCCGCCAGCCACGATCATCTGCAAGGTTTGCGGGAGCATGCGCACCCGCGCTTCGGCCACCGCCTCGCGCGAGGTGACGGCTTTGTCGGTGACGTCGACCATGTTGGCCCGACCTTGGGAATCGAGATGAGTCAGCACAGGGTTACTCCTGATCAGGAGCACCGATTGTAAACCCAGGGGTCAACATTAGGCAGCGGAAAAAACCGGGCGGCACAAGGCCGCCCGGTGGCAGGGGTTACAGGTGGGATTCGGCGTATTCGGCCAGGACCGAACGCGGCACGCCCTGCAGGGTGATGTGCACGCCGTTGGGGAAGTCCTTGAAGCGCTCGGTCAGGTAGGTCAGGCCCGAGCTGGTGGCGGACAGGTAAGGGGTGTCGATCTGCGCCAGGTTGCCCAGGCAGATCACCTTGGAACCGGCCCCGGCACGGGTGATGATGGTCTTCATCTGGTGCGGGGTGAGGTTCTGGCATTCGTCGATCAGGATCAGGCTCTGCTGGAAGCTGCGACCGCGAATGTAGTTGAGCGACTTGAACTGCAACGGCACGCGCTCGAGGATGTACTCGACGCTGCCATGGGTGTTTTCGTCGTCCATGTGCAAGGCTTCGAGGTTGTCGGTGATCGCCCCCAGCCAGGGCTCCATTTTTTCCGCTTCGGTGCCCGGCAGGAAGCCGATTTCCTGGTCCAGCCCCTGCACGCTGCGGGTGGCGATGATGCGCCGGTAGCGCTTGCTGACCATCGTCTGCTCGATGGCTGCGGCCAGTGCCAGGATGGTCTTGCCCGAACCTGCGGCACCGGTGAGGTTGACCAGGTGGATGTCGGGGTCGAGCAGGGCGAACAGCGCCAGGCCCTGATGGATGTCACGCGGTTTCAGGCCCCAGGCTTCCTGGTGCAGCAGTGGCTCCTGATGCAGGTCGAGCAGCAGCAACTCGCTGTCACGGATGCCCTTGACCCAGCCGACGAAGCCCTGCTCGTCGATGATGAACTCGTTGATGTGAACCGCCGGCAGGTTGTCGGCCAGCTGCACGCGGTGCCAGGTGCGCCCGCGCTCCTGGCGGGTCTCGACCTTGTTGACGCGGTCCCAGAACGAGCCGCTGACCGAATGGTAGCCCTTGGGCAGCAACGAAACGTCGTCGACCAGCTGATCGGTACTGTAGTCCTCGGCGGCGATACCGCAGGCGCGGGCCTTGAGGCGCATGTTGATGTCTTTGGTCACCAGCACCACGTCCAGTTCCTTGCGCCGGCTACGCAGCTCGAGCAACTGGTTGATGATGATGTTGTCGTTGAGGTGTTCTGGCAGCAGCCGGTTGGGTTCGGCGCGTGGGGTCATCAGGATCGACAGGAAGCCCTTGGGGCCGCTCTTGCCGCGCTGGATCGGTACGCCCTGCTCGACATCCTCGGGCGTGGCATCGCCCAGGGTCTGGTCGATCAGACGAATGGCCTGGCGGCATTCGGCGGCGATCGTGTGTTTGCCGGTCTTGAGTTTGTCGAGCTCCTCGAGCACGGTCATCGGCAGCGCGACGTGGTGTTCCTCGAAATTCAGCAAGGCGTTCGGATCGTGAATCAGAACATTGGTATCGAGCACGTAAAGGATTGGCTGGTTGGAAGAAACGTTACGTCCTTGATCATCCATACTCGGTCACCTTTGTAGGGGCCAGACGACGCAATACCTGGGCGGTGCTGCGCCGCGAAGTGACCGCCGGTCTCCCCCTGGCCGCGTCGTTACGGTAGGGAAGCTGCGAACAAAGGAGGGGCCATTAGTACGCCACCTGTGCTGCAGGGTTCGGCGGTCTGACTTCTTGATACCGCAAAACCCGTGACGATAAAAAGCGTTTTTACGTTTTTTTGAAGTTTATTTTTCGTTGTGCGGTCAAGCCCTTGGCGTGAGCCGCAAGCACCACTACAGTTAATGATCAAACCCCGATGAACGCCTGGCGATTTTTTCCGCCGGGTGCCGCCGCGCCCAGCGATTACGGGGTTTCGGCGAATTCCCGGCAGTCGCCCCAGCCAATCCCGCTCTGGGCCGTGTGCTGCAGCAACCAGTCGATCGCCGCCTGGGCCCTGGGCTGGCCGTCATGAAACTGGATCACCCCGCGGCGCCACAGCAGCATCAGGCTCAGCACCCGCTGCGCCGACTGCTCGGCATTCAACCCGGCCTGGTCCTGGGCGTCGATATCCCACAACATCACCTGCAGCTGCTGGCCGGCGAAAAACGCCGCACTGTCGGCGCGGCGCTGCCCGTAGGGCGGGCGAAACAGCGGCACGAATGCCTCGGGCAGGCTGCTCTGCACCAGTGCCCGGCTGGAGACCACCGAGTCCTGCCAGCCGGTCCACTGCGCATGCGAGCTGTACTGCCAGCCCTGCAGCCCCACGCACTGCCCGGCATACAGTTGCTGCAGCGCTGCGGCCGAGGTCTGGTCGCGGCGCGCCTGCAGGTTCTTGCCCACCACGAAGAACAGCCCGCCAAGCTTCTGCCGGCGCAGGTAGTCGGTCAGCGCCTCGGTAGCCGGCCCCGGGCCGCCATCGAAGCTGATCACGAACAGCCGGTCGTTGAGTGCCTGGCCATCGCGCTCCTGGTCGGAAAACCGCTCCACCTCGCTGGAGGTCTGGGTAAACAGCGCCGCCTTGCGCAATTGCTCGTTCAGGTAGTACTCGTGAAAACGCCGGCTTGGCTGCGCCCAACCGGCGTAGAACGAATCGTCTGCAACACTGAACTTGCCCGCCTGCTGGCGCAGGTCCGGCAGGCTGTCGATGGCGTAGCAGAACGAGGCGTCCTGCTCGCAGCTCTGCTGGGCCAGGTCATAGTTGCGCCACAGCCGCTGCCACAGGCGCTGACGCAAGGCATTCAGCGTCACCAGGTTGACCTGGCGAAGGTTCAGGCGCTCGGCCAGCTGCGCCTCGCTCAGGGCCTCGCTGTCATACAGCACGCGGGCAAAGCTGAGGATTTCGGCACGCGAGGCCACATCGAACAGGGCCGGGCTGTCGAGTTGTTCGGGCCACACGCTGCGGTCGAACCGGGCCAGCTCGACCGGGGCAGCGTGCACCAGCGTGCTCAGCAGGCCGGCCAGTAAAAGAAGGGCTATGCGCACGATCACACTCTCCATTTTCTCGCCGCGCACTATAGCGCCAAGCGCCGCCAGGGTCTTGGCTATTGGCGCGATAGCTGGAGATCGGCGCCCCCCGCCCGTAGAATCGACGCCACGATTCAAGGAGCCGACCTCATGCTGACGGTGATCTCACCCGCCAAGACCCTCGATTACGACACCCCGCCCGTTACCCAGCGGCACACCCTGCCGCAATACCTGGACGACTCCCAGGAACTGATCCTGCAACTGCGCGAACTTTCGCCGCAGCAGATCAGCGACCTGATGCACCTCTCGGACAAGCTGGCCGGCCTCAATGCCGCGCGCTTCGGCAGCTGGACCCCGAACTTCACCCCGGCCAACGCCAAGCAGGCGCTGCTGGCGTTCAAGGGCGACGTGTACACCGGCCTGGATGCACAGAGCCTGAGCGAAGACGACTTCACCTATGCCCAGCAGCACCTGCGCATGCTGTCGGGGCTGTACGGCCTGCTGCGTCCGCTGGACCTGATGCAGCCCTACCGGCTGGAGATGGGCACCAAGCTGGCCAACGCCCGCGGCAAGGACCTCTACGCCTTCTGGGGCACGCGCATCAGCGAGTGGCTGAACCAGGCGCTGGCCGAACAAGGCGACGACCTGCTGCTGAACCTGGCCAGCAACGAGTACTTCTCGGCGGTCAAGCGCAGCGCGTTGAAGGCGCGGGTGATCAACACCGAGTTTCGCGACTTCAAGAATGGCCAGTACAAGATCATCAGCTTCTATGCCAAGAAGGCGCGGGGCATGATGACCCGCTTCGTGACCCAGGAGCGCATCAACGACCCCGAGCGGCTCAAGCAGTTCGACGTGCAGGGCTACTACTACAGTGCCGAGCAGTCCAAACCGGACAACCTGGTGTTCCTGCGCGACCACCCGGCCGAGTAGAAAGCATCGCGGGTCACCCCGCTCCCCCCGGGATCACCTGAATCCTTGCGGGCGCGGGCTTGACTCGCGATGGCGTCCTCACAGCCCGCCAGTCGCCAATCCCGTGGCGCCAAAAAACCACCCCCTCTAGCCCTATCGCCAAACGTCATAAGACCGTTCGTAGTTTTCTGACGAAATATCCTGAAATTTTTTTTCATGCTGGCATAAAAACATCCCCCTCCAAGTTTGCCCTACAGACACGGGACGAAACTGCCGTGTGCTATCAAAGTGAAAGTATCGTCAACTGTTGAAATATTAAAAAATCCTTCACGGCGACTCGGGCGAGCCTGGAACTTATCCCCTTGAGGCTCGCTCATACCACCGGTACGGATTATCTCGTGATGGATGTGAGAGATGACGTACATGACAAATGGACAGTATTAGGAAGTTTTGAAAGCACTTTTTTGTCCGCGCAATTGTTCGACAAGATTACGCGTCCAAGCCAGGAGAGAGCACCCTTAAAAATCGTCCTAGTGGTTGATTTCAAAGGATTTAATCCACTTGAAATAACAAGCACAGCAGTACGCGCAGTGGGTACTGCAATAAAGACGGATACCGTCCAGGGCTCACCCCCCTAATGTAAATGGCCATTAGCCGCCAACTTGAGTGCCGTTTATTTTTCGCACTCCAATTTAATTTGCCTGCCGGCAGTTAGCGGTTTAACCGTGACACTTCCGTGCACCCTGAATTTGCTGGTCAACCAACCCGGTCTGGCGCTTAGTTGTGCGCCGACATGATAAACACATGAGGTGAATGCGATGCGTATCAGCATCTTTGGTTTGGGTTATGTAGGTGCGGTCTGTGCGGGCTGCCTGTCCGCCCGGGGCCATGAAGTGATCGGCGTGGATGTATCGGCGACCAAGATCGACCTGATCAACCAGGGCAAATCCCCCATCGTGGAACCGGGCCTCGAAGCCCTGTTGCAGCAAGGCATTGCCAACCAGCGCCTGCGGGGCACCACCGATTTTGCCCAGGCCATTCGCGACAGCGACGTGTCGATGATCTGCGTCGGTACGCCGAGCAAGAAGAACGGCGACCTGGGCCTGGAATACATCGAGTCGGTGTGCCGCGAAATCGGTCTGGTACTGCGCGACAAGAGCAGCCGCCACACCATCGTGGTGCGCAGCACCGTACTGCCGGGCACCGTCAAGAACGTGGTGATCCCGATTCTCGAAGACTGCTCGGGCAAGAAGGCCGGCGTCGATTTCGGCGTGGCGGTCAACCCCGAGTTCCTGCGCGAAAGCACTGCGATCAAGGACTACGACCAGCCGCCGATGACTGTCATCGGCGAACTCGACCGCGCCAGCGGCGACGTGCTGCAGGCCCTCTACGAAGAGCTCGACGCCCCGATCATCCGCAAGGACATCGAAGTGGCCGAGATGATCAAGTACACCTGCAACGTGTGGCACGCCACCAAGGTCACCTTCGCCAACGAGATCGGCAACATCGCCAAGGCCTGCGGCGTCGATGGCCGCGAAGTGATGGAAGTGGTGTGCCAGGACAAGGCCCTGAACCTGTCGCAGTACTACATGCGCCCAGGCTTCGCCTTCGGCGGCTCGTGCCTGCCCAAGGACGTGCGCGCCCTCACCTACCGCGCCGGCAGCCTGGACGTGAAGGCGCCGCTGCTCAACTCGCTGATGACCAGCAACGAGTCCCAGGTGCAGAACGCCTTCGACATCATCGAAAGCCACGACAAGCGCAAGGTTGCCCTGCTGGGCCTGAGCTTCAAGGCCGGCACCGACGACCTGCGCGAGAGCCCGCTGGTGGAACTGGCCGAACGCCTGATCGGCAAGGGCTACGAGCTCAACATCTACGACAGCAACGTCGAGTACGCCCGCGTGCACGGCGCCAACAAGGACTACATCGAGTCGAAGATCCCCCACGTCTCGTCCCTGCTCAACGCCGATTTCGAGCAGGTGGTCAACCACGCCGACGTGATCGTGCTGGGTAACCGCGACGAGAAGTTCCGTGCGCTGGCGCAACAGGCCCCGGCCGGCAAGCAGGTCATCGACCTGGTCGGCTTCATGGGCAAGCCGACCTGCCCCACCAGCCGCACCGAAGGCATCTGCTGGTAACAGCAGCCACTGCACGGGGTCGCCCCAGCCCCGTGCAGTTCCTTCCCATTCATTCGCTACGGATGCACACCATGCAAAGGCTCAAGCACGGCCTGCTACAGGTCGCCGGATGGCTGTTCTACGTGAGCCTGCTCATGCTGATCGCCCTGGCCTTGCCCAAGACCGTTTTCGACCCCGACTCCAAGGACTTCATCTTCCTCATCGGCGCTGTCGGAATCTGGCGTTATTCCATGGGTGCCACGCACTTCGTGCGGGGCATGCTGTTCCTCTACATCGTCTACCCGATGCTGCGACGCAAGGTGCGCAAACTGGGCAGCGCGGCCGACCCGTCACACGTGTACCTGATGGTCACCAGCTTTCGCATCGACGCCCTAACCACCGCGCAGGTGTACAGCTCGGTGATCCGCGAGGCAATCGACTGCGGCTACCCCACCACCGTGGTCTGCTCGCTGGTGGAAATGAGCGACGAACTGCTGGTGAAAAGCCTGTGGGCCAAGTTCAACCCGCCCGACCGCGTGGCCCTGGACTTCGTGCGCATCGCCGGCACCGGCAAGCGTGACGGCCTGGCCTACGGCTTTCGCGCCATCTCGCGCCACCTGCCCGACGAGAACGCAGTGGTCGCGGTGATCGACGGCGACACCGTGCTCGGCGAAGGCGTGGTAGCCAAGACCGTGCCCTGGTTCAAGCTCTACCCGAATGTCGGTGGCCTGACCACCAACGAATTCTGCGAAGTGCGCGGCGGCTACATCATGAGCGAGTGGCACAAGCTGCGCTTTGCCCAGCGCCACATCAACATGTGCTCGATGGCCCTGTCCAAGCGCGTGCTAACCATGACCGGGCGCATGTCGGTGTTCCGCGCCGCCGTGGTGACCAACCCCGAGTTCATCAAGGACGTCGAGAACGACTCGCTGCAGCACTGGCGCCTGGGCCGCTTCAAGTTCCTCACCGGCGACGACAAGTCCAGCTGGTTCAGCCTCATGCGCCTGGGCTACGACACGTTCTACGTGCCGGATGCGGCAATCAACACGGTCGAGCACCCGCCGGAAAAGAGCTTCATCAAGGCCAGCCGCAAGCTCATGTACCGCTGGTACGGCAACAACCTGCGCCAGAACTCCCGCGCCCTGGGCCTGGGCGTTCGCCGCCTCGGCCTGTTCACCAGCGTGGTGCTGTTCGACCAGCGCGTGTCGATGTGGACCAGCCTGCTCGGGCTCACCGTGGCGCTGATCGCCAGCCTCAAGTTCGGCCCTGCCTTCCTGCTGGTGTACCTGCTGTGGATCGGCATCACCCGCCTGATCCTGACCCTGATGCTGATGTGCTCGGGGCATGCCATCGGCCCGGCCTACCCGCTGATTCTCTATTACAACCAGATCGTCGGCGCAATCATGAAGATCTACGTGTTCTTCCGCCTCGACAAGCAGTCCTGGACCCGCCAGCCCACTGCGCTCAAACGCGACCTCGCGAGCTTTCAACAATGGTTCAACACCTGGTCTTCGCGGACCATGACCTTCTCGGCAGCCAGCATCTTCGTCGCTGTGCTGTTCATGGTCGTGTGAGCCGCCGCCCTACGGAATAAACAGGAACATATCGCCATGAATACCGCCGTGAATGCCAATGTCGTGCATGAGTCCGAAGCCCAGCGTCAGCACGCCCGGGTAAAGATCCCCGCCAAGCTGCGCTACCTGGGGGCCAACCGCGAGACCCTCGAAGTCAAGGTCGAGGACCTCTCGGCCGGTGGCCTGAGCTTCTACACCCGCCACCCGCTGAAGGTCGGCGAAGTGGTGCGCGGCCGCCTGCAGTTCGTGGTCGACAACCTGGGCCTGGCCATCGACATCGAGTTCCAGGTGCGCTCGCACAACGTCGCCGACGGTCGTACCGGCGTGCAGTTCCAGAACCTGGAACAGCGCGACATCGCCACCCTGCGCCACATCATCACCTCGCACCTGTCGGGCGAGCTGATCAGCATCGGCGACGTGCTCAGCACCCTGCAACGCGACAACTTCACCAAGGCGCGCAAGCAGAAGGACACCGGCGGCGGCCTGAGCGCCTTCGGCCGCCTGCGTGCGGTCACCTTCAGCCTCGGCGTGTTCGTGGTCGGCGTGGCCGCGTTCGGCTTCATCGCCAAGTCGGTGTACGGCCTGTACTTCGTCAGCCATGCCGAAGCCGGGGTGGTCAGCGTCCCCACCACCAACGTCACCATGCCGCGCGACGGCACCGTGCAGAGCCTGGTGAAGGCGGACGGCCCGGTGGTCAAGGGCGCGCCGCTGGCCTCGTTCAACACCAGCATGCTCGACCTGCTCAAGGGCCACCTGGACGACCAGCAACTGGAGCCGGCGCGGGTCGAGGAACTGTTCGGCAAGCAGCTCAGCGGCACCCTCACCAGCCCGTGCGACTGCGTGGTGGCCAGGCAGCTGGTGGATGACGGGCAATACGCGAGCAAGGGCGCAGTGATCTTCCAGCTGATCCCGCGCACCACCAACCCGATCATCGAGGCCCGTTTCAGCTACCGCCAGTTCGACGAAGTACAGCCCGGCACCCGCGTCAACTTCCAGGTGGCCGGCGAAGACGACGTGCGCCAGGGTCGCATCGTCAGCAGCACCAGCCAGAACAGCGACGACCTGTCTTCGGACATTCGCGTGCAGATCAAGCCGGATGCGCCGATGCCCAGCGAGCTGGCCGGGCGCCCGGTGTCGGTCAACAGCGACCGGGGTCCGTCGATGGACTGGCTGATCGACAAGGCCGTGGCCCGTGGGCTTTGAAGAGGACATGCCGGTGACTACCCAACACACCGCGATCCCTGTAGGAGCCGGCCTTGCCGGCGAATCGTGCAGCCCCCTTCGCCGGCAAGGCCGGCTCCTACCGATGGGTGCACTGGCCCTGGCCGTCAGCCTGGCCGGTTGCGCCGGCCTGCCCGACCAGCGCCTGGCCAACGAAGCCCTCAAGCGCGGCGACACCGCCCTGGCCGAGCGCAACTACCAGCAACTCGCCGACCTGGGCTACAGCGAGGCCCAGGTAGGCCTGGCCGATATCCAGGTCGAAACCGGTGACCCGGCCAAGCTCAGGCAGGCCGAGGCCACCTACCGCGCCGCCGCCCGCACCTCGCCCCGCGCCCAGGCCCGCCTCGGCCGTCTGCTGGTGGCCAAGCCCGACAGCAGCGAGGCCGAGCGCCACGAGGCCCAGGGCCTGCTCAAGCAGGCCTTCGCCGCCGGCGAAAGCAACACCCTGATCCCGCTGGCCATGCTCTACCTGCAATACCCGCAGAGTTTCCCCGACGTCGATGCCCAGCAGCAGATCGACCAATGGCGCGCCGCCGGCTACCCCGAGGCGGGCCTGGCCCAGGTGCTGCTGTACCGTACCCAGAACACCTACGACCAGCACCTGGACGAGGTGGAACGTATCTGCAAGGCCGCACTGGCCAGCACCGACATCTGCTATGTGGAACTGGCCAGCGTGTACCAGAAGCGTGCCCAGCCCGAACAACAGGCCGCGCTGATCGACCAGCTCAAGGCCGCCTATGCCCGCGGTGCGGTACCGGCCAGCCGGGTCGACAGCGTGGCCCGCGTACTGGCCGACCCCAGCCTGGGCCAGACCGACGAGAAAACCGCCCAGGCCCTGCTCGAACAGGTCGCACCGAGCAACCCCGCGTCCTGGGTCAGCCTGGCGCAACTGCTCTACAGCTTCCCCGAGCTGGGCGACAGCGACCAGTTGCTGGCCTACATCGACAAGGGCCGCGAGGCCGCACAACCGCGCGCCGAGCTGCTGCTGGGCCGCCTCTACTACGAAGGCAAGGCCGTGCCGGCCGACGCGAAAAAAGCCGAGACGCACCTGCAGTCAGCCGCCGATGCCGGCGAAATCAGCGCCCACTACTACCTCGGCCAGCTCTACCGCCGTGGCTATCTGGGCCAGGTCGAACCGCAGAAAGCCGTCGATCACCTGCTGCGCGCCGCCCGTGGTGGCCAGCTCAGCGCCGACTACGCGCTGGCCCAACTGTTCAGCGAAGGTCGCGGCATTCGCCAGGACCTGGTCAACGCCTGGGTGTTCGCGCAACTGGCGCAGGCCAACCCCAGCGAGCAATCGACGGCGATGGCCGGCGAGCTCGACCAGCAGCTATCCGCCCCGCAGAAGGCCCAGGCCCAGCGCCTGTTGCAACAGGAGCGCCAGGCCCGTGGCGCCATGGGTCAGGGCCCCGGCGCCCAGGCCATGCAGGCCCTGCAGGACACCACCGAACAAGACGGCGAGGAATCCCTATGACACTCAACCCGTGGATGAAGGCCGGCCTGGGCCTGGGCTGTGCCCTGCTCTGGTCGTGCCCGACCCTGGCCGCGATGACCGCCGAGAAGAACTTCGGCCTGGAAGTGAAAGTCACCGGCCAGTCCGAGGATGACCGCGACCTGGGCACCCGCTCCGGCGGCGACGTCAACGGCCTGGGCCTGGACCTGCGCCCCTGGGTGTATGGCGAGCGCGGCAACTGGAGCGCCTACGCCATGGGCCAGGCGGTCACCGCCACCGACACCATCGACACCGACACCCTGCGCCAGGCCGACGACGACAGCCAGGTCGAAACCCGCCGCGCCAGCGGCCGCGAGCAGGACAAGAGCTACCTGGCCATGCGCGAGTTCTGGGTCGGCTACAGCGGCCTGACCGCCTACCCCGGCGAGCAACTGCGCCTGGGCCGCCAGCGCCTGCGCAGCGACGACGGCATGTGGCGCGACACCAACATCGAGGCGCTGAACTGGACCTTCGACACCACTCTGCTGCGCGCCAACGCCGGCGTGGCCCAGCGTTTCAGCGAGTACCGCACCGACCTCACCGACCTGGCCCCCGAAGACAAGGACCGCCTGCACGTCTACGGCGACGTGGCCGCGCAATGGACCCCAGGCCACTGGGTCGGCCTGCGCGCGCACCACACCCACGACGACGGCAAACTGAAGAACCCGGGCGAGACCCTCGACCCGCTGGACAAGACCCGCAACGGCGACCTCACCTGGCTGGGCCTTGAGGCCAACAGCGACGCCTACAACTGGCGCAACCAGAACACCGTCAACTACTGGGGCAGCGTTACCTGGCTCACCGGCGACCGTGATCGCCTGAGCGCCACCACCCTGGCCAACGGCGACCAGCTGGCCACGCAAAAGCAGAGCGGCGATGTCAACGCCTGGGCCACCGACCTGGGCATCCGCCTGCGCCTGGACCCCAACTGGCAGGTGGGCGCGGCCTATGCCCGCGGCAGCGGCGGCGGTGGCAGCGACGGCTCGGGCAACTTCGAACAGACCGGCCTTGAGAGCAACCGCTCCAACTTCACCGGCACCCGCTCGCGTGTGCACCGCTTCGGCGAGGCCTTCCGTGGCGAGCTGGGCAACCTGCAGGCCGCCACCCTGTTCACCTCCTGGCAACTGCGCGACGACTACGACGCAAGCCTGGTGTACCACAAGTTCTGGCGCGTCGACGGCAAGCAGAACATCGGCAGCAGCGGCATCAACGCCGTGGTCGATGATGACGGCATCAACCGCCCGCTGATCCAGGGCGAAAAAGACCTCGGCCAGGAGATGGACCTGGTGGTCACCAAGTACTTCAAGCAGGGCCTGCTGCCGGCCGCGCTGAGCCAGTCGATCGACGAACCGTCGGCACTGGTGCGCTTTCGCGGTGGGGTGTTCAAGCCAGGCGACGCCTATGGCAAGGAAGCGGACTCGTACATGCACCGCGCCTTCATCGACGTGATCTGGCGTTTCTGATGCCTGGAGTGCATTGACATGAACCTTTACCCGCTCAACACGCTGATCGCCGGCAGCCTGCTGCTGGCCAGCAGCATCGCCCTGGCCAACGGCCTGCCCGTGGCCAGCCCGGCCAAAGAGCTGCAGCACGCCAAGACCTACACCGTCAGCAGCGCGCCGATCGAGCCGTTGCAGATCCCGGCGCCGACCCTGCCCGACCTCAGCGGCTACACCGCCGAAGCGGTGCAGGCCAAGATCCAGCGTGCACGCAAGGGCAAGGTCACGGTACGCCGCATGCTGCAGGAAGACGCCCTCAAGGAGTTCATCGGCGGCGACAACAAGATGGCCGAATGGGTAGCCCGCCAGCACGGCATCCCGCAGGCGATCTTCGTCGATGACGGGCATGTCGACTTCACCGAGCTGAGCAAGCACGTGCCGGCCCAGTACCTGCGTGAAACCGCGCCGGGGGTATACCTGTCGCGCCTGCCGATCGTGGTGGGGCAAAAGGGCGTGCTCGAGATCGATGCCAAGGTCAAGGAACTGCGCCTGTCCCAGGAAGGCGGTGCGTTCATCGTCAACGACGGCAAGCTGTTCGTCAGCGACACCCGCGTCACCGGCTGGCGCGAAAAGGACAACGGCCCGGCGACCTTCCGCACACCCAAGGAATTTCGCCCGTTCCTGCTCTCGTGGGGCGGCACCGAGACCTACATCGTCAACACCCGCATGGCCAGCTTCGGCTATGCCCAGAGCAAGTCCTACGGCGTGAGCATTTCGCAGTACACGCCCAACATGGCCAAGCAGATGGGCCGCCCCGAACCCACCGGCTGGATCATCGGCTCCGAGTTCAGCGACATGTGGTACGGCTTCTACTGCTACGAGACCAGCGACTTCGTGGTCAAGGACAACACCTACCGCGACAACATCGTGTACGGCATCGACCCCCACGACCGTTCGCACCGCCTGATCATCGCCGGCAACACCGTGCATGGCACCAAGAAGAAGCACGGCATCATCGTCTCGCGCGAGGTCAACGACAGCTGGATCATCAACAACAAGAGCTACGACAACAAGCTCTCGGGCGTGGTGATCGACCGCAACAGCGTCAACAACCTGATCGCCTACAACGAGATCTACCGCAACCACACCGACGGCATCACCCTGTACGAAAGCGGCGACAACCTGATCTGGGGCAACAAGGTCATCAGCAACCGTCGCCACGGCATCCGCGTGCGCAACAGCGTGAACATCCGCCTGTACGAAAACCTCGCCATGGCCAACGGCCTGGTGGGTGTGTACGGGCACATCAAGGACCTGTCCGATACCGACCGCGACATCGACCTGGACCCGTTCGACACCAAGGTGTCGTTGATCGTGGTGGGCGGTGAACTGGCGGCCAACGGCAGCGGCCCGCTGTCGATCGACTCGCCCCTGAGCGTGGAGCTGTACCGGGTGTCGATGCTGGCCCCGAGCAAGTCCAGCGGCATCAGTTTCTCCGGGGTGCTGGGCGATCGCCAGGACGAGATTCTCGACCTGATGGTTCGCCAGGGCAAAGCCGTACTGATCGACCCGGTCGAACGCCAGACCGACATGGCGGATTGAGGAAACCTGACATGACCCCACACCTGATGAAACTGCTTGGCCTGAGTGCGGCGCTGCTGGCGATCAGCAACGGCGTGCGTGCCGACGAGGTGCAGGCGCCCAGCTTCACCGCCCAGCCGTGCTGCCAACTGTGCCCCGAAGCCCACGATGCCAGCCGCTACACCACCCGCTACCAGCAGAACTTCACCACCCTGGTGCAAGCCCAGGGCGACTGGCTGTTCCGTACCCGCGAAGACCTGCGCACCGAATTCAGCACCACCCCGGCCGGCTACAAACGCCTGCAGCAGGTGCACGATGCGTTCAAGGCGCGCGGCGTGGAACTGGTGGTGGTGTACCAGCCCACCCGTGGCCTGGTGAACCGCAACATGCTCAACCCGGCCGACAAGGCCGCGTTCAACTACGAGAAGGCCCTGCGCAACTACCAGGCCATGCTCAAGCGCTTCGCCCAAATGGGCTACAACGTGCCCGACCTGTCGCCGCTGACCAACGAACAGTTGCCGGCCGCGCAGCAGGGCAAGGACTTCTACTTCCGCGGCGACCAGCACTGGACGCCCTATGGCGCCGAGCGTGCGGCAAAAATCGTGGCCGACACCGTGCACAGCATGCCGGCCTTCGCCGACATCCCGCGGCGTGAATTCGAAAGCCACACGTCCGGCCGCATGGGCAAGACCGGCACCCTGCACAACGTCGCCGGCCAACTGTGCGGCACCAGCTACGCGGTGCAGTACATGGACCAGTTCGTCACCGAGCCCAAGGGCGAGAGTGGCGGTGACGACCTGTTCGGCGACTCGGGCAACCCGCAGATCACCCTGGTGGGCACCAGCCACAGCGGCAAGAACTACAACTTCTCGGGTTTTCTGCAGCAGTACATCGGCGCCGACGTGCTCAACGTCGCGTTCCCCGGTGGCGGCCTGGAAGGTTCGATGATCCAGTACCTGGGCAGCGAGGAGTTCCAGAACAACCCGCCCAAGATCCTGGTGTGGGAGTTCTCGCCGCTGTACCGCCTGGACCAGGAAACCATCTGGCGCCAGATGCTCGCCCTGCTCGACAACGGCTGCGAAGGCAAGCCTGCGCAGATGAGCGTCAGCACCTCGCTCAAGCCGGGTACCAACGAGCTGCTGGTCAATGGCAAGAACGGCGTGATCAAGAACCTGGTCAACGGCCGTCATCAACTGGACATCCAGTTCGAAGACAAGTCGGTCAAGACCTTGCAGGCCACCCTGTGGTACCTCAATGGTCGTCACGAGGACCTGAAGATCGAAAAACCCGAAACCTCCGACACCGACGGACGCTTCGCCTTCCAGTTGCGCGAGGACGAGGACTGGGCCAACCAGACCTTGCTCGCGGTGGAAGTGCAGGGTCCCGAAAGCGGCAGCCAGAAGGTCCAGGCCAGGCTGTGTACACGCAACCCGATCGCCGGCGCCGGGCAGCATGCTGCCCAGGCCGGCCTGTGAGGCGCACATGACATCCATCCGCACCCTTGCCACCCCCGCCCTGCTCGCCCTGGCCCTGTTCGGCCCGGCGGTGCAGGCCGGCGGGCTGGTCCCGCCGCAGGGCTACTACGCCGGCATCGAGAAACCCAAGACCAGCCCCAACGACTTCACCTGTGAGGCCGTGCCCAAGCCCTACACCGGCGCGCTGCAGTTTCGCAGCAAGTACGAAGGCTCGGACAAGGCCCGCGCGACGCTGAACAAGGCATCCGAACAGGCCTTTCGCGATTCCACCGCCAGCATCACCACGCTGGAGCGCGGGGTCAGCAAGCAGGTGATGCAGTACATGCGCGACGGCCGCCCGCAGCAGCTGGACTGCACCCTGCAGTGGCTGGGCACCTGGGCGCAGGCCGATGCGCTGATGTCCACCGACTACAACCACACCGGCAAGTCGATGCGCAAATGGGCGCTGGGCAGCCTGAGCTCGGCATACCTGCGCCTGAAGTTCTCCAACGCACAGCCACTGGCGGCGCACCAGGCCCAGGCCGAACAGATCGAGAAATGGTTCGCGCGCCTGGCCGAGCAGACGGTCAAGGACTGGAGCGACCTGCCGCTGGAAAAGATCAACAACCACTCGTACTGGGCCGCCTGGTCGGTGATGGCCACGGCGGTGGCGACCGATCGCCGCGACCTGTTCGACTGGGCCGTGAAGGAGTACCGCGTGGGTGCCAACCAGGTCGATGCGCAGGGCTTTCTGCCCAACGAGATGAAGCGCAAGCAGCGCGCCCTGGCGTACCACAACTACGCACTGCCGCCGCTGTCGATGATCGCCAGCTTCGCCCAGGCCAACGGCGTGGACCTGCGCCCGGAAAACAACGGCGCGCTCAAGCGCCTGGGCGAGCGGGTGTTGTCCGGGGCCAGAGACCCGAGTGCGTTCAAGGCGCGCAATGGCCAGAAGCAGGACATGGACGATCTGAAGATCGACAGCAAATACGCCTGGCTTGAGCCGTGGTGCAGCCTGTACCAGTGCGACGCCGATGCGCTCAAGCGCAAGCACGCGATGCAGCCGTTCAAGAGTTTCCGCCTGGGCGGCGACCTGACGCGCGTCTACGACCCGCAGGCAGAACAGAAGAAGTAGCAACGACCGCAATCCCTGTGGGAGCGGGCTTGACCCGCGATGCGTTTGATCTGGTTCCCCCGCAATTTCAGCGGGGGGTTTGGGGGGCTGCTGCCCCGATTGTGGATAACGACAAGGAGAGATCGGGATGGTGTTCTCGTCCAATGTGTTCCTGTTCCTGTTCCTGCCGATCTTTCTCGGCCTGTACTACCTGAGCGGGCAACGCTACCGCAACGCCCTGCTGCTGCTGGCCAGCTACGTGTTCTACGCCTGGTGGCGAGTGGACTTCCTGGCGCTGTTCGCTGCGGTCACCCTGTGGAACTACTGGATCGGCCTCAAGGTGGGCGCCGCCGGCGTGCGCACCAAGCCGGCCCAGCGCTGGCTGCTGCTGGGGGTGGTGGTCGACCTGGGTATCCTGGGCTACTTCAAGTACGCCAACTTCGGCGTCGACAGCATCAACGCGATCATGACCTCGTACGGCCTGGAGCCGTTCATCCTCACCCACATCCTGTTGCCCATCGGCATCTCGTTCTACATCTTCGAGTCGATCAGCTACATCATCGACGTGTACCGCGGCGACACCCCGGCCACCCGCAACCTGATCGACTTCGCCGCGTTCGTGGCGATCTTCCCGCACCTGATCGCCGGCCCCGTGCTGCGCTTTCGCGACCTGGCCGACCAGTTCAACCACCGCACCCACACCCTGGACAAGTTCTCCGAAGGGTGCACGCGGTTCATGCAGGGCTTCATCAAGAAGGTATTCATCGCCGACACCCTGGCGGTGGTCGCCGACCACTGCTTCGCCCTGCAGAACCCGACCACCGGCGACGCCTGGCTGGGCGCACTGGCCTACACCGCGCAGCTGTACTTCGACTTCTCCGGCTACAGCGACATGGCCATCGGCCTGGGCCTGATGATGGGCTTTCGCTTCATGGAGAACTTCAAGCAGCCCTACATCAGCCAGTCGATCACCGAGTTCTGGCGGCGCTGGCACATCAGCCTGTCCACCTGGCTGCGCGACTACCTGTACATCACCCTGGGCGGCAACCGCGGCGGCACCTTCGCCACCTACCGCAACCTGTTCCTGACCATGCTGCTGGGCGGCCTGTGGCACGGCGCCAACTTCACCTACATCATCTGGGGCGCCTGGCACGGCATGTGGCTGGCGATCGAGCGCGCACTGGGCCTGGACACCAACCCGCAGCGCTTCAACCCGGTCAAGTGGGCCTTCACCTTCCTGCTGGTGGTGATGGGCTGGGTGATCTTCCGCGCCGAAAACCTGCACGTGGCCGCACGCATGTACGGCGCCATGTTCAGCTTCGGTGAATGGCAGCTGTCGGAACTCAACCGCGCCAGCCTCACCGGCCTGCAAGTGGCCACCCTGGTGATCGCCTACCTGAGCCTGGCGTTCTTCGGCCTGCGCGACTTCTACCGCAATGCCAAGCCCACGGCCAAGGCCAGCCCGGTGGCCGTGCATGGCGACGGCAGCGTGAGCCTGGACTGGGGCCTGTACATGACCCGCGCGCTGGTGCTGCTGCTGTTCGTGGCCTCGATCCTCAAACTCTCGGCGCAAAGCTACTCGCCGTTCCTCTACTTCCAGTTCTGAGCGAGCCGACCATGACCCGATCATTACGCAAACTCTACGCCGTGCTGTTCATGGCCCTGCTGCTGGGCCTGGGCATCTGGTCGCTGGGGGGCCTGGGCAGTTTCCAGCGCACCGCGCAGATGTCCCTGCTCGACGGCAAGCTGGCCAAGGCCGCCGAAACCCACTACGACGCGCAGTTCCCGATCAAGCGCCTGGGCACCAACCTCTGGGCGGCGCTGGACTTCAAACTGTTCAACGAAGGCCGCCCGGGTGTGGTGCTGGGCCGCGAGCAATGGCTGTTCAGCGATGAAGAGTTCAAGCCGGTGGCCGGCAGCGAACAGTTCGAGGCCGAGAACCTCGCACTGATCCGCGGCGTGCGCGACACCCTCAAGCAGCACGGTGTGCAACTGGTGCTGGCGATCATTCCGGCCAAGGCCCGCCTGTACCCGGAGTACATCGGTGAGCAGACGCCCGCCAGCCTGCATGCCGACCTGTACAACCAGTTCCATGCCAAGGCGCGCCAGGCCGGCGTGTTCGCCCCGGACCTGCTCGGCCCGCTGCAGGCGGCCAAGGCCCAGGGCCAGGTGTTCCTGCGCACCGACACCCACTGGACACCACTGGGCGCCGAGGTGGTGGCACGCCACCTGGCCGAAGCCGTGGCCCGCCAGACCCTGCTCAGCGGCACGCCGCAGCAGTTCGTCACCGAAGCCAAAGCCGCCACACCGTACAAGGGCGACCTCACCAACTTCCTGCCGCTGGACCCGTTGTTCAGCCACCTGCTGCCGGCCCCGGACAGCCTGCAGCAACGCACCACCCGCCCTGCCCGGGCCCAGGACCAGGCCGACAGCGACGACGCGCTGTTTGCCGACAACGAGATCCCCGTGGCGCTGATCGGCACCAGCTACAGCGCCAACCCGCACTGGAACTTCCTCGGTGCGTTGCAGCAGGCGCTGCGCAGCGACGTGGTCAATTACGCCGAGGACGGCCATGGCCCGCTGCTGCCGATGCTCAAGTACCTGCAGACCGACGCCTTCAAGACCAGCGCCCCACAGGTGCTGGTATGGGAGTTCCCGGAACGTTATCTGCCAATGAAAAACGACCTCAGCGCCTTCGATCCGCAGTGGATCGCCCAGCTGAAGCAAACCCGTACCGCCAATCAAGACATGGCCCTGTCGTCCAATCGGACGCAACACTGAGAGGAACTGCACATGACCACCAAGCACCGCATTGCCAAAGCATTCGCCCTGACCGCCGGCATGAGCCTGCTCTCGCTGCAGGCCTGGGCCGGCGCCGATGCCGCACTGTATGGCCCCAGCGCGCCCAAGGGCTCGACCTTCGTGCGCCTGTACAACGCCGGCAACCAGCCGGTGGCCGCCAGTGTCGGCAACACCCAGATCAGCGAAGTGGCCGCCCAGGGCAGCAGCGATTTCAGCTTCATGCCCCAGGGCGACTACAGCGCCAAGGTCGGCAGCCAGACCGTACCGGTCAAGCTGGCGGGCGATCACTACTACACCCTGGTCAACCACGGCAGCGGCCAGCCGCAACTGGTCGAGGAACCGCCGTTCAAGAACAAGCAGAAATCCCTGGTACGCGTGCAGAACCTGAGCGACCAGGCCCTGACCCTGAAGACCGCCGATGGCAAGACCGAAGTGGTCAAGCCGGTGGCGGCCAAGGCTCGCGGCGAGCGCGAGATCAACCCGGTCAAGGTCAGCCTGGCGCTGTATGAAGGCGACAAGAAAGTCAGCGACCTCAAGCCCGTTGCGCTCGAACGTGGCGAAGCGGCCGTGCTGTATGTGACCGGCAGTGGCAGCAACCTGTCGCCGGTCTGGGTCAAGCGCCCTGTGTCCACCCGTTAATCAACTGCCCCTTTCAACGTTCGGAGATTACCCATGATTCCAGTCATCCTGTCCGGTGGTAGCGGCTCGCGTCTGTGGCCCCTGTCGCGCAAGCAATTCCCCAAGCAGTTCCTGGCCCTGACCGGTGAACACACGCTGTTCCAGCAAACCCTGTCGCGCCTGGTGTTCGACGGCATGGACGCGCCCATCGTGGTGTGCAACAAGGATCACCGTTTCATCGTCAACGAGCAGTTGGCCAACCTGAACCTGGACACCCAGGCGATCCTGATGGAACCGTTCGGGCGCAACACCGCGCCGGCCGTGGCGCTCACGGCCATGAAACTGGTCAACGAAGGCCGCGACGAGCTGATGCTGGTGCTGCCGGCCGACCACGTGCTGGACGACCAGAAGGCCCTGCAACGCGCCCTGGCCCTGGCCACGGTGGCCGCCGAACGCGGCGAAATGGTGCTGTTCGGGGTGCCGGCGACCAAGCCGGAAACCGGCTACGGCTACATCAAGTCGAGCCAGGACGCCCTGCTGCCCGAAGGCATCAGCCGCGTGGCGCAGTTCGTTGAAAAACCGGACGAAAAACGCGCCACCGAGTTCGTCAAAAGTGGCGGCTACTACTGGAACAGCGGCATGTTCCTGTTCCGCGCCAGCCGCTTCCTCGAAGAGCTGAAAAAGCACGACCCCGACATCTACGACACCTGCCTGCTGACCCTGGAGCGCAGCCTGGAAGACGGCGACAGCATCAGCATCGACGAGGCCACCTTCGCCTGCTGCCCGGACAACTCCATCGACTACGCGGTGATGGAAAAGACCCAGCGCGCCTGCGTGGTGCCGCTGAGTGCGGGCTGGAGCGACGTGGGCTGCTGGTCGTCGCTGTGGGACGTGCACGAGAAGGACACCAACGGCAACGTGACCAAGGGCGACGTGGTGGTGCAGGACAGCCACAACTGCATGATCCACGGCAACGGCAAGCTGGTATCGGTGATCGGCCTGGAGAACATCGTGGTGGTCGAGACCAAGGACGCCATGATGATCGCGCACAAGGACAAGGTTCAGGGGGTCAAGCAGATGGTCAACACCCTGGACGCCCAGGGCCGCAACGAAACCCAGAACCACTGCGAGGTGTACCGCCCGTGGGGCTCGTATGACTCGGTGGACATGGGCGGGCGCTTCCAGGTCAAGCACATCACGGTAAAACCCGGCGCCAGCCTGTCGCTGCAGATGCACCACCACCGTGCCGAGCACTGGATCGTGGTGTCGGGCACGGCCGAGGTGACGTGCGACGAGAACGTGTTCCTGTTGTGCGAGAACCAGTCCACGTACATCCCGATCGCCTCGGTGCACCGCCTGCGCAACCCGGGCAAGATCCCGCTGGAGATCATCGAGGTGCAGTCGGGCAGCTACCTGGGCGAGGACGACATCGAGCGTTTCGAAGACATCTACGGGCGCTCCACGCCAGTGGAGCGCGGGGTGTCGATCAAGACCATCGCACAGTGATCTGAAGCCCGGAAGGCCTTTTCGCGGGTCAAGCCCGCTCCCACAACGGTCGCCATCGAACCTGTGGGAGCGGGCTTGACCCGCGATGCTTTTATCAGGGTAGGATGATCCTTCATCCGCACCCAAGGCGCCCTCCATGTTCATCGGTATCCTGCTCATCCTCACCTGGCTGGTCCTGCTGCTGCGCTACCCGGCCAAGGCCTTGCCGATCTCCATGGCCGCGCTGCTCGGCCTGGGCCTGGTGGGGCTGTGGGTGGTGTGGCTGGACAACCGCGAGGCCAGCCAGCTGGCCCGCCTGGAACTGCGCCTGGACTACGCCCCCGACGCCTGCCCGGCCGACCGCCCGCTGCGCGTACAGATAAAGAACGCCAACCGCGTGCCGCTGGTCGAGCTGCGCTGGCGCGTGGCCGCCTACGCCCCCGGCGACACCGTCAACCTGGCCGAGAACACCTACGCCGCACCGCGCTACCGCGGCCCCGGCGACCTGCAGCCCGAGGCCAGCTGGCACGACTGCCTGCCCCTGCCCCCCCTGCGCTCAGGCTACCGCCCGCAAACCCTGGAATTTCGTGCCGAGCACCTGCAGGGTGGGTTTGCCAACTAGTATTTTTGTCAGTTACCTGAGACACGCCAGCCGGGGTTGAATGGAGCGCACCGGAAATCTTGCAGGAGGCACCACCATGTCACTCAGGCCCGTGACCCGCCTCGACCAGCTCCAGGCGCTGCTCGATGATTGCACACGCCAACGCCCGGCCATGGTCATGGTGGGCTCGGCCAGTTGCCCGCCTTGCCGCACGATGCATCCCGGTGTTGCACGGCTTGGCAGTCAACATCCTCAGGTCGACTTCCACTATTTCAACGTCGACCTGTTCGAGGATCACCCGCAAGAACCGGCCCTGACCTGCCTGTTCCAGAGCCTGTCGCTGCACTACCTGCCTTCACATATCCTGTTGCCCGTCGCCGGCCCCAACCTCGTGGTGTGCGCCACGAGCATCACCCGGCTGATCGACGCCCTGACCGAACACCACATTCTGAGGAGAGCCCCCTTCCATGCCCGTCGTCCTGATCACCGGTTGCTCCAGCGGCATCGGCCGCGCCCTCGCCGACAGCTTCAAGTCCGCCGGCTACGACGTGTGGGCGACCGCGCGCAAGGCCGATGACGTCGCCACGCTGATCAAGGCCGGCTTCAGCAGCCGCCAGCTGGACGTCAACGACGAGGACGCCCTCGTGCGCCTGGCCGACGCCATCGAAACGGCCCATGGCGGCCTCGACATCCTGATCAACAACGCCGGCTACGGCGCGATGGGGCCGCTGCTGGACGGCGGTGTCGAGGCGATGCAGCGCCAGTTCGAGACCAACGTGTTCGCACTGATCGGTGTGACCCGTGCACTGTTCCCCTTGCTGCGACGCAATCGCGGCCTGGTGGTGAACATCGGCAGCGTGTCGGGTGTGCTGGTCACCCCGTTCGCCGGCGCCTATTGCGCATCCAAGGCGGCGGTGCATGCGCTCAGCGATGCGCTGCGCCTGGAACTGGCGCCGTTCGGCATCGGCGTGATGGAAGTGCAGCCCGGCGCCATCGCCTCAAGCTTCGCCAGCAATGCCGGGCGCGAGGCCGAGCAGGTGCTGGCGCAAGACTCGCCGTGGTGGCCATTGCGCGAGCAGGTGCGCGCCCGCGCCCGCGCCTCGCAGGACAGACCGACCCCCGCCAGCGCGTTCGCCCAGGGCCTGCTCAAGGCCGTACAGCAGCGTACCCCGCCCGACCTGCTGCGCCTGGGCAACGGCAGCCGCGCCTTGCCGCTGCTGGCCGGCGTGCTGCCCAAACGGCTGCTGGAAAAGGTGCTGAAGAAACGTTTCGGCCTCGACCGCAGCCTGTGATCTGCCCGGTTTGCGGGGGCCTGCGCCGGCGATAGCTGACCCTATCGCTAACTATAAAGTGCACACCAGAGCATTTTCCAAAGCGTCTCCAAGGCCAAGAATCGCCCTCGTACTGGATCGGCTGCATTGCCACAGCGGCGGCGCGCTCCAGGCAATCAGGGAGAAATCTCCAAGGTCGGAGCACCGCTGCCTGCTGGCAGCCTTTCTCACAAATGCAATCAGGCCCTTTCTGGAGACATTCGTGAAACACCTTAACCTTCCGCGCAAGATCCCCACCCAGGCCCGCTCGCGGATGATGGTCGAAACCATCCTCACCTCCACCGCCAAGGTGGTGGTCAAGCATGGCTACCAGGGCACCAACACCAACCTGGTGGCCCAGCGCGCCGGGGTCAGCGTGGGCTCGGTCTATCAGTACTTCCCGAACAAGGATGCATTGATCGCGGCGTTGCATGAGCGCCATGCGCAGGCCATGAATCGGGTGATTCTGGAGGTCGCCGGCGCACACGAGGTGGCCGACCTGCCGGCCCACCTCAGGCTGCTGGTGCAAGCCCTGCTGCACCTGCACCAGCAGGAACCGGAGCTGCACCGGCTGCTCGACACCGACCTGGCCAACCTGAGCCGCAGCGTCGACGACCTGCAGCACAAGGCCCGCATCACCCTGTCCATCGAGCGCCTGCTGGACCGCTGGCGGGCCACGCTGGCTCACAGCAACCTGCACCTGGCCGCCTGGCTGGCGGCGCAGGTGATCACCTCGATGGTCAAGGCCTACATCCTCGACTCGCCGCAGATGAGCCAGGCGCAGATCGAGGATGCGATCAGCAGCTCGCTGATCGGGCTGTTGTGCCTCCCGCCAGCCATGCCGCTGGCCACCGCCCGCGCCCGCGCGCAGCCGCACAGCTCAGCGGCGTAGCGCCTGGCGCGCCTGCAACTGCTCGTAACGCTCCAGCAAGCGCAGCGCCTGCAGGTAGCTGGGCACTTCCACCACCAGGCCATCGACTTCGGCACGCACGTTGCCGCCCTGGGCCGCCGCCTCGAACGCCGCCACCTGCCGGCGCGCCAGTTCGGCGTCCGCGTCAGCGGGGGTGAGGTAGCGATTGGCGACCGCCACGTGCGCCGGGTTGACCACACCCTTGGCCTGGTAGCCGATGGAGCGGGCGAACTGCATGTCGGCTTCGGCACCCTGCGCGTCGGCAAAGGTGTAGGGCGAGTCGATGGCCAGCACCCCCGCCGCCGCGCATTCGAGCAGAAAGCGCGAGCGCGGGTAATACAGCTCGGTGCCGGCGCGGCTGCGCCCGGCGCCCAGGTCGGCCACCATGTCCTCGGTGGCCACCAGCATCGCCTTGATACGCGGGCTGGCGGCGGCGATCTCGATGGCGCGCACCACGCCCAGCGCGGTCTCGATGTTCGGCACGATCAACGTGCTGCCGGCAGCGATGCCATGGCGCCCCTCAAGCTCGGTGATCAACTGGTCCAGCTCGATCATCTGCTCGCGGCGCTCGACCTTGGACATCATCACCACCTGCGGGCGGCCAGCCATCACTGCCGCCAGGTCCTCGTGGCCACAGGTTTCAAACGGGTTGATGCGCACCGCACTGACCCGCCCGCAGGCGCGCCAGCGCTGCAGGATATCCACCGCCAGTGCACGCGCCTCGGGGCGTCGCGCCGGTGGGGTGAAGTCCTCCAGCTCCTGCACCAGCACGTCGCCATCGCCGTCGAGTGCCGCCAGCAACGCGCGCTCGTCGGCGCCGGGAATGAAGAAAAAGGTGCGGCAAAGCGCCAGTGGGTTGTCCTTGGAAACTGCCATGGTTGACGTCCTGTACAGAGAAGAAAAGGAAGAAAAGAAAGCGCCTCAGAGCATCGCCAGGCCGCCGTCCACGGCGATGGTGGTGCCGCTGACGAACGAGGCCTTGCCCGACAGCAGCCAGGCGATCACCTCGGCGGCTTCCTCGGCACGGCCCTCGCGGCGCAAGGCGGTCATGCCGTGCAGCTGTTCGAGCTTGCCGGCGACGCGCGTGGTGTCATCGAGCATCGGCGTGCGGATCACCGCCGGGGCGACGCAATTGACTGTCAGCCCGCGCGGGCCCAGTTCGCGCGCCAGGCCCTTGCTCAGGGTGATTACCGCGCCCTTGCTGGTGGCGTAGCCGAGCGTGCCGGCCAGGCCGCCGCCGCGAATGCCGGCGACGCTGGCCACGGTGCAGATATGCCCGCCGGCGCGCATCAAGGGCACGCTGTGCTGCACCACGCTGAAGGTGGCAAGCAGGTTGACCTCCAGCAACTGGCGCAGGCGCGCCACGCTCAGGTCGTCGAATGCCGTGGTGTCGACCACCCCGGCGCAGGTGGCCAGGCCATCGATGCGCCCGCGCCACTGGGCGATTTCGGCGAACACCGCAGCCACTGCCTGTTCATCGCACAGGTCCAGGGCGAACGGCCGATGGCCTGGGCCCAGCGCATGCAGGGTGCGATCCAGGCCGCCTTCGTCACGGTCCAGGCACGCCACCTGAAAACCCTCCCGTGCCAGCTGCAGGGCGGTCGCCGCGCCAATACCGCTGGCCGCACCGGTGACCACCGCCACCCTGTCTTGATTGGTCATGAACACTGCACTCCCTGAATGGCGATACAGGGCCGCTACAACAACGGCGCCTGAGTGGCGGCCATGCTAAAAGAATGCCTGCCGAACAACTACTCGCATTAAAAACCCCACACACAAGAGCCGTGCCCGCGTACCCGTCGTGGATTGCTCGCATTGCCGGGAATATTAAATATTCATGACCAAAGTTCGTTGTCGGCGGCGAAATGCGAGCAATTCAACGCCACCCTCAAGGCCGCCCCCACAAACGAACCATGGCGTACAACCAGCAGCCAGCAACCCCACGACAGACAAGCGCTGCAGCGCGAAAGCGAGTTCCCTGCAAACAAACGCGAGTAGCCTTGCAAGTTCAACTTGCCTAGCATTTGAAACAACTTGAAACCCACTTTCAAGGGACCGAACAAGTTGCCGAGAAGTTTCAAGAACATTTCGCCAACTTCAAACAGAACAAACAAAAGGAAGTGCACCATGAGCCAGAAAGGCTTTGAGACCGTCATTGAAATCAAATACCGCGACACCGACTCGATGGGCCATGTAAGCAGCCCCATCTATTATGACTACATGCAACATGCCTACCTCTGCTACATGCACCACCTGCTGCAACTGCCAAAGAGCGAAAAACTGCCGCACATCATGGTGCGCAGCGAGTGCGACTACCTCAAGCAGGCCATGTACGGCGAAACCCTGGTGGTCAGCAGCGCCGTGGTGAAATTCGGCACCAAGAGCTTCGAGATCGAACACACCATGCGCCGCCAGGACGATACCCACGAGGTGGTGGCCAGGGCCAAGTCGTACCACGTGATGTTCGACTACGACAAACAGGCCACCGTGCCTGTGCCCCAGGCATTCAAGGATCAGGTCCTGGCTTTCCAGGAAGGCTGAGCCGGCGCTCAGGGACGAACCGTTCGCCGACGCTCAGGCGCCCCGGCGAACCGACTGCAAAGGTACGCTCAATGAAACTCTCCTGGACTCCACAGCAGCTCGCGCTGCTGTCGACCTACCGCGCCATCGGCGTGGAACTGGCCGAGGCGCGGCGCAGCGCCGCCCCCGGTTTCGATCACTACGGCTGGCAGCGCCTGTGCGACGCGGGCCTGTGGAAGCTGGTCATCCCGCTCGAATACGGCGGCCTGGGTGAAGACTGGTGGGGCTTCAGTGCCGCGCTGGAAGGCCTGGCCTCGTCGATCCGCACGCCCGAGCTGCTGCTGTCGGTGATTGCCCAGGCCGGCATGGTCCGTGCCCTGATGCTCTACGGCAGCGACGCCCAGAAGGACCGCTACCTGAGCGCGATCCTGGCCGGCGCGCTGAGCGCCACCGGCATCGCCGAACCGGGCACCGGCACCGACGTGCGCAGTATCCACAGCCTGCTGACCCCGTGCGCGGACGGCTACCGGCTGACCGGCAGCAAGTTCAACATCGCCCATGCACCGGTGGCCGACTTCCTGCTGATCGTGACCCGCCTGGCCACCGACTCCAAGCACAACATCGCCCTGGTGATCATCGACAAGGACACCCCCGGCCTGACCCGTGGCGAGCCGGACGACAAGCTGGGCAACAAGCACCTGCCCACCGGCCCGCTGCACTTCGACAACCTGCCGGTGCCGGCCGAACAGGTACTGGGCGAGCCGGGCCGCGGCCTGCAGCAACTGATCAGGATCATCTCGCTGGGGCGTGCGTACTACGGCCTGGTAGCGGCCAACCTGCCCACGCCGTTCCTGGCCGAGGCCATGCACTACGCGGCCAACCGCCAGAGCTTCAACAGCGCCATCGACACCCACCAGTACGTGCAGAAGCGCCTGGTGGACATCGCCATGGGCATGGAGCGCAACCGCTGGATGGTGTACGCCGCGCTCGACCAGTTGCTGGGCAACGACCCCCAGGCGCTGATGAGCTGCTCGATCGCCAAGCTCGGCGCCGCGCAGGACTTCATCCACAGCGCCATCAGCCTGCTCAAGCTGTACGGCAGCCTGGGCTACCACGAAGGCGACATCGCCACCCTGGTCAAGGACGCGCTGGGCTTTGCCAGCGTGGGCGGCACCGAAGAGATGCACCAGAAGAACATCTTCAACCAGCTGCTGCGCCTGACCCAGGCCGGCTGATCCCGCAGCGCCCGCCCCTGCCACCTGCGCGCCCGGCCCCACCCGGCGCGCGGGCATGGCAGCGCGAGCGTGGGCGCCCTTGACCACTCCCCTTCCTGGTAGAGAACAGACCCGATGCCGATCGAATCGACTTTACTGCACGCAAGCCCTGTCGCCGCCCTGGCCCCGGTGCCCTTCGCCCAACCGTTCGATGACCACCTGGAACAGGCCGGCCTCGACGAGTTGCGCCAGCACCAATTGCTGCGCCTGCGCCAGACCCTGCTGCATGCTTATACCCATGTAGCCTGGTACCGCGAGCAGTTCCATGCACTGGACGTGCACCCCTACGACCTCAAGCACCTCGACGACCTGGCGCACTTCCCGCTGACCAGCAAGGCACAGTTGCGCGACCACTACCCCTTTGGCCTGTTCGCCGTGCCGATGGACCAGGTGCTGCGCCTGCATGCCTCCAGCGGCACCACCGGCCAGCCCACCGTGGTCGGCTACACGCGCAACGATATCGACGTGTGGGCCTCGCTGGTGGCGCGCTCGATCCGCGCTGCGGGCGGGCGGCGCGGCGACCGCATCCATATCGCCTATGGCTACGGCCTGTTCACCGGAGGCCTGGGCGCACACTACGGCGCCGAGAAACTCGGCTGCACGGTGATCCCGATGTCGGGCGGGCAGACCGCACGCCAGGTGCAGCTGCTCAAGGACTTCCAGCCGGACATCATCATGGTGACGCCGTCCTACATGCTCAACATCGCCGAAGAGATCGAACGCCAGGGCATCGACCCGCAGTCGCTGTCGCTGCGCGCCGGGATCTTCGGCGCCGAGCCGTGGGGCGGACAGATGCGCGGCGAGCTGGAACAGCGCCTGGGCATCAAGGCCCTGGACATCTACGGCCTGTCGGAAGTGATGGGCCCGGGGGTGGCCATGGAGCACCTCGACACCCAGGACGGCCCGACACTCTGGGAAGACCACTTCTACCCCGAGATCATCGACCCGGTCACCGGCGCGGTGCTGCCCGACGGGCAGTTCGGCGAACTGGTGCTGACCACCCTGAGCAAGGAAGCGCTGCCGATGGTGCGCTACCGCACCCGCGACCTCACCCGCCTGTTGCCCGGCAACGGTCGCGCCATGCGCCGCATCGACCGCATCACCGGGCGCAGCGACGACATGCTGATCATCCGCGGGGTCAACGTGTTTCCCAGCCAGATCGAGGAGCAACTGCTCAAGCTGCTGATGTTCAGCCCGGTGTACCAGCTGCATGTCAGCCGCCAGGGCAACCTCGACGTGCTGGCCGTACACGTCGAGCTGCGCCCGGAACACAGCGGCCTGAGCGCCCAGCAGCAACAGGCCGCCTGCCAGCAGCTGAGCCACCAGATCAAGGTGCACGTGGGCATCAGCACCCACATCCAGCTGCACCCGTGCCACACCCTCAAGCGTTCCGAAGGCAAGGCCGGCAACGTCATCGACCTGCGCCGCCAGCCCTAGCGGCGCACCCTCTCTCAAGGATCACGAGGTTCCCCTACTCATGGACATGACCATTGGCGATTTTCTGCTGCGCCGCCTTCAGGAATTCGGCATCCGCCACCTGTTCGGCGTGCCCGGCGACTACAACCTGACCCTGCTCGAACAGGTCGAGGCGCTGCCCACGCTCGACTTCATCGGCAACTGCAACGAACTCAACGCGGCCTACGCGGCCGACGGCTACGCCCGCACCCAGGGCTTCGGTGCGGTGCTGACCACCTACGGGGTGGGCGACCTCAGTGCACTCAACGGCATCGCCGGCGCCTATGCCGAGCGGGTGCCGGTGATCATGGTGTCGGGCATGCCGCCGCTGCACGCGATCATCGACCGGGCCCTGATGCACCACACCCTGGGCGACGGCAACTACGACAACATCATGGTGACCCTGCGCCAGTTCACCGTGGCCCAGGCGCGCATCACCGTGGAAAACGCCGCCATGGAAATCGACCGCGTATTGCAGACCTGCTACCGCGAACGCCGCCCGGTGTACCTGCAACTGCCCAGCGACCTGGCCACCCTGCCTATCGAGGTGCCCGACACGCCGCTGCAACTGAGCGAGCCGCGCAGCGAGCCGGGGCAACTGCAGGCGGTGGTACGGGCGCTGGTGGCACGCCTGGATGCCGCCAGCTCGCCGGTGCTGCTGGTGGACATGGACGTGGCGCGCTTTGGCCTGGTGCCCCAGGTGCTCGAGCTGATCGAGCGCTTCGACCTGCCCTTCGCCTGCCTGCCGCCGGCCAAGGCCATGCTGCCCGAGTCGCACCCGCTGTTCCTCGGCACCTACGCCGGTGCCGGCTCCGCGCCCGGCGTGCGTGCGGCACTGGAGCAATCCGACTGCGTGATCAGCCTTGGCGCACGCTTCACCGACACCAGCACCGCGCTGTTCTCCCACAGCTTCATGGACGGCGCGCTGATCCAGCTGCACGCCTACGCGGCCTCGATCGCCAGGCAGCACTACACCGCCGTGAGCCTGGGCCAGGTGCTCCAGGCGCTGGGCCAACAGGCGCTGGCACGCGAGCGCCGCGCCCAGCGCATCCCGCCGTTCAGTGCCAGCCCGGCGTTCGCCGCGCTGTCGGGCAAGCCGCTGAGCCAGCTGCGCTTCTGGCAGCGCATCGGCCACCTGATCGAAGCCGACGACCTGGTCATCGCCGAAAGCGGTACCTCGTCGGCGGGCATCAGCGGCCTGCGCCTGCCGACCGGGGCAACCTGCATCACCCAGCCGATCTGGGGCTCGATCGGCTACACCCTGCCCGCGCTGCTGGGCAGCCTGCTGGCCGCACCGACACGCCGCCAACTGCTGTTCATCGGCGACGGCTCGTTGCAGATGACCGTGCAGGAGCTGTCGACGATTCTGGCGCACAACCTCAAGCCGGTGATCTTCCTGATCAACAACGATGGCTACACCATCGAACGGCTGATCCTGGGCGAGCATGCCAGCTACAACGACGTGAACCCCTGGCGCTATGCGCAACTGGCCAGCGTGCTGGACACCCGCGAGCGCTCGCGCAGCTTCACCGTGCACACCGAGGACCAGCTCGAAGATGCGCTGGCCCAGGCCGCACAGGCCGACACGCTGGTGTTCATCGAAGTGGTGATGGAACGCATGGACGCGCCCGAATCGCTCAAGCGCTTTGCCCGGCTGTTCGCCGAGTTCGACTACGGGCTGCAACCGGCCAGCCTGCCGGCGATTGCCGGCTGAAGGCCGCGCCCGGGCGAGTCGCTCGCCCGGGCGCGGCAGGGTGAATCAGGCGATGGAACGAACCACGCCGCCATCCACGCGCAGGGCTGCGCCGGTGGTGGCGCTGGCCTGGCGCGAGGCCAGGTAGACCACCATGTTGGCGACCTCCTCGACCGTGGCCAGACGCTTGATGACCGAGCTGGGGCGGTGCTCGGCAATGAACCGGGCCTCCAGCGTCTCGCTGTCCACCCCCTGCTCCCTGGCCATCTGGCTGAAGTAGCCGCCCACGCCTTCTGAGCGGGTCGGGCCCGGCAGCACCGCATTGACGGTCACGCCGGTACCGGCCAGGGTCTCGGCCAGCCCGCGGGAAATCGCCAGCAGGGCGGTCTTGGTGGTGCCGTAGTGCACCATCTCGGTCGGGATCTGCAGCGCCGATTCACTCGACAGGAACAGCACCCGGCCCCACTCGCGCGTGGCCATGCCCTTGGCGTAATGGCGCGACAGGCGCACCGCGCTCATCACGTTGACCTCGAAGAAGCGCTGCCAGTCCTCGTCGCTGATCTCGAAGAAGCCCTTGGGCTCGAAGATGCCCAGGTTGTTGACCAGGATGTCGGTTTCCGGCTCCTTGGCAAACAGGATGTCCGCCCCCTCGGCCGTGCCCAGGTCGGCCGCGATGCCCTTGACCTTGGCCCCGGGCAACTTGCGCTGGATCTGTTCGACGGCGCGCGTGACACGGGCCTTGGTGCGCCCGTTGACCACCACCTCGGCACCGGCCTCGGCCAGCCCGTGGGCAATGGCAAAGCCGATACCGGCGGTGGAGCCGCTGACGATCGCACGCTTGCCGTGCAAGGAAATATTCATACCTGCGTCCTTTTCTGGATGACATGTGAACCCCGGCGCGGCGCCGGCCGTGCCGGGGCACGGCCGGCGCAGGCCTCATGGGTGCTTTGACCGCTGCCCTCGATCGAGTTCAGCGCTGGCCTGGGCCGGTGGGGCAAATGACTGCCAGCCCCCACCCAGGGATTTGTACAGGCCGACCATGGCCAGCGACACCGCCGCCGAGCTTTCGACCCACTGCTCCTGGTTGGCCAGCAAGGCGCTCTGCACGGTCAGCACGTTGAGGAAGTCGACCGCGCCCTCCACGTACTGGTTGCGCGCGGTGTCCAGCGCCACCCGGCTCTGGCGCACCGCTTCGTCGAGCAGGTCGCGGCGCAGCTGGCTGGCGTTGTACAGGCGCAGCACATCCTCGATCTCGTGCCAGGCGCGCAGCACCACCTGCTGGTACTGCACAGCCGCTTCCTGCTGCTGCGCCTCGCGCAGCTTGAGCACGCCGGTCAGGCGCCCGCCTTCGAAGATCGGCAGGCTCAACTGCGGGCCGATGGCAAACCGGCGCGAACTCCAGTTGCCGAAGTCCGACAGTTGCAGCGACTGGAACCCCGCGCTGCCCGACAGGCGGATGCTCGGATAGAAGTTGGCCTTGGCCACCCCGATGCTGGCCGTGGCGGCGTGCAGTTGCGCCTGCGCCTGGCGGATGTCGGGGCGCCGCTCGGCCAGTTCCGAGGGCAGGCCCATGGCAAAGCGCTGCGCGGTCTGCGGCATCGGTGCCGGTTGCAGCAGTTCGTTCTGCAGGCTGCGTGGCGGTTCGGCCAGCAGCAGGCTCAGGGCGTTGATCAGTTGCGCCTGGCGGTCTTCCAGGGTGGGCAGGCGCGCCTCGATGGACGCCACCTGCGCCTTGGCCTGGGCCACGTCGAGGTTGGTCGCCACGCCATCGTTCAGGCGCATCTGCGACAGGCGCAGGCTGTGGCGCGACACGTCGAGGTTCTCGCGGATCACCGCCAGGGTGCTCTGCACCGCACGCAGCTGGATATAGTCGTGGGCGGTCTCGGCCAGCAAAGACAGCAGCACGCCCTGGCGGTCGTTTTCGGCCACCTCGACGCTGGCGTCGGCGGCCTCCACCTCACGCCGCACCCGGCCCCACAGGTCCAGTTCCCAGGCAGCGGTGAAGTCGCCCTGCCACAGGTTGAAGGCCGACTTGCCGTTCTTGCCGGACGGGTCGTTGAGGCCATCCTCGCTGTTGCGGGCGCGGCTGTAGTTGCCGTTCAGGTCGACCGACGGGTACTGCTCGGAGGCAATGCTGCTGCGCACCGCGCGGCTCTGCATCAGCCGGGCGGTGGCCACCTGCAGGTCCAGGTTGCGTTCGACCGCGCGCTGCACCAGTGACGACAGCTGCGCATCGTTGAACTGCTCCCACCAGCGCGCCTGCAGCGGTGTCGCCTCGGGCTGGCTGGGGCCGGCCTTCTCCTGCAGGGTCGGCCAGGCCGACGGCGCGGTGGAGCGCGGCGCTTCGAAATCGGGGCCCAGGCTGCAGGCGCCGAGGGTCAGCGTGGCGCCCAGCAGCAAGGGCGAAGTAGCCTGTGCGAAGTTCATCGAGCGCTGACCTCGTTGCCGGCCTGGGCCCTGGCCGGGCTCTGGGTATCAATTTTGGCGATCACCGACATGCCCACGCGCAGGCGGCTGAGCAATGGCTGGTCGGCGTCGAGCACGATCTTCACCGGGATGCGCTGCACCACCTTGGTGAAGTTGCCGGTGGCGTTGTCCGGCTTGACTGCGGCAAAGGTCAGGCCGGTGGCCGGGGCCACGCTCTGCACATGGCCGCGCAGCTGTTCACCGGCAAAGGTATCCACGCTCACCAGCACTGCCTGGCCTGGCTGCACGTGGGTCAGCTGGGTTTCCTGGAAGTTGCCGACCACGTAGGCCTGCGCCAGCGGCACCACCGAGAGCAGCCGTGCGCCCGGGTTGACGTAGGCGCCCACGCGCACGGCGCGCTCGCCGACCATGCCGTCGATGGGTGCGACGATCTGCGTGTAGGACAGGTCCAGGCGGGCACGGTCCAGCGCGGCCTCGGCATGCTTGAGGCCGCCCTGGGCCGCCTCCACCTGCGCGGTGAGAATGTCCACCTGCTTGCGTGCCGCGGCCAGCGCCGCACGGGTGTTGGCCAGGCGAGCCTGGGCCTGATCGACCCGACTGCGCGCCTGCTGGGCGTTCTGCACGGTGCCGGCGCCCTGCTCGGCCAGGCGGGTGTGACGGGTCAGTTCATGGTTGGCGAACGCCAGCGCCGCCTCGTCGGCAGCCACCGTGGCCTGGGCCTGGGCGATCAGCGAAGCCTGGCGTTCGAGGGTGGCGCGGGCGTTCTGGTACTGCGCGCGGGACATCAGCAACTGCGCGTCGGCGGCGGCCAGCGCCGCCTGGAAGTCGCGGTCGTCGATCTGCGCCAGCACCTGGCCGGCCTTGACCTGCTGGTTGTCCTCGACGTGGACCGCCTTGATGAAGCCCGACACCTTGGGCGCCACCACGGTGTAGTCGGCCGTGACGTACGCATCGTTGGTGGACTGCGTGCCGCCGCTGCCGAACAGCGCGGGCAGCGCCACATAGGCCAGGCCGGCGACGACGATCACCGCCACGGCGATCAGGGTGAGTCTGGAAGTTTTACTTGAGGTCATGTCTTTCTCTCTCGACGGGACTAGGCCACTGCACGCGGCGGGTAGATCCGGGTAGGCACAAAGGGAATCAGCACGATCAGCGCCAGTGCCAGCAGCGCCATGCACAGGTAAAGGTCGGCCGAGGTCAGCACCACGGCCTGCTCATGGATGCGCCTGGCCAACCCCGGCGCATCGCTGGCGGCCAGCGGCGAGTTGCCCAGGTTGTCCACCAGCATGTTGGAGTGGAAATGCCGGCGCACCGTGGTCAGGGCCTCCAGCACCCCGGCGGCCACCACCGAAGCCAGGCCCTTGATGGTGTTGAACCAGGCCGAGGCGAACGGGCCGTCCTGCGGGGTCATGCCGCCGGTGGCGAGCATCAGCAGCGGGATCACCGCCATCGGCTGGCCGAAGATCTGGAACAGTTGCAGCACATAGAAGTTTTCGCGCACCCACTGCGAGGTGATCTGCGTGCCGCCCAGGCATGACATGGCGAGCATGCCCAGGCCGATGGCCAGCACCCAGCGGCAGTCCACCGCGCGGATGTTGCACAGCGCCGCGGTCAGCGGCAGCGCCAGCAGTTGCGGCAGCGCCACCAGCAGCATCACCGGGCCGCTGTGCACGGGCCGATAGCCCTGGACCTGGGCCAGGTAGTTGGTGGGGATGATGATCACGGCCGACAGCACCACCAGCACCCCGCCCAGGGTGATCAGGGCGTGGGTCAGGTTGCGGTTGCGCAGCATCTGCAGCTTGAAGAACGGCAGCGGGTGCGACCATTCGTTGATCATGAACAGCACCAGCAGCACCACCCCGCCGCCCAGCAGCCAGCAGATCAGCGGCGAGTTGAACCAGCCCATGCGGTCGCCCTGGGACAGGCCGATCACGATCGAGCAGATGGCCGGCAGCCCCAGCAACAGGCCGCGCCAGTCGAACTGCTTGAAGCGCTCCAGGCGCAACGGGTCCTGCGGCAGGCCCCAGGCCACGCAGCCCATGGCCACCAGCGAGGGCAGGATGATCTGCCAGAACGCCCACTGCCAGCCGACATACTCGGTCCACATGCCCGCCAGCGGCAGGCCCAGGCTCGGCCCGAAGGTCGCGGTCAGGGCGTAGCCGGCCAGGCCGTAGAGCTTGATGCCGGGGGGCAGAAAGCGCAGCGCCACGCTCATCAGCATCGGCGGCAGCGCGCCCCCGGCAAGGCCTTGCAGGGTGCGCAGCAGCATCAGGCTTTCGAGGTTGGGTGCAAACGGGCAGAGCAGCCCCAGTACGGCAAAGGCGCCGATGGCACACAGGGTGAAGCGGCGCAGCGAGAAGGTCACCGAGCACCAGGGCGCAAAGGCCATGGCCGACACCGAGGTGGCCGAGTACAGCGCCACCAGCCAGGCCCCTTCGTCGGCGCCGATGTGCATCCCGCCACGGATGTCGGCCAGGGCCATCTTGGTGACCATCTCGTTGAGGCCGGCGCACAGCACCGCCAGCAGCACGCCGACCAGGCCCACCACGATACGCAGGCCGAAGGCAGCCGGGGCGGCCGGTTTGGCAGGCGCCGCGGCGGGCGCCGGGGTGGCCCCCAAGGGCGCCTGGGCCGCCAGCGACGTCATGGCCGGCCCCCGCCCACAGGCGCTGAAGCACGGCAGAAAAAAGGCACACACATGGCAGGAGGACTCCGGGTAGTTAAGTACCCGGCAAGTCTATGGAGGCCAATAGATGACGAAAACTGACATATTCGCAGTTTATTGCTGCGTCAAACGCAATCCACAAAAGTCGCGCTAACGCGTGCCTGCCCCGGGCTCAGGCGTAGTGCCTGGAGCAGCATTCCTTGAGGGTCTGGCGCAACCAGCGGTGGGCGGGGTCGTTGTCGAAGCGCGGGTGCCAGGCCTGCATGATGGTCACCGCCTCCAGCGCCATCGGGATGCGGAACGAGCGCAGCGGCAGGCCGAGCCGGGCCACGCTCATCAGCACGTGCTCGGGCAGCGCCAGCAGCAACTCGGAGTCGGGCAGCGAGAACATCGCCGAATGAAAGCTCGGGGTGATCAGCGCCACGCGCCGCTGCAGGCCCATGCCGGCCAGCGCCGCATCGATCGGGCCGGCGGCGCGGCCACGGCGCGACACGCTGATCTGCTCGTAGCCGGCGAAGCGCTCGGGGGTGATCTCGTCATCGAAGATCGGGTGATCGACCCGCGCCAGGCCGACGAAAGTGGTGGAGAACAGGCTCTGCACCTTGATCTCGGGGCCGAGGTTGCGCGTGGCACTGATGTACAGGTCCAGGCGCCCGTCGCGCAGTGCGGCGTCCTCGTCGCCGCCCTCGCCTTCGGGCACGAAGCGCAGCACCGTGTGCGGCGCCTGTTCGCGCATGGTTTCCAGCAGGGGCGCGGCAAAGGGCGCGATGAACACATCGTTGGCGCGCAGGTTGAAGGCCCGTTCCAGGCTCTGCAGGTCGACCTCGTCACTGGAACTGAACACCTGGTTGGCCTGCTCCACCACACTGCGCACCTGACTGCGCAGGGCCATGGCCTTGGGCGTGGGCACCAGGCCGCGGCCGGCGCGCACCAGAATCGGGTCACCCACCGCATGGCGAATGCGCGTCAGGGTACGGCTCATGGCCGCGGGGCTCAGGTTCATCCGCCGCGCCGCGCCGACCACACTGCCTTCATCGAGCAGCGCATCCAGCGCGACCAGCAAATTCATATCTGGAAAGTGCATGGCAAGCATCCATTCATTGCTTCGTTGAGTCCGGGGCAAAGCTTAACAGTTTCCGCCGCGCTCACAGCCCCTGCATGTGGCGCAACTAGTCATTGCACGCTGCACCATTTACCGCGCCGCATGCTTTTTTCAAGAATGCTGCTCTTTGCACAGTGAGTGGACCCTGCCCCATGTACAGCGTCGTTTTGATCGCCATCGATGGCTCGCCACGCAGCCACGGCATCCTGGAAACCGTCAGCACGTTCTGCGAGCAGACCCGTCATCGCCTGCATGTGCTGCTGGCGGTCGACCGTGCCTACGCGCTGCCCGAACAGGACGGCCACATCAGCCCGCAGGACGAAACCGAATACCCGGCGGCCAGCCATGAACAGCAGGTGGCCGACATGAGCATGCTGCAGGCCGTGACCCACCTGCGCGAACGCGGCTTCCAGACCGAAGGCAACCTGGTCAATGGCGACCCGGTGTCGAGCATCGTCGCCGAGGCCAAGCGCCTGGGCAGCGACCTGATCGTGATGGGCCACCGCCACCTGTCGCGGCTGGACCGCATGTTCGACCCCTCGATCAGCAGCAAAGTCATCGACAAGGCCGGTTGCCCGGTACTGGTCGATGCGCGTCATCTCTGACGCCCCCTTGCACTCACCCCTTGAACGAGACTACACGGATGAAACTCGATTACCTGCTGCTGGAACAGATTGACGCGGTGGCGCTGATTCGCCTCAACCGGCCGCTGTCGCTCAATGCCCTGTGCGCCGAACTGGCGGCGGAGCTGGCCGGCGTGCTTGACCGCCTGGAACAGGACCGCAGCGTGCGCGCCGTGGTGCTGACCGGCACCGACACGGTGTTCGCCGCCGGGGCCGACATCATGGCCATGCGCAACCGCAACTACATCGACGTGTACACCAGCGACTTCGTGACCGTGGACTGGGAGCGCCTGGCCAGCTTTCGCAAACCGGTGATCGCCGCGGTGGCCGGCTACGCACTGGGCGGTGGCTGCGAGATGGCGCTGATGTGCGACTTCATCATCGCCGCCGAGAGCGCGCGCTTCGGCCAGCCGGAAATCAAGCTGGGGACCATCCCCGGTGCCGGCGGCAGCCAGCGCCTGGCGCACTTCATCGGCAAGGCCAAGGCCATGGACATGGTGCTCACCGGGCGCACCCTGGACGCCCACGAAGCCGAGCGCTGCGGCCTGGTGAGCCGGGTGGTGAGCGACGCGGCGCTGCTCAACGAAGCCTTGCGTGTCGCGGCGCGGATCGCTGGCTACTCCGGGCCGGTAGCGATGATGGCCAAGGAGGCGGTGAACGGCGCCTTCGAAACCACCTTGAGCGAAGGCGTACGCCAGGAGCGCCGGCTGTTTCATTCCACCTTCGCCATCGAAGACCAGAAGGAAGGCATGGCCGCGTTCGCCGAGAAGCGCGAGCCGCAGTTCATGCACCGCTGAACGTTCGCCATGGCAGCGGCACGCGCTCAATCGCGCGGCTTGACCACCACCGTGCAGGTGGTGCCCGCTGCCAGCAGGAAGCCTTCGGGCACCTCGTCGATGTGGATGCGCACCGGTACCCGCTGGGCCAGGCGCACCCAGTTGAAGGTGGGGTTGACGTCGGCGATCAGCTCGCGGCTTTCAGGGTTGTCGCGGTCATAGATGCCGCGCGAGATGCTCTCCACATGACCCTTTAGCACCTCGCCGCTCATCATCTGCAGGTCGGCCTGATCGCCCACCTTCACGTGCGGCAGCTTGGTCTCCTCGAAGAAGCCGTAGACCCAGAACGAGTCCTTGTCGACCACCGCCATCTTCGGCTCACCGGTGCGCGCATAGTCGCCGCGGTGCACGTTGAGGTTGGTCACGTAGCCGTCCACCGTGGCCAGGATGCGCGTGCGCTTGAGGTCCAGCTCTGCCGCCGCCAGCTGCGCCTGGGCCTGCTGGTAGTCGGCCAGGGCCGAGTTGGCGATGTTGCTGGCGTCGTCGCGGTTCTCCCTCGAGATCACCAGGTTGTCCATGTCGGCACGCCGGTGCGCATTGACCTTGCGCATCTCCCAGGTGGCCTTGCGCGAGGCTACCAGCGCCTGCGCCTGTCTGACCGCCACCTCGTAGTGCTCGGGGTCGATCTGGATCAGCAGATCGCCCTTCTTCACCAGCTGGTTGTCGCGCACCGGCACGTCCACCACATAGCCGGGCACGTCGGCGGCCACGTTGATGATGTCGGCGCGTACCCGCCCGTCACGGGTCCAGGGCGTGTTCATGTACTGCACCCACAATTGCCGGCCGATCGCCACGGCAGCTGCCAGTACCAGCAAGGTGGCGATCAGGCTGAAAAACTTTTTCATCGACTAGGGTCTCAACGGTAGACGGTCAGCGCCATGGCGCCAAAGAGGCAAATGAACAGGCACAGGCGCAGCAGCGCCGGGTGCCAGAAAAAACGGTAGCCGTCATGCCCGGCAATGAACCGGTCCAGCCCCCAGGCAAGCCCTGCGGCGAACAGGAACATCAAGGTCATGGTCGGCATGTACAGGCCGTGGAAGGCGATTTCACGGGGCATCGGGCAGTCCTTGCGTCGCGGGCAGGTGGGCCAGCGGCGATTGTGGGTCGAGCAGCGAGGTACGGATGAAGTGCAGGTAGCTCTGCACCCGGCGCAGGGCCGAGGTGTCGAAGTGCCGGGCGAAAGGTTCGTCGGTGGCCTGCACGCGGCTGATCGCATGGTCCACTGCCACCAGCGCACGCTCGTGATTGCTGGCGGTGGGCTGCAGGAACAGCCGCGCCAGCGCCCGGCCCATCACGCGGATGGCCTGGCGCCAGGGCTGGGACTCGGCATAGCACGGGTGCACCGGGAGTATCGCCTGTTCCTTGCGCAGCTCGATGATCGCGTGGCCCACCTCCAGCACCACGAACATCCAGCGCAGCAGCTTGCTCTGCACCTGGGGCTGGCCCACGGCCAGGCCATAAGCCTGGTGCAGCAGGTCACGGGTGCGGCTCTCGAACGCCGAGCCCAGCCCGCGCAGGCGCCCGCTGATGGCGAACAGCACCTGGCCGCGCAGGTCCTGCTCCAGGCGACTCCACAGCCAGCGGCTGTTGGGCGGCAGGATGATCGCCCCGGCCGCCGCGCACACCAGCATGCCGATGACCATGGCGATGTAGTCGTTGACGAAGGTGTAGGGGTTGTACACGGTGAGGTTGTCGGGCACCGAGCCGGTCGAGAAGAAGATCAACAGGCCCAGGCCATAACCGGCGTAGGCCGGGCGCGAGGCCAGGAACGCGCCCACCACGAACACCGGCGCCAGCACCATGCACAGCAGCGGGAAGCCGTCGATCCAGGGGAACACGAAGAAGGTTTCGAAGAACCCCACCAGCGCGCCGAACAGGGTGCCGCAGGCCATCTGGAACGACATGCGCTTGGGGTTGGGGGTGGCCGCCGACAGGCCCACGGTGGCCGCCGCGATCAGGGTCATCATGGCCCCGCTGGGCCACGCCGTGGCCAGCCAGAAGCTGCCCAGCACCAGCAGAATGAACGCGGCCCGCACGCCGGCGGCCAGCGACACCAGCCAGTTGGTCTGGGCCACGTAGGGTTCGTCCCATTGCTCACGGGCGTGGCTGTGCTCGGCCAGCGAGGCGTGGGTCTGGGCATAGCTGTGCAGGTCGTCGACGAAGCGGTACAGCAGTTCGTAGGCGGTGTGAAAGTCGAGCAGGTCGGCGTCGCTGGGCGCGGTGTCGAGGTAGGCGGCGCGCAGGCTGCGTACCCGCTCGGGCAGGTCGTCCTTGTAGGCGGCCAGTTGCTCGGCCAGGCGCGCGGCATCGGCGTGGGTCAGCGAGCGCCCGGCATAGCCGTCGAGCAGGTTGGCCAGGGCATCGAGGCCCGGCTCGATGGCCGTGACGATCTGCAGCGGGCCGCGCTGGCGCAGGCGCTCGAGCAGTTGGTGCAGGGCGTTGAAGCGCGTGGTGATGGCCATGAACTCGCTGTTCATGCGGCCCAGGCGGCCGTTGCGCCGGCGCATGTGCGGGTCTTCGAAGGCGGTCACGCTGCGCAGGCTTTCCAGGCCCACCGCCTCGGCGATGAAGCGCACGTTGCTGCTTTCGAAACGGTCGCGCTGGCTGTCGCCGCGCAGGCCTTCGGCGACGAAGCCGGCGAACACGCCAAAGCGCTGGTACAGGGCGTTGCGCATCGAGGCACTGGCCGACTGCGGCAGGATCGCGGCGCTGACCAGGGTCGACACCAGGATGCCCAGGGAGATCTCCAGCACCCGCCACACTGCCGCCATGAATGCACCGTCGGGGTGCTGCAGGGCCGGCAGGCCGACCATGGCCGCGGTGTAGCCGGCCAGCACGAAGCCATAGGCGCGAAAGTTGCGGTAGCGCATCGCCCCCGCCGAGCAGATGCCCACCCAGATCGCCAGGCTGGGCAGGAACAGCTCGGTGTTCTGCGGGAAGATCGCGATAAGCGCGACCATCACCGACGAACCGGCCAGGGTGCCGAGCAGGCGGTAGAAGCTCTTGGCGAACACGTGGCCGCTCTGCAGCTGCATCACGATGAACACGGTGATCATCGCGGTGCGCGGCTGCGGCAGCTCCAGGCGCATGGCCAGCCACAGGGTGAGAAACGCCGCGCTCAGCACCTTGAAGATGTACACCCAGGTGACGCCGTCGCTACGCGCCCATTCGAAGAAGCCGCGACGCCATTCAAGTGATGCCAGCCAACGAAACGGCAGGGTCATGGCGCTCATTTGTCGAACACCGCCAGGGTGCGCGGGGTGGCCGGTGCGGCCTGCTTATCCGGCGTCGGCACATCGTTGCCGGCGCCCAGCCCACCGCCCAGGGCGGTGACCAGTTCGGCATGCGCGGTCAGGCGCGCGGCCTGCACCTGCTGCTGGATCTGCTGCTGGCGAAACAGCAGGGTCTGCGCATTGAGCACGTTGAGGTAGTCGGTGAGGCCGCGCTGGAACGCGATCATGGCGATGTCGTAGGTCTTCTGCGCCGAGGCCACCGACTCGGCGGCAAAGTGCTGCTGCTCGTCCATCGAGTGGCGGCGGATCAACTGGTCGGACACCCCCTTGAGGGCCTCGACCACGGTCTGGTTGTAGCGCGCCACGGCGATGTCGTAGCCGGCCGAGGCCACGCCCAGTTGCGAGCGCAGGCGGCCACCGTCGAACACCGGCAGGCTGATGGCCGGGCCGACGTTGTAGTTGAACTTGCGCCCGGTGAGAAACTCCAGCGCACCGCCGCCGGTGGCCATGAAGCCGAGCCCGCCGACCAGGTCGACGTTGGGGAAGAAGCCGGCATGCGCCACATCGATACCGCGCGCCTGGGCCGCCACCTGCCAGCGGCTGGCAACCACGTCGGGACGCTGCCCCACCAGCTCGGCAGGCAGCGCCGACGGCAGCTTGAGCGCGGTGGCCAACGAGAGATTCGGCCGCTGCAACTGCGCGCCCTCGCCCGGGCCCTTGCCGGCCAGCGCGGCCAGCTGGTTGCGCGCCAGGGCGATTTCTTCATCGAGGCTGTCGAGCTGGCGATGGGTTTCGGGCAGCGGCGTCTGCGCCTGGCTGACCTCGAAATGGGTGCCGATGCCGCCGGCCAGGCGCCGTTCGGCCAGGGCCAGGATCTGCTCCTGCTGGGCCAGCTCGGCCTTGACGATGTCGCGCTGGGCAAAGTGCAGCGACAGCTGGATGTACACCTTGACGATGTTGTTCTGCAGTTCGAGCTGCGCCTGGCGCGCCTGGGCCACGCTCATGTGGGCCATGTCCACGGCCTGCTCGCTGGCATTGCGCTCGCGGCCCCACAGGTCCAGCGCATAGCTCAGGCCCAGGGTGGCATTGTTGTCCCAGGTGTTGGCACCGGACAGCGCGCCGGGGCCATAGAACTGGTCTTCGGGCCAGTTGTGGCGCTTGAGGCTGGACTGGCCGTTGACCTGCAGTTTTTCGTCGGCCTCGATCACCCCGGCCATGGCCCTGGCTTCACGCACGCGGGCAGCGGCCATGGCCATGGTCGGGCTGCCCTGGAGCGCCAGGGCGATCCAGCGCGCCAGTTGCGGGTCGCCATAGGCTTGCCACCATTGCTGGTCGGGCCAGTGGGCATCCTGCGCGGCTGCTCGGATGGCCGCGTCGGTGGTCAGGGTATTGGCTTGCAGCATCTTGCTTTGCGGGGCGATGCCCCAGGTTCCGATACAGCCGCTCAAGGTCAAGCTAAAGGCACAGACACTGAGCGCATTCAGCGCTCTGATGATGCGACGCGGCACAGCTGCGAGTTCCCGACTAGAAGGTGGATGACGCTAGGTGACGCAATTCTAGGGGGCCGCCGCACTGGCGATAAGCGTGCTTTACTGCGAATCTTTGTTACGAAAACCGCGATAATCCGGCTTTAGTCTGAAGACTGCTTTGGTTACTTCATGTCACAATTCTGTCGTCTTCCTTGAGAGCGCCCCATGGACACCCTGCAAAACATGCGTGCTTTCAGTTGCGTCGCGCAAGTCGGCAGTTTCACCGCCGCTGCCGTGCAACTGGATACGACCACCGCGAACGTGTCGCGGGCGGTTTCCAATCTTGAAGCGCACCTGCAAACCCGCCTGCTCAACCGCACCACCCGGCGCATCGCACTGACCGAAGCGGGCAAGCGCTACCTGATGCGCTGCGAGCAGATCCTCACCTACGTGGAGGAAGCCGAGGCCGAGGCCAGCGACGCGCATGCGCGCCCGGCCGGGCAACTGAAGGTGCACTCGATGACCGGCGTGGGCCAGCATTTCGTCATCGACGCCATCGCCCGCTACCGCGAAACCCACCCCGACGTGACCTTCGACCTGACCATGGCCAACCGCGTGCCCGACCTGCTGGACGAGGGCTACGACGTGTCCATCGTGCTCGCCAGCGAGCTGCCGGACTCGGGTTTCGTGTCGCAGCGCCTGGGCATCACCTACAGCATCGTGTGCGCCTCGCCCGAATACGTGAAGCGCCACGGCGTGGCGCACAAGCCGGCCGACCTGCTCAAGCACGCCTGCCTGCGCATGGTGAGCCCGGTGATCCCGCTGGAAAAATGGCTGTTCGACGGCCCCGAGGGCCAGGAGGTGGTGAACATCACCCAGGCGCCCTTCCAGGTGAACTCGGCCGATGCCATGAAGGCGGCGATCCGCAGCGGCATGGGCGTGGGCGTGCTGCCGATCTACTCGGCCATCGACGGCCTGCGCGACGGCAGCCTGGTACGGGTGATGCCCGAGTACCGCCTGCAGGAGCTGAACCTGTACGCGATCTACCCCTCGCGCCAGTACCTGGATGCGAAGATCAAGACCTGGGTCGAGTACCTGCGCAACTCGCTGCCGGAGATCCTCGCGGCCCACGAGGCCGACCTCAAGACCCACGAGCTGCTCATCGCCACCTGAAATCTTGCTGCACAGGGGCGGCGGAGAATGATAGCGTGCTACCCACTCTCCCCTGCCCGCAGCGAGTTCGCCGATGAAAAAGACCGTACTGGCCTTCAGCCGCATCACCGCCCCGATGGTCGAGCGTCTGCAGCAAGACTTCAACGTGATCGTGCCCAACCCCAAGCTGGGCGACATCAATGCCCAGTTCAACGAAGCGCTGCCCCAGGCCCACGGCCTGATCGGGGTGGGGCGCAAGCTGGGCGAAGCGCAGCTGCACAACGCTGAGCAGCTGCAGGTGGTGTCGAGCGTGTCGGTGGGTTACGACAACTACGACCTGGCCTACTTCAACCAGCGCGGCATCGCCCTGACCAACACCCCTGACGTCCTCACCGAAAGCACCGCCGACCTCGGCTTTGCGCTGATCATGAGCGCAGCGCGGCGGGTGGCCGAGCTGGACGCCTGGACCAAGGCCGGCGAATGGAAAGCCACCGTGGGCCCGGCACACTTTGGCAGCGACGTGCATGGCAAGACGCTGGGCATCGTCGGGCTGGGCAACATTGGCGCGGCGATTGCGCGGCGTGGCCGGTTCGGCTTCAACATGCCGGTGATCTACAGCGGCAACAGCCGCAAGACCGCGCTGGAGCAGGAACTGGGCGCGCAGTACCGCAGCCTGGATCAACTGCTGGCCGAAGCCGACTTCGTGTGCCTGGTGGTGCCGTTGGGGGCCAACACCAGGCACCTGATTGGCGAGCGCGAACTGAAGCTGATGAAGCCCAGTGCGTTTCTGGTCAACGTGTCGCGAGGGCCGGTGGTGGATGAGGCGGCGCTGGTGGCGGCGTTGCAGCAGGGCACGATTCGCGGTGCAGGGCTGGATGTGTACGAGAAGGAGCCGCTGAGCGATTCGCCGCTGTTCCAGCTGGCCAATGCGGTGACCTTGCCGCATGTGGGCTCGGCTACGGCCGAAACCCGCGAGGCGATGGCCAACCGTGCCATCGACAACCTGCGCGCGGCACTGCTGGGCGAGCGCCCGCGCGACCTGGTGAACCCGCAGGTGTGGAAGTAAGGCTGCCATTCGCCAGCAAGGCGGGCTCCTGCAAGGGTTACGCGGCCCTGGTAGGCGCCGGCCTTGCCGGCGAAGGCGTCACCACCCGCCCCTTCCTGAACACCAGCACATTGCCCAGCATCACCAGCACCAGCCCGCCCAGCGCCGGCGCTGTCCACTGGTACCCCTCGTAGAACGCCGACACGTTCAGCGCCACCAGCGGGAACAGCACCGTGCAGTACGCCGCACGCTCCGGCCCCATGCGCCCCACCAGCGTCAGGTACGCGGTAAAGCCGATCACCGACCCCGGGATCACCAGGTACAGCAGCGACCCCACATACCGCACATTCCATTCCATCGCGAACGGTATGCCGCTGACCACGCAGTACAGCGCCAGCATTCCGGCCCCGTAGAGCATGCCCCAGGCATTGGTGGTCATCGGCCGCAAGCCGGCCTTCTGCTGCAGGCTCGAGAGCATGTTGCCCGCCGAGAAACACAGCGTACCCAGCAACGCCAGGCCCAGGCCGATCAGGGTTTCGCGGCTGGCCGCATGCCCGGCCAGCTCCGGCCAGAACAGCAGCCCCAACCCGCCCAGCCCCAGCGCGCCACCCGCCAGCACGTTGGCCGCCACCTGCTGCCCGAAGAACACCCGCGCATTGAGTGCGTTCCACAGCGTGGCGGTAGAGAACACCACCGCGATCAGGCCGCTGGGGATCCACTGGCTGGCCGTCAGAAAGCACATGAAGTTCACGCAGAACAGGCACAGCCCCTGCGCCAGGCAGATCAGGTGCCCGCGCCGGTTCATCACCTGCAAGCGCCGCCCGATCAACAGCACGGCAAACAGCACCAGCGCCGCCAGGGCAAAGCGATAGACGATGGACACCGGGATGGCCACCACCCCCAGTTGCAGTTTCAGGGCGATCCAGGTGGTGCCCCAGATCAGCACGGTCAGCAGGTACAACGACAGGTTCATGGCATGCACTCCTCACGACAGCCTGCAGTGTCCGGCGCGGGCCGCCCCGTGCGCTTGCACAAACTTGCGGTTTTTTGCTGGGCGGGGCTGTCAGGCCCGGTGGCCGCGAGTAGGATGGCCGACAGAGGTAGACCCCATGACGCCGCTGGACCAGTTGCAAGTCTTTCAAGCCATGCACGCCTCGCCCAATGCCCGCCTGGAACACAGTGCGCAGCTCGGCGACGAGCTGGTCGCAGCCCTGTGGAACAACCGCCACGACGCCCGCGACTACGAAGCGCCCAGCCACCACACGCTGTCGTGCTATATCGCCGGCGGCACCGGCACCTTTCGCCGGGATCGCCCCGCCGCCAAGGGCGGGCCCGGCAAGCTGTGCATCCTGCCGGCCGAGCACGCCTCGAACTGGGTGATCAATGGCAGCATCCGCCTGGCGCACCTGTACATCAGCCAGGCGCAATTCGCCCTGGCCTGCACCCGCCTGCTGGACCGCGAACCGCGCGAGGTGCAACTGCACGAAGCGACCTTCATCGACGACCCGGAGCAGGCGCTGCGCTTTGGCCGGCTGATCGAGCTGAACTGGGACGAGCCCGGCGAGCGCCTGCTGACCAGCAGCCTGGCCCACGAGATTCTCGACCATGCGGTGCTCAACCAGGTGGGGCTGCGTCGGGGGCTGCGCCTGAAGGGCGGGTTGGCGACGCATCAGCGCCGGCACCTGGCCGACTACATCGAGGCGCACCTGGAGCAGGCGATCAGCCTGGGTGAGCTGGCGTTGCTGTGCAACCTGTCGCACTACCACTTTGCACGGATGTTCCGCGCAAGCTTCGGCCTGCCGCCGCACCAGTACCTGCTGGCGCGGCGCCTGGCCCGGGCACGCCAGCTGCTGCGCTGTGGCGACGGGGCGTTGGGCGAGGTGGCATTGGCGTGCGGGTTTGCCAGTGCCAGCCATTTCAGCAATCGCTTCAGGCAGGTGGTGGGGGCCACGCCGGGGGATTATCGGTTGGCCATGCGCCGCTGATCGCGGGTCAAGCCCGCTCCCACAGGGCCCCCACCGCCCTCACGGCGGGTGTTCTTCCTGTGCTCTCAGAACTCCAGCGTACTCGACAGGCTCACCTGCCGCGCATCCCCCACTGCCACGAAGTAGCGGTTCACTGCCGAGCTGTAGTAGGTCTTGTCGAACAGGTTCTTCACGTTCAGCTGAAAGCGCACCTTGTGCTCATCCAGCCGGGTTTCATAACTGGCGAACGCATCCGCCACGGTGTACGCCGGCAGGTCGAAATCGTTCTCCGCGTTGCCGGCCCGCTCGCCCACATAGCGCGCCCCGGCGCCGACCCGCAGGCGATCACCACCGAACAGGCTGCCCACGTCATACACCGCCGACAACGACCCGGTATGCCGCGCCACGTTCTGCAGGCGGTTGCCCTTGAGCTTGGGGTCCTGGGACACTTGGGCGTCGGTGAAGGCATAGCTGCCGATCAGGCTCCAGCGCTCGCTCACCTGCCCGGTGAGGTCCATCTCCAGGCCGCGCGACTTCACTTCGCCGGCGCTGCTGTACAGGGTGTCGCCGGTGGCCGTGTCGAAATTGGCCACCAGCACGTTCTGCTTGGTGATGTCGAACAACGCCACGCTGCCGGTGATCGCCCCCGGCAGGTCGAGCTTGGCCCCCAGCTCCCACGACTTGCCCTCTTCGGGGGCAATCGAGGAATCCAGCACCAGGCCACCGGTCATCGGCGCGATGCTGGAGTTGGGCTTGAACGACTCGGTGTAGCTGCCATAGAACGACAGCGTGTCGTCGACCTTGTACACCAGCCCCGCACGCGGCACCCAGGCCTGGCCGCTGTTGTCGGTGTTGGCCTTGAACGGCCGGCCGCGACCGGCGTACTGGTCGAACTGCTGATAGCGCGCACCGGCCACCAGAATCCAGTGCTCGTCGAGGTGGATCGAGTCCTGGAAGAACAACGAGTTGCTGCGCAGCTTGTCGGTCTGGTCGCTGTCGCTGTCGCGCACGGCGGTGCCGGGCTGGACCTGGCCGTACACCGGGTCCAGGTAATCGAAGGTGTTGCGGGCACCGCGAATCAGGTCGGCACGAAACACCTTGCGGTACTCGTCATCCACCCCCACCAGCACGTCGTGCTGCATGCCTGCCAGTTGCAGCTTGCCGTCCAGGCTGACGGTGGCGAAGCGGTCGCTGCTCAGGGCGCCACGGGTGCCGTCCAGGTTGCGCGTGAGGGTGCCCTTGGCAGGGTCAACCGCGGTGACGCGCACCTGGCTGGCATCGTAGGTTTCGCGGTTGAAGCTGTAGCCGAAGTGGAGTTTCCAGTCATCGGCAAGCTGATGGTCGACCTCCAGGCGGTACAGGTCCGAGCGCCCTTCCATGTTGTTGAAGGGCTCGTCCAGCCGACGTGTGCTGGGGATGTTCAGCGGGTGGTTGGTGCGCGGGTCGATGGCCGTGCCGCGGTCGAACGGATACAGGAACTCGCGGTGCTCATAGGCCAGCTGCACCTGGGTGTCTTCACCGAACCAGGCCAGCGACGGCGCCACCAGCGTCTCGCGGTGGGTGCCGAAGTTGCGCCAGTAGTCTTCGTCCTCGTGGTCGAGCACCAGGCGGTAGGCGAAGTTGCTGTCGCCCAGCGCGCCGGTACTGTCGAGCCCGCCGCCGCTGCCGTTCTTGCCGCTGCCATAGCTGGAGCCGCGCAGGTTCACGGCGTTGTAGCGCTGCAGTTGCGGGCGCTTGCTGACCACGTTGATCACCCCGCCCGGGTCCTGGATGCCGTACAGCAGCGAGGCCGGGCCCTTGAGCACTTCGACCCGCTCGGTGCTGGCATTGAGGCTGCGCCCCTGCACCAGCGGCATGCCGTCACGCATGATCGAGCCGTCGCGGTTGTCGCCGAAGCCGCGCTTCATCACGGTGTCGGCGGTGGCGCCGAAGTTGTTGCCCTGGGTGATGCCGCTGACGTTGCTCAGCGCATCGTCGAGGTTGCGCGGCGCCTGGTCGGCGAGCACCTGGGCCGGCACCACGTTGATGGCCTGGGGGATCTCCAGGTTCGGCACCTGGCTGCGCATGATCGCGCTGGTGGCCGGCGGCTGGTAGCTGCCGACGCTGTCCTGCTGGGACGAGACCGTGGTGGGCTCGAGGTTGAGTGCACCGGCCTGGGCCAGCGGTTCGACGGTGAGGGTGCGCGCATTCACGCGGCGGTAGGTGAAGCCGCTGTTGCCCAGCAGGCGCTGCAGGGCCTGCTCGGCACTGAACGTGCCCGTCAGGGCCGGCGCGGCAAGGCCGGGCAGCTCTACGGTGTAGACCACGCTCAACCCGGTGACCCGGCTGAAGTCGTTGAGCGCCTGGGGCAAGGGTTTGCTGGGCTGGGCAAAGCGGTACACCTGCTCGACCTGCTGCGCCGCCACCGCCTGGCTCACGCCCGCCCCCAGCGGCAGCCACGCTGCCGCCCCAAGCCCGATTGAAACGCAACGCACCAACGATGATTTTGCCCTGAACTTCATGCCGTCGACCTGTGAGTGAACCTGTTTCATGCGAATGAATCGCACTTTCAATCACTACACGGTTGCCGCACGTACTTACCTCACCGGGCCGTGAAAATATTTTTCAGCGCAGCAGCGTGACCCGCCCGAGCAGGGTCTTGCGCTGGAAGCCGGCCACCGCCCCCAGGGCGTCCAGCGCCGCCAGCGGGTGGGCGGCGGGGAAGCTGCCGCTGACCTTGCGCGCCGCCAGGGCGTCGTCCAGCAGCACGATGCGCCCGGGGTAATGCCGCGCCAGGTCGTCGACCACCTGCGCCAGCGGCGCCTGGTAGTAGTTGAGCCAGCCCTGGCGCCAGGCCAGGCGGTTCTCGCTGTCCACGCCCTGCACTGCACCGGCCAGGCCCTGGGCGTACTCCACCTGCTGGCCGGCCGTGAGCACCTGCTGCGCCTGCCCCGGCGCCGGCGTGACCCCGACCTTGCCCGAGAGCACGGTAACGGTGGTGCCCTGGGGCTGGCGACGCACCTCGAACCGGGTGCCCAACACCCGCACCTCGCCGCCATCGGCCTGTACGGTGAACGGCGCACCGGTATGCGTGACCTCGAAGAACACCGCGCCGCGCCGCACCTGCACGCGACGCTGCCCACCGCTGAAGTCCACGTCGATGGCGCTGTCGGCATCCAGCAGCAGGTGCGACTGGTCGGCCAGGGTCACGGCCTTGAGCTCGCCCACCGCGGCCACGTAATCGGCGCCCAGGTCATCGACCCAGTTGGCCGGGTGCCAGCCCGCCCCCATCGCCACGCCCAGTACCACGCTGGCAGCCAGTGCCAACCCGGCCACACGGGCCGGCCAACGGCGCCGAGGCCGGTCCATCGCGCGCAGGTAGGCCTCCAGTGCCGGGGCGTCTTCGGCGGCCAGGCGTGCTGCAGGCGCGGCGGTCTGCTGCCACAGCGCCTGGGCCTGGCGCCAGACCTGCGGGTGCGCAGGGTCAGCCAGCAACCAGCGCTTGAACGCGGCGCCCTCGGCACGCGCGGGCTGCTGGTTGATCTGGCCGAGCCAGGCGAGCGCGGCCTGCTGCTGTTCGGCGGTAGGTGGGGCTGGAGCGTTCATCGCGGGGCATTCCCTGGCTTGCGGGGCACGGCAGGCTCGGCGGCGATACTCGCCTTGCAGGCCTCGAGGGCACGCATCATATGTTTTTCCACGGCGCTTTGGGACAGGCCCATGGCCCGCGCAATGTCGGCATAGGTGCGGCCGTGAATACGGTTGAGCAGGAAGATCTGGCGGGTGCGCTCGGGCAGCTCGCGCAGGGCAGCCTCGATCCGACGCAGGTCGCTGCCAGCCTCCAGCGCGGCCTCGGGCTCGCTGGCATGGCTGTCTTGATGCGGCGCCAGCAGGCTGTCGTTGACCCGCTCGCGGGCGCCTTGGCTGCGCAGGTGGTCGATGGCGATATTGCCGGCGCAGCGCAGCAGGTAGGTGTCCAGCGCCTCGACCTCGACCTGCGGGCGACGCCAGAAGCGCAGGAACAGTTCCTGCACCAGGTCGGCGGCGGTGGCCCGACAGCCCACGCGGCGGCTGACCAGGCGCTCCATGCGCGCACGCTGGGCCACGAACACCTGCACGAAACGTGCGCGGCCCGGGGCGTCGTCGTGGCTGTCGAGCGGCTCGCTCATCGTTTCAGTACGGCGCCAGCAGTGCCAGCGGCGCCAGCACCAGGCTGGCCGCGGCCAGGCCCAGCAGCAGGCGCGGGGCGTAGGGAAGGACGAACACCCACGCGCACAAGCCGCCCATCACTACCGCGCTCAGCTCCACCAGGCCCATGGCCCAGCCGCTGTGACGCACCGCCAGCCCCAGTGCCACGGCGATCAGCAACCAGCCGCCCATGCGCAGGCCACCCAGGCGGCGGGGCGTGGGCTTGTGCCCCAGCAGGTCGGTGTAATGGCGCTCCATGGCCAGGCACAACGCCGCCACTGCGGCAAAGCCGAACAATGCGATGGCCAGCATCACTGCACCTCGCTTTCGATCAGCGGTGCGGCTCTGGGCGTGCGTGCCGCGCGCTTGGGCGCCAACACCTGCGGGCGCAGCATCTTGCGCGCCATCCAGGCCAGCAGCAGGCCACAGCCCAGCGCCGTGAGGTCGAACCCGGCAATCATCCAGTCGCCCTGGGCGATCGCAGGCAGCAGGCCGGTGCCAGTGGTCAGGGCGTTGAGCACCGGCAAGGCGGCGAACAGTACCGCGCCCAGCAGCAGTTGCTCGCCCCAGGCGCGGCGCCCGGGGCGCAACAGTGCGTGCAGCAGGGCCAGGCCCCAGACGGCAAAGAAGCTGTCGACCTCAAGATCGGCACGTCCTTCAAGGGCCACCGGCAACAGGCGGTTGGCCCAGAAGAACGCCGCCACGGCGAGGATCAGCCCGCTCATGCTGGCGATGTTGAGCACCTCGACCAGACGCAGTTCGAAGGGCTGGGTGCCGCTCTTGGCGTGCTTGAGCTGGCGCTTGCCCAGCCACATCACCAGCCCCGTGCCGATCACGGCAGTGCCGGCCAGGCCGAACACGAAGTACAGCCAGCGCAGCGTCGGGCCGGCAAAGTGGCCCATGTGCAGGCCGTACATGCCGGCGGCAATCACCAACGGTGTGCTCTGCTCGCCCGGGGCCTTGAGCGGGGTACCCTGCACGCCGTCGAACAGCCAGCCGGCGCCGCGGTTCTGGGCGATGCCCTCGTTGCTGGCACGCACCAGGCGCACACGTGCGTTGAGGTCACCGGGGTTCTGCACCTCGACCCAGCTGATCTCGCTGCCGGGCGCCTGCTGGCGCGCCTGGGCATACAGCTGCGCCAGCGGCACCAACGGTGCCGGGGTGCCCGCCGGCTTGACCGGCTCGTCGCGCGAAAACAGCTCGTTGTAATAGGCTTGGAGGTTGTCGCCATACATCGTGCTGATGCTGGCCGGCATCACCATGGCCATGAAGATCACCAGGCTGCTGTAGCTGATCATCAGGTGGAACGGCAGCACCAGCACGCCGATCGCGTTGTGGCCGTCGAGCCAGGAACGCTGGCCCTTGCCGGGGCGGAAGGTGAAGAACTCCTTGAAGATCTTCTTGTGGGTGATGATGCCGGTGACCAGCCCCACCAGCATCATCAGCGCGCAGAAGGTCGACAGCCAGCGGCCCCACGGGTAGGGCATCTGCAACTGGAAGTGGAAGCGGTAGAAGAACTCGCCGCCGCTGCTGTCGCGCGGGTGCAGTTGATTGCCGGTGGCGGGGTCGAGGATCTTTTCGTTGAAATCGCGCCGGCCGGCGCCGGGTGCACGCCAGCCCACGCGCAGGGTCGGGTCGCGTGCTTCGGGCAACTGGATGAACCAGCTGCCGGCATCGGCGGCGTTGGTTTGCAGGTAGCGTTGCGCCAGGCTCAGGCTGGCGGTGGTGTCGAGGGTGCGGTACGGGATCTCCGGCTGGGCCCAGTGGCTGATTTCGCTCTTGAAGTACGACAGCGTGCCGGTGAGGAAGATCGCGAACAGCAGCCAGCCGAAGATCAGCCCGGCCCAGGTGTGCAGCCAGGCCATGGCCTGGCGAAAGCCTTCTTTCATGGGGTTTGCATCCAGTAGGCCAGGCCGTTGATGGCGGCCAGCGCGGCGCCGGGCAGCAGCACCCGAGCCAGGCATGCCAGGCGCTGCGACAGGCGAAGCACCAGAGGATCGCCACCAGGTAGAACAGAAACGACAGCATCATGCCGGTGACGACCGCGTCGGCCTTGGGCATGGGCAGCAACAAGGTGATGCACACGCTGGCCATGGCCGCCAGCAGGTAACCGCCGAGCAGCGCCGCGAGGCTGCGCGAGGTCACGGCCAGGCGATAACTGAATGGCAGCCCGGCGGCTTTGCTTTTCATGACAGCGGGTCCAGTGTGAGGAGGGGCGTAATATTAATGATTAATATTCGCAGATGCAAAGACACCGCTTCAGACGGACCTGAAGAAGCAGATCGGTGGTATGGCCGCTTGCAGCGGGTGGCTTGAAGCCTGTGGCTTCAAATCCTACAATGCGAACAATTCTTATTCTTTTGCGCACCCCCCGGCGCCGGAGTTGTCACGGTGCCCAGTGCCCAGCCCGCCCCTGCTTCGCTCGAACGCCTCTACAGCGCCCATCACAACTGGCTCACCGGCTGGCTGCGACAGCGCCTGGGCTGCCCGCACAGCGCCGCCGACCTGGCCCAGGACACCTTCATGCGCCTGCTGCAGGCGCGCGAAACACCAACGCTCAACGAACCTCGCGCCTTCCTCACCACGGTGGCCAAGCGCGTGCTGTTCAACCACTACCGCCGCCAGGACCTGGAACGCGCCTACTACCAGGCACTGGCCCAGCTACCCGAAGCGGTGGCGCCTTGCGAAGAACATCGCGCGATCATTCTGGAAACCCTGATCGAACTCGACCGGCTGCTCGACGGCCTGCCCGTGGTGGTCAAGCGCGCCTTCCTGATGGCCCAGGTCGACGGCCTGGGCTACGCCGACATCGCCCGGGAGCTGGGCATTTCGCTGGCCACCGTGAAGCGCCATCTGAACAAGGCGGCCATGCGCTGCTACTTCGCCCTGTGAACGCCCAGGAATTCTCGCCAAAGGTGGCAGAACAGGCGGTGCACTGGCTGATCGAACTGCAGGGCGGTGCCCTCGACAGCCGCCAGCAACTGGCCATGGAGCGCTGGCTGCAGGCCAGCGAAGAACACCGTCGCGCCTGGGAGCACATACAGCGGGTCAATCAGCGCCTGCGCGGGCTGTCTTCGCCACTGGCGCACGCCGCCCTGCAGGCGCCACGCTCGGCCAGCCGGCGGCGCGCGCTCAAGGCGCTGTTGCTGCTCGGGGTGGGCGGCGCCTGCGGGCTGGCCCTGCAGCAGCACAACCCGCTGCCGCCCCTGCTGGCCGACTACCGCAGCCCGCTGGGCCAGCGCCGCCAGATGCGCCTGGACGACGGCACGCACCTGCACCTGAACACCGCCAGCGCCGCCGACGTGCGCCTGGACCGCGAACAGCGGCTGATCCACCTGCTCGAAGGCGAACTGCTGCTCAATGTGGCCGACGACCCCCGCCCCCTGCGCGTGGTGACCGGCAACGGCCTGCTGCAACTGTCGAGCGGGCGCTTCAACGTGCGCCAGTGGGCCGACCACAGCCAGGTGGCGGTGCTGCAGGGCCGGGCGATGCTTGCCGGGCATGCGCTTGAAGCCGGGCAGCAGGCGCGTTTCGACGGGCCACGCTGGGGCGCCACCCATGCGGTGGATGCCAACACCGGCGCCTGGGTCGACGGCATGCTGGTGGCTGCGCATACGCGCCTGGGGGACTTCATCGACGATCTGGCCCGCTACCGTCGCGGCCAGCTCACGTGCGATCCGGCGGTGGCCGACCTGCTGCTGTCGGGCAGCTACCCGCTGGCCGACAGCGAACGCATCCTGGACCTGCTGGAGGTGTCGCTGCCGGTGCGCGTGCGGCGCTTCACCCGCTACTGGGTCACGGTAGAAGCCCGCGCCTGAGATTATTTTCAGAACCTTGAGCCGTTTTTTCATCTCGCGTGACAGAGAAGGCAGAACCCTTTGCCCCGACCTTCTCAAGGACCCTTTGCATGCCGCTTCGCCTAAGCCCCCTCGCCCATGCCCTGCTGCTGGGCGCCAGCCTCACCTTCGGCGCCGTTGCGCCCCTGCACGCCGCCCAGGCACGCACCTACCACATCGCCCCGATGTCGCTGGAAGACGCCCTGAACCAGTTCGGGCGTGAAAGCGGCGTGCTGATCTCGTTCGGCTCGCAGGTGACCCAGGGCGTGAAAAGCCGTGGCCTGGAAGGCGAGTATTCCACTGCACAGGGCCTGGCCGCGCTGCTTGAAGGCACCGGCCTGCAGGCCCGCGCCGAAGGCGACAACGCCTACAGCCTGCAACCGCTGGCCCCGGCCGCCGGCGCGCCGCTGGAGCTGGGCAGCTCCAGCGTGGTCGGCGACTGGCTGGGTGAAGCCACCCAGGACAACGTGTTCGAACACCCCGGCGCGCGAGACGTGATCCGCCGTGAAGAGTTCGAACGCACCGGCGCCAGCAGCGCACGGGAAGTGCTCAACCGCATACCCGGGGTGAATGCGCCGGAAAACAACGGCACCGGCAGCCACGACATGGCGCTGAACTTCGGCATCCGCGGGCTCAACCCGCGCCTGGCCTCGCGCTCAACGGTGCTGATGGACGGCATTCCGGTGCCGTTTGCGCCCTATGGCCAGCCACAGCTGTCGTTCGCGCCGATCAGCCTGGGCAACATGGACGCGGTGGACGTGGTACGCGGCGGCGGCGCCGTGCGCTACGGGCCGCAGAATGTGGGCGGCATCGTCAACTTCGTGACCCGCGCGATCCCCGACGAACCCACGCTGAAGGCCGGCCTGCAGACCCAGACCAGCCCCTCCTCCAGCCATGACGGTTTCAAGAGCAGCGCCAACCTGCTGGCCGGCGGCACCGCCGACAACGGCCTGGGCGGCGCGATCCTGTATTCGGGCACCCGCGGTGGCGACTGGCGCGAGCACAGCGACACGCAGATCGACGACCTGATCCTCAAGGGCAAGCTGCAACTGGACGAAGCCAACAGCCTGCACGCCATGGCGCAGTACTACGAGGGCGAGGCGCAGATGCCCGGCGGCCTCAACGTGGCCGACTACGACGCAGACCCCTACCAGTCGACCCGCCTGCAGGACAAGTTCTGGGGCCGGCGCACGATGTTCAACGCCGGTTACGACTACAAGGAAGGCGAGCGCCAGTTCAGCGTCAACAGCTTCTTCACCAAGACCCTGCGCAGTGGCTACCTGGTGCAGAACAGGTCGATCTCGCTGTCGCCGCGCGAGTACTGGGTGCGCGGCATCGAAACCCGTTTCACCCAGGGCTTTGCGCTGGGCGACAGCCACCACGAGGTGGGCCTTGGCTACCGCTACATCAACGAGGCCGGGCACGAGCTGCGCTACATGGAGAGCGTCAGCGCCGGCCTGTTGCCGACCACCTCCAGCCCCAACGACCGCGACACCCGTGGCGGCACCGATGCCCATGCGCTGTTTCTGGATGACCGCATCGACATCGGCCAGTGGACCATCACCCCGGGTATCCGCTACGAGATGATCAAGTCGCAGCAGAGCAACAAGCTCAAGAGCCTGGAATACAAGGGCGACTACAACACCGCGTTGCCGGCGCTGAACGTGATGTACCACCTGAGCGACAGCTGGAACCTCTACGCCAACACCGAGGGTTCGTTCGGCAGCGTGCAGTACAGCCAGATGCCCAACCGCGTGAACCAGGGTGAAGTGAAGCCCGAGAAGGCCCGCACCTGGGAGCTGGGCACGCGCTACGACAACGGCAACCTGCAGGCCGAGGCCGGGCTGTTCCTGATCAATTTCGACAACCAGTACGAAAGCAACCAGACCACCGACGACGTGATCGCCCGTGGTGAAACCCGCCACCAGGGCCTGGAAACGAGCGTGAAGTACGCGCTGGACGGCCTCACGCCGGCGCTGGCCGGGTTCGATGTGTACGCCAGCTATGCCTTCGTTGACGCGACCATCCGCGAAGATGGGCCGAACAAGGGCAATCGTGTGCCGTTCTCCTCCAGGCACAAGGGTACGCTGGGGCTGGGTTACACCGATGGGCCGTGGAAGCTGAACCTGGACAGCACCTACCAGAGCAGCCAGTTCGCCGACAACGCCAACACCTCGGCCCAAAGCGCAGACGGCGCGGCCGGGCGCATCCCGGGCTACATGCTGTTCAGCAGCCGCGCCGGCTATGACTTCGGGCCGCAGCTGTCGAACCTGAACGTGGCGGTGGGGGTGAAGAACATCTTCAACCACCAGTACTTCACGCGCTCGTTCGACGACAACAACAAGGGCAAGTATGTGGGTGAGCCACGGACGGTCTATCTGCAGACATCGGTCGCTTTCTGATCGGTAGCGCCTGCTTCGCCGGCAAGGCCGGCTCCTACAGGAGCGCACCTTGCCGGGGGGCCGCGCATTGACTCAGGACACCCCCAGACAACCTTTCACCTGTTTAATTGCCACAAAATATTTTTCTTCTTCAAGCACTTGAAAAGTTCTGCCAACTGCCTGACCTTGTAGTCAAGAGGCGATGATTTCCACAGGCCGCAATGGCCCGCATCGTTCTCTTGCGAGCTAGCTGAATAAGGGATTGAACTATGCAAATCCAAGTCAACAGCGACAACCATATCCAAAGCAGTGCCCGTCTCGAAGAGTGGGTACGCACTACGGTAGAAAGCACGCTCGAACGCTACGAAGAAGACCTCACCCGCATCGAAGTCCACCTGCGCGATGAGAACGGCGACAAGCCAGGCCCCCACGACATGCGCTGCCAGATGGAGGCACGCCCCAAAGGCCATCAACCGATTTCCGTCAGCCACAAGGCCGATAGCCTGGAGCAGGCCATCGAAGGCGCCGCGACCAAACTCGAGCATTCCCTCGAGCACCTGTTCGGCAAACTGCGCGGCAAACGTGGTGTGACCCAGAAGGTCGCAACCGCCCCGGCAGCCGATGCCCTGCTGCAGGAAGAATTCCTGGAGAACGAGCAAGCCCTGCAGGCCCGTCAGGCCTGACAGCCTAGGCAATGAAAGAAGGCGAGCCACGGCTCGCCTTTTTTATTGACCACTCGGCACCTGCCCCGCAACGTCACCTGAACCAACCTGGCCAGGGCCCTGTCAATCAGAACATGTCTTTGCCAGGTACAGCCCCATGATCAACCCCTTCCAACAGATCAACGCTGCATTTGCCGACACCTACCGGGTCAACCTGAGTATCGAGCGGCTCGATGGCAGCATCATGCTGACCCTGTCCGACGATCAGGGCGTGGTGGCCAAGCGCCTGATCAGCCCGGCCCAGCGCAATGACCCCAAGCGCCTGGCGCGCCTGATCGAGAGCGTGCGCTTTGGCATTGCCATCGAGCAGGGCCACAGCGCCATGGAAATTCTGGCCAGCATGACCCGCGACGGTGCACGCACCCCGGGCCTGCGCGCCGCCAGCGAGCGCCGCGCGGGGGCGTGAGCCAAGGCTACTTGGCCTCTTCGATTTCCTTGCCGCTGGCGTCGATGGCCTTGGTGGAGGGGTAGCGCGACGAGGCGTAGCGCACCACCAGGATCGAGAACGACAGCAGCAGGATCCCGCCGCACACATACAGCAGGCCCACGTCGGGGGCCTTGTGGTGCGACACATCGCCGATCAGCAGGCGCGTAAGCGCGGTGATCGCCACGTACAGCAGGAAGCGGATGGGCATGTGGTTGGTCTTGAAGTAGATCCCCACCATCGCCCCCAGCTCCAGGTAGATGAACAGCAGCAGGATGTCATCGACGCTCACCCCACCCTTGCCGATCATCTCGATGAATGCCGACACCGCCGCATAGGCGGTGATGGCACCGATGCCGAACAGTGCCAGGTAATGAAAGGCCTCCACGCACAGGTTGCCCAGCGAATCCGCCGAGCCATGCAGGCCCTTGCGCACTTTTTCAGCCCATTTGATGTTCACGATGCGAATTCCTTGGAAACGACGAAGGGAGGATGCGCCACCCAGGTGACGCTTTGCCTGCATGCAGTAAAAAGGCCAGCGGCACAGCTTGAGAAGGCGACCGATTGCCGCAAGACACCCGCCACCCCACCATTGCGAGCAAATTGGGCTATAAAAATGCCACTACCCAAACGTGGTGGTTTGCCTTATGCTTTTACCTGTATAAAAACACAGTACTCGTACACATCAATTATCGAAAGGCATGTGAGGTGATGAATGGCCGTCGAAGTGGTATACCGCAGCAGCCGCGATCTGGAGCGCTTGTTCATGGATAAAGCTGAAGCAGACCGTCACGACAAGATGCTCGAGCTGGCCGAACTGCTCGCCGAGGTGCTGCAGAAGGCCGTGCCGTCGCTGAGCGAACAGCAGGTCGAGGAAGCGGGTATCTACATGGCGAAGAACCGCGATGTGTTCGCCAAGGCCTTCAAGAGCCAGCCCGACGCGTTGTCCGAGCTGCTTGCCGAGCAGCCCGCCGAGTAGGCATCAGGCGTTGTACACCAGCTTCTCGGCCAGTTGCTGGGCCACGCGGGCCGGCGAACTCTTCTCGGCCTGGGCGTGGGCGAAGACCTCGGTCAGCCGCGTGGGGATGCGCGCCAGGTGCGCGGTGATGGTGCCAAGGTCCTGGCCCTGGTGGGTCAGCGCCACGTAGATCAGCCCGCCGGAATTGATGATGTAGTCCGGGGCATACAGAATGCCGCGGGTTTCGAGCTGGTCGGCGACCTGAAGGTGGGTCAGCTGGTTGTTCGCCGAGCCGGCCACCGCGGCACAGCGCAGCTGCATGACGCTCTGGCTGTTGAGCACCGGGCCCAGCCCGCACGGCGCGAAGATGTCGCAAGGCGTGCTGACCAGCGCTTCGCTGGCCACCGGCAGCGCATTCAACTGCTCCATGGCCAGTTGCACCCGCCCCGGGTCATGGTCGCTGACCAGCAGTACCGCCCCCGCCGCATGCAACTGCTCGGCCAGGGCAAACCCGACATTCCCCAACCCCTGCACAGCCACGCGCAACCCTTCCAGGTTGTCGGTGCCCAGGCGCGCCATCGCCGTGGCGCGGATGCCGGCGAACACGCCCATGGCCGAATGCGGCGAAGGGTCGCCGGCGGTGGTGGTACTGGTGACGTGCCGGGTGCTCTGGGCGATGCAGTCCATGTCCAGGGTCGAGGTGCCGCTATCGGTCGCGGTGATGTAGCGCCCCTCCAGGCTGTCGACGAAGCGCCCGAAGGCCTCGAACAGCGCGGCGCGGTTTTCCACATGGGGGTTGCGGATGATCACCGCCTTGCCACCGCCCAGCGGCAGGCCCGCCAGGGCAGCCTTGTAGCTCATGCCCTGGGCCAGGCGAATGGCATCGGTCATTGCGGTGTCGTCGTCCGGGTAAGGCAGATAGCGACAACCGCCCATGGCCGGGCCCAGCCGCTGGTTGTGAATGGCGATCACCGCCTTGAGGCCCGTGGCCGGGTCGACGCACAGGTGCAGTGAGTGGGTGCGCGTGCTTTGCATGAGAGCGAACATTGCCCAGCCCTCGTGAGTCAGTGCTCCCACCAGTATAGGCGGCGCGAAGGCACACGTTGCGGCACTGGACGAACGCCCCTGCCGGCGCTACAACAGAAGCTTGAGCGGAGACTGCCATGACCCCACGCCAAGCCTGCCTGGCCTGCCTGGAACGCAACCCCGCCGCCCTGTTCGAGGCGGCGCTGTGGATCGCTGCCGAACACGATGCCAGCGTGCAGCCGGCCCAGGTGCTGGGCGAATTGCAGCTCGTGCAGCAGCAGGTCAGCCAGAGCCTGCCCATGCTGCCGGTGAGCGAACTGGCGCAGCCGTTGCTGCGGGCGCTCAGCGCGGCGGGCTTCCAGCAGGACGAATACCACCCGTTGCGCCCGCAGGCGGCGCTGCTGAACAAGGTGCTGCAACGTCGTCGCGGACAACCACTGGCACTGGCGATCCTCACGCTGGAGCTGGCCCGCGGGCTGTCGATACCACTGGAGGGGGTGAATTTTCCGGGGCATTTCCTGTTGCGCGTGCCGGGGGCCGATCACCTGCTGGACCCCTGCGGCGGGCGCCGGTTGTACCCGGCCGATTGTCGCGAGTTGCTCAGCCGCCAGTTCGGCCCGCAGTTGCCGTTGAGCGCCGAGCATCTGGTGACGGCCAGCGCACAGCAGATGCTGCAACGACTGTCGCGCAACCTGCGTCAGTTGCATGCGAGCAATGATGATGACCTTGCGGCGCTGAAGGATGCCGAGCGGGTGTTGTTGCTGGGCTCGGCCAGCGCCAGCGATTACCTGGCGCGGGCGACACTGTATCAGCGGCTGGATTGCCCGCAGGCAGAGCGGTTTGACCTGGAGCATGCGCTGATGCTGACGGATGACCCGATCCAGCGGTTGCGCCTGACCGAGCGGCTGAGCCACCTGCCGCCGCCGACGCCTTCGGTGCACTGAAAGCTTCGCCGGCCAGGCCGGCTCCTACACGGGCCGCGCAGCGCCTGCAGGAGCCGGCCTGGCCGGCGAATGGGCCATCAGGGGGCATCCGGCTGACGCGAAGGGTGCGCCTGCACGAACGCATCATGCTCACCGGCCAGCGCCACCACCCGGCGAATCCGTGGCCAGCCCGACAGGTCCACATTGAACCGTTCGGCCGCATACACCTGCGGGATCAGGTACACATCCGCCAGCCCCGGCTCATCGCCGAAACAGAACCCCGCCTCGCCGATCATCTGCTCCACCGCCGCCAGCCCCTGGGTGATCCAGTGGCCGATCCAGGCGTTCACCTGGGTGTCGTCATGCCCCAGCTCACGCAGCTGGTTGAGCACGCTGACATTGTGCAGCGGGTGGATGTCGCAACCGATCAACGCCGCCACGGCGCGCGCCTGCGCCCGCGCCACCGGCGACTGCGGCAACAGCGCAGGCTGTGGATAAACCTCCTCCAGGTACTCGATGATCGCCGGCGACTGCACCAGCAGCTCGCCCGAGTCGATACGCAGCGCCGGGATGCGCCCCTGGGGGTTCAGCCCCAGGAACTCGGCCTCGCGCTGCGCGCCCTTGAGCAGGTTGACCGGCAGCGACTGGTAATCCAGCTGCTTGAGCGCCAGCGCAATGCGCACGCGGTACGACGAGGTAGAACGGTAGTAGGTATACAGTTCCATGCTCGTACCCTCTCAATGTGCCGGCAGGATCTTGCCGCGGCACTCGCCAAAACCGATCGACGCCACGCCATCACGCTTGCAGCGCGCGCGCAGGATGATCTCGTCGCCGTCTTCAAGGAACCTGCGCACCTCGCCACTGGCCAGTTCGATCGGCACCTTGCCGCCCTCGGTAATCTCCAGCAGGCTGCCGAACTGGCCAGGCTTGGCGCCCGACAGGGTGCCCGAACCGAACAGGTCGCCTGGCTGCAACTGGCAGCCGTTGACACTGTGGTGCGCAACCATCTGCGCCACGGTCCAGTACATGCTCAGGGTGTTGCTCAGGGTCAGGCGATGCGCCGGCAGGTTCTGCTCGCGCATGCGCTCGGTCAGCAGCAGCACTTCCAGCTCGATGTCGAACGCGCCACCCGCCTGGTCACGCGGGTCGAGCAGGTACGCCAGCGGCTGCGGATCGCCTTCGGGGCGTGCCGGCTGGGCGCAGCGGAACGGCTCCAGCGCCTCGGCGGTGACCACCCAGGGCGACACGGTGGAGATGAAGCTCTTGGACAGGAACGGGCCCAGCGGCTGGTATTCCCAGGCCTGGATGTCGCGGGCCGACCAGTCGTTGAGCAGGCAGTAGCCGGCAACGTGTTCGCCTGCCTGCGCTACCGGGATGGCATCGCCCATGGCATTGCCCTGGCCGATCCAGATGCCCAGCTCCAGTTCGTAGTCCAGCCGCGCGCACGGGCCGAAGCTCGGCTCGGTTTGCCCGGCGGGCAGGGTCTGGCCGTTGGGCCGACGGACATCGGTACCCGACGGGCGAATGGTCGAGGCACGGCCGTGGTAGCCGATCGGCACGTACTTGTAGTTGGGCAGCAGCGGGTTGTCGGGGCGGAACAGCTTGCCGACGTTCTTGGCGTGCTCGATGCCTACATAGAAGTCGGTGTAGTCGCCGATGCGCGCCGGCAGGTGCAACTGGCACTCGGCGGCCGGGTACAGGGCCGGCTTCAGCGCAGCCTGGTGCGGGCTGTCGGCACCCAGCAGTTCGAGCAGGCGCTCGCGCAGGGCCACGCGGGCCTCACGGCCCAGGGCGAAATAGGCGTTCAGCGCACCACCGCGGGTGGCCTGCACCGCATTGCGGGCCTGGCCGTCGAACAGCCCGGCGGCCAGCACCGCGTCGAGGTCCAGAATCGCGTCACCGATGGCCACACCGCAGCGACGCTCGTCGCTGCCACGGCTGAAGATACCCAGCGGCAGGTTCTGCAGCGGGAAATCGCTATGCCCGTTGGCGTGCTCGACCCAACTGCGGGCAATGGCGGACTGGTTCATGGTTATCTCCGATTCGGGGTGAAGGTGCTCGGCAAGGTGGCCCAGCACGTGTCGTAGTCGGCCTGCAGTTGCGGGCATTCAAGCGCATGGCGGGTCGGGCGCAGCACCTGGCTGGTCTCGAACATGAACGCCATGGTGTTGTCGATCTTGCTCGGTGCAAGGTCGGCGGCAATCGCCCTGGCGCAGGTTTCGGCGTCCGGGCCGTGGGCGCTCATGCAGCTGTGCAGCGAGGCGCCGCCGGGCAGGAAGCCTTCGGCCTTGGCGTCGTACTCGCCCTTGATCAACCCCATGAACTCGTTCATCAGGTTGCGGTGGAACCACGGTGGACGGAAGGTGTTCTCGGCCACCATCCAGCGCGGCGGGAAAATCACGAAATCGATGTTGGCCATGCCCGGTACGCTGGTAGGCGAAGTGAGCACGGTGAAGATCGACGGGTCGGGATGATCGAAGCTGACCGTGCCGATGGTGTTGAAACGGCGCAGGTCGTATTTGTACGGCACGTTGTTGCCGTGCCAGGCCACCACGTCCAGCGGCGAGTGCTGCAGTTCGCAGCCCCACAGCTCGCCGAGGAACTTCTGTACCAGCGGCACCGGGCCCTGCTGCTCTTCGTAGTGGGCCACCGGCGCGAGGAAGTCGCGCGGGTTGGCCAGGCCGTTGCTGCCCAGCGGGCCCAGATCCGGAATGCGCAGCGGCGCGCCGTGGTTTTCGGCAATGTAGCCACGCGCCTGACTGTCGAGCAGCTCGACGCGAAACTTCAGGCCACGGGGCAGCACGGCGATTTCCAGCGGCTCCACGTCCAGCACGCCCAGCTCGGTGACGAGGCGCAGGCGGCCCTGCTCGGGTACCAGCAGCAGTTCGCCATCGGCGTTGAAGAACACCCGCTCCATGGAACGGTTGGCGCGGTAGTTGTAGATGCTGATGCCGGCCGGCTTTTGCGCCGCCGAGTTGGCCGCCATGGCCACCCAGCCGTCGATGAAGTCGGTGGGCTCGGCCGGGATGTCCAGCGGGCTCCAGCGCAGCCGGTTGGGGGTTACCGGGCCCAGCGGGCCGCCGCTCAACTGGCGCTCGAGGCGTTCGAATGCCGGGTGCAGTGCCGATGGCCGGATACGGTACAGCCAGGTACGCCGCTGCTCGCTGCGCGCCATGGTGAATGCGGTGCCGGAAAACAGCTCGGCATACAGGCCATACGGGGCTTTTTGCGGGGAGTTCTGGCCAACCGGCAGGGCGCCGGGCAATGCCTCGCTGGCAAATTCGTTGCCGAAGCCGCTCTGGTAAGCGAGGGCGGGAGTGGAATCGACGTTCATCGAGCCTCCAGTCAGGTAGCGTTATTATTATCGTAAACTGATTACGCATAACGTAATTTGATACCTGTAACCCGTCAAGCTATAAAGACGCCCACCTGTCAACACGGACCCCTTTCCCATGAGCAAAACCAGCACCGCCGACAGCAACGGCAAACAGAAGGTCCGCTCGGCGGAGGTCGGTACCGACATTCTCAAGGCGCTGGCCCAGCTCTCGCCGGCCACCTCGCTGTCGCGCCTGGCCGAGCATGTGCAGATGCCCGCGAGCAAGGTGCATCGCTACCTGCAAGCCCTGATCGCCAGCGGCTTTGCCGAGCAGAACCCGGCCACCAACCACTACGGGCTGGGCCGTGAAGCCCTGCGCGTGGGCCTGGCCGCGCTGGGCGGGATGGACGTGCTGAAAGTGGCGGCCATGCCGTTGTCACAGCTGCGTGACGCACTCAATGAAAGCTGCTTTATCGCGGTGTGGGGCAACCAGGGCGCAACGGTGGTGAACATCGAACCTGCGGTGCGCGCCGTGACAGTGGTGACGCAGATCGGTTCGGTGCTGCCGTTGCTCAGTTCGTCCACCGGGCTGGTGTTCGGGGCCTACCTGCCCCAGCGCGAGACCATCGAGTTGCGCGACCAGGAACTGCTTGCCCTGGGCCAGGACGCCGCAGACTACGAAGCGCTGTTTGCGCAGATCCGCGCACGCGGCCTGCACCATGTGCATGGCCTGCTGATGCCGGGGGTGGATGCGCTGTCGGCACCGGTGTTCAACGCCATGGGCAACATCGCTGCCGTGCTGACCGTGGTGGGCCCTACCTCGATTTTCCATGCCGATGAACAGGGCCCGGCGGCGCAGCAGCTGCAGGCGGCGGCTCAGGCAATCAGCTGGCGCATGGGCTATGAACCACAGTGACCTGTTTTGGTGCACTGTTACCCACTTTGCAACAGTGAATGTCCGAAACGTCTATTTTTTTCGGTAGGGGGGCTGGCTATGCTGGCCGGGCTTGCAGCGAAACGCGGTTTCGCCAGGCGCTGGGCCGATGGTTTGGCGGTTAATGTCAGGTTAATCCTCTCCCCCTAGAGTAACCACCTGACACGTTGAACCCTCCCCCTTCAGGTTCACCGACGTTGATTTTGAAGCTCCTTGATCTACGTCTTGCTTGGCCGCTGCTTTTGCAGCGGCCTTTTTTATTTGTGCTGCCCGGTTCAGCCTGCGTGCCTGTGCAGATTGGCCATCATCTGCTGCAACGCCTCGAGGCTGTCCTGCGGGTGCACCGCGCCCTCGAAATCGCCGATGGCATCCCAACTTGCGGCGATGTCTTCCACGCTCATGCCCTGGCGCGGGTCGAAGCCCACCCCCAGGCTGCGTTCCCAGCGCACCTTGCCCACCCAGCCGCCACCGACCTCGTAGAGCCCGCCGGTGTCCTGGCAGCGATCACTGCCCAGGTACACCACCAGCGGGCTGATCAGCTCGGGCTTGAGCTGTTCGAACACCTGCGGCGGAATCAGCCCCTCGGTCATGCGCGTGCCACCGGTGGGGGCGATGGCATTGACCAGGATGCCGTGCTTGCGCCCCTCAAGCGCCAGGGTGCGGGTCAGCCCGTACAGGCCCAGCTTGGCCATGCCGTAGTTGGCCTGGCCGAAATTGCCATAGATGCCCGAGGTGGACGAGGTGAAGATCACCCGCCCCGCGTTCTGCTCGCGCAGGTGCGGCCAGGCGGCGCGGGTGAGCTTGTAGGCACCCTCCACATGCACGCGGTACACCTGGTCCCAGTCGCTGTCCTCCATCTTGTGAAAGGTCTTGTCCCGCAGGATGCCGGCGTTGTTGACCAGCACATCCACGCGGCCGAAGGTGTCCAGCGCCTGCTGGACGATACGCTCGCCATCGGTGACCGAGTCATGGCTGGCCACCGCCCTGCCGCCCGCCTCGCGAATCTCGGCCACCACACGGTCGGCCGCCGATGCGCTGGCGCCCTCACCATGGGTGGAGCCTCCCAGGTCGTTGACCACCACGCGGGCACCATGACGGGCGAACAGCAGCGCATGGGCACGCCCGAGGCCCCCGCCAGCGCCGGTCACAATCACTACTTTTTCATCCAGGCGAATCGACTCGGTCATCTCGGCACTCCGTTAACTGCAAGGAATATGGCAGCCAGTGTCAGCCAGCGCCCGGCCCCGGACAATCAACCGGGCGGACGCTGAATGGCAGGCGATAAGGCAGCGGGATGATCAGGACCAGGCGACCTTGTGCGCCAGGCTTGGCAGGGGTTGCTGCCGAAATGCCAGGTAGTGGCGCAGCACCTGTACCGGTGCCTCGGTGTGCGGATAATGGCCGATGCCCTGCAGGGTCACGGTGTCGGGTTGGGGCACCAGTTCGCAGTAGCGCGCCACCACATGCGCACCCGATACCGGGTCGGCGGCGCCATTGATAAGGCGCAGCGGTACGCCTGACTGCTGCAAGGCCGCCACCCAGCGCTCGCGCCAGGTGACGCGCTCGGGTACATAGGCTGCCAGCTTGTGCAGGATGCGATTGCCGCGGTTGGAGGCGATCAGGCTCCAGCAGTCATCCAGCACGCTTTCACTGGGGCGTGTGCTGCGGCCATAGAGGTGGGTGACATTCCTGACCAGGTCGTCGCGCCCGAACGAGCGCGCCACCAGCCAGCCAAGCCGGCTGAGCAGGAGCTTGTGCACCAGCAACGCACGGTGGCACTCCGGGAACAGGCCGGCGTTGAGAAACGCGCAACTGGCCACCTGGGCCGCCCCCTCGTGGTGACGGGCCAGCAGTTCCTGGGCCACCGTGGCGCCATAGTCATGGGCCAGCAAGTGCACCGGCTCCTGAACCTGCAGGTGTTCGAGCAGGGCCTGCTGTACGTCTGCCTGTTCCAGCAGGCTGTAGGTGTGGTGCAACGGCTTGGACGAGTCACCGAAGCCGAGCATGTCGCAGGCGATCACGCGAAAGCGCTGGGCCAGGGGTTGCCACAGGTAGTGCCAGTCCCAGCTGGCAGTGGGGAAGCCGTGCAGCAGAAGCAGGGGCTCGCCCTGCCCTGCGCTCCAGTAGCGAATCGATTGCTGGCGAAACGTGAAACTGCGACCACGGGTACGCCAGACACTCAAGGGAATCTCGGCGAGGGGCATCACGCAGGTCCTGGTTCGGGGCTGCAACTTCCTGGGGGCAGCGCGTTGTCGGGCAAAGGGTTGGCGGCGGTCATTGCAATCACCTCGGCACATGGGTGTGCTCTGCTGCCGGTCAGTCTAGAGGCGCGACTCGATAGCGGGTGTTGCATTGCCAGCCAGCTTATTGGCCCACCGGGTCAGGGCAGTAAATAGTTACAGCAGGTGACGTAACAGTGGCGCCATGAACAGGTTGAAAATGCCCGTCAGCACCATCACCAGCCCCGCCACAGAGCCCTCTTCGCCGCCCACCTCATGGGCTCGGCTGACCCCGGCGCCGTGCGCCCCCACCCCGAACAGCGCCCCGCGTGCCAGCGGCGTGCGCAAGGGCAGGTACTTGAGCAGCACCCCGCCCATCAGGGCACCGAGCACCCCGGTGAACATCACGAACACCGCGGTGAGTTCCGGCACACCGCCCAGGTCGTGGGCCAGCGGCATGGCAAAGGGTGTGGTGATCGAGCGTGGCAGCAGCGACAGGCTCACCTGATTGTCCAGCGACAACGCATGGGCCAGGGCCCACGAACTACCGATGGACGCCGCACTGCCCACCAGCATGCCCAGCGACAGGGCCGGCCAGTGGCGTGCCAGCAGCGCCCGCTGCTGCCAGATAGGCACCGCAAAGGCCACGGTGACCGGGCCCAGCACCGACATCAGCCAGTGCGTGTTGCGCGCGTACTCGGCGTAACCGGTGTGCAACGGCACCGCCACCGCCAGCAGCACCACCGGGACCAGGATCAGCGGCGACAGCAGGTAGCGCCCGGTACGTCGGTACAGCCAGCGGCTGCCCAGGTAGGCCAGCAGGGTCAGCGCCAGCCAGAACAGCGACATCGGCTCAAGCGTCATGGCGTAGCCTCCAGCGGCACGCCCACTCCACCGTGAAGGCAGTGGCGAGCATCACCAGCAGCGTGCTTGCACCAATCACCAGCAGAATGCGCCAGCCTTCGCTGCGCAGCAGCGGGCCGTAGTCGAGCAGGCTCATCAGCGCCGGAATGAAGAACAGCAGCATCTCTGCCATCAGCAGGGTGGCGCCGGTCTGCAGGGTGGCCGGTTTGACCCGCCCGGTGGCGAACACCAGCAGCAACAGCGCCATGCCCACCACACCGCCCGGGATCGGCCAGTGCAGCCAGGCCGACAGCTGGCAACCGAGCAGGTACAGCACCAGCAGCACGCCCAGTTCGGCGAGCAGGCGCGAAAATTTCTTGAATGAAACGGCAGTCATCGAAGGGGTCCTCTGAGGTCTGCAGTTTAAAATCCCGCTGCCCATGCAAAAAGCGAATTGTTAGACTGACCTCCATTCCATAATGGAATTCAGGCAATGGAATTCAAGCAACTACGCAGTTTTGTCGAAGTGGTTCATCGTGGAGGCTTCACCCAGGCCGCGCAGACCCTGCATATCAGCCAGTCGGCCGTGAGCAAGCAGGTGGCGCAGCTGGAGCACGACCTGGGCATGGCCCTGCTCGATCGCCATGGCTCGCAGTTGCACCTGACCGATGCCGGCAAGATCGTGCTGGCCCGCGGCGAGGCCATGCTGCGGCTGCGCCAGGAACTGCACAACGAACTCGACGACCTTGGCCAGCTGGCGCGGGGCGAGTTGCGCCTGGGGCTGCCGCTGCTGGGCAGCGACGCGCTGTTTGCCGGGTTGTTCGCCGAGTACCGGCGGCGCTACCCGAACATCACCGTGCAACTGCTCGAAGGCGGCAGCCTGAACGTGGAGCACGCCGTGCGCAGCGGCGAGCTGGAGCTGGGCGGCAGCCTCACGCCCACCACGCCGGGCTTCGAGTGCCAGCCCTTCTGCAACGAACCGTTGGATGCACTGCTGCCGGTAGCCCACCCACTGGCAACTGCCGCCAGCATCAACCTGGGGCAACTGGCCGACACGCCGTTTCTGCTGTACCAGCGCAGCTTCGTGCTCAATGATCGCCTGCTGGCGGCCTGCCAGGCCTACGGCTTTACCCCGAAGGAAGGCGGACGCAGCGGCCAGGCGGATTTTCTGGCGGCACTGGTGGCGGCAGGCCAGGGCGTGGTGTTGCTGCCACGGGTGGTGGCGCGGGGCCTGGAACGGCCGGGGGTGGTGCGTGTGACCTTGAGCGAGCCCAGCGACCTGCGCTGGGACATCGCCTTCATCTGGCGCCAGGGCGCCTACCTGTCACGGGCGGCGCAGGCCTGGCTGGCGCTGCTGCGCGAGCGCCCGCAACCGCTGTGATCAGCCGCGCAGCCTGGCGATGAACTCGGCCAGCCAGGGCTCTGCATCGGTTTCGGGGGTGACGGTTTCACTGGCGTCCAGACGCAGCATCGGCTGCACTTCGTCGAGGCCCAGTTCGGCGAACAGCTCGCGCAATTGCTCGCCGCCGCCGCAGTAGGTGTCGCCATAGCAGGAGTCGCCCAGGCCGATCACCGCACCGGGCAAGCCGCGCCAGGCACCTGGCAGCACATCGCGGATCTCGCTGTACAGCGGCACCAGGTTGTCGGGCAGCTCGCCCATGCCGGTGGTGGACGTGATCGCCAGAAAGGCCTGCGGAGCAAACCCCTGAACGTCCTGCAGGTTGGCACGGTTGGCCAGCAGGGTCTCGAAACCCGCCGCCTGGAGCAGCGAGGCGGCATGGCGTGCAACTTCCTCGGCAGTGCCGTAGACCGAGCCGGAAAGAATGGCAACTTTCATAACTAATCCCGAAGCTGAGTAAAAGCGTAGGATACTATCACCTGATGCGGGCTCCGGACGCTGGCAATTGGCCCGCATGCAGATGCCGACCGCTCGGCAATCCACTAGAATCCTTCGCCTGGGTGCCCCTTTCACATTCGGTTCGACACGATGATCAACGCCAAGCTGCTGCAACGCATGATTGATGCCTCCAACGACGGGATCGTGGTAGCCGAACAGGAAGGCGACGACGACACCATCCTGATCTATGTGAACCCGGCCTTCGAACGCCTGACCGGCTACGCGGCCAACGACATTCTGTACCGCGACTGCCGCTTCCTGCAGGGCGAGCCGCGCGACGATGCGGCCCGGGCACGCATCCGCGACGCCATCCGCAGCGGCCAGCCATGCCGGGAAGTGCTGCTCAACTACCGCAAGGATGGCACGCCGTTCTGGAACGAGCTGTCGATCACCCCGGTGTTCAACGAGGCCGACCAGCTCAAGTACTTCATCGGTATCCAGAAGGACGTGAGCCGCCAGGTGGCCGCCGAGCAGCGGGTGCTGGAACTGGAGCTGGAACTGGCCCGGGCGTACGCCCTGCTCGACGCGCAGAAACCCGACGGACGGTCTTAACAAAGCCAGCGAATCGTTGTCCATCACCCACGAAGAAATGATTCCCGATTGAAATTGCCGAGTTCGCCCATGCAATCAGATGCCCTCCTGACCCAGGATGAGCTGGATTTCATTCAGACCATGCACCGTTCGCCACAGCTGAACCTGACGGACGTCACCTCCAGCCTGCGCCTTGATGGCGGCAGCGAGGTGCAGCAACTGTTGACCCGGCTGGTGGCCCAGGAGCAGGTGACCCTGCAGGCGAATTTCGAGAACCAGCAGATGAGCTTTCCACTGCAGCTGGTGGAAGACGAGTTCCATGCGGTGAGCCTGCAACTGGGCGCACCGAGCATCTATGAAGACGGGCCGATGATGCGCCCCTGGCGCCTCACGCTGGAGCCGCCGGTTGCGCTGGACGACGAGCTGGGCCTGAGCACCGACCTCAAGGTGTGCGAGATGTCGTTTCGCGGTGTGCTGGTGCAGGTACCGCGCAATCGCAAGCCGCCCAAGACCTTCAACCTGTGGTTCAGCCCCGAGGCCGACGCGCCGATCAACCTGCAGGGCACCTTGCAGCGCAAGACGGCCGACGGGCTGGCAGCGTATCGGCTGAGCCAGCACCAGCCCCACGAGATCGAGCGGTTGCGCCAGTACATCCTGCGCCAGCACCGGTTGGCGCATCCCGAATTGCATCCGGATTAACACCGCAGCGCGGCTTTCGCCGGCAAGGCCGGCCCCTGCAGGACTGCAACTGCCTGCAGGAGCCGGCCTTGCCGGCGAAGGGGTTTCAGGTATCCAGGTGCTCTGCCAGGTACTGCTGCAGGCGCCGACGCATCAAGCGCCCCTCACTGCCCAGGCACGCCACCTGCGAGCGCATCAGCGCATCCTGGGCCAGCTCCGCCGCCTCCCCCGCGAACAGCAACGGGCAATCCAGGCCCTGGGCCAGGCGCATCAAGCGCTTGGGCAGCTCGGCCGTTGGTGAATGGTTGGAGAACAGCACCAGTGCCTGCGGCGCCATGCGCTCGCACACCAGGCTCAGCTCCTCCAGCGGCTGCCCCACGGCCAACACCCTGATCACCACCTCGCTGCTGCCCAGCATCAGGGCCGCCACCAGCAACTCAAGCTCGCGGCAGTGCCCCGGCATCGCTGCCAGCACCACGCTTACCTCCTGCTGTTCGCGGGCCAGTTGCAGGCGCTGCAAGGCCCGGGCACGCAGGAAGCCGTCGAGAAACAGCCACTCGCTCTGCGCACCGAATGCCTCGCCGGCCGCGCACAGGTCGTGCCATACCGGCATCAGGATGTCCTGGAACACCACCACCAGCGGATAGCTGGCGAAGACCTGCCCGTACACCTGCTCCAGGCGCCTCTCGTCGAATGCCTTGACGGCCTGGCGCAACTGCACCTGCCACTGCTTCCAGTCCGCCTGGGTGCCGGGCACCTGGGCCGAGGGGGCCTGCTGCTGGGTCGCCTGGTTGCGCGCAAGGATCTTGCCGACCTTGCTCACCGCCACGCCGCGCTCGATCCAGCCCAGAATGCTGCGCACGTCATCGATGTCGGCCTGGGAATACAGGCGGTGCCCACTTTCGGTGCGTACCGGCTGGATCAGCCCATAACGGCGCTCCCAGGCACGCAGGGTGACCGGGTTGATGCCGGTCAGGCGCGCCACTTCACGGATGGGGAAAAGCTCCTCCTGCCGGTGGGGAGCATCAGGGAGGGAAGCCGAATCAGGCTCGATCATCGCCGTAAAGACCGTGATTGCGTAGTGAAAGGCAATTCTACTCCCCTTGTACCAGCCCGCCGCAAGCACCATGCGCCGGGCAGCCGACACATCAGCACTGACGAGTCAGCTTATTTGCGGAATAATCCTTGCTTGTTCCCACACGAACACTCGAACGCCACCCACCACCCCGGGCAGCGTTGCATGGCCGTGGCTACCCGCCGCGCCGGTTTTTACCAGGAGATACACGATGTCTACCCCTCCGGTTACCTTGATGGTGGCGCGCCGCGTTGCCGAGGGTCGCTACGAAGACCTGATCGCCTGGCTGCGCGAAGGCGAACAGCTGGCTACCGACTTTCCCGGCTACCTGGGTTCCGGCGTACTGGCCCCGCCGCCCAACGACGACGAATTCCAGATCATCTTCCGCTTCGCCGACGAGAAAACCCTGCATGCCTGGGAGTTTTCCGCCTCGCGCAGCGCCTGGCTGGCCCGCGGCAACGGCTTGTTCCAGCAGCCCCACGAGCACCGGGTCAGCGGCATCGACGGCTGGTTCGGCCCGGCCCTGGCACAACGTCCACCGCGCTGGAAACAGGCCGTGGCCATCTGGCTGGCGTTCTTTCCGGTGTCGCTGGCCTTCAACCTGCTGTTCGGCCACTGGCTGGGCGAGCTCGGCCTGGTGCCACGGGTACTGCTGAGCACCCTGGCCCTGACCCCGCTGATGGTCTACCTGTTCATCCCGCTGTCGACCCACCTGCTGGCCAGCTGGCTGCACCCCAAGCCTGCCCCGCAGAGCGTTGCCGCGCCGCCCGTGGGCACCCGCTGACGCAGCGCCCCGGGGCGTGCAACGGCGGCGAGTTCGGGTATGCTGGGGCCTACCCAAGCGAATATCTGAAGTTGACCGCCCATTACATGAACAGCCCAATTCTTGTTACCGGGGCCAGCCAGCGAGTCGGGCTCGCGCTGGCCATCAAACTGGCGCAGGCCGGCCACACGGTCGTCAGCGCCAGCCGCAGCATCAGCGCGCAGGCGCCCCACCCGAACATCGTGCAGTTCCAGGCCGACCTGTGCCTGGAGCAGGACCGCCTGGCCCTGATCGACCACCTGCGCAGCCGCTATGACGGCCTGCGGGCGATCATCCACAACGCCTCGCTGTGGCTCGACGATGACCTGGCCAACCTGAACACCATGTTCAAGTTGCACGTGGAAGCGCCGTACCACCTGAACCTGGCACTGGGTGAGCAACTGCTCAAGCTGGACAAGTCGGACATCATCCACATCTGCGACGAAACCTCCTCGCGCGGCAGCAAGAGCCATATCGGCTATGCCGCCACCAAGGCGGCGTTGCAGAACATGGTGCTGTCGTTCGCCGAGAAGTACGCCCCCAGCGTGCGCGTCAACGCCATCCTGCCCGGCCTGCTGATCTTCAAGGAAGACGGCGACGAGCAGTACCGCCAGCAGGCGCTGAAGAAGGCCCTGCTTGAATTCGAACCCGGTGCCCAGCCGCTGATCGAGGCCGTGATGTTCCTGCTCGACAGCCAGTACAGCACCGGCAGCAACGTGGTCATCAACGGTGGCCGCCATTTGAAGAACCGCATCGCGGCCGGATGAGCCGCTGCACCGTGAAGGGAACCCCCATGGACCCGCAACAGCAACTCGAACTCGAAGCGGCGGCCTTTCGCCGCCTGGTAGCGCACCTGCGCGAGCGCACCGATGTGCAGAACATCGACCTGATGAACCTGTCCGGCTTCTGCCGCAACTGCCTGTCCAAGTGGTACAAGGCCGCCGCCGACGAGCGCCAGATCGACCTGAGCCTGGATGACGCCCGCGAAGTGGTCTACGGCATGCCCTACGCCGAGTGGAAAACCCAATACCAGAAAGAAGCCAGCGCCGAACAGCAAGCGGCGTTCGCCAAAGGAAAACCCCATGACTGACCTGAACACCCTGCGCAGCCAACTCGACAGTGGCGAACATGTATTCGCCGACACGCTGGCGTTCATCGCCCAGGGCTACACCTACCAGCCACAGGCCTTCACCAATGGCGGTGTGGAAAACGCCGCCGGGCAGAACGAAGGGTCGTGCAAGACCCTGGGCCTGGCACTACTCGAAGGCCTGAGCGACCAGCACGCGCTGCTGGCGTTCGGCGAGCACTACCGCTCGGTGCTGGCCACCCCCGAGGGCAGCGACCACGCCAATATTCGTGCGCTGATGCAGCACGGCCTGGCCGGCGTGACGTTCGCCGGCGCGCCGCTGCAACGCAAGGGCTGACGCCACACCGCTGCACAAGAACGGCCCGCCTGGGCCGTTTTTTCATGCCTGGGGTTCGATCACCTGCCCGGGCACCTGCGCCGGCAGTTGTGCACTGTGCAGCCAGCCCAGGGCTATGGGCCACAGCTGCGCCTGAAAGCGGCTGTGAAAGAACGCGAAATGACCGACACCCTTGGCATCGACCAGCTGCGCGGCGATGCGCAGGTGCGTGCACGCGCTGGCGGTAAAGTAGCCCAGCAGGCGCTCGATGGCCGGCACCGTACCGAACGGGTCGTCGGTCAGGCTGATCGCCAGGATACTGGCCTGCACCTGGCCAAAGCCCAACGCCCCCAGCGCGCGACCGCTGGGCCGCTGTTCATAGGTAGCAGCGGGTGTCACCCAGTCGCGCACCACGCCGGCCGGGGTGTCTTCCATCCAGCCCAGGCGCTTGCCGGGAAAGTAGCCGAACACGCGGGTCAGCAGCGGCATTGCCAGGTGCCATTTGCACAGCAGCTGCCAGCGGCTGCCCGGGGCATAGTCACGCCAGTAGGCGAACTGCGCGCCCACCGTGACCACCCGCCGGATGCTCGCCGCCGACGCCGCCAGGCCCAGCGCGCAACCGCCGAAACTGTGCCCGACCACATCGATGGGCTGCCCGGGAAACTCGCGCCGGGCGCGCTGGAGCATCGCCTCGAAATCCAGCCGGCCCCAGTCCGACCAGCTGGCCTGAAAACCCCGCAAGGCGGCAGGGCGCGATTCGCCGATGCCGCGGTAGTCGTAGGTGATCACGTCGGCGCCATGGGCGAACAGGTAGTCGGCAAAACGCGAATAGAAACGGCAGCGCACCGAGGTGGCGGCGTTGATGATGACCACCGCCCGCGTGGGGTCCGCCGCGCCGTGGCGCCAGGTGAAGCCGCCCAGGCTGAAGCCGTCTGCCGCCTCTTCGCGAAACGGCTGGGCAACGCTGGGCGCCTGGGTGGTGAGGGGTTGATTCATCGGTGCCGGCTCCTTCAGGGCCCTTCGCAGCGCAGCATCGGCCAGCAGGTGGGCCAGCCCTTGTGGGTGATGCGCGAGGCGTAGACCGTCTGTTTCTGGCTAACGTAACGCGCGGTGCGGCGCAGTACCAGCCCGAACAGGTCATCCAGCCCCAGGGGCGCAGCGACTTATCATTGTGGGTTCGGCCACCGGCAGGTTGCGCGGGCACCGGCGCCGATCATCGGCGCGCCGGCCCGCGCCCGCCTCAGGCAAGCTCGGTGTAGCGCGCCGCCACCTCGGCCTGGCGGATGTCCGAGATCAGGGTGTGACGCGCCGCCTGGAAGGCCGTCCAGCGGGCGTCGTCATGCAACGGCGGGATGGTCACGCCCTCGCGGCGATCGAACCCCACCAGCGCCGCATCCACCAGGTGGTCCACCTCCATCACCTGCGTCAGGGTGTTGATGTCGATGCCCGAGCGCTCCCAGATCTCGGTACGCGTGGCCGCAGGCAGCACCGCTTGCACGTATACGCCGCTGGGCGAGAGCTCCAGGCTCAGCCCCTGCGACAGGAACTGCACGAACGCCTTGGTGGCGCCATACACCGTCATGCCCAGCTCCGGTGCCAGCCCTACCACCGAGCCGATATTGACGATGGCCCCCTCCCCGGCCTGCGCCAACCGTGGCGCGATGGCATGGGCCAGGCGCGCCAGCGCGAGGGTGTTGAGCGTGATGATGCGCGTGACGCTGTCGGCGCTCTGCTCGACGAAGGCCCCCGACTGCGCCGCCCCGGCGTTGTTGATGAGGACGCCGATGCGGGCATCTTCGCGCAGGCGGGTTTCGACCCTGGCAAGGTCTTGGGCCAGGGTGAGATCGGCCTGCAACACCTCGACGGCCACGCCGTGAGCCTGGGCCAGGCGGCTGGCCAGCCCGTCAAGGCGAGGCCTGTCGCGGGCTACCAGCGCCAGGTCATGGCCACGACGGGCAAAACGCTCGGCGTAGGTAGCGCCGATACCGGAAGAAGCACCAGTGATGAGAACAGTGGCAAGGGTAGTCATGGGGTTGCGCTCTCGATTGGGTAACGAGCCGCTATGATGATGACCATAATCTTAATCGTCAACGGTTTTGATGATGGTTGACATCAATGTATAGTGGGCCCCTGATTGACGGCACACGCAGCGAGGAACCTGCACATGAGGGTCACCAAGGCACAGGCGCAAGCCAATCGCACGCACATCGTCGAAACCGCGTCCGAACTGTTTCGCGAGCGCGGCTATGACGGGGTGGGCGTGGCAGACCTGATGGCGGCGGCAGGGTTTACCCACGGCGGCTTCTACAAGCACTTCGGCTCCAAGGCCGACCTGATGGCCGAGGCTGCTGCCTGCGGGCTGGCCAAGACTGCCAGCGCCGAAGAAGCGCTGGACGTGGCGCAATTTTTCCAGCGTTACCTGTCGCGCGAACACCGCGATGCACGCAGCACCGGCTGCACCATGGCCGCCCTGTGTGGCGACGCGGCGCGCCAGCCGGCCGCAATCAAGGCGACCTTTGCCGACGGCCTGGAGGGCCTGCTCAAGCGGGCCGAGCACGCAGGTGCCGAAAACGGCGATCAAGACCCGCACACCGCACGCGCCAGGATGATCGAGCGCTTTGCCCAGGCGGTGGGCGCGATCATGCTGTCGCGCGCCTGCCCGGACGATGCGCCATTGGCCGACGAAATCATCGAGGTGTGCCGCAAGGCCATCGTTGCCCCGCTCGCCGACTGAGGTGCCCGCCCCGCAGTTGTCTTAAAACTGCAACCTTTTGGTCATAGTATGGAAGCTGTTCCCGCTGCAGCCCTGTTGCAGCGGGCCTTTGACAAGGACTCGAAACTCAATGCGCCGTGTCGTATTCAATCAGAAAGGGGGCGTGGGCAAGACCAGTATCGCCTGCAACCTTGCCGCCGTCAGCGCCACCGAAGGGTATCGGACGCTGCTGGTGGACCTCGACCCCCAGGCCAACACCACCCACTACCTCACCGGCCTGCTCGGCGACGCCATCCCGGCCGGCATCAGCGACTTCTTCAAGCAGACCCTCTCCAGCGCACCGGGCAGCAAGCGCGGGCGCGTGTGCATCACCCCCACCCGCTACGACAACCTCGACCTGGTGACCGCCAGCCCCGACCTGGCCGACCTGCAGCCCAAGCTGGAGAGCAAGTTCAAGATCAACAAGCTGCGCAAGCTGCTGGTTGAACTGTCCGAAGACTACGAGCGCATCTACATCGACACCCCGCCGTCGCTGAACTTCTACACCTTCAGCGCGCTGGTGGCCGCCGACCGCCTGCTGATTCCGTTCGATTGCGACAGCTTTTCGCGCCAGGCGCTGTACAGCGTGATCGAACAGGTGGAAGAACTGCGCCAGGACCACAACGAGTCACTGCAGGTGGAAGGCGTGGTGGCCAACCAGTTCGTCGCGCGCACCGCGCTGCACCAGAGCCTGGTTGATGAACTGCTGGCCGAGGGCCTGCCGGTGCTGCCGGTGTACCTGAGCAGCTCGGTGAAGATGCGCGAATCCCACGAGCTGTCGGTGCCGCTGGTGCACATGGCACCGCGGCACAAGCTGTCGCGCGAATTCGTCGACCTGCTGGGGGCGCTGGAGCGGGCTGCCTGAGGGCTGCCCGCCGGTTGCGCCCTGGCGTCAGATCGACGCCTGGCGCATGCGATCGGACAACGCCTGCGCCGTTTCCTTGCGCTCGGAGTAGCGGTCCACCAGGTGCGCCTGGCTGTCGCGCAGCAGCAGCGTGAACTTGACCAGTTCTTCCATCACATCCACCACCCGGTCGTAATACGGCGAGGGCTTCATGCGGCCCTGCTCGTCGAACTCCATGTACGCCTTGGGCACGGACGACTGGTTGGGGATGGTGAACATGCGCATCCAGCGCCCCAGCACGCGCAGCTGATTGACCACGTTGAACGACTGCGAACCGCCACACACCTGCATCACGGCCAGGGTCTTGCCCTGGGTGGGGCGAATGGCGCCGAGGGCCAGCGGCACCCAGTCGATCTGCGCCTTGAACACCGCCGACATCGCGCCGTGCCGTTCAGGCGAACACCACACCTGGCCTTCGGACCACAGCACCAGCTCGCGCAGTTCCTGAACCTTGGGGTGCTCCACCGGTACGTCGTCCGGCAGTGGCAGGCCGCTGGGGTCGAAGATGCGCGTCTGGGCGCCAAAATGCTGGAGCAGGCGCGCGGCCTCCTCGGTCAGCAACCGGCTGAAGGAACGCTCGCGGGTGGAGCCGTACAGCAACAGAATGCGCGGCTTTCGCTCGCCGGCCTGCAGGGCGGTAGGCAGGCCTTCGAACAGGCTCGGGTCGAGGTTGGGCAGGTCGTGGTGCATGGGGCCTCCGGGTCAGAGCGTGGCAATGCGGTCGAGTTCACGCTTGAGCGCGTGGGCATCGAGCTGGCTGAATGGCAGCGCGAAAAACGCCCGGCAGCGACGCTCGATACGCGCCAGCGCATGGTGAAAGTTCGCCTCCACCTCGTCGTCGGTGCCGGGTTGTTCGGAAGGGTCGGCCAGGCCCCAGTGGGCCTTGAGCGCCGGGCCGAAAAACACCGGGCACGCCTCGCCTGCGGCCTTGTCGCACACGGTGATGACGATATCCGGCGGGTTGGCCGCGAAGGCCTCGTTGCCCTTGCTGCTCAGGCCCGCGGTGCTGATGCCGGCCTGCTGCAGGGTCAGCAGACTGCGCGGCAACACCTGCCCCCTGGGGAAGCTGCCGGCGCTCAACGCCTCGAAGCCCGCCGGGGCGAGGTGATTGAACATCGCTTCGCAGAGGATGCTGCGACAGCTGTTGGCCGTGCACATGAACAGAACTCGCATGGTGGTGTACTCCCTTTGGCAGGCAGAATGGTCAAAGGCTCAGGCGCAGGGCCAGGGCCGAAAGCGTGATCAACAGCACCGGCACCGTCAGCAGCAGGCCGACCTTGAAGTAGTAGCCCCAGGTGATGCGCGTGCCCTTGCGCGCCAGCACATGCAGCCAGAGCAATGTGGCCAGGCTGCCGATGGGGGTGATCTTGGGGCCCAGGTCGCAGCCGATGACGTTGGCGTAGACCATCGCCTCGCGCACCACACCCTGGGCTTCGCTGGCGTGGATCGAAAGCGCGCCGATCAGCACGCTGGGCAGGTTGTTCATCACCGAAGACAGCACCGCGGCAAGCAGCCCGGTGCCCAGCGATGCGCCCCACACGCCATAGGCGGCAAGACGGTCCAGCAACTGGGTGAGCAGGTCGGTAAGGCCGGCGTTCTTCAGGCCGTACACCACCAGGTACATGCCCAGCGAGAACACCACGATCTGCCAGGGCGCATCGCGCAGCACGCGCCGGGTGGAGATCACATGCCCGCGCGCAGCGACGATGAACAGCACCACTGCACAGGCCGCCGCCACGGCGCTGATCGGGATGCCCAGCGGCTCGAGCAGGAACAGGCCCACCAGCAGCGCCACCAGCACGCCCCCGCCCACGCGGAAGGTGGCGCGGTCGCGGATCGCCAGCACCGGCGCCTTCAGTGCCTGTACCTCATACACCACCGGTATGTCGCGGCGAAAGTACAGGAACAGCACCAGCAAGGTGGCCGCCACACTCACCAGGTTCACCGGCACCATCACCGCCGCGTATTCGCCAAAGCCCAGGCCGAAGTAATCGGCCGAGACGATGTTCACCAGGTTGGAGACCACCAGCGGCAGGCTGGCGGTGTCGGCAATGAAGCCTGCGGCCATGACGAACGCCAGGGTCGCAGCTGGGGAGAAACGCAGCGCCAGCAGCATCGACATGACGATAGGGGTAAGGATCAGCGCCGCACCGTCGTTGGCGAACAGCGCCGAGACCGCAGCGCCCAACAGCACGATGAAGGCGAACAGCCGGCGCCCGTTGCCACGCGCCCAGCGGGCCACGTGCAGGGCTGCCCATTCGAAGAAGCCGGCCTCGTCGAGCAGCAGGCTGATGACGATGATCGCGATAAAGGTGGCGGTGGCGTTCCACACAATCGCCCACACCGTGGGGATGTCGTGCAGCGACACCGCACCCAGCGCCAGGGCCAGCAGTGCGCCGAGGCTGGCGCTCCAGCCGACGCCCAGGCCGCGGGGTTGCCAGATGACCAGGGTCAGGGTGAGCAGGAAAACAGCGATGGCAATCAGCATCGGGGCGCTCCTGGCTCAGCAGCAGGCAGCAGCACGAACGGGGCGACCGTCCATGTTGTGCAAGCGTGTGGTGTTGTCCTTGAGCCAGTCGGCATTGGCGCGCAGCGTCACCTGCAGCAGGTCGTGCACCCAGCCGGGCAGTTGCGGGTTGAGACGGTAATAGACCCACTGCCCCTGGCGACGGTCGAGCAGCAGGCCGCTGGTACGCAGCTGCGCCAGGTGGCGGCTGATCTTGGGCTGGCTGTCGCCCAGGGCGCACATCAGCTCGCACACGCACAGCTCGCCCTGCTCTGCGATCAGCAGCGCAGCGCGAGCGCGGGTTTCGTCGGCCAGGCTCTTGAACAGCTCGGGTGGGGTAATCATTGTGGGCGGCCCTTACATATGGATAACCGAATATACGGATATCCATATGTTATCTGCAACCGGATTTTTCAGCGCCTGCCATCAACCACCCCAGCGCGTCACCCGCCGTTGGGGGCCGGTTTTTCGCGCAAGGCCGTGTGGTAGATCTGCGCCGAATCGAGCACGGGCTGGCTGGCACCATGGCGGGCGATCGACAGCATTGCCTGGCCGATGACCTCGGTGCTCAGCACCTTTTCGGGCAACAGCGCACGCGCCAGGCCCAGCAGCGGGCCGGTGAGCCGGTAGAACACGCGGTACGCGCGGGTTCTGGAGGTGGCCCCATGCAACGGCTGAATCACCGCCGGGCGCAGGATGTGCACGCGCCTGAACGGCAGGCGCAGCAGGCTGTTCTCCGTCATGCCGCGCACCCGCGCCCACATCGTCGAGCTGGTTTCGCTGCTGTCGGCGCCCGCCCCGGAGACGTAGATGAAGGTGGCATGCGGGTTGAGCTCGCACACGCGCTGGGCCACCGCCAGGGTCAGGCGGTAGGTCATGTGGGTGTACTGCGCCTGGGTCATGCCCGCCGCCGAAACGCCCAGGCAGAAGAAACACGCATCCACATCGCGCAGGTCGTCGTCGAGCAGCGTGGACGGGTTATCGGCGAAGGCCGGCCTGACCACCTGCCGGAGCTTGGGGTGCTGGGCGTTCAGGCGTGAGCGCCCGATCAAGCGAACGGACTCCACATCCTGCGCCGCCAGGCATTCGCGCAGTACCCCGCTGCCGATCATGCCGGATGCACCAAAGATCACTATGTTCATGGCGTAGGCTGGCCTCGCTCAGTTTGAAGGGTGCGCCGGCTTCATGCCGACGGCCATTGCGGCGGTGCCGTGCCGAAATCGGCCGCGAGGCTTACCGGCTTCCAGCGCTGCATCGCTTCGCTGCGGGCGGCCTCTTCCACCTCGACCACATACAAGGCGTCCGACCCCAACAGTAGACGCGACGGCAGCCCTTCACGAGCGGCCAGCGCCACGATCAGCTGTGCAATGCGCTCGGGGTCGCCCACTTCGTTGCCCACGTAGGACTCGATCAAGGCCTTGAACGCGGCCATCGACGCCATGTAGTCCGGGGCCAGCTCGGTGAGCGTGCTGCGGGCCTGGTGGCCCCAGTCGGTACGCATGCCGCCGGGCTCCAGGGTGCACACCTGGATGCCGAACGGCGCGACCTCCTTGCCGACCACGTCACTGAACCCGCCCACGGCCCATTTGGCCGCCTGATAGGCCGACAGGCCCGGGCTTGCGATGCGACCGCCGGCCGATGACACCTGAAAGATATGGCCGCGGCCCTGGGCGCGCATCACCGGGATGGCCGCACGGGTGAGGTTGACCACGCCGAACAGATTGGTCTCGACCTCGGCGCGAAAATCATCGGTGGGGATGTGCTCGAACGGCTGGATATGGCCGAAGCCGGCGTTGTTGACCAGCACATCCAGCCGGCCAAAACGGCGCACGGCCTCGGCCACGGCGTGCCTGGCCTGCCGTTCGTCGGTCACGTCCAGTTCGAACGTGGCCAGGTTGGCGCCGTACTGCGCCTGCAGCTCGACGAAGCGTGTGATGTCGCGTGCAGTGGCCAGCACCTTGGCGCCGCTGTGCAGCGCCGCCTCCAGAATGGCGCGCCCCAGGCCTCGGGACGCACCGGTAATCAACCAGACTTCAGACATGATCATTCAACCTTTTCAAAACGCCGACGCGGCGCATGGGCAACGTAAAAGAGGGGCTGCTCACTCGGGCCGAAAGCCGGCCTTGCCTTCCAGCATCACCGACTCGGCAAGCGCCTTCTGTGCCTGAATGTCCGCCAGGCTGCGTGCATAGCCGGCCTCCAGCGCCGCATAGGCATCCCCGCCGAGCACGGTGCGCAGCGGCGGCTTCTGCAACTGGCTGAGGGTGTAGATGGCGTCGGCCATTTTCAGCGGGTCGCCCGAGGCGGTGTCTTCGCCATGCTGTTCGATCCACCCGCGCAGGTTGCCGACCGCACTGCCCTTGTAGGCGTCGAGCTGCTCGGTCCAGCGGATGTTGGCCACGAAGCCGGTCTTGATCGAACCTGGCTCGATGATCAGGGTGTTGATGCCGAACTCGGCCAGCTCCTGCGCCACCGCTTCGGCGAAGCCTTCCAGCCCGTACTTGGCCGCGTGGTACAGCGAGCCGCCCGGGTAGGCGGTACGGCCGCCGACGCTGCTGACATGGATGAAGGTACCGCGCTGCTGTGCGCGCATCGCCGCCATGAAGGCGCGGGTGACCTGTATCGGCGCCATCAGGTTGAGCGCGATCTGCTGCTCGACTTCGGCGTCGGTCATCTCTTCCATCGCACCGATCACCGCCCCGCCCGCGTTGTTGACCACCACCTCCACATCGGGATGGCGGGCGGCAACGGCGCGTACCTGTTCGCGGTCGGTCACGTCGAGCGCTTCCACATGAAGGCGCTTTGGATACGCCTTTTGCAACGCCTGCATCGCCTCGACCCGACGCACTGCGGCGACCACGGTATGCCCCTGGGCCAGCGCCTTTTCGGTAAGGGCCAGGCCCAGGCCACCCGAAGCACCGGTAATGAACCACTTTTGAACAGCCATGAAGATACTCCTGTTACAAATTGTGAGTGATTAATCACTCAGTTAAAAGGCAAGGCTTTTACGCCGTAATGGCGCGCCACAGCATATGGAAGCCCAGCTGGCGGTGGCCGTCGGCCTCCTCCGGGGACTTCTCGATGTGTTCGATGGTGGTGGTGGCAATACTCTCGATCACGGAAGAAATGAAGCTGATCGGGGCGTCGATCAGCACACCGTCCTCTACCCCGCCCTCCATCGTCCTGGACACGGCCTGGAACGGCTGCGCGCCCAGTGCGCGGGTTTCTGCGGTCACCTGCCCCGACGCCGACAGCCGTGCCAGCACCACGCGCTCCAGGGCATTGTTCAGGCCCCAGCTGACATAGCGATTGAAGATGTACTCCATGCGCTGGCGGTAGTCGGCCTGGGCCGGGAAGTCCGACATCATGGCCGTCACCAGGCTTTGCTTGAGGTGCAGGTAGAGCTCCTGGAACAGCACCTCCTTGCTGCTGAAGTAGGTGAACAAGGTGCCGTCGGCAACCCCGGCGCGCCGCGCAATGCTCGACGTGCTGGCCATCACGCCCAGCTCGGCGACCGCCTGCATTGCAGACAACAGCAAGGCTTCACGTTTTTCGGGGCTGAGGGGACGTGCCATGGAGGGGGTTCGCTTAAGAAGACTGAGTAATCAGTCAACTATATTCCTGACCCTTGGGTGAATGCAAGGGGCGGATGACGCGACGGTGCCGAACGGCAAGCCCCCCGGCATGGCGCCGGGGGGTTGATAGCCGTTATCCGGCGCTACTCGAACAGGTTGACGATGGCGTCCGACAACGTACTCCGCTGCCGCGACCACGAGCTTGTGAAGTGATAGATATCGTTGGCCTGAACGTAGTGTTTCACGAACTGGAAGTGATAGTCGGCAGCAATCTGGAACAGGTACAGATCGCTTTGGATATTCACGTAGTTGGTGCCGAAGCGATGGATCTCGGTACTGATCTGGACCATGCCCTCCAGAACCGCATGGGTGTCGGGCTCCAGGTCCACATTGATTTCCGAAGTTGGCTTTTCGGTAAGAATGCGCTTCCAGGCGAGCTCCGAACTCTTTCTTCCCGAGATGCCCTTGGTAAGGTCGCAAGGGGCCTCGATGGCCTGGCGCGCTTTGCTCATTTCGTCTTTGATGCGGTCATCCAACTGCAACTTCCTGCCTGTTTTTACCTGGCAAAACAAACTGGTCAACTCGAGCCAGGCGGATTCATATTCCTTGGGGTTATCGCGCTCGACCATCTGCTTGGGGTTGGACCAGCAAGGCTTGTACCTGAACTTGGCGAAACTGTAGTCGGGGAAGTGCCCGAGCCAGCCGTGGCCCAGATAACTGGTACCGCTGGGGGCCGCTTCGAAGTTGGGGTTCGCGAACGGCACGCCCTTGGTGTCGGATGATTTCAGGACTTTCCTGTTCCAGTTTTTCGACGAGCCGTCCATGTAATAGATGGCCTGTGGGCCGTAGCCCATCTTGGACCATTCCCAGGAGTCCGGATCGTAGTCCGCATCCCAGTAGGTGTTCATCACGTTGTCGAGGCCGCAGTGGTCCTGGTGGGCCCAGGTGTCGGCGATCACATGCGCCCTGACCCCCAGCAGGATCAGCCTGAACCTGCGCAGCACGTCTGCACGATTGTCCTTCAGCACCTCTGCCCCGCCGATGGCCAGGCTGATGATCTTCTCCAGCCGATCGTCATCGGTAGCGCAGAGCACGGCATCTTGAACAAGCCTACGCGAGAGTGCGCTTTGCGGCCGGTTGAGCATCTTGCCGTATTGCAGATCCTTCACCTTGCTGGCGTTGTACTTTCTCAGTATCTGCTCGCCGCCGAAGGTGTCGCGCTTGATGAACTTGGGCAGGTAGTTGGCCACTTCAGCGCCATGGGTTTCTTCTCGGCTGGGCGTGCCGGCCGGGTCGTTGTAGTTGCCGGGGATGAAGTGGTACGAGCACCACAGGCCATCTTCAGGCTCCCCCATCGTACCCAGCAGCCCGCCCTGGTAGGTGTAGCGAGGGTTGTCCATCTTGGCCACGACGTTGTACTTGGCAGATTTTTGGGTGTCGCTGACCAGGCTCCAGTAAGAGGCATAGGTGCTCTCGCTGAAGAAGTCGATGAAGTTGGCTGCCTTGGCAATAAGGGTTGCATCGTCCTTGTTGAAGCCGCCGCACAGTGCTGAGTGGTAGGTACCGTAGAAGTGAAAATCCTGATCCATGCCGCTTTCCCCTAAACAGTTTTTGTTTAACAAAAAAAGACCGCATGGGTTTATAGGCAGGGATGCGTATAGTGTCAAATAGCCATCAGCAAGTGATAATTGTTATTTATATTAATTGCCATTGAATTGCAGGAAAAGGCTTAAGTGTGCTTTTTCGGAATTGATTAAAGGTTCGTTTGATAGGACTTTGATAAGCCGCGCCTAATCTGTGGCGCGGCATATCCAACGCTTTATAACCCTAATTTTCTCAGCCGCCCTCACCCGCCATTGAATCTTCAAGTTCAAGCAACTTGCCACACTGCTCACTGGCAAGCCGGCTGATGATCCGGATGGCCTGATGAATACCTGCTGTGTTGCGGAAGCTCAGTTGCGGGTTGTGTTCACACTCCAGCACTTCGTCATGTTGAACGAGCGCTTCACCGAGCAATTCGAGGGTCCAGGCGTAGCGCTGGAGGATAGACAGGCGCTCAAGGTCAATCATGAGGATTTCCGCCCTGTGACTTGTAGCTGGCCTGCGTGAAGATGGAGTAGAAATGGTGCGTGGAATACGCCGCCGACGTACCGAGGCGGAGAGCGGATGCGAGGATCCTGCTCAGAATGCGGATAGGCATGCATGAGACTCCAAGTTTGATTTTGGAGCTACCACGATCCTTCCTACGGGATTGGGTGGCAGCTGTGCATGGGGTAGGAATACCGGGAAACTTGGAACCCGGCCAGGCCGAAGCCTGCCCACGCACAGCCGCCATGACACGTCACAGCAAGCGAAAAAAAACGCCAGCCGTTGTGATAGGGGCGCCTAGTGCATGCGCCAAGTTTACCAGCAGGTTCCTACACCTGATCGCAGATTTTTCTGCGACTGGAGGAATTTATGCCTCGTGGGATCGATTCGCAAGCGCTGAGGCGGGCGGAAATTTCCTAGATTTTTGAAGGAAAGAGGATCAAAAAATTGATTTCCTACAACTTGTATGTACGGCGTCTTCTTGCGGACAATTTACTTTCCGAACTACAGCATTAAAGAGACAAAACGAGACAGGTAGAACAAGAAAGCCCGCACTAGGCGGGCTTTGTGGGGTTGTTTCGTGGACAGTTACAGACTTCTGGAAACTGGCCTCTGGTGCCGGAGACAGGAATCAAACCTGCGACCACTCGGCTTGTCGATGGGGACACAATCGCATAAACACACGAACACAACGTGTTCAGAAAATAGAAAGTGCTCAGCGACTACACTACAGCCCGTGCCCTTGAACCAAAGCGCTAAGAGAGACACCCGCTGCTTCAGGTCCTTTCGATTAGCGCAATCAGGCCCTCAAAGGAGTTTCCAGAAGTTGACGAGTGAGGGGACAGTTAGAATTTTTCGACTCTTGCACCAGGTCGAATCATGCGAGTCTCTGAAATGGGCAATCAGGAGTATCGCATCTGGGATCATGCGGCGACATTGACGGTGGGGTTGATGAAGCGCTTACGTATCAACTAAAGGATAAAAGCTGACAAACCATTATCAAAACGTGCTCCGAATAGCCATTGCGCTCCATAACGGGCCTACCACCCAATTAAGCAAGCTTGCAAACATACATACTCGACCAACACAGGAAGCCTCCATTTACCGCCCGAAAAGGGAAGTTTTTCGGAGTATTGCACTATCATATTATTCGGAGCCAAATTCTAACTACAAACACACTATTGAACCCCTTAAGCAAATTTAATGTCCACTCGCAACAAAATGGAATTTTCTAGCCAAAAATCCGAGCCAGAGCACGAGAAGGTATATCCCACGAGAATTTTAGAAGATCTATACCCCAAAATAGACACTGCCAATCATTTTTAGAATCCCATAGAGCTAGAGAGCAGAAAATTGGCGTTGTCGCCAACAGCATAAAAAAGCCAAACGTAAAGTCCAAAAAAGCAACCTGAGAACTCACCTGCCCAATAGATTTCTGAAGCGCCTCCCTCAGAGGCTTAGGATAGCTACCAATTTTCCCTTTAAACTGCCCAAAAACAATATCAAAGCTATGTTTAAGCCGATCAACTTGCAACCATTGATTCCATACAACCATGAGCAATATAGCCGAAACAAGAAAAACACCAAGGACACCAGAGTAGAACTCTAACCCCAGTTTGAACTTATTAAGCGCCACAACTCCAGCAATCGAAACAGGAAGCGCCAACAGTTTTCCTGATATATCACCCAACACAGAACTGAGCTTTCCAGCAAACTCAATCTCTGCCTTAGCAACTTCACCTCGAACCTTGTCAAATGAGAAACCATAAAGGTATGCCTGGAGGCTATGCCTATATAGGGAAACAACACCAGCCCAATTTGAAACTATAAAAGAAAAAGTCTCCTCCCCTTGAGGACACCGTTCAGCCATATCGGCTAGAGCCATTCCAAATATGAGCTTTCTTTCAGCGATGTGCAATTTATCCCGATTCTTATCGCTAACTAGCTCCGCCACAAGCCCATTGAACCGTAATTCAACAGCCAGCATGTCTTCAGAAAATTTTGTGGAAATCACCACATTCCGAGGAGGTTTATCCTTATCCGCTGGCAGGGAAAAATAAAGACTCATATAAGAGTCATTGGACTTATCATCAATCCAATTAGCCAAACTTGATAAATTTGTTATTAACGCACACACACCTTTAATTCGATCAAAGTTTAAATTTCCATCCCTATCAAATGGTGCCCAATCAACACTCACTATATAAAAATTCTCAGAGGCGACTCCTTTACCTAGAGTTCTAGCGCTCCTCACATACTCAGCGAATGAGAAATAAAATGCGCCATCAGAGCTTCGAGGCACTCTAAATTCTACAGTGAGAACCCCTGCATTTTCGTAGCAATCTATTAGGCTACCGTGTCGCGCATCTAGCCCCCGACATAACTCAGCCAGATCAAAAATCTGCGAATTAGGAGCGCCCTCATATCGAAATACTCCGCCATTGATAGCTGGTCGCCCGCAAGATCTATATAGCGAAACAACAATAGAAAAAATATTCATTGCAGCCGCCGATCAGTAAATTCCCTTTCAATCTCTCTCAACAGTTTGCCTGATGGGTTAGACAAAGTTAGCGTACCTTCATTACGATTGTAATAAACCTCAGCATTTGCATCTTCCCCCAAGGCTCCCTTTTCAAAATTCAACGTCCAATGATCTGCTTCGCCTTTGATTCTAACTCGATCATTCAGAGCTTTTTTGTTGACAGTGAACTCATCCGGAACTCTGACCTCTTCACCGTTCAGATAATCTTTGAGATTATCAAGATTCCCAGCCAGCTCCGCTTGTTCAATAGGAAGCGCTTGGAGCGCAGCAAAGCAAATTGCGTCCAATTTAGCATGCTGCCCCTGCTCCAATCGGTCATTTAAGTATCGCGTGACATTCTCTCGTGCCTGGATTTTAAATGGCGCAATATTTTCGTTCCTACGGAAAAACTGAAAAACCGAGTCGATTGCATTCTTCGTTGCACGCGCAGAAGCGATTCCTTTCTTGCAACCGAGCGCTTTAATAAAGTACCCGGACGCTTCACTATTCCTACCTCGACTTATGAAACAGAGATATGTTCTATCCTGATCTTCGGCATCATCATTTCCATTGGGAACCTCCCCAACTGCACGATAACGACTTAGATTTATCCGGGCAGCCTGATGAATTTTATCCATATCCACCTCAACTACCTCCTGAGGCACATAGTTCTCATCAAGCCTAATGCCGCCTTTCTGCTTAATGCTAGTAACCAAAATAAATGGAGTGTTGTCGCTCAAGTATGAGGAAACAAGTATATGACCACCTGTTGACAAGGCTTCCTCTTGAGACTGTACAACCAGCTCATCAATCACTGTAGTCGCCAACGCAGAAAAAATATCTGCTGAATCCAGATTCGCATCAAGTGCAGCAGTGGCGCCAGGAAACATACCCTGTCGCCCATCAGTAGCAAATTGCCCCCAGACAACGTTATTCCCAGCCTTCCCTAGAATCGTATGAATACCTAACACCAGTGAAACCACAGGGGCCAACTGAACATTAAATAGCGGCTTTCGGACAACATTCCCAACCACACCAGTATGCGCATCCTTTTCATAACTATGAATCACTGCATGTTTTAATACAAAAGGCATAGTATTCCTTATCAAAACCGGCGATAACTTCGAAGAAATGTAGCCCTGGCAGGTTGCTCCTGACCGACGGGCCATATGGCTTTCTAGCATCATCCTAATGATGGGGAAAGCAGTTCAAATAGCGACAGCCTAAAAATTCCTAGGGCACCCACGACTGAACCGATGGTACCGGCCTGCCTTAGAAGGCGCTCGCCAGACGCGATGACGAACCTACCGAACATGCGCCTGATGACCGACGATGCGTCAAAATGCATAGACCGATCAGAAAGCGCCTCAGCTCTTCACTTGTTCCAATGGCGTTATATTGTAGGCAAGCTCAAGCGCAACTCGGCAGCGGCCTGGCTCTGGCTTGTAGTGGCCTAATGAAGCCAGACACCCATTTAGGCGAGAATGCTCGCCATGGAGAGGTGTCTGATGACCAAGCAACGTCGTCCTTACCCCAGAATTCAAGCGCGAAGCTGCCAGCCTGTTGCTCGATCAGCGCTACAGCCATATCGATGCCGTCCGTTAACTTGGGCTGGTGGAGTCGGGCCTGCGTCGATGGGTCAACCAGCTCCAGCAAGAGCGAGGCGGCATCACTCCGACCAGCAAGGCGCCGCCCGAGCAGCAAAAAATCCCGAATCAATCGGTTGGAACGGGAAAAATCGATCCTAAAAAACCGCCTCCCCGGCACTCCGCGCTCTTGATGAACGAGGAGCACGAGCGTTCGCGTTAGTTGAGCAGCTTCGCTCTGAAGAGCCTGTTGATATGTTGTGCTCGATATTTGAAGTCCCGGATCTTGCTACTACGGGCACTACCGCAATCGCCAATCTCCGGACGTTGAGCGGTTGGTTTTACGCAGCCGCTTGAACGAGTTGTTCACTCAAAGCCGCAGCGCGGCGGGCAGCCGAAGCATCATGTTCATGATGCACGAGGACGGCATAGCGATTGGGCAATTCAAGTGCACCAGTTGATGAGCGAGATGAAGTTGATCAGCAAGCAACCCGGCTCACATGCCTACAAAAAGGTGACGGTGGCGCGGCCGAATATCGGCTGGCAGCAGCCGGAATACGCCGGAACGCCATAACGAAAAAACCCGCCAGAAGGCGGGTTTTACGGGGGTTCCAGAGATTTTGGTAGCCATCGCTGGAACCTGAACTGGTGCCGGAGACAGGAATCGAACCTGCGACCTTCGCGTTACGAGTGCGCTGCTCTACCGACTGAGCTACACCGGCGTGGCGACAACGCTACCATTGCCGCCACGCTTTCGCAAATCACTGTTTATCAACAGCTATTGCCCACCACTCGCCTGCACCGCGGTGCACCCGGCCGGGGCCAGGTCGGCTTCGATATCGGTGCTGCACGTCCAGCCCGTGGCCGAACGGGCCCAGGTCAGGTGCTTGCCCGCCACCGGCGCCGGCGCATCCACCAGCACGCATGCAAGGGTGCCCACACCAGTCGCCGCCACGCCCTGCGCACTCAAGGTGCAGTTGGCCGTGGTCGGCTGGCCGCCAAGGGCGGCGACATCGGCCACGTCCTTGCCCTGGTTGATCTGCACTTCGAAGGCGGTCTTCAATGCCGACACCTCGGCCAGCGCCGCCGTGGCCTTGGCCCGCGCCTGGTGGTTGGTGTACATGGGCATGGCAATGGTCGCCAGAATGCCGATGATCGCCACCACGATCATCAACTCGATCAATGTAATACCGCGCTGTCCCTTCATGGGCACTCCCCTCGCAAAAACTCACAAATCCCGCCACGGACACCGCCGCAGACCAGCGCGCCAGTAGGCCCGAACAGACACCTTTTGTCACCCTGCGGGTGCTTAACCCAGCACCGCGCTCGACTACTCTAGTGGCCACCGGGCGGGATTGCCCGGGCCTATCACCCTGAAGCTGTTACAGGGTTTGTGACTGTCCACCGCTGCATGGAGGTAGCGATGAACCACAAGACAAAAACCTATGCCTGGCAAGGCATCGACCGCACCGGCACCCACGTGAGTGGGCACAGCAGCGGGCAGAACAGTGCGCTGGTGAAGGCGCTGCTGCGCGGTCGCGGCATTCGCCCAACCCAGGTGAACGCGGCACGCCGTACTACCCTGCAATTGCCCGCTTCGCTCGGCGCCCAGGACATCACCCGCTTCAGCCGCCAGTTGGCAACGTTGTTCAAGGCCGGCGTGCCGCTGCTGCAAGGGCTGGGCATGATCGCCGAAGGCATCAACAACCCACCGCTGCGCCGCCTGCTGGGCACCCTCAAAAACGATATCGCCGCCGGCTGCGGCCTGGCCGATGCGCTGCGCAGGCACCCGCGCCAGTTCGACAGCCTGTATTGCAACCTGGTGGCCGTGGGTGAGCAAACCGGCTGCCTGGACAGCCTGCTCGACCAGTTGGCAACACTGCAGGAAAAACGCCAGGCGCTACGGGCCCGGCTGAAGAAGGCCATGGTCTACCCCGCGCTGGTGCTGCTGGTGGGGTTGGGGGTGGCGGCGCTGCTGTTGCTCAAGGTGGTACCGCAGTTTCAGGCCATGTTTGCAGGCTTCGGCGCGCCGTTGCCGGCCTTCACCCAGGGTGTCATCAACCTGGCCGACTGGCTGGGGCAGTATCTGCTGTGGGTGCTTGGGGTAATGCTGGCCACGGGATTTGCCCTGCGCCGCGCCTTCGAGCGTCAGCAGGCGGTGCGTTTATGGATGTTGCGCCAGGCGCTACGCATGCCGGTTCTGGGGCCGGTGATGCAGCATGCGGCGCTGGCTCGTTTTGCGCGTACCCTGGCGACGTCGTTCAGTGCCGGCGTACCGCTCACCGAAGCCCTGGGGCCGGTGGCCGCCGCGTGCGGCAATACGCTGTACGAGCAGGCCGTGCTGCGCCTGCGCCAGGCCATCGGCAACGGCCTGTCGATGAGCGCGGCGATGCGCAACGAGCCGCTGTTCCCGTGCCTGGCGGTACAGATGTGCGCCATTGGCGAGACATCCGGCACGCTCGACGATATGCTCGACCGGATCGCCAGCCACCACGAAACGGCCGTCGACGAATGGCTCGACAACCTGGCCAGCCTGCTGGAGCCGATGATCGTGCTGATTCTCGGGCTGGTGGTAGGCAGCCTGGTGGTCGCCATGTACCTGCCGATCTTCCAGCTGGGCGATGTGATCTGACTATGGACCTGTTCGAAACCCTGGCCCGCCAGCCGCTGGCCTACCAATGTGTCGCCCTGTTGCTTGGCCTGATTGTGGGCAGCTTCATCAATGTGCTGGTGCATCGCCTGCCGATGATGCTGGAGCGCCAATGGCGCAGTGAGGCCCGCGAAGTGCTGGAGCTGCCCAACCCGGCCGAGCCACGTTTCGACCTGATGCTGCCCCACTCCCACTGCCCGCACTGCCAGCACCGCATCCGCGCGTGGGAGAACATCCCGGTGCTGAGTTACCTGTGCCTGCGCGGGCGCTGTTCGGCCTGCAAGGCATCGATCAGCCCGCGTTACCCGCTGGTAGAGCTGGCCTGCGCAGGGCTTGGCCTGTTCGCGGCCTGGCATTTCGGCTTCAGCGCCAGCGCGGCGGCGTTCACGCTGTTGAGCTGGGGCTTGCTGGCAATGAGCCTGATCGATATCGAGCATCAGTTGCTGCCCGATGTGCTGGTGCTGCCGCTGCTGTGGCTAGGCCTGATACTCAATGCCTTCGAGGTGTTCGTGCCGCTGGACCAGGCGCTTTGGGGCGCCGTGGCCGGCTACCTGAGCCTGTGGACGGTGTACTGGCTGTTCAAGCTGGTTACCGGCAAGGAGGGCATGGGCTATGGCGATTTCAAGCTGCTGGCCATGCTCGGCGCCTGGGGCGGCTGGCAGATCCTGCCGCTGACGCTGCTGCTGGCCTCGCTGGTGGGCGCGCTGCTGGGCCTGGTACTGCTGCGCCTGCGCAACCAGCAGGCGAGCACGCCGATTCCGTTTGGGCCCTATCTGGCCATTGCGGGCTGGATCGCGCTGCTCTGGGGTGGTCAAATGACCACTTCCTATCTGCAATTTGCCGGACTGCAATGACCACACCCGCCTTCACACCCTGGATTCTCGGCCTCACTGGTGGCATCGGCAGTGGCAAGAGCGCCGCGGCGCAACGCTTCATCGAGCTGGGCGTGCACCTGGTGGATGCCGACCAGGCCGCACGCTGGGTGGTCGAGCCCGGGCGCCCGGCGCTGGCCAGCCTGGTGGAGCATTTCGGCCCCGGCGTGCTGCAAAGCGACGGGCAACTGGACCGCGCCGCCCTGCGCCAGCTGATCTTCAGCGACCCGGCGCAACGCCGCTGGGTGGAAGCCCTGCTGCACCCGCTGATCGGCCAGGAGATCTTCAGCTACCTGGCCAAGGCCGAGTCGCCCTATGCGGTGTTCGTTTCACCGCTGATGGTGGAGTCGGGCCAGTATCAGCGCACCCAGCGCCTGCTGGTGATCGACGCGCCGCAGGCCTTGCAGATCGAACGTACACTGCAGCGCGACCAGACCAGCCCCGAACAGGTGCAGGCCATTCTCAAGGCGCAGACCAGCCGCGAAGAGCGCCTGCGCCATGCCCACGACGTGATCGTCAACGACCGCGACCTGGCCTGGCTGCATTCGGAGGTCGACCGCCTGCATCACTTTTACCTGACTTTGCGTGGAGGCCAACCATGAGCCAACCCCTGACCGTAGACTGCCCGACCTGTGGCGCTCCTGTTGAATGGAGTGCCACAAATACCTATCGGCCATTCTGCTCCGACCGCTGCAAGCTGATCGACCTGGGTGCCTGGGCCGCTGAAGAGCACAAGATTCCGGTGGCACCGGATGCCGAAGACGAGCTGTTCTCCGGCGACTTCAACCCGCGCGAACACTAACTGCGCGGTTCGTCGTCCTTCCACGGGGCCTGCAGGTAGCGGGTCCGGTTGAAGGTTTCCAGCCACTCGGGGCAGAACACCACCAGCGCACTGATTACCATGCCGTTGATGAAGGCCTCGGGGAAGATGATCAGCCACAGGTAGCCGATGAAGTCCGACAGCCATTCGGGCATCACGAAGATACCGTCCAGCCACAGCCAGCCAAGGCTGGCCAGCAGGCACAGCAAGGTCGCCAGCGCGGCGGCGAAAAAACCCGAACAGAAGATGTACACGAACAGGTTTTTAGGCTGTGCGCGCTCCACCAGTATGGCCACCCCCTCCGTCACCAGCACCGGCAGGCCAATCAGCAGCAGGCCGTTGACGCCCATCGCCGCCAGGTCCTGACGCCCCAGCGCCACCAGCCCCACCTGCGCCACCAGGCCACCGACGATTGCCAGCGGCCAGTCCAGCAGCAGGGTCACGGCGGTCATGCCGATGAAGTGGTACGACACGCCGGTGTCGAAGTCGCGGCGTACCAGCCACAACGCGAACAGCGCGAAGATGGTGCCGAACAGCAGGTGCTGGCGCCGCCGGTCGGTGAACAGCTCGACCCACGGCGCGCGCCACACCGCCCACAGCAGCAGCGGCACGTAGCACAGCCAGCCCAGCAGCAGGCTTTGTTCCGATAACACTTGTGCGCCAATCACGGCTGTCTGCCCCTTGTGTGCATTGCGCCCGACGATGGCTCATTCTACACACCGTTCCACGGCCTGTTGCCGCCATCCACCGGGCCTGGAATGCAGCGTTGTCATGATTTGGGCGCTAAGCTTGTGCCCATGGATGACTCAGACTACCTGCGCCTGCTAACCATTCAGGCCGAACAAGCCAATGCGTTCCTGTCCAATGCCCGCAAATGGGAGCGCGAGCGTTGGGTATGCCAGCGCCTGCTGCAAGGCCTGAACATTCCCTACCGCAGCGAGGACTTCACCGCCGCCGGTCAGGAACCACCCGACGTGCTGTTTCGCGATGCCGCCTTCGAGGTGTTCTTCGTGCTCGACGAAGGGCGCCGGCTCAACGACGAATGGCGCGAAGAACTGCAGCGCCGGCGCAGCGCGTTCTCCCTCGCGCAGCTGGTAAGGCGCGAGGCCCGGCCGCGACGCATCAGTGCGCAGGAGCTGCTGCAGCGCCTGGCGCCCACCCTGCGCAAGAAGTCGCACAACTACCGCGAACGCAACCTGGACCTGGGCGAACTGGACATCATTGCCTTCGCCAGCCTCAAGCGCGAAGTGCTCGACCTCAACAGCCACTTCCCGCCGCCCACAGAATACCTGCGCCAGGGCTGGCGCTCGCTGTCGCTGGTGGGCCCGACCTTCGCCCGGGTGCTGTTCGCCCACCCCGATGCGCCGGATTTTCTGCGCGCCAACCTGGGGCGCAGCATCGTCTTCGATGTGGGGATCAGCCTGTGATCGCTGCCCCCTGCCAAAGCGGGATGGCATAAATGCGGCGCGGGTGATACAAAGCGCAATCATTCGCTGTCACGAGCGCTTCGATCCCCCAGGTAAGCCTTTGGCGACGGACTACAGTGAACACTGTAGCGTTCCCACAGTCACATGCGTCTACCTGACGAGGCCTCCATGACCAGCCGCCTGAACCCCGAAGACCAGCGACGAGTCGATGAATACCTGCGTGCCCCCCAACACCAAGTCGAGCGCAAGCCTTTCAGGCCATGGCTGCTCCTTGCTCTGGTGGTGGGCGTGACGATCAGCCTTGGCCTGTTGAGCCGCCTCCTGAGCCACCTGGTGCTATGAGCTGCCTTGCGCTCGCCCAAACCGCCCGCCCTGCGCGGCCGGCCACTCAGGACCCAACCCAGAATTCCGCAAACCTTATGAGATATCCCCATGACTCACCGTATCGTGATTGTCGGCGGCGGCGCCGGCGGCCTGGAACTGGCGACCCGCCTGGGTAAGACCCTGGGCAAGCGCGGCACCGCCGCGATTACCCTGGTCGACGCCAACCTGACCCACATCTGGAAGCCGCTGCTGCACGAAGTGGCGGCCGGTTCGCTCAATTCCTCCGAAGACGAGCTCAACTACGTGGCCCAGGCCAAGTGGAACCACTTCCAGTTCCAGCTGGGGCGCATGAGCGGCCTGGAGCGTTCGAGCAAGCAGATCCAGCTGGCCGCCACCCTCGACGAGGACGGCCGCGAGCTGCTGCCGGCGCGCACCCTGGCATATGACACGCTGGTGATCGCGGTGGGCAGCAACACCAACGACTTCGGCACCCTGGGTGCGGCGCAGCATTGCCTGTTCCTCGACACCCGCAAGCAGGCCGAGCGCTTCCACCAGCAGTTGCTCAACCACTACCTGCGCGCCCACGCCGGCGACCTTGCCAGCGAGAAGATCAGCGTGGCGATCGTGGGTGCCGGTGCCACCGGCGTGGAGCTGGCGGCCGAGCTGCACCATGCCGCCCACGAACTGGCCGCCTATGGCCTGGACCGCATCCAGCCCAAGGACATGCAGATCACCCTGATCGAGGCCGGCCCACGGGTGTTGCCGGCGCTGCCCGAGCGCATCAGCGTGCCGGTGCACAAAACCCTGGAAAAACTCGGCGTGACTGTGCTGACCAACGCGTCGGTGAGCGAGGTCACCGCAGACTCGCTCAAGACCGCCAACGGCGAGGTGATCCACGCCAGCCTCAAGGTGTGGGCGGCCGGTATCCGTGCCCCGGCGTTCCTCAAGGACATCGACGGGCTGGAAACCAACCGCATCAACCAACTGGTGGTGCGCCCTACCCTGCAGACCACCCTGGACGATGACATCTTCGCGTTCGGCGACTGCGCCGCCTGCCCGCAGCCGGGCAGCGACCGCAATGTGCCGCCGCGCGCCCAGGCCGCCCACCAGCAGGCCTCGCTGCTGGCCAAAGGGCTCAAGGCGCGCCTGGAGGGCAAGCCGTTGCCCACCTACGCGTACCGCGACTACGGCTCGCTGGTTTCGCTGTCGCGCTTCTCGGCAGTGGGCAACCTGATGGGCAACCTCACCGGCAGTGTGATGCTCGAAGGCTGGCTGGCGCGGATGTTCTATGTGTCGCTGTACCGCATGCACCAGATGGCGCTGTATGGCACCTTCCGCACGCTGATGCTGATGCTCGGCAGCCGTATCGGCCGCGGTACCGAACCCCGCCTCAAGCTGCACTGACGGCTACCCCCGTCCGCCCCGGCGTCCTGCCGGGGCCGGATGGGCGCCAGGCCACTGGCGTGCGGTTGACCCGGAGCGAACTGTATTTCGACGAGGCGCGGATGCGTGCACTACAGCCCCCTGCAGGAGGTACTGGGCATAGGCAGTACCGCCAGCTGGCTGCACATGCGCTAAACCCTGCGCAAACGAAAAAGGGCACCTTTTGCAAGGTGCCCTTTTTCTGAAGATGGTCGGGGTAAGGGGATTCGAACTCCTGACATCCTGCTCCCAAAGCAGGCGCGCTACCGGACTGCGCTATACCCCGGTAAAAAAAAGACACCGATTAAGGTGCCTTTTTTAATGGCTGGACGCTAATGGCGTACCAACCTTTTAAGATTCAAACCCAGCGAACCGGATTCAAAAATGGTGGGTCGTGTAGGATTCGAACCTACGACCAATTGGTTAAAAGCCAACTGCTCTACCAACTGAGCTAACGACCCAAATATGGTCGGGGTAAGGGGATTCGAACTCCTGACATCCTGCTCCCAAAGCAGGCGCGCTACCGGACTGCGCTATACCCCGGTTTGAAATTTGGCTCCGCGACCAGGACTCGAACCTGGGACCCAATGATTAACAGTCATTTGCTCTACCGACTGAGCTATCGCGGAACTATCAATTTCAAGTACAACTTGCTGCAATTTCGAAAACTGTATCGCTACCGCTTCGAACTCTTCGACCTTGTGCATCGCTGCGTTCATGTCTCTGAGGCGCGCTATTCTACAATCTTCAAAACCCTTGTCAACCCTTAATTTGCATTCAACACACTGATTTGCAACTTTTTTTCAGATTCCCACTTCTGCCGGAAACCTGCGGGGTGACATACAGCGGGGCGCACTTTACAAGCACTCGAAGCAAAATGCAAAGAAAAAAGGCCTCGAAAATCGAGGCCTTAGCGTAACCCGCCGAAAACTCAGGCAAAGACGATCTCTTCGCCCTCCAGCTTGGCGGTGATGCTGCTGCCGGGCATGAACTGACCCGACAGAATCAGTTGCGCCAGCGGGTTCTCGATCCAGCGCTGGATCGCCCGTTTCAGCGGCCGTGCGCCATACACCGGGTCGTAACCGACCGCGATCAGCTTGTCGAGGGCCTCGGGGCTCAGCTCCAGGCTCAGCTCGCGTTCGGCCAGACGGCTGCGCAGACGCGACAGCTGGATCTGGGTGATACCGGCGATCTGGTCGCGACCCAGAGGCTCGAACACCACCACTTCGTCGATACGGTTGACGAACTCGGGGCGGAAATGCGAACCCACCGCGTCCATCACCGCAGCGCGCTGCGCCTCGCGATCACCCACCAGTTCCTGGATCTGTGCCGACCCCAGGTTGGAGGTCATCACGATCACCGTGTTGCGAAAGTCCACGGTACGGCCGTGACTGTCGGTCAGGCGACCGTCTTCAAGCACTTGCAGCAACACGTTGAACACGTCCGGGTGGGCCTTCTCGACCTCGTCCAGCAGCACTACCGCATAGGGTTTGCGCCGCACGGCTTCGGTCAGGTAGCCGCCCTCTTCGTAACCCACGTAGCCTGGCGGTGCACCAATCAGCCGCGCCACGGAATGTTTCTCCATGAACTCGGACATGTCGATACGCACCATGGCCTCTTCGGTGTCGAACAGAAACTCGGCCAGCGCCTTGCACAGCTCGGTTTTACCCACACCGGTAGGGCCCAGGAACAGGAACGAACCACTTGGCCGGTTAGGGTCGGACAACCCGGCCCGCGAACGACGCACCGCGTTGGCCACGGCCACCACGGCCTCTTCCTGGCCGATCACGCGCTGGTGCAGCAGGCTTTCCATCTTCAGCAGCTTCTCGCGCTCGCCTTCGAGCATCTTGGATACCGGGATACCGGTCCACTTCGACACCACCTCGGCGATCTCTTCCTCGGTCACCTTGTTGCGCAGCAGCTGGTTTTCGGCCTTGCCGTGCTGGTCGACCATCTGCAGGCTGCGCTCCAGGTCCGGGATCACCCCGTACTGCAGCTCGGCCATGCGGCTCAGGTCGCCCTTGCGGCGGGCGGTTTCCAGCTCCTGACGGGACTGCTCGATCTTTTGCTGGATCTGCGCAGAGCCCTGCACTTCGGCTTTTTCCGAGGTCCAGATCTCTTCCAGGTCGGAGTACTCACGCTCCAGCCGCACGATCTCCTCGGTCAGCTTCTCGAGGCGCTTGAGGGCCGCCTCGTCGTCTTCCTTCTTCAGCGCCTGGGATTCCACCTTCAGTTGAATCAGGCGACGCTCAAGACGGTCGAGCACCTCGGGCTTGGAGTCGATCTCCATGCGGATGCGGCTGGCCGCCTCGTCGATCAGGTCAATGGCCTTGTCGGGCAACTGACGATCGGTGATGTAGCGATGGCTGAGCTTGGCCGCGGCAATGATCGCGCCGTCGGTGATCGCCACCTTGTGGTGCACCTCGTAACGCTCCTTGAGGCCACGCAGGATGGCGATGGTGTCTTCCTCGCTCGGCTCCTCTACCAATACCTTCTGGAACCGACGCTCCAGCGCCGCATCCTTCTCGATGTACTGGCGGTACTCGTTCAGCGTGGTGGCACCGACGCAGTGCAGCTCGCCGCGCGCCAGCGCAGGCTTGAGCATGTTGCCGGCATCCATCGAGCCTTCGCCTTTACCGGCGCCGACCATGGTGTGCAGCTCGTCGATGAACAGGATGATCTGGCCTTCCTGCTTGGACAGCTCGTTGAGCAGGCCTTTGAGGCGCTCTTCGAACTCGCCGCGGAACTTGGCGCCGGCAATCAGCGCGCCCATGTCCAGCGACAGCAGGCGCTTGCCCTTCAGACCATCGGGCACTTCGCCATTGATGATGCGCTGGGCCAGGCCTTCGGCGATGGCAGTCTTACCCACGCCAGGCTCACCGATGAGCACCGGGTTGTTCTTGGTACGGCGTTGCAGCACCTGGATGGTGCGACGGATCTCGTCGTCACGGCCGATCACCGGGTCGAGCTTGCCGTCTTCGGCACGCTTGGTCAGGTCGACGGTGTACTTGTCCAGGGCCTGACGCGATTCCTCGGCGTTGGGGTCGTTCACCGCTTCGCCGCCGCGCAGGTTGCTGATGGCGTTTTCAAGCGCCTTCTTGCTCACGCCCTGGCCGAGCAGCAACTTGCCGAGCTTGCTGTTCTCGTCCATGGCCGCCAGCAGCACGAGCTCGCTGGAGATGAACTGGTCGCCCTTCTGCTGGGCCAGGCGGTCGGCCTGGTTGAGCAGGCGTGCCAGGTCCTGCGACATGTTGACGTCGCCGGTAGGGTTCTGGATTTTTGGCAACTGGTCGAGTTCTTTGCCCAGTTCCTTGCGCAGGCTGTTGACGTCGAAGCCCACCTGCATCAACAGGGGCTTGATCGAACCACCCTGCTGGTCGATCAGCGCCTGCAACAGGTGCGCAGGCTCGATCGCGGGGTGATCCATGCCAACCGCCAGGGACTGGGAGTCGGATAACGCCAGTTGCAGCTTGCTGGTCAAACGGTCTATTCGCATAACTTACCTTCCTTTAATGGGCAGGCCGGAGCGATGGACACACCTGATGAAGAAAAACCTGCCTGAGATACCCCTATAGATAAGGGTGATTGTGGAAGATTCAAGCGTAGCGGGCTTGATCCAGGTCAGCGAGGCGCCAGCCAGATCAGCGAAGCGAAGCGCCCGGTAACGGGGCTGCGACGGTAGGAATAGAAGCGTGGGTCGCTCACGGTGCACAGGCCGCCGCCATACACGGCAGTGATGCCACGGGCCGCCAGGCGAATGCGCGCCAGTGCATAGATGTCGGCCATGAACTTGCCGGGCTGCGCCCCCGCCACGAAGGCGCTGGCACTTTCCGGATGAACGGTCATGAAGGCTTCGCGCACTTCGCCGCCCACCTCGAACGCCTGGGGCCCGATGGCCGGGCCCAGCCATACCAGCACCTCGCTGGCCGGGACGCCCAGCGCATCGAGCGTGGCCTCCAGCACACCGCCCACCAGCCCGCGCCAGCCGGCATGGGCAGCGCCCACGCGGGTGCCGGCACGGTCGCAGAACAGTACCGGCAGGCAGTCGGCGGTCATGGACGTGCAGGCGATGCCGGGGGTGCTGGTGCAGCTGGCGTCGGCTTCGGCAACCCGCGCCGGGTCGGCCTCGACCACATCGATGCCGTGCACCTGCTTGAGCCAGGCAGGCTGGATGCCGAACTGCGCGGTCAGGCGCCGACGGTTCTCGGCCACTGCGGCCTGGGCGTCACCGACGTGGTCGCCCAGGTTCAACGAATCGTAGGGCGCCAGGCTCACGCCGCCGCCCCGGGTGGTGACGCACGCCTTGACCCAGGCTGGCGCAGGCCAGTCGGGGGTCAGCAGGTGGTGCGTCAGCGGGCTCATCCGACGAAGGCCTCGCGGTCCTGCTTGAGCAGCGACAGCAGCCATACGAAGTCGTCCGGCAGGGACGACTCCCAGCCCATGCGCTCACCGGTCACCGGGTGATCCAGCTCCAGGAAGCGTGCGTGCAAGGCCTGGCGCGGGAAGGTCTTGAGCGCGTCGACCATGGTCACGCTGGCCGCCGGCGGGATGCGGAAGCGCCCGCCGTACACCGGGTCGCCGACCAACGGGAAGTTGACGTGGGCCATGTGCACGCGGATCTGGTGGGTACGCCCGGTTTCCAGCTTGACCCGTACGTGGGTGTGCGAGCGGAAGCGTTCGAGCACGCGATAGTGGCTGACGGCCTGCTTGCCACCCTCCATCACCGCCATGCGCTGGCGCTGCTGGCCGTGACGACCGATCGGGGCGTTGATCTTGCCGCCTGCGGTAACCACGCCGATCACGATGCATTCATAGATGCGGCTGACGCTGCGACTTTGCAACTGGGCTACCAGCTGGGTCTGCGCCTGAATGGTCTTGGCCACCACCATCAGACCGGTGGTGTCCTTGTCGAGGCGGTGCACGATGCCGGCGCGCGGCACGTTGATGATGTCCGGCACGTGGTGCAGCAGGGCATTGAGCAGGGTGCCGTCGGCATGACCGGCAGCCGGGTGCACCACAAGCCCGGCCGGCTTGTTGATGACCAGGATGTGCTCGTCTTCGTAGACGATGTCCAGTTCGATGTCCTGCGCCACCCACTCGCCCTGGGCTTCCTGCTCGGCGTCAAGCGCCAGCAGAGCGCCGCCATGGACGATGTCGCGCGGACGCACGACGTTGCCATCGACGGTCAGTAGGCCTTCTTTGATCCAGGCGGAAAGGCGCGAGCGCGAGTGCTCGGCAAACAGTTGGGCGGCGACTTGGTCGAGGCGTTGCCCGCCCAATTCGGACGGTACCTCTGCGCGAAGTTCAATTTTCTCGGACATGCTCGAATCAGGCGGAGGCACAGCCTTTGGTTTCAGCTGCACGCTTGTGGTTAAATACGGCGTCTTTTGCCCCGAGGGTTCCAACGGGGTGCTCATCATAACAGGACGGCCTCGCCCAAGACAGCAGCCGTCATAGGGACGCAAGCCGCCATGCAAGTGAAACACCTGCTGCTGATCGCCATCCTCGGACTCACCGCTGCTTGTTCTTCGAAGGAAGTCGTCGACGAAAACCTCAGCGAAACCGAGCTGTACCAGCAGGCGCAGGCCGACCTGGACAACCACAGCTATACCAGCGCCACCTCCAAGCTCAAGGCCCTGGAGTCGCGGTACCCGTTCGGCCGCTATGCCGACCAGGCGCAGCTGGAGCTGATCTACGCGAACTACAAGAACGCCGAGCCCGAGGCTGCCAAGTCGGCGGCCGAGCGCTTTATCCGCCTGCATCCGCAGCATCCGAACGTCGACTACGCCTATTACCTCAAGGGCCTGACCTCGTTCGACCAGGACCGCGGCCTGCTGGCGCGCTTCCTGCCGCTGGACATGACAAAGCGTGACCCGGGCGCAGCGCGTGACTCGTACAACGAGTTCGCCCAGCTCACCAGCCGCTTCCCCAACAGCCGCTACGCGCCGGACGCCAAGCAGCGCATGATCTACCTGCGCAACCTGCTGGCCTCCTACGAGATCCACGTGGCCGACTACTACCTGACCCGTCAGGCGTATGTTGCCGCGGCCAACCGTGGCCGCTACGTGGTGGAAAACTTCCAGGAAACCCCATCGGTCGGTGACGGCCTGGCGGTGATGACCGAAGCCTACATGCGTCTGCACCTGGACGAACTGGCAGCCACCAGCCTGGAAACCCTGAAACTCAACTACCCCGATCACCCGAGCCTGAAAGACGGCCAGTTCGTGCCGCAGCAGGACGAGGCGGACAACCGCTCGTGGCTGTCCAAGGCCACCCTGGGCCTGATCTCCAGCGCGCCACCGCTGCCGCCAGGCCAGACCCGCGCCAACCAGGACGTGCAGAAGCAGTACCAGGACGCCAAAGACGCGATCCCACAGGAACTGCTGCCCAAGGACGAAAATGGCGACGTGATCGAAGAAGAAAACCACGAAGCCGAAGGCAACAACGAAGACCGTTCGTGGTTCAGCTACATGACCTTTGGCGTATTCGACTGACACGCCATACGGTGAATGAAAAAGGGAGGCCCGATGGCCTCCCTTTTTTGTTGCCAGGCCCTAAACTGGGGGCTCTTCATTCGACAAAGCTGGACACCATGGTTCGCCTAATTCTCTGGATTGCCCTGATTGCTGCTGCGTTCTGGTTGTGGCGCAAGTTCAAGGCCGGCATTGCTGCCGATACTCGCCCTACCCTCGATGACCCGCTGAAGATGGTGCGCTGCGCCCATTGCGGCGTGCACCTGCCCACCGACCGTGCCTTGCACCGGGGCCAGCTGTGGTATTGCAGCCCGGCGCATCTGGAGCAGGGGCCCAACGATACCCGCCAGGGCTGAGGGCCCTTCGCCGGCCAGGCCGGCTTCCACATGCCTGCTGTTACAGCAGGCGCGGCCCCGGCGCGTACGGCGCCGGGTCGATGATCGGCGCACGCCCCAGCAGCAGGTCGGCGAACAATCGGCAGGACGCCGGCGCCAGCACCAGCCCGTTGCGGTAATGCCCGCAGTTCAACCACAAGCCTTCATGCCCGGGCACCTGGCCGATGTACGGCACACCTTCCGGTGAGCCAGGCCGCAACCCCGCCCAATGCCCGACCGGCGTGGCATCGGCCAGCGCCGGCAGCAATTCGATGGCCGAGGCCTTCAGGCTCGCCAGCGCCGCTTCGGTGGGCGTCTTGTCATAACCTGCATGCTCCAGTGTGCTGCCGACCAGAATGTGCCCGTCACGCCGTGGGATCGCGTAGCGCCCCTTGGCCAGCACCATGCTCGGCAGGAAATCCTCCGCACACTTGAACAGGATCATCTGCCCTTTCACCGGCTCCACCGGCAGTTCCAGGCCCAGCGGGCGCAGCAGGTCGCCACTCCAGGCCCCCGCCGTAAGCACCACCTGATCGGCACGGATCGGGCCATCGACGGTTTCAACGCCGCAAATACGCTCGCCCTCGCGGCTGAACCCGGTGATTTCACAATGCTCGCGAAGGGTCACGTTCGGCAGGGCCTGCAACGCCGCCTTGAGCGACTTGACCAGGCGCGGGTTGCGCACGTTCGCCACACCCGCCATGTAGATGGCCCGCTCGAAACCCGGCCCCAGCACGGGCACCGCCGCATAGGCGCGGGCCACATCCACTGCACTCAACGGGCGCCCCTCGCGGGCCGCCCAGGCCAGCGCCTCGGCTTCATCGTCCAGGTCCAACCAGTACAGGCCGGTGGTATGCACCTCGGGGTCTACACCGGTGCTGGCGAACAGACGCTCGCCCAGCTGCGGATAGAAGTCCTGCGACCAATGCGCCAGCGCAGTAACCGCCGGGCTGTAGCGCCACGGGTACAACGGCGACACGATCCCGCCCCCGGCCCAGGAAGACTCCTGCCCGAGCGCGCCCTTGTCGCACACCACCACCTGCTCGACATCGGCCGCCAGGTTGAACGCAGTCAGCAGGCCGATCACCCCACCGCCGACAATCACTACTTGCTTGGTCATCTATTGGTCCAGTACCCGTATGAAAGACGTCAGTTACCCCAGCAGCCCCCGTCCGCCTCGTTGCTGGCACCGGGGTTGCCGCGCACACCCTGGTGATCGAGCTCGAAGTCGCCACAGGCGTCGCCGGCCATCAGCCCGCCGGCATGACGCCGGGCCAGCAGGCTGAAACCCTCGGCCTCGCGGCTGGCGTGCAGGCTGTAATGGCCTGTGCCGGGGGGCAACGGGGTGATCACGGCGTCGGTATCGGCATACTGGCCCGTGCGGGCGCGGTGGCGCTCCAGGTGCTGCGCACTGTCGAACAGCAGCCCCACGGCCTCGCTGCGTGCGGCTCTTTTCACCGTGTCGCGGTAGCTGGGGTAGGCAATGCCCGCCAGAATGCCGACCACGGCGACGACAATCAACAGTTCGATCAGGCTCAGGCCCTGATGAGTTCGCGGCATGTTGTGCGCCCCTAGTGGATCTGCCGCCACAAGATACGTTGCGCCGGCCACTCAGCCGACACCACTGGCTGCGCCAGAACGCTCTCCAGCACCACCCGCGCCTGCTGCTGACGCCCCACGGCAGTCACCCGAAGCAGCTGCACCTCAAGGCCGTCGGGCAGCCGCGCGGGGCGCGAGCTGTGGCCCAGGTTCTGTACCAGGAAGAAGCCAGGCCCTTGCGCCTGCCAGCCCAGCCCGGAGCTTGGCCCCGCCCCGCCCTGCACACCGGCGGCGCGTACCCTGGGTGCCTCTGGCGGCGGCAGGCAGTACACGCACGGGCCCGGTGGCTCAAGACCCGCCAGCACACGGGCCTCGGCGAGCCGCAACGTGGTTTCCGCCGCTTCGAACGCCTGCAATGCCATCACCAGGTTGCCGGCCATGCGTGCCTGCAAGGCGGCACTGTGCAGCACCGAAACACCCAGCAGGCCGCACAGCAGCATCAGCACCAGGCACACCAGCAGCGCCATGCCCCGTTGCAGCTTCATGGCAGGCGGTTACGTACGGCGGCGACCATCTGATAGGTTTGCGCGCGTACCCGTTCAGCAGGGTCGTCCAGGGTCAGGCGCAGGCGGATGCTGCGAATGCGCGAAGGGTCGGGCACCGCCGTCATCCAGGCCAGCTCACCGCCCTCGCCCGCCACGCCCAGGTCAATCTGCAGCCGGCTGACATGTTCGATCAGCACCGCGTGGCTGCCACCACTGGTGAGCAGCAGTTGCCCGTCCACCAGGCGATACACCTGCTGACGAACGGGCAAGGCGAACTGGTGTGGCCCGGGCAACCGCTCGCCTGTCTGCACCTGGGCGGTGCTCAGGCAGTCGGTGAGCAGCGTCCAGTTGGGCGGGCCACCGGCCTCCCCACCCTGCACGCCAACCAGGCTCAGGCTGCGCAGGGTGCCGTCAGGCTCGAGGCTGACACTGATCGGCAGGGCAAATGTCGCGGCAATGGCAGGATCGGCAAAGCTGATCGCCTCGCGCCGCAGGCAGCCGAATGCACCGGCCATGCGGATGTCACGGGCCATGCGCTGCAGCGCAAAGCGCGCATCCTCCTGCAGCTGCGCAAGTGCGCCCTGCGCCTGCCAACCCTGCAGCGCACCGATGAACAGACGGCTGCCGGCCAGCACCAGCAGCACGCCCAGGCTCAACGCGAGCAGCGCCTCGACCAGGCCGAAACCGGTGTCGCGCCTCATGGCTCCACCTGCCCCTGCACAGCAAGGCCACCGCCCTGCCAGTGCAGGTCGAGTGCGAGCCCATTGCCCGCCTGGCGCACCTGTGCCTGCGCGGACGCGCCGGCCACCTTCACCAGCTCGCGTTGCAAGGCGCTGGCCTCCCCCGCCCTCAGCCCGCCCGCAGCGCGCGCGCCTTCGAGCAGGGCCTGGGCCAGGTACAGCGCCTGGGTGGTACGCAGCGCGCCGTCGGTGCCGTGCAACGCCCGCCCTTGCAGCGCAGCCGCCGCCATTACCCCCAGTGACAGCACCAGCAGCGCCATCATCACTTCGATCAGGGTCATGCCCTGCTGCAGCCTCCTGGCCATGTGCGCCTCCTGCGAAATTTCCCCATGTGATTGCCTACCCGGCCGACTGGACGCCCAACCGAGCGGCACTGAATCTACAGAGAAGCACTTCCAGGGAGGGATGCACGATGGGGCAACAGGGCGTAACACTGATACAAATGATGTATGCGCTGGGGCTGATCGCGGCGCTGACGCAGTTAGGGCTGCCGGCCTACAGCGCCATGAGCGTGAGCCTACAGCGCGAGGCCAGCGCGCAGAACCTTGCCCAGGCCTTGCGCAGCGCCCGCAGCGAAGCCCTGCTGCGCAATCAGCGAGTCAGCCTGACGGCCCTTGAGGGCGACTGGAGCAAGGGATGGCGAATGAGCGCCGACGATGAAGGCTTGCTGCACGAGTACCGTGCCAGCGGGAAGGTTCGTGTGGTGGGCAATCAGCCGCTGGCGCGGCAGGTGCATTTCAGCGGGCTGGGGGTACCGCTGCAGGCGGGCGGTGCGTTCCAGGCCGGGACCCTGCACGTGTGCGAAAGTCCTGGAACCCGGAGCCTGCATCAGGTGGTGCTGTCACGCACCGGGCGGGTCAGCCTGCGCCACCTCGCCACCGATCAGCCGCTGTGCGCGGCCGCCGGGTCAGATCAGTGAACGCACCCGCAGCTCCTTGGGCATCGAGAACGTTACATTCTCTTCGCGACCATCGAGCTCGTCGGCACCTGTGGCGCCCCATTCCTGCAACTGCGCGATCACACCACGCACCAGCACTTCGGGGGCGGAGGCGCCGGCGGTGATGCCGATACGCTCGACACCGTCGAACCAGCTGCGCTGCATGTCTTCTGCACCGTCGATCAGGTAGGCCGGGGTGGCCATGCGCTCGGCCAGCTCACGCAGGCGGTTGGAGTTGGAGCTGTTCGGGCTGCCCACCACCAGTACCACGTCGCACTCGTCAGCCAGTTGCTTGACCGCATCCTGGCGGTTCTGGGTGGCGTAGCAGATGTCGTCCTTGCGCGGCCCGCCAATGCTGGGGAAGCGCGTGCGCAGCGCATCGATGACACGGCTGGTGTCGTCCATCGACAGGGTGGTCTGGGTCACGAAGGCCAGGCGTTCGGGGTCACGAACCTGCAGGTTGGCGACATCTTCTTCGTCTTCGACCAGGTAGATCGAACCGCCATTGCTGGCGTCGTACTGGCCCATGGTGCCTTCGACCTCGGGGTGCCCTTCGTGGCCGATCAGGATGCATTCCTTGCCATCGCGACTGTACTTGGCCACCTCGATGTGCACCTTGGTCACCAGCGGGCAGGTCGCGTCGAAGACCTTGAGGCCGCGCCCCGCCGCTTCCTGGCGCACGGCCTGGGAAACGCCGTGGGCACTGAAGATGACGATGACGTCATTGGGCACCTGGTCGAGCTCTTCGACGAAGATCGCCCCGCGCGCGCGCAGGTCTTCGACCACGAACTTGTTGTGCACCACTTCGTGACGCACATAGATCGGCGGGCCGAACACCTCGAGGGCGCGATTGACGATTTCGATCGCCCGGTCCACGCCGGCGCAGAAGCCGCGTGGGTTGGCGAGTTTGATCTGCATGGCTGACTCCTGGCTCAAAGGGCCTTGACTGCGAGGATTTCCACCTCGAAGTTCAGGGTCTTGCCGGCCAGCGGGTGGTTGAAGTCGATGGTCACTTGCGCGTCATCGAACGCCTTCACCACGCCGGGCAACTCGGCGTTGGCCGCGTCGTTGAAAATCACCAGCAGGCCCTCGGACAACTCCATGTCCTGGAACTGCGAGCGGGGAATGATCTGCACGTTCTGCGGGTTCGGCTGACCGAAGGCGTTCTCCGGTGCCACGCTGACGGTGCGCTTGTCGCCGGCCTTGAAGCCGAAGATAGCGGCTTCGAAGCCCGGCAGCAGGTTGCCGTCGCCGACCTTGAACACCGCCGGAGCCTTCTCGAAGGTGCTGTCGACAGTATCACCGTTTTCCAGGTGCAGCGCGAAGTGCAGGGTGACTTCGGTGTTCTGGCCGATACGGGTATCAGTCATGGACGGGTTCTCCGGACTTTTTGCTCTTGAACATATCCAGCGCCAGCATCACGGCGCCCACGCTGATGGCGCTGTCGGCCAGGTTGAAGGCCGGGAAGTACCAGCGGTTCTGCCAATGCACGAGGATGAAGTCGACCACGTGGCCGAGCACGATGCGGTCGTACAGGTTGCCCAGCGCACCGCCCAGCACCAGGGCCAACGCAACGGCCAGCCAGGTGTCGTCGCGGCCCAGGCGCTTGAGCCACACCACCAGCACCGCACTGACCACCAGGGCGATCAGGGCGAACAGCCAGCGCTGCCAGCCGGAGCTGTCGGCCAGGAAGCTGAAGGCCGCACCGGTGTTGTAGGCCAAGGTCCAGCTAAAGTAGTCGGGGATGACCACGATCTGCTGGTACAGGCTCAGCGCACCTTCGAAGTAGTGCTTGCTGGCCTGGTCCAGGACCAGTACCAGCAGGCTCAGCCACAGCCAGGCGAGGCGCCCGAAGCGCCCCACGTTGGGGTTAGGCATAGTGACGCACCTCACCTTTGCCGCTGATGTTGTCGACGCAACGACCGCAGATTTCCGGATGCTCCGGGTTCACGCCCACGTCGGCGCGGAAGTGCCAGCAACGGCCGCACTTGGCGTGACCCGACTTGACCACCTTGAGCTTGAGGCCGGCCACTTCGGTAACCACGGCATCGGCCGGGGCTTCGACGAACGGCGCCACGCTGGCTGCCGAGGTGATCAGCACGAACCGCAGTTCGTTGCCCAGCTTGTTCAGGTCGGTGCTCAGGGCCTCATCGGCGAACAGGGTGACTTCGGCTTGCAGGTTGCCGCCGATGGCCTTGGCCGCACGCTGGTTCTCCAGCTCCTTGTTGACCGCAGCCTTGACGGCCATCACGCGGTCCCAGTAGGCGCGGTCCAGCTCGATGCCTTCCGGCAGCTCGGTCAGGCCCTGGTACCAGGTGTTGAGCATGACCGACTCGTTGCGCTCGCCCGGCAGGTACTGCCACAGCTCGTCGGCGGTGAACGCCAGGATCGGTGCGATCCAGCGCACCAGCGCTTCGCTGATGTGGTACAGCGCGGTCTGGCACGAGCGGCGCGCGACACTGTTGGCGCCGGTGGTGTACTGGCGGTCCTTGATGATGTCGAGGTAGAAGCCGCCCAGCTCCTGCACGCAGAAGTTGTGGATCTTGGAGTAGACGTTCCAGAAACGGTACTCGCCGTAGTGCTCTTCCAGCTCGCGCTGCAGTAGCAGGGTACGGTCGACCGCCCAGCGGTCCAGCGCCAGCATGTCGTCGGCCGGCAGCAGGTCGCGGGCCGGGTCGAAGCCGGACAGGTTGGAGAGCAGGAAGCGCGCGGTGTTGCGGATGCGCCGGTAGGCGTCGGCGCTGCGCTGCAGGATCTGGTCGGAAACCGCCATCTCGCCGGAGTAGTCGGTGGCCGATACCCACAGGCGCATGATGTCGGCACCCAGGGTGTCGTTGACCTTCTGCGGCTCGATGGTGTTGCCCAGCGACTTGGACATCTTGCGGCCGTTCTCGTCCACGGTGAAGCCGTGGGTCAGCAGCTCGCGGTACGGCGCATGGCCGTCGATGGCGCAGCCGGTGAGCAGCGAGGAGTGGAACCAGCCGCGGTGCTGGTCGGAACCTTCCAGGTACAGGTCGGCGCGCGGGCCGCTTTCGTGGCCGATGTTGTGCGAGCCACGCAGCACGTGCCAGTGGGTGGTACCGGAGTCGAACCACACGTCCAGGGTGTCGGCGATCTTGTCGTACTGGCCGGCTTCGTCACCGAGCAGTTCGGCGGCGTCCATCTTGAACCAGGCTTCGATGCCCTCGAGCTCGACGCGCTGGGCCACCTGCTCCATCAGTTCGACGGTGCGCGGGTGCAGTTCACCGGTCTGCTTGTGCAGGAAGAACGGGATCGGCACACCCCAGTTGCGCTGACGCGAGATGCACCAGTCCGGGCGGTTGGCGATCATCGAATGCAGGCGCGCCTGGCCCCAGGCCGGCACGAACTTGGTTTCTTCGATGGCGTTGAGGGCGCGCTTGCGCAGGGTTTCGCCGCTGTCAGGCTGCTTGTCCATGCCCACGAACCACTGCGCGGTGGCGCGGTAGATCAGCGGAGTCTTGTGGCGCCAGCAGTGCATGTAGCTGTGGCTGATGGTGTCGGTGAACATCAGCGCGCCGACTTCGGCGAGCTTGTCGACGATGTGCGGGTTGGCCTTCCAGATGAACTGGCCACCGAAGAATTCCAGCGAGTCGACGTACACGCCGTTGCTCTGCACCGGGGTGAGGATGTCGTCGTTGACCATGCCGTAGCGCTTGCAGGTCACGAAGTCGTCTTCACCGTAGGCCGGGGCCGAGTGGACCACGCCGGTACCGGCGCCCAGCTCGACGTACTCGGCCAGGTAGACCGGCGACAGGCGATCGTACAGAGGGTGACGGAAGTTGATCAGCTCCAGTGCAGAGCCCGGCGCGGTGGCGATCACCGAACCTTCCAGCGAGTAGCGCTTGAGGCAGGCTTCGACCAGCTCTTCGGCCAGCACCAGCAGCTTGTCGCCGACGTCCACCAGGGCATAGCTGAACTCGGGGTGCACGTTCAGCGCCTGGTTGGCGGGGATGGTCCACGGGGTGGTGGTCCAGATCACGATGGCGGCGGGCTTGGCCAGCGACGACAGGCCGAAGGCCTGGGCCAGCCGCGCTTCGTCGGCCACGTTGAAGGCCACGTCGATGGTCTGGGACTTCTTGTCGGCGTATTCGACCTCGGCTTCGGCCAGGGCCGAACCGCAATCGAAGCACCAGTTCACGGGCTTGAGGCCCTTGAACACGAAACCGTGCTTGACCATTTCGGCCAGGGCGCGGATTTCGCCGGCTTCGTTGGCGAAGTCCATGGTCTTGTAGGGGTTGTCCCAGTCACCCAGCACGCCCAGGCGGATGAATTCCTTCTTCTGCCCTTCGATCTGCTCGGCCGCGTAGGCACGGCACAGCTCGCGGGTCTTGTCCGCGGTGAGGTGCTTGCCGTGGGTCACTTCGACCTTGTGCTCGATCGGCAGGCCATGGCAGTCCCAACCCGGCACGTACGGCGCATCGTAGCCGGCCAGGGTCTTGGACCGCGAGATCATGTCCTTGAGAATCTTGTTGAGCGCGTGACCGATGTGGATCTTGCCGTTGGCGTAGGGCGGGCCGTCGTGCAGCACGAACTTCGGACGATCCTTGCCAATTTCGCGCAGCTTCTGGTACAGGCCAATGCTGTCCCAGCGCTGCAGGATCTGCGGTTCGCGCTGTGGCAGGCCGGCCTTCATCGGGAAGGCGGTGTCCGGAAGGTTTAGCGTGGCTTTATAGTCGGTCATTTCAGGCTCTTCGTTAGCGGTTGACCGTGCCAATGGGCACGTGCGGCGGCGATATCCGCATCGATCGCCGACTTCAGCGCCTCCAGGGAGGCGAATCGCTGCTCATCGCGCAGCTTGTGGTGGAATTCCACCGTGAGACGCCGGCCATACAGATCGCCGGCAAAATCCAGGAGATGCACTTCCAGGTGGGCGCGGCCATCACCTGCAACGCTGGGGCGCACGCCGATGTTGGCGACACCCGGCCACGCCTGGCCATCGAGTTCGACGCTGACCAGGTACACCCCGGTGAGCGGTACGCGATGACGCTTGAGTTGTATGTTGGCTGTGGGCCAACCCAGCTGGCGCGCCAGCTTCTGCCCATGCAGCACCCGGCCGCGGATGCGGAACGGGCGGCCCAGCAGACGCTCGGCCACGACAAAGTCGGCACGCGCCAGTGCTTCGCGCACCTGCGTGCTGCTGACCCGCAGGCCCTCGAGCTCCACGGTTTGCGCCGCTTCCACGGTGAAGCCGTGGCGCAGGCCGGCCTGCTGCAGGAACGTGAAGTCACCCACCCGGTCGCAGCCGAACCGGAAGTCGTCACCGACCTCCAGGTGCTGCACGCCCAGGCCGTCGACCAGGATGGTGTCGACGAATTCGGCGGCGCTGAGCTTGCACAGGCGCTGGTTGAACGCCAGGCACAGCACCCGGTCGATGCCTTCGGCGGCCAACAGGGCGACCTTGTCGTGCAGGCGGGCCAGGCGCGCAGGCGCGGTGTCCGGTGCAAAGTACTCACGCGGCTGTGGCTCGAAAATCACCACGCAGCTGGGTACGCCCAGCGCTACCGCGCGCTCACGCAAACGCGCCAGGATAGCCTGGTGACCGCGGTGAACACCGTCGAAGTTGCCGATAGTGGCAACACAGCCCCGATGCTCGGGGCGAAGGTTGTGAAGGCCTCGAACCAGCTGCATAACGCGCTTCTTGCTCATAAAGTGGTCGATTATAACCACACCCGGGCGCCGACGACAGGCAGCAGCGCGATGCCAGGGCGTCTAAAACACAAAACCGACGCCTGACCCGCGCCGGCCATCAGTGCAGCGCCTTGCGGGCGAAGTCCCGTGGACGAAAACCAAACAGGTACAGGCAACCGAAATAGGTCACCACGCCTGCGCCAATCAGTACGCCCAGGCGCAGGAACCGCTCGAGCATGTGCCCCTGCTCCCAGGCAGGCATGTACCACATGCCTGCCACCAGCACACCGGCCATCAGCAGTACGGCCACCAGCAACTTGAGCAGGTAGGCGGTCCAGCCCGGCTGCGGCTCGAACAGGTTCTGCTGGCGCAGCTTCCAGTACAGCAGGCCGGCATTGAGGCAGGCGCCGACACTGATCGCCAGGGCCAGCCCGGCATGCTGCAGGTAGCCGATGAACACCAGGTTGAGCAGTTGCGTGGCCACCAGGGTGAAGATGGCGATCTTCACCGGTGTACGGATGTTCTGCTGAGCATAGAAGCCAGGGGCGAGCACCTTGACCAGTATGATGCCGAGCAGGCCGACCGAGTAGGCGATCAGCGCGCGCTGGGTCATGGCGGCATCGAAGGCGGTGAACTTGCCGTACTGGAACAGGGCCACCGTCAGCGGCTCGGACAGGATTGCCAGGGCAAAGGTGCAAGGCAACACCAGCAAGAAGCACAGGCGCAGGCCCCAGTCGAGGATGCGCGAATACTCGTGGCGATCCTTGCTGGCGTAGGTCTTGGCCAGGGTCGGCAGCAGGATGGTGCCCAGCGCCACGCCCAGCACCCCGGAGGGCAGCTCCATCAGGCGGTCGGCGTAGTACATCCACGACACCGAGCCGGCCACCAGAAACGAGGCGAAGATGGTGTTGATGATCAGCGAGATCTGGCTTACCGACACCCCGAGGATGGCTGGCAGCATCTGCTTGAGCACGCGCCATACCCCGGTATCGCGCAGGTTCAGGCGGGGCAGCACGAGCATGCCGATCTTTTTGAGGTGCGGCAGCTGGTACAGCAGCTGCAACAGGCCGCCGGCCAGTACCGCCCAGCCCAGGGCCATCACCGGCGGATCGAAGTACGGGGTGAGGAACAGCGCGAAGAAGATCATCGCGACGTTGAGCAGGGTCGGCACGAAGGCCGGTACCGAGAAACGGTTCCAGGTGTTGAGGATGGCGCCCGCCAGGGACGACAGCGAGATCAGCAATATATAAGGAAAGGTCACACGCAGCAGGTCGGTGGTCAGCTCGAACTTCTCGGCGCTGTCGACGAAGCCCGGCGCGGTGACCCACACCACCCAGGGTGCGGCCAGGATCCCCAGCGCCGTGACCACCGCCAGCACCAGGGTCAGCAGGCCGGCGACATAGGCCACGAAGGTGCGGGTCGCCTCCTCGCCCTGCTGGCTTTTGTATTCGGCCAGGATCGGCACGAACGCCTGAGAAAACGCCCCCTCGGCAAAGATTCGCCGCAGCAGGTTGGGCAGCTTGAAGGCAATGAAAAAGGCGTCGGTGGCAACACCGGCGCCGAAGATGCGCGCCAGGATGGTATCGCGGACAAAGCCCAGCACGCGCGACACCATGGTGATGGAACTGACTGCAGCCAGGGACTTGAGGAGATTCATCGAAAGATTTTCATGCCATATGGATGAAGGAGAGGCCTAAACGGCATCCAAGTATGCGATACTCCGCCGCGCAAAGCAGACAGAGCAAAACTCCCGAGTTTACAGGTCATGCGCCAGAAGGGAATCATCCCCTCCAGCGAATCGACCGCTCAGCGGAACCTAACAAGCGCCCTTGACAACCGATCAACTCATCGGCATGATTCGCGGCCTATTTTGTTTGCTATTTACCAAGTCTTTCGAGGAGCTCGACGGTGGCCAACTCACCTTCCGCCAAAAAACGTGCAAAACAGGCTGAGAAGCGTCGCAGCCACAACGCCAGCCTGCGTTCCATGGTTCGCACCTACATCAAGAATGTAGTCAAGGCCATCGACGCAAAAGACGCCGAAAAAGCGCAAGCTGCTTACATCCTGGCTGTTCCAGTTATCGACCGCATGGCCGATAAAGGCATCATCCACAAGAACAAGGCTGCTCGCCATAAAGGCCGTCTGAATGGCCACATCAAGGCACTGAAGATTGCTGCAGCTGCCTAAGCGACGCTTGTTAAAAAACCGACCCTAGGGTCGGTTTTTTATTGCCTGCGATTTGATGATGCCGGGAAGACAAGGCCGCTCCCTTCGCCGACCAGGCTGACTCCTGCAGGAGACGGCCTGGTCGGCGAAGGGCTATGCCTTGCCTACTTGCCGAGCGGGATCTTCGGCGCCCATTGCAGCCATTCGTCCTCGGCCTTGTCGAACAGGGCAAAGGTCTGCTGCGGCAACGCTGCGTTGCCCATCTTGTCGCCGTCTGGCGTGGCGAAGGCAATGCCACCCTCGATCAGGGTCTCCAGCGACTCGGTACGCACCGTAGCGCCCTTGAACAGGCCGATATCGAAGCCGAAGCCACTGCTGTTCCAGAAACGGCTGCCACCGCGCACGAGCGAGGCGTAGCGTGGCTCGATCAGGATATGGATCAGCACGCGATCCGCTGTCTGCCCCAGCTCGTACCCCGTGACCTTGCCCACCGGCACTTCACGGTAGGTGACCGGCACACCGACCTTGATCGACCCGCGTCGAGCAGCGCTGAGCACCACCGGCAGGCCAGCCTCGCGAGCGGTCAGGTCCGGTGGCTCGGGCAAGGCCACGAAGTTGCGCTGCGGGCCCTGATTCTTCGCCGCCGGTTGCACTTCAAGGTACTGACCGGTGACCAGCGTCTCCAGGTTGGCCGTCTTGACGATACCCAGCGCCGGCTTGACTACCCAGAACTGCGTGCCCACACGCGCAATACGCTCGGGCACCTCGGTGATCTGCGCCTTGAGCGTCACCGACTGCAGGTCCTCCGCCAGGTCCACCGCTTCGACCTTGCCGACATCCAGCCCCTTGAAGCGTATGGGGGTGCCGACCTTGAGGCCGTCCGCACGGTCCACCTTGATGGTGATGCTGGTGCCTTTGCGATCCGCCGCTTCCTGGTTGGCCAGCAGGCGGAAGGTGGGGATACGACGCTTGAGCGGTACATTCTGTTTCGGCGTATCGAAGGCGATGCCACCGGCCATCAGACTCTGCAGCGACTCGCTCTTGATCTGGATGCCCGACAGGCCGCCAGTCAGAGTAATGCCGCTGGCGTTCCAGAAACGCGTCGAACCATTGACCAGGTTGGCGTACTCCGGCTCGATGTGCACGCCAATCAGCAGGCGTTGCTGCTTCCTGGAGAACTGGTAGCTTTGCACGCTACCCACCTTTACCTGCCGATACAGGATCGGGCTGCCAACCTCGAGCGAGCCCAGGTTGTCGCTGAACAGCACAAGGTGCAGGCCGGGCGCCTTCAGATCGAGGGGCGGGGCCTTGGCCCGGGCTTCGAATTCACGCTGAGGCGAGGCGCCCTTGTCGCCGGGACGGATAGCAATGTAGTTGCCCTTTACCAACGCCTCCAGGCCGGTGATACCCGCCAGGGAGATCGACGGCTTGACCACCCAGAACTGGGTGCCTTCGACCAGGTAGTCCTCGGCCAGCGGGTCCAGGGTCAGCTCGGCCATGGCACTGGAGAGGTCGGCATCGACCTTCAGGGCTTTCAGCGAACCTACCTGTATACCTTTGTACATGACCGGCGTACGGCCCGCCTGCAGGCCCTCGAAGTCGCTCAGCTTGACCTTGACCCGGATACCCGCCTGGGCGGCGTCGAAGTCTTCGAAAAGACGGAACGGCAGGTTCGGGTCGGTGGGCGGGCTGTCCTTGCGGTGCTCGGGGGTAGCGAATGCGATACCGCCGGCAACGATGCTGGCCAGGGACTCGCTGCGCACCTTCACGCCCGACAGGTTGGCATCGATGCTCACGCCGCTGGCGTTCCAGAAACGCGTGTGCTTGCGCACCAGGTCGGCATAGCCCGGCTCGATGAACACCTTGATCTCGACCGTACCCTGGTCGTCGGAGAGCTTGTAGCTCTTCACCCGGCCAACCTGGATCTGCTTGTAGAACACGGGGCTGTCACGGTTGAGCGACCCCAGACGATCGGCCTTGAGGGTCAGATGCAGGCCGGGCACGCTGTCGGACATCGGTGGTGCTTCGCTCAACGCATTGAAACGCTTGCTCGGCTCGCCATCGCCCGGGCTCACGGCAATGTAGTTGCCTGATACCAGCGTCTCCAGCCCGGTAATCCCGGCCAGGCTCACGTTTGGCTTGACCAGCCAGAAGCGAGTGTTCTTGCGCAGGTGCTCCTCGGCCACCTGGTTCATCTCGATGGTGGCGATGACACCTTTGTTGCGGCCTTTGTCGTCAAGTACCAGGCTCTTGACCTTACCCACCGACATGCCCTTGTAGACCACCTCGGTCTTGTTGGCGACGATACCCTCGCCGCTCTCGAAGCGAACCTCGATGTTCACCCCCGCTTCACGGTAGGCCTGCCAGCCGAGCCACCCACCGATCACCAATGCGATCAGGGGCAGAATCCAGATGGCCGACCAGTTCGAAGCTGGGCGGGTTTTAGCCGTAGGCAAATCACTCATGGTCGTCATCCGACTCCGTGTTATCCCAAATCAGTCGGGGATCGAAAGTTACTGCAGCAAGCATTGTCAGAATCACCACACTGGCAAAGGCGACGGCCCCCAGGTTGGCTTCGACACTGGCAATCCGGCCGAAATTCACCACCGCCACCAGGATCGCGATGACGAAGATATCCAGCATCGACCAGCGGCCGATGAATTCGATGAAGCGATACATCACGATGCGCTGGCGTGCCGACAGCGGCTGGTGGCGCTGCACCGAATACAGCAGCAGGGCGATGCCCACCAGCTTGAAGGTAGGTACCAGAATACTGGCGATGAACACCACGGCCGCGATCGGCAGCATGCCGTGCTGCATCAGGGTGATGACGCCGGACATGATGGTGTCGGGGCTGCCCTGCCCCAGGGTGCTGACCGTCATGATCGGCAGCACGTTGGCCGGTATGTACAGGATGGCCGCGCTAATCAGCAGCGCCCAGGTGCGGGCCAGGCTGTTGGGCCGGCGTGCATGCACCAGCGCCCCGCAGCGTGTGCAGGTCTGGCTGCTGGCGTCCGCCTCCTGGCGGTTGAGCTCATGACACTCGGTACAGATCAGTATTCCTGCGTCAATCGCCCGCATGCACATCTTCTCCCGACAAGGCTACCCAGATCTGGTGGGGGGACATCACCACTTCCAGCCAGACCTGAACCAGCAACAAACTGACAAAACACAGCAAGCCAAGCCCTAGGCTGAGTTCGGCCATATCCACCAGCTTGACGATGGCGACCAGTACGCCCATGAGGTAGACCTCAAGCATGCCCCAGTCGCGCATGTGGTGATAAAAACGGTAAAGAAGCAGGCCGTAGCTGCGGCCCCTGTTCAAGCGGATGGTCAGCAACACGACCAGCTGACACAGCAGCTTGAGCAGTGGAATGGCCATGCTGCACAGGAACACCACCACCGCCACGCCACCCATGCCGCTGTTGTACAGGCCGATCACACCGCTCCACACCGTGTCATCGGAGTTCTGGCCCAACAGATGGAGTTGCATGATCGGCAGAAAGTTCGCCGGCACGTAGAGCAGCAAGGCCGCCAGTACCAGGGCCAGGCTGCGCTCGACCACATTGTGCCGATGGGCGTACAACTCATAGCCGCAGCGCGGGCATTGCGCTTTTTCATCCGTCTTGAGCTCGGGCTTGCGCAGCAGCAGGTCGCATTCGTGGCACGCCACCAATTGATCCAGCGGCAAGCCTGCGAGTGAATCGCGATCGTCAGGGTCGGGCATAGAAGGGTTCTGAGTAAAAACGTCGGGGCCTATTCTAGTGTCGTTGCCCCAATTGTGGGAGCACAACCGCGCAGGAGCCAGCTTTGGCGCAGAACAGG
>NZ_QLAD01000002.1:0-46318 GCF_024355235.1 Pseudomonas sp. S12(2018)
AACTTGAACTCGACCATCCTCAAACTTAATAAAATTTTTTTACCAATCCCCGGAAAAGAGGGCTATAGCTTTGAGAGTACTCGATCAACTCTGCCTCTTCGAGCGACGACATGAATTGCACCGTTGCAGCAAGCAGGATACCGGTACTGGAACCATGCGGTACAAGCTGTGCCCCATGCTGCCGTGCCAGTTCAGCGATATGACGCATCTCACTCAACCCACCGCAGCGGGTGACAGCCGAACATGGCCTGCATGGTCTGCCAAATGCAGACCACCGCCCAGGGCGTGCCGTTGGAGATCTACTGCTTCACCCGCACCACCCTGTGGGTCGACTACGAGCGCATGGCCATCGACAAGATACAGGCAGATGTGTTCAAGAAAAGGGGCTATGAGTCTGGTGACTTCAGCTTCTTCGCTGAGCAATTGGAAAACCTGTTCCTTGATCCGCTACTCACCGCGCTGGACGAGTACGGCATCCCGACTCAAATCCCCACCCAGATCAAGACCATGATCTTATCTTCTGAGCAACTGAACGAGCTTCTTCGGAGGCTTAAAGGTGCCACACGTAGAAAGGCTTCGGCTGAGTCGTTTCGAAAAGGACGTGATGCAGTGAGCGATCGCTGAGATGTGATGGTCGTGGGAAGCGCCCTCTCCTGTCGAGGAAAGGTAGAAGGCTGTTTGCGAGATTAGTTGACCACTACAACAGGCCTGTCGGCTTGCTGGGCTGCGTTCAGACGTCGATCATTCTCAAGCGGTCAAAGGCATGCTGTTGCAGACTCAACCAACAAGCATAGAAGCTGGAAAATTTAGCCTATCAGGTAGTGCGAAGACACAATTATGATAGAATTCTAATTATCTACGCTGGCGATAAAGGGATTGTTTATGAGCGAAATCAGCATCACGTCAGGGTGTTCGATTGGCCACCTGACCAAGCACATTAATTTTGAAGAAACGATGGATTTTTCCTTTACGAAGGAAGCTAGCTTTACGCTTGGGGCTGAAGGATTTTTTATCTCATGCATCATTGCTCTCGCCCGCAGAAAAAAACTAGGTAAGATCAAGCTTCACCTCCGTAAAACCGATCTTGAACAACACGGGCTTCGAGACGATAACTATCTCAGCTCGCCGAGCATGATCAACATCTGCATTCAAGATGTAAGGATTTATGATAAATCGGAAGTAGATGTAACTGATCTATTGACTGAAATGGTAAGCAACACAGTCAATATGGATTATGGTGCATTTGAGGGCGGACAAGCATATTCACTTTATGCGCTAGATCCATATTTTATTCACCCACCCATCCTGAACTTGGGAAACAGTGAGCCTTCAGAAATTGACTTCAAAAGCGCTCTTGCCCCACGGATCCAAGAGTGCATATTCGGCGACACCGCAGCTGGGAGAGGCTCGCTCGAACACATCACTAGCTCTATGAGCCTATACGTACTCCTGAAAGAGGTCTGGGAAAACACCATTCATCACGCGAGAAGCACTCACGTATCGCTGAGATACATCAAGGTTTCGAAGGTGATTTATACCAATCTCCATCAAATCCAAAACACTGAGATTCCAGAAGCGCTGAGAAAATATCTCGAATTCCGGTTCAAAGAAGATGGTTCAAAAAAATACCTCATTATCGACATAGTCGATTCGGGCACCGGCATCTACGAGACACTCAAAGGTAATCTACCTGACTTGGATAAGGCTGAAGTTGTAAGATTAGCCTTCAACAAGAACAGCACATCTAAAATTCAAAGACCTCCTATTAGTCGTGGACTGGGATTGTTTTCCGCTATGGAATGCGCAAAAAAGCTGAAAGGAATGGTTATCATGACCACCTCCGGCACACTCTGCGTCAACTATGATTTCACCGAAGACAAATTCTTGAACGAAACTCAAGTATTTGACATGAATATTTCAGTAGATGACCTTTCAACATCGCTATCGCTCATCATCCCGGCCTAAACTATGAATCCAGTAATCATTAACTGCATTGGAATGGCAGCGCCGGCAGACGTTGAGCCGCTTCTTGCATCATCTGCTACCCCTTCAGACACCCCTTACGACAGTTGCTATCTCCTTGCCACAAACAAGGATTTTCTGGACGCCATGGGGGATGATGACAATGCCCCCATTAGAGACAAGCTGCTCGCACGATTGAATGTCGACCTTATCGCGATACTCTTTTACTGCAAAAAGGAACAGGCATACCAGGTCTATCAAATCCACTCGGACAAAGTCACACTTCTTGACAAAGACTTCAACATTGACGAAACGAGCTCAATTGACCTATCACGACTTTTGGAAAAACATTCAAGCGACAGCTTCATCCACGGCGGAGATCAGTATCATTTTGCGACCCCATCGCATAATCATACCAATGCGTTCTTCCGCCTCGGAGACTCCATTCGGAACCGAGACGACCTAGACAGAGTCACCTTTTGGCTCCTTAAGCATATTGATCTCGCCGACTATGTTTTTATTGATTCTTGGTCAATTGCAGCCATCCCGCTGCGAGCGCTTCAAATACTAAGTAAAGAAACTGCATTCGATGCGCTTCCTGCTCACCCAGCCAAGAAGATGGTTGACTGCAAAAGCGTCGTTTGTGCGCCAACACCGGCTCTGAAAACAGCTCAGAACCCGCTTCTTTTGGTCAGTGTAGTGAGCAGCGGCAGCCTCGTCGAAAAATTTCAAGAAATATTCAACGAAGTATATCCTAAAAAAACATTGTCGACCGTTTCAGTTTATTCTTTCTCGGAAAACAATTACAGCCTATGCATCGCAAATTACAACGTTATCAACTATAACTTTGATGACTGTAAATTTTGCGAAAGCGGCAGCAAGGCAATCGAGATCCACCCAAGCGCCTACTATGTAAAAGACCCAAAAGATTCCGGAATCAGCCTGACCCCGGCCATCGCGCGGATGGGCTACAGCTTCTTTGAAAAGTATCACGCACATCTGAATGATATCGTAACCTTCCACAAAGGGGACACGTCCAAAGGCAATAAGCATTACGCTTACTTCTTAGACTACAATCAGATTGCTAAAACTGAGCTCTTCCAAGAGGCTCTTCAGAAAGATTTTACCGAAAACCTAACTCCAGACTCAGTAGTGCTTTCAATTGTAGATGAACCCGCTATTAAGCTGGCAACTACAGCAAGGGGAGCTGTTTACCGCCACACCCCTAAACCAGCCAACATGATTGACGCAGATACGCTGACAGCCATAAAAAAGGCTGACAAAGTCTTGATCTATGATACCGTAACCATTAGCGGTAATTCTTTTACTCGATTCAACAACTTCATCAGACAAAATCCAGAATTAAGTGATGCGATTAAGGACATAACATTCCTTGCCGGGGTTTTTAGACCTGCATCATCATGGCGAACCAGTAAGCTTCTCCGGAACAGCCTGGGTTACCAAGATCCTAAAGTCCGTAGACGATTTGACCACATTGAGTACCTCGTCCTACCAGATGTCGGGCCTAAGGAGTGTCCTTGGTGTCTAGAACTAAGCTCGATTCAAGGCTCCCTAAAGCCCGCCCTAAAGAGCTCTGGGAATTTTTATCGCCGAGTCTCCAAGCTTTCCAACCTCGTTGACGGCGTGAAAGGAATTGACGCTGTGTTCCATATTGACCATACCAGCGAGACGGTTCTACTTGGGGCAGAGTCGGTTCTGGCCCCCACCGACACAGCAATCTGTGGTGTGATTCTGGCTGTTGCATCTGCACTACAACAGTTGCGCACAAACCAAAATGACAAAGCCCGATTAGCACCTGGCTTCCCTTACACTCAAGTATTGGACTCGGCAAATTTCGTAAGTTATTCGGAAGGTCTTATTCGCTCCGCCCTGATCCGCAATGCTGCTGCGATAGAGTTTGGAGTAGTCGAGAAAGAAAAGACAATTGAGATTTTGCTTAAGGAATTGGGCGACTTAGACCAAAGCAATATGCTTTCAGAATATATAATTGCTGTGATTTGTGGAAAACTTCCACCTTCATCCAAGCTAGGTGGAAATGTAAATATAAAACTGCAAAAGCTGATTAGTGAAAGCCCCGAGGTCATGAAGTTAGCAGCGGTCTAATCCAGCTCAGTTGAAAGCCACGTGAACGCCATGCGATGCTTGCGCATGGCGCTCACGATTTTCAAGCAAGGTGCGCTCTAGCTGACCTTGAGCATAAGCAAGTATCGATTGCAGGCCGCATTTTAGTCTTCTGGTGCCGGCTCAGCGAACAGGTGAGTGTCGAGTCTGCCGACACCAAGCGGCGTTTCCGCTATGATCCGGGACTCTCATTGACCACCTCATACCAAACCCAGACGCCATGACACTTAGTGACGCTGTCTTGATTCTGCTGCTAGCCGAACGCATTCATGGCACCGATGGTGCCGTTCGCCGGGCCGGCAAGAACATCGTGAAGAAATTGCCGCGCAGTAAACGGGATATCCTGTACAACCTGATCGACAGTCCAAATCCACTCAGGCTCATCCTGCACATTGCCGCCAACCTTGACGATTGACATCGCATGGGCTGGAAACACAGGCGAAATTCGGTGATAGGCATTACTGACGAAGATGAATAGAGCCGAATCGAACACCACAAACTTTATACCCTGTTCGACCAAGTGACCTAAGCCGTCGGGAGCGCTTTGGGCGACACGCAACTCTAGCGCTCAGCAACAGTGTTCCTAATCTCCACATAAGCTTCGACCACCCTTTCAAACCGCCCTTCCATAATTTTCGACTGCTGCTGTGCAGTAAAAACCAATTGCCCCCTAATATAATTTTCACTCAACGGAGGATCAGAACGATTTACATGAACACTCAAATCATTCGAAAAATGATGAAATTCGTGAGCCACAGTATGACTTCCCGAAACCAGCTTTATGATCGCATCATCAAAAGGGTTAGCTGCCTCTGAAGGGACAAGCCGGATAGACTTCCTCAGCAACACCCGCTCTGAATAGAGCAAATCTCGTCGAACCATAACAAATCTGAGAACATCTTTAAGTGGAACTCCACCCTCTAGATCACGCTCCAATACGTTATAGAAGTCCTGATAGTCATTAAATACGAGCTTAGCCGCATTAAAAGTTGGCAGAACATAATGCTCGTATGATACCGCCCTATGCCGCTTTCTTTCATTCAGCAGAGCAATGAAGCTATCAATAAGAGATTTGAACAGATCGAACGACATGATGCCTACCTTGGGATTAGTAAAAAACAACCAGTCAGGGCGGAGGGATTGATAGGTCACAATCTATTGGAGTTAGTAGCAACCGCCCTAGCTGGCTCAGATCCAGTAGTCATCTGATCTCTCAGCAAAGCGACGCTGAATTTGCCCTTCTCCCCCCGCAGCTACGGCAATCTTCTTCGTGTACGTGACCCTGCCCTTTACATTTGCGACAATCAACTAGGGCAAAACTCGCGAAATCAGTTGCTTCCGACTGCTCCTTCGTCATCTGACCTTCACTGCCACAGACAGGTCAGTCCTCACCGTAATAATTTGACTTTCCACGACACAGACGGCACTTTCACTGATCGTAGTTGGATAAATCAGTTTCATCTGCGTACTCGCCATCAACCTCCCTCTCCCCCGCAAACTGGGCAGCCCTTCCAATGGAATGAGCCCTTGCCATCGCATAGCGGACAGTCAACCTCATCGTAGGAACTGAGATCAATCTGGTCAGCCTGCCCTTTGGGAAGCTTTCTTTCCCCATGGCATTCACGGCATTCATCCCCGCTCCAAATTCCACTACCTTTGCACAGTGGACAATCGACTGGGTGATACGCTTTGAAATCAGTCAGATCAGAGAAGCGGCGTTCGAGCTTGCGCTCGTCTCGGTACACCAGGCAGTCATCACCTTCATGATAACCACTACCGTCGCACAATTGGCAGATGATCAATTCAAACTCTGTAAGGTCAACTTGTATACCCGCATCAATGGTGCCATCTGCATAGCAGACCGGGCAGTCGCTACCATTGTGGGCTTTGCCACTACATATGGAGCATGTAGAGCAGTATCGACAGGCAGTCGATGGCGAGGATTGAGTTCAACTAATTGCGTTGAACTCCTTCCTAGGCGAATCACAGATGCCCGATTCGACCTGAAAAAGCTGACCATCATTTTCGACTGCTTTGAGCGCTCAGTGTTCATGTCTCGAACAGACGGCGGCGACCTGGCCTCCCCTCTCTCGACGCAACTCGGCATGCATTGGTACGGTGCCAAAGCAATCGACCTATGCCGCGCCTCCTGTTGATCGATCAACCGACCCAAGTGTATTTCCCCTCAGAGTTACCGGTCTATCGTCATCACCAGAGTCCGCACGTAGCCCCTCCTCTGCATAGCCCCGAGGTGCAACCAAATACATGGCAGCGGGGCTGCCACTCAGGGTCTACCAGCACTACATATTGCTTTTAACTACCTCATATTCAGCGCTCGATAGGTGGGAGTGCTTGATCATGTGATCGATCATTGTCCTGATGTAGCCGTCAAGCTCAGCAAACAATTCTTGGCGCTCACTCCGACTTTTGACCAGTTGTTCAAGCCGCGCACCAATATGCACTATCCTTGTTCTAAGCCCTAATTGCTCCCGGGTGACCTTGTCCGTTTTGCTGGTCAGAATTTCGAACCTATCCAAGACACGCTTGCGCGCTTCAAGACCGTCAGCCATGTACCTCGACACAACCGTTTTTACTTTCGTGAATTTCTCATAATCATCTGGATAGACCAAAAATTCTATAAGGCTTAGCGCCTGTACAAACCTTGAGGTGGCGGACTGAGTTTGAAGCATTTGGGCATACAATGACAACGCATGCGTTACAATCTTCCCGACCTCGCCATCCTTCGGAAACTGATCCCATTCAGGCTGACGCAAATCCAGTCCCAATCCTTTTGTGTTGATCTGGCTAAACGCGGCCCCAGCCAGTAATACAGAGTCCATCGCGTCGGACTTTACAAGCACTGCAGCAGACATCATTGACTTGGATGTCAACTGGCCTGGCAATGCAGGCTTTGTCTCAGACGCTAGGTGTTCAAGTCTACAACCGAGGTAGTTGATAAAGTCATAACACAGGCCATCAACAATCTCGGATATCTTGACGATCATATCCATGTGAGCATCATGATCGCCCAACCTGAACTGCTCCCATGAAAACTTCAAAGGGATCACAAGAAGGGGGTAGTTATCTAGGTGACCAAGCCGCACACCCGAAGCATAAATTTGAGATGACGCCACTCTGTCCAGTTGATGTTTTTCAATTTTAAGGCGCTTCAAATCCAGTCTTCCAACCGGGTATATCATCACCCCACGGGGCAAGAATATTGATCGATCGGTGATCAAACGAGACAGGGGAAGGATTGCCAGGTGGCAGCCTTGATGCAGATACTCGCTGTACGCAGCAGACAGGTCGGCCTGATCGATCTCACAGTATATCGCACGATCATACCAATGCTCATGCTTGTCAGGGATAGAAACCTCTATCTCTACAGACCTCTTCTTTTCTGGAGGTGGCTCCATCTGCTCAGAAACGCCGAGCCAACACTCTAAGCATTTTCGCTCACAGCCATTTTTATAGTTAACCGGCGTATAAAAATGATACTCAGACATCTCAAAGTAGTCACGTATACTGTATTCTTTTTTGCACTCAGAGCAACCTCTAATAAGCTTTGTATCATAGGGGCTAAATGTGAGGCCTTCAACGGTGATCTTCAAAGCAGAACTGTCCTATTCAACGCAGCACTATATTGCCGCTTAGTATGATCCATCTTCACCCAGGAGATGTTTGGCAATACTGAGACCTTGGCTATACAAAACCCAAATATGCTTACGCGCCCACATCAATCGAAAACAGCGAGTTTCTCATCTGCTCACTGGCCAGCTCATCCATCACGAGACGCCGCAGCACGACGTAGTGGAGGTACTCGCACTTGTGGTTACGTAGTCACAGAAAGTCAGCCGCTGCATCGCTGTTGCCCCACTCCGCTCCGAGACAGGCTCGCTGGGCCTCAAAAGCCTCGCGTACAACGCCGGACATGTGCACCCGGGGTCAGATCATCATGGCCTGGAGGCCGCGCATAGACCGCAAGCCCTACAGCGAGGATTTCCAGCAATCGCTCACGGTATGATCGGGCGGCCAATTCCCAGACCTCGTTTTCGAGTTCAGCCTTAAACAAAACACAGTTACCACGGACTCCATTCGAGCCCAACTTTCAGCCAAACCGAATCTCTGCACCACCCTCCCAATGGGCAGGGTAAGCCTGCTGCCCCCATGGCCCGCCCAACAAGGATCCCCCCAGAATGCTCGTACAGTTTGACCTAAAGAGCAATGATCGAGACGCCCCCCTCCGTCACTGCCAAACGTTCCGTCCAGGCACGGGCGACGCACGAGAGGATGCTCGCTTAGCGGACGCACTCGAAGCACTTGAGGAGGCGCTGCAGCATCCGGAGGTCGAACAGGAGTAGATGTCAGGCAAGCCAGGGATTAGCTCTGCGGCCACCGTGGCTCCGTGTTGTCCGAAACGGGAATGCCCTGGACGGACTACACCGCACTCAAAGTAACAACGTTACCTTTGTTTTTTTGACTCCAAAGGGAGAAGCAATTCGGCCTAAAGGCCTTAAGGAGCGATTTCCCTTGCCCCTGCCGGGGCTGGTTCCATGTGAGCTTCAGCACCGTGGCAAACGCCAGAAGCGAAACAGCGAAAGGCTATTCAAAGCAAGTGGCAACACCTGTCAAAACCAGTGCCAGACTTCAATAAAACGGCGTCAGTACCGTCGCTGATTTTTCTTTGCCCTCAAATATAAGAACTCCGTCGCGTTTAAAGATTTTCAAGGGGGGGGGCGGCACTTTGTTCAGATTTCACTCAGCCATGTGGCACCCATCACAAATTCAGACCGGTTTACTCCGTTTTTTGCGCTTCAGTCGCTGAGCAATATCGCCATATCCAAGCGCTCGCACCGAGCCATTTCTCCCTGCTGAAATGCATCGAAATGTCCTAAACTTGGCATCCGCCCAACCCCAAAGGACATCGCCCATGGTCGTCAAACCGAACCTTGGCCCTCATGCCGGAGCAGCACTGAACAACCTCTCGTTCACCCGGGCGTTCAACCGGATCATGCTTGCGCCAGGGCGCCAGTACGTCACTCTCGGAGGTGTACCCTTCATAGCCAGAGCGCGGCTGACTCAGCGTGGCGCCCATGAAGGCGAGCCCGTGATCGTCTTCTACAGTGGTGGCCGTGAGAAAGCCCGCAGCTACGCGTGCTGCTGGGGCCTCCAGACCAACTGCAACAGCACCCATATCAACACGTACACGGCGGCACTCTGAGGCCACAGGCAGGCTAATGAAAAGCATCTGGCCTCCTCCTGATCAACCTCTCGCCCTTCCGCAAACCTATGCCGACTGACGCTCCACTCATGGAAACCAGACGGTGGGAGATACCGCCTGGAAGACAGCTGCCTTGGATCAGGTCTGAGGTCGGAGCGAGCAGCGTTGCATCATTCAGTGCTTAGGCGCAGCCGCAGAACGGCGGTACCCCTCGGCAATCGCCTCGATCCGCTCGGGGCGAATAACACCATCACCTCCCCCGGCACTCACCATGTCGAATATTGCATGGATAACCTCGTCGCTGTCAGGGATGTCAATCTCGGTGTTCCTGCAGAACAGCGAGCGAATCCGCTGACCTTTAACGATCTGACGCACCAGGATCTCGAAGCGATGCCCTTCGGGAATCTGGAACTGCTTGAGGTTGGGCGGTAGCTGCTCACGCTCCCCAGGATGCATGGGCCGCATACGATGAGTACGATCTTTGTTTCGCTCGAACCAGGCGGCGTCGTCAGATTTCCAAGGCGTGTCAGTGAGCGAGATCCCCGTAGGCTGGGTGACCATGCCACCTTTGCGCATCACTTCTTTCGTCATGACATCGATGGCATCAACACCTGAGCGCATGCGATCGACAGCGGCGAAAACATCTGAAGCAGGCATCTGCCCGCCAGGCGCTTGTTCCAGCACGCTGACGATGGCGTCTGTGTTTTGGCTGATGTAAACGCCAGACCCCATGATCGTTTCGAGCTTGCGGACACAACAGGTCGACGTCAGCACAACTTCACCATTCGGCAGTAGGCCACCAAACGTCTGGGCGTTGTGGGTCAGCAGTGCACGGCACACACCACAGTTGTCCCCATCCTTGCGCAAGATCTTTGGAAACTCTTTTTCGTAGCGACGCCGTGCAGTGCGATTCATGTCGAGGTCTCGTGGCCTGGTCTGTTGAAGAACCAGCTAACTGTAGACCACCATTCACCACTGCCGCAGACCCGGCCACAGTAGGTCGGCCCTGCCCTCCGAAACTGGGAATCAGGAGGAAGGGGTTCGCCTGCAACCAGGCATTCAGGCACAGTTGCTTGGGAAGGAAATGGGCAGGCAGTCATGAATTCTCTATCAAATAGGCAGGGATCAAGCCCTGTTGGTTTACACGGAGGGCGAGGCCTATTCATCCATGACCCGCAGCACGTGACCGAAGATGACGAGCCTCATCACTGGGCTATCATCGGTTTGGCAATAAATTGGGAGGCGTCCACGCTCCGGCCCCTTCGTCACAGATGAGCGCCGGTTTAGCAAAACGCTGAGCAGCCAAATCCCAAGCCGCCCAGAATGGGGGCTATAAACCGTCGATCCGAGCATCGCAACATGGCTTGATCTTTGCTTTTTGGGGAGACCTATGTCACGGCGTGATGGCTTGGCCGCCGCTCTGCGGGCCATACGATCAATCAAAGGTCTCGCCCAGAATGATCTTGCTTCGGCTGCTGACCGAAAGTTTCTCTATAAAATCGAGCAATCGAAGACCGAGTGACCCTGGGCAAACTTGAGGAAATCGCTCAAGCGGCGGGTATCGAGTTGAACACGCTGATGGTGCTAGCAACCATCGCGAACAGTGGTCGACCGGCAGCAGAGGTTCTCCACGACACCGCGTCGGAGCTTGCCTGGTTCGAAGACCAAGGGGGCCTCGCAGAGCTCACACTCCAGGTGTCAGCAGGCTCAGTCGAAGCGCGGGCGCAAGATCGGCTGAGGCGTAGAGAGGCTGTCCAGTCCTGCAAGGAAGCGGGACTTACGCAACGCCAGACAGCGGCCCAACTCCAGCTCGCCAAGTCGACGGTGGCTGATCTTTGGAACGACTGACACTCCCCTGCACGCGTTTCCTGGACATATACGGCCCCCGGAAACGCCCTCCTTTGCAGTGTCAATAATGGCACTGTAGAATCACACCCGGAAGAGGCAGGTTCCTCCTCTCGCTTACGCGAGGGTGGTTCTGATAATGAACGGTTTCGACCGTTGAGCGCACGCTCACTGATCCCCTTGGGGATGTTCAAATGTACTCAAATCCTCCTGCCTTCTTCCACTATTTCTAAGGAGAGGTGCGGGTGAAGGACAAGGTCTGGTTTACCTACAAGTCGCGAATCCAAGCTCATAAGCGCCTGGAGTGGCTAGACTTCCATTCGCAGTTGCTACTTGTCTGGTATGCCATCCTAAGTACAATTCTCGGCGTACTGACCATTCGCTACTCTCACATCATTGGCCCTGACACTGACGTCATGGCCGCCGTGCTTTCTGTTGCACTGCTCGGGGTCTCCCTCGCTGTGACCAACCGCGACTTCCGTGGTCGGGCCATGGCGATGCGTAACAATTACCTGCAGCTGCAGAACCTCTATAACGTACTGGATGCTGAAGAGGCAGCTAAGATTCCACCGACGCCGACCCAAATCAGCAAGTACAGCGACCTTCTCGCCGAATGCGAAAATCACCGGGAGATCGATGACCGTATCGCTCGGGTGTTCGCCAGCAACCTCAGCAGTCGCCATCCAACAAAGTATGAAAAAACGTATGCCATCTGCTGGCTCGGTATCCGGCTGGTCGTCACCACGGCGCTCTACGCCCTGCCACTGATAGTGGGGCTTTACGCCTGGGCAATTAAATGAACGCTGCGCGTAGCTTCAACAAACACTTTGCCCGCAAGCCGCTGCTCCGGATCTATACCGACAAGATCAAGACGTCAGGTGCCATTGGCCTTGATCGTACACGGCCCGCCAAGCTGGACGAAAACCTGAACGAGGAGCTCGACCTCATCATTCAGAAGGCTCATGAGGGCACGTACCGTTTCACTGCGTACAAAGAGAAGTTGATCCTCAAGGGCGCCACTTCCAACCCTCGACAGATCTCGATTCCAACGGCCAGAGACAGGATTGTGTTGCGAGCTTTGTGCGATAGCCTCGCGGAAGTGTTCCCCGCAGCAAAGCTATCGCTGCCCCAGGAAGTCATCGATGACCTGAAAGCCGGACTGGAGTCAGGCAAATACGCAGAATATGCGAAGATCGATCTGAAGAATTTCTACCCATCGATCCCGCACTCCCTGATCAGGTCGACGATCTGGAAGAAGGTGCGCAAGCCACAATTCAGGCATCTGATCGAATCTGCGATCACCACACCCACCGTGCCCGAATCCAAGGGCCGCAAGGACACACCCGACTCAACTCTCGGTGTACCTCAGGGCTTGGCGATATCCAACCTGCTGGCTGAGATTGCCCTGCAGGACATCGACGCAACGTTCAAGGCCCGTCGAAACATCTGGTACAAACGCTATGTCGACGACATCCTGATTTTGGCGCCAAAGGGCAAGGCCAAACCTGTGGCCGATAAGCTCATCACAGCCCTGAAAGATCTCCAACTCTCCCCCCATGACTTCGGCCCTGAGTCCAAGTCGAAAGTGGCGGATCTGACTGAGCCTTTCAGCTTTCTGGGATACCAGGTCGATGGCGACCAAATCATCATTCGCCGTGAGAGCATCCACCGGTTCGAATCTTCACTCGCGAAGATCTTCACCGCCTACCGGCACAAGGTCACGGGCCCTCAAACTAACAAAGACCGGCAGCGCGCCAGGGCCTACTGTGAATGGAAGGTCAACCTGCGGATCACTGGCTGCTTTTTTGAGGGCAAACGACGAGGCTGGGCTTCTTACTTCTCCCAGATCACCTCGACGAAACAACTGCGATCGGTCAATCACACCATCCGCAAGCTCACCCAGCGCTTCTCCCTGGAAGGGAAGATCCAAACGAAGTCGCTCATCAAGACCTTCTATGAGCTCAAGCGTGGCAAACCTGAGAGTCATTCCTACATCCCCAATCTGGATAATCTCGACCTCGACCAGAAGAGGGCGCTGCTGGCGATTTGGATCGGCGACGATGCGTGGGATTTAGCTGATGCCCGCGCTGAGCGGCTCTTTGCGATAAAAGTCACCAAGGCTGTCCGCGAGCTTGAGGAAGACATCGCTCAAGCTTCGTGATGTGGCCTATCCGCTCAGACATCTCTGTGTAATGCCGATGGCGCTCATCGGCCTACCATCGGACTCCTGAATCCCCTGTACCTACACTTTCACAACAGAAAGGAAACTTAACTAATAAACATGCTGAAATCGCACTTCGCTGAACAGGGTAGTTCAGGCACTTTGCACAAGAGCTCGCAGCACTATACTCTGTTTTCGAGAGTGCAACAGTATGCTAAGGCGCTCCGCTGCTTGCTTATGTAGACTTGACGCAGTGAAAAGGATCACTCGACGCTCCATGGTCTCGGCAGCCTACCTTTGCCATAGGTGCTATCCGTTCGGGTGGTGAAACGCAGGGCTTAGGCAAGCCCATTTGCCGTCGCTAGCGCAACGCCCGCCATCAGGTGTCAAGCTTACCAAAGCCCTTCCCTTTTCCAGGTTTCAACCTTGATGCCGGCCAAACGAAGTCGGCACAATGCCGGGTGTCAGTGAAGACGCCAACCTGCATCGCTATTTTCTCCGGAAGCGACGGGGCAGCTACGGAGCGATGCCATCAGCCATGGGAAGATCAAATGCAGGGCATGAACGTAAACCACGCTCCTCAGATTTCACTTCTTAAAGACATTGACGATCAGCTTTTAGATGCTTGGAATTCTGTCTATAAGCTGCAGGATCTCAGCCATCATTACGACCATAAAAATGATGTAAACGAAGACTACGACGAGGAAGTCTTGTATTTCGCGTCCAAGATCGATCGCATTCACCTCTCAATTTGCGTACTGATTGAGTCTCTGGGCTACAGTCGGCTGCTGAAAAACTTCAAATCGGGTTACACAATATACGCTGACAAACCAACAGCCTGCTCTCCCAATCGGGATGGTGATTTTCACAGCAAGACGCTAGGTTACTTTTGGAAATTCCATAAAACCATCTCCGCCCTCGTCAACCCAAACACTATTGAAACCGATGAACAAAAGCAGCGCGCCATGCTCGAAGTCATCTTGAAGAACACGTCTAAAATTGTCCACGATAGCAACTCTACGCCCAACTGTGAGGCGGATGTACGCAACTGCATTTATAGACTATTGACCCATATTTTCCCGGACACCAAGCGCGAAGTACCAATCGCACAAATCTCCGGCACTTACAAGGCCGACATTGCCATCCCTTCTGTCAAAACAGCGATAGAGTTTAAATATGCAATTACGCAAGAGAAGGCAAAGATTGCAATCGGTGGCTTTTATGAGGACATGCGTGTGTACGCGGGGAGCAATGATTGGAAACATTTCTACGCCGTCCTGTACATGGCAAAGCCGTTTTTCACGATCGAGCAGATCCAAGCTGAGTTTGCCCACGTTGGAGCCAATCGCAATTGGTCACCAATCCTTGTACACGGCGAGGGAACACGTAATCGCACAAAAGCTTAAGCTCCCTTCAAAGTAGCTTGAGAACGCGTCAGCTGCTTCTTGCGGCTTCCCTTCTGGGTACGCAAGCCAGAGCGGCTACCAAAGCGTTGGGAAGCGCTCAACAAGCCACTCGATGAAAACCCCAAGCCTCGCCTTCTCATGAAGGCTTGGGGGATTGACGATGTGGAACCAGGGGTTGCGGGGCTGGAAGGATGAGAGAGCTGTCCATCGTGTTCGGAAAAAATGGATAATGGACAAAAACCCCAACTTACTTAACCGTACAGCTTTTCTATATCCATTTAATATTTTAGTTCACACCAGAGCTTCTAGCCACCGGCACTTGTGATCCAGATACCAAACACCTTAATTTATAAATCCCACACCTGCACAACCATAAGTTTTTTTTGCAACAAACTCTCCGCAAAACATCTATCACCACAAAAATTTCAAGGAGCGAAACATGGCTAAACGCACAAACCCGCTAAATGATCGCCAAATGGCGGACTCCAACAATGCAATGCATATAACCATGAACTTCCTTTCACGCTTTTCCCTCCCAATATACAAAGATATGACCTGTGGTCGTCCAGAGTTAATAGGAACAGGATTCGTTATTGATTTTCATGACCGATACTACTTTGTCAGCGCTGCACATGTCATGGATCATCATGAGTATGAGCAACCATTATTCTATTTCACCAATACCAAAAATCGTCAGTACATCCAAGGCGCGTCGAGAACATCTTCACAAGATATCGCCAATAGAAAGAATGATCATATCGACTTAACAGTCGTAAAGCTTCCAATCGGCCAAGGGCAACCCGAAGATGAAATAGGAAAAAGAGCTATCCCGTCATCCCTGATCGCACAAGACACCTCTAAGATCGATGATTGCCGTTTAATCTTGTCAGGATATCCATTAACCAAACAAAAGCCTGATGACAAAAACAAGCTGCTTAACACGTCTTGCTACACCTGGATTGGAAAAAGCATCTCAAATGATGTATATCGAAGATTGAAGTTTAAGAAATCTAAAAATCTTCTAGTGCAGTTTGAACGTAAAAATATAGTAGGCCTTGACGGCCTAAGGGGGACGATGTTTCCTGAGCCACGCGGCGTGAGCGGTTCTCCAGTTTGGCAGACAGTAGGATATCGGAACGAAGAGCGCATATTGGTGATTGATGGGTTCCTTCTCGCGGGAGTTTTGATCGAGCACATTCCAGAAGGGAAATGCTTTTTGGCAACGAGCATCGATATAGTGATGCAGATGGTCATCGACCTTCACCTTTCCCTGAGCGAATAGTGGAGTTTGAGGCGACTAATGGAATGTTCGGCCACTGCGCCTCAACAAGGGCCGAAGTACTAGTTTTATATTACTTGACAAAGGACTCTCGGCACCAACCTGCGTTACACTGGTATTCGCATCCCGCAAAGGTCGTCTACCTCCATGGCTCTGATCGGTGGTAGACGGCTGGTTTCACAGATTGATGGGCTACTTAGTGACTTGGACTTCGATGATCGCCATCGCGATTTCCAGATCCTTCAACATGTCTCTGCGCGGTTTGCACTCTGCATAACCATCGATAACGATACCGCGAACACGCTTCAGGGCGGAGAGTTGATCCGACACCGTCGGATACACGGAAGGCTGCCCACCGTAGTAGGTCTCGTAGAAGCCCACTCCACGATCACTCTCCCGGTACTCCGAATACATCCAATTTTCCAGCGTCGAGCACCATGTGCGGATCTTGTGATATGCCTTGAAGGGCATAGGCGAGATCATCAGGCACTGAAGCTCTGCCCCAACCCGCTTGTGATCTGCCTGGCTTAATGGCTTCTCCGGACGCCAGAGCAGTGGATACCCGGCTTCCCGGTGATACTCGACAGCACCTTTGCTAAAGCCATAAGTGGTGCCAGGCCGAGCCCGGCGAGCTACACCACTCGCCTTCCTCGCAGGGCTGACGAACCGAGCGTTGTAGGAATCGGAAACACCAGGCCACTCTTGTTCACCAGACGGCATCACCGCGATTGGCGAAAGCCCTTCCAGGGTCACGGTGATCCTGCTTAGCAAGTCCGCTGCCGGGGAAATCAGATGTGGTACCGCATTGTCCGGGTAATACAACCCCGCCCATGCAGGCTTGGTCAGGTGCAGAGACTTTTCTGTGATCCAAGCGGCTCGCCTCTCGACCATCGACGACTCATTCACGTGCCCATAGGGTTCATCCAACGCTACCCACACGTCCGACGCGGGGTCGACCCACAGAGATGCGTGATCTTTTGATGGCAAGCCCGTGAGCAAGTCAAGCGATTGCCTTTGCTTTTGGGAGGTTGCCGGACGGAGTCCACTTGCCTCCATGAACTGCAACGTCAGCGCAGCTCGCACCAGGAGCTCCCACGCACGAGCCTGGCTGGTAGCGTTGGAGATCATCTCAAGGTGATCCGACGCTTCTTGCCGAAACCCGTCCAGGTTGCGGGCGAAGGTTGCCTGGTGCTTCGACACGATGGTGTTCAGCGGACGAGGCAGAATGATCTCCAACGTTTCACAACCCGCCGAACGAGGTTTGGTGTTCGTGTCCCGCCAGTAAGCGGAAAGGAAAACTAAGTGTTGGTTTTGGTGCAATGCCGTTTTCGGGAGTACTTCCCCTGATGCCAACATCTGCTGTGCTTGAAAGTAATCGCGATAGCCGAGTTGGCGTGCAACGATATCAAGCGCCTCGGCATGCTTTTGGCCGGGCAGACAGATTTTCTTGGCTCGTTTCTTGATGCCCTTGATTGTCTTGGGTAGGGTCTTGCTGACGCTGACACGCTCAGGGAGCGAGGATAGTGTGCTCATAATTTTCTCCAACCCCATGATCAACGCCACCCGCCTACGTCTTACTGGGGCCGCAAAAAATCATGGCCTAGGAGATCGTGCTGTTACAGGTAGTGCCCTTTCGAGCTTTCACTGACGGGTGAGATACGCCTACCTTGCGCAGCTCAGAGACTATCGAGACGGCTTCAGATTTGCAATGCGTCCGCCGAATTTTCTGCGACAAGAAAATCGCCATCACGGTTTCCAGCACTACCCGCTGATTCACCTAACTCATGGCAATCCCGCCACACCTTGAAAACGCAGCCGGCATAAGCCTCAGGAGCAGTACTCAACGATGACCACTGAATCTCAAGCTATCGGACGTGACATGAGCAAATGCACTTGGGCGTTTCTCGTCAAAGGGCCACGCTCGTCATTGGAATGCCTTCCATCGGTCAGTCCGTGGTGGTCGATCGCGTTTGCAACCGACCGCTCAGAATGGGAGGCATCCATACCCGATCAACAACATGAGGCTGATTCAAACCGGCAGTTCGACTTGGCCATGCAAGCGATAATCCGCATGAATGGCATAGCCGTAAGCTCGGGGCAACCAGGCTTGATCGAAATGACGCACCATGTCGACTACGACCATGAAAACAACAGGGATGTAGCCATCCCGCTGAGGCTGGTGTTTAAAACCAACATTCTTGGAGGCTTTGGCCCGACCGAGCGTGCAGCGGTAGACTTTTCCAGGATTCTTCCTGAGAACCTTCCCAGACTGGCGACCCTGCTTGATTACTGGGGCCAACCAAATGCCGAGTCGTACGAGGGTTTGTACAAAATCATGGAGTTTATCCAGTCTATGGACGCGGAAATTCTCAAAAGCGTTTCAGGCAAAGCCCTCAAACTACTGAAACAAACCTGTAACAACTTCCACACTGGCCTATCGGCGCGCCACTCAGATGTGCGTGAGCCGCCTGTGCTCAAGCCCATGCCACTGAGCGAAATCCGGAAGATTGTTAGAGGCTTCACCGAGCTTTACATCAGGTCGATTACCCTGCCAGGGCATGCATCCAACGAACCCGCTCTGTAGCAATCTGACGCGCCTGTGGAGTGGTCGCACCAGCTAAGTTTCTTGCTTCAGCGCCCTCCCGGCCAGCCTCTCAGACGTTAGTTGCTTGGCTTTGACGGCTGGCTGGCAAAGACCTTCGTCATCCCAAGCAGAGAGTCGACCAGCAATTCAAGCATCTGGCGCCCTTGCACCACTGGATCGGCCTGCTGATCAACACCGACCAGATCAAACGCGTCAGCAAATCCTGAAGACGGTAAATGCGCGTCGGCCTGCCTCAACTGGTTGATCCCCACCAGCACCTTGGTCAGCGCCCTTGCTTCCTCTAATGTCGCTTCCCGCTTCATCAGACCGGCTTCCACATGCTTCACAGACCCCGATTTCGTTTTCCCAGGTTGTGCCCCCATGGCAGTCAACGCAGCTCCATCAAGCGACTCCACTGTCAGCCTCGCTAAATCCTTAGCAAGCTCAAGTACCCCAGTGTTCTCCAAAGCCCGGAACCGGTGAACACGCTTGAAAATGTCGTCAGTCGCATGGTGCGGAGAGAACAGTGGCTTGCCGCTGACCTTCTCAAATGTAGCGTTGAGCTCGTCGTATGCCGGACGCAGCCTTGCCTCAGGCGCTTTCGTATCAGCAGGGGAAGCTTTAGCCTGAGACGCCAACAGCTCCTCTGACACCCCGCCCTCGGGAACCACGTTCGCACCGGCCCATACACGCTGCTGCCAAGGTGGAAGCCGGCCAATGTCCTTGGCATATACGTTGAGCAACCCGAGAGAATTCAAGCCGAAATGGACGCTGTCTCCGATTGAAACCCCAATAGCGCCAGTGTCCCGGGTATACCATCGAAGATAAGAGCCTCGGTAACTACCGAGCAAGGTTGTGACATTCGGGCGAAACCACAGCCAACCACCTGTGGATTCAAGCTCATCTCCGCTGATACGCTCGCCAGAGGCATTAATCGCGAAGTCCACCTTGGTCAGCGACGCTTCGCCCTTAACTCGTTCGCTCACACGCCCAGGCTCAACAACCTCAGTCATCGAAAGCGAACCACTCAGAGAGTGGAGTTTTCTCCCCTCATGCTGGATCGACCAGGATTTGGACACGACAGAATCGTCGTCGGGTAAACCGAGCTTCGGCACGTCGTCATCAGCATCAACGTCTGTGCGCGAGACATGGAAGACTCCCGTTGAGGAGCCATACGGCTTCCCGCCCTCATGAATTTCAGAATTGATCCCTTCCCACTCCCTCCCATCCTTTTCCTCCTGGATGAATCCTGAAGCCCAGTCAATATGGGACGCATCAGACACGGTCTGTGAGCGGTTTCGGTAACTGGTAAGCAGGAGGTACATGCCCCGAGCTTTCAAATAATCACGGAGGTGCTCAGTGCGCGCCTCCAGAAGCACAGGCTTACCCTGCTCGTCACGCTTGAGCCTTACGACCTCCAGGAAGCCCTCGACTGGCCGCAACCAAATGTCGCCTTCGCGCTGCAGGCCCAGTGAGATCACGAGATCCTGATGCAGGTGCCACTCATTCGGCGCCGCACCATCGAAGTTCTGCTCGATAACCAGTCCAGTGCCTACCGCATCAGAATGATGACTGGCCCAGTCACCTGCCCAATAGTAGGTTGTGACAAAAGTAGGCTCTGCTGGAGCCACTGGTTCGGGAGGAGCGGCAGATTTGGTTTGGCGAGTGCGTAGGGACAAGTTCAGGTCTGTAAATGGCACACGGAAGCTTGCGACCGATTTCCCCTGCTCGGTGTGGGTTGGACTCGAATCTTGCGACGTGTCGTGTCCATTCTCATTGGGCCATGCCCGATGTGTTTCCTCACCGCCGGCAAAGGTGTTCCCACCAATGTCGCCCCAGCCCAGTTTGCTTATTTCATCGCGATGTTGGAGGTCAAACATGACCGATGCAACGCCGAAGTATTCTTCAAGATAGCCCTCATAGCCATACTCCCCCTCAGACGTCAGCATGTAATCAGCACGCAGCGGGATCCAGACCTTTTCCGAAACGGATGACTTCCGGATTTTGGTCATTTCAAACCAAGCCTGTTCTTTGCAGACAGCCGTCTTTGGAATCACCGACATCGCAGCACCAGCGTCCCCTTTCAAAACGATGACGGCCACTAGGTGGCGCTCGTGGTCGGTCTCAGCCAGAGCTTGCCGCATCGCTTCGCGCATCCCGGCGTGCGGGATAGTCTGGTCAATCGCCTCGGAAGGAAAAAAGGTACCGGGACTCTCGAAGCCGTCTTTTTCATACCGCCACAGGACAAAGCTTGGGCCATGCGCAACAACGGCATCCGTGCGACTGAGATCGCTCCAGGCTCCGCGCCAGTGCTCGGCGATGGCTTGAGCCTGCTCATTCGCATTCGCAGGCGGAGCCATTACAGCTGCCTCATTGCCTTTGGCGTCCGTGTCAACCTCAGCCCCCCCCACCTCGTGATCCTTGCCCATCAGCCCCTCGCGTTTGCTGCCTGCTAGCCAAAACCGCAATTTAACCACGAGCTGTGAGCTTTGTTGCAAAGACACTCTCGATTCTGAAGGCCGGGATGAGATCACCCCCTGCGGCTATTAGACCTCGATATTACCCGCAACCGAAAACCAGACGATAGAGAATCGATCACCGCGCTATGTAACGAGTGATCGACAACACTACACAATTAAATCAGCCTCTCAGTGGGAAGAAGCCATATCTCCCAATCTTTTTGCTTTTCGTGAAATGCTGATAATTCATATGAGGAATGAGCGCCATATCAGGCTCCTTGTTCTCAAATATAATTACTTGAGAGTCCTTGAAGTTATCAGCGATATCCTGATAGAACGCATAAATTACATCCGCAGCTACTTCCCCATCATCTTCCTCAGGTTCCGGATCCCCTTCCTTATATGTGGTCAGCGGGGAATCAAGCACTACAAAACCAGGGTGGCGTCCAGAAAGCTTCAGCAGATTCATCAGCCCCAGAGCAAATGCAGAGGAAGCAATCGCTCGATACCCTTTGCCGAAATTGCCTCTCTTACTTCCACCAATGGTGATGTCACGCGCATCGAAATCGAATTCCACTGGGGAGTGATTCGGGAAACTCCAGCGCTGTAAGATATCCTGAATCTCTTTCACCAGGGGCTTGGCAGAGTCCTCAAAGCTTTCAGGAGTATAAGTGTTTTGCTCCTCAAGCAGCAGAACACCCAGTCGGTTTAACTCCTCCCTCAGCTTGGCCTTATCCTTCACGAGTCTATCCAGCACCGAGTGATCGTGCTTAAGGCACGCAGCAAGCTCCTTCAGGTCACTCACTGCCTGAACCAACCCCTGGAGCTCCGAGGTGATAACCTTCTCCACTGCCGCGATGGACGTCTTGGTGCTCTCAGCGCTTGAGGTGTTCCGCTCAATCGCTGCCGTCAGAGATCCCTGGGCTTCCGCGAGCTCGTGGATATTCTTCGAAATTCGATCCAACTCGAAGGAGACACCTTTCTTGATGTCATCTACGTCCGTCGTACATGACTCGGAGTCGAAATGATTCCCACAGGTTGGACAAAGCACCGCGTCCGCACAGTCAAGTAGAACTGCCGCCTGCTCAATGCCCTGAAGGCGCTGGCGATCTGATTCGTACTTCTGGCCAAGCATGTTAAATCGGCTAAGCAGAGCCTTGTCTTCAGCAATTTTGCCTTCGACCAACTCCAGTTCGGTGATATGGTTGGCCTTCTGGGTGAACAGGTCTTCACTCGAATGGAACGCGCCTTCCAGTTCCTGCTCAGCCAGCTTCATCCGAAGCGCGACCTGGTCGACAAACGAGCTGAGCTTCTGAAGTTCAAGGCTTTCAGCGGCATCATTTCCTGGATAAAACTGCTTGATAATTCCCTCTACAGCAGTAGCCTTATGTCTCAATGCCCCCTTTGATTCCAACTCCTTTTTAGCCTGTTTAACCCCGGTATCGTCTTTACCCGTTAACAGTAGCTTCAGGATGGATTTTTCCATAAAACGCTCATCCTTCTGGCCCGTACCTAAAGGAGAGTACTCAGCCACGATCCGCGTCTCATCCATCAACAAGACATTCTCAAAATAACGAAGAGAGAATGAGGCATTATTTAGCGACTCTGTCCCTTTCAACAAAAGCTTTCCATTCAACCCCAATCTGTGCAAAAACTGGTTGGAAATCGAGTTCATTTTCTTAGGATTGTGCTTAATCCCTAAGATCAAAACCTTCCCCTCTTCATCATAAAGTGTAGGTTTGGAGCTTTCTGAAAGGTGCCTCTCGATGGTAAAGGAGCGCCCATCATCATGCACAAACTTCACCTTGAGCGTGGTGTAGCCCTGCGACTCCTTGATGGACTTCGGCGGTGTATTTGAACCAAGGGCGAATTTCAAGCACTGCACAATGTATGACTTACCGGTATTGGAGCCACCCTGAACAACGTTCGCGCCCTTTTCAAAAAAAACAGCAGCATCTCTCAGGTCAGGGCCACTCACGACAATACTTTCAATAAACATCAGATCGCCCTTTCAACTTTATAAATGGTGCGACGTTGAATCGTGAGATAATCAATATTCTCTTCAACCCATGACACATGCCGCCTGAAACCTGAGTGATACTCAGTAGTTAAGTTGGAGGCAAATTCACTGCCTGCCGTGGTGATGGAATATCGAACGCCATGCTCATCAACCTGGGAAGTCATCAACCCTTTTGCGGTAAAAAGTTTGATCGCGCCAGGGAAGATCTCCCGTCTTCGAACCAGTTCAGCTAGACGATTAATCATCATTGGATGCAGACTCGACTCTCCTTGAAAGTCACCACTATAAATCGATGCGTAGTCAAAGAAGATCAGCTCATCCAGATCAAGCGCTCTGGTAAGTCCAGCAAGCAATAGAACGATACGCGCACCAACTTCAACAGGGCTATTATATAAATCTTTCGGCTTCATGGTTTTTTCTTCTTCACCCATGTGAGTTTACGGTCGTTCACTAATTGATGACATAACCCCTGGCGGTCGGCGACTTGCAGGAAATGACGCAGCGGATGAGAATCGTATTGTACCTTCGTGGAGTGCTCGGTCACTTTGAGAAACCGCTGCAATCCATCATCGTGCTTCTGGTAATAAACACTGTCTATGCCATCATGGCATGATGCTTTGAGTTTGTCGTAGCAGCCAGCAGGAAACCCATCTCGGGAAAATGCCTCTAAGTATTCTGCACTGAAGAAGTGTATCCTAGCCCGATCCATAAGGCGTTCATACTCACCTTCCATAACGCTTTTAAATGTATACTCAGCCCCATCCGCTTCGGAAAATGCGTCCAAGAGAGCCTCGATATAAACTTTCTCGTTATCAGCGACTGTCGCCGGTGCAACCTCTGGAACTACTGGACGCTTTAGGTGATAACTACCGAATCGGGACGTGTGGTATGGCGTCCGCGCGTGCATCTTTATCAAGTCCAGCGAAGACATCTCATCAACAAACGAAAAGTCGATACTCTTTAGATAATCTAGCAAATCCCCTTCTAGAGGTATTGACTCCTTGCTGGAGATTTTATTCTTGCACGCTTTGTCCCAGCGCTTGATTAGCTCACCCTGAATTCTGGACTTTTTGGTGAATATACCCATGCAAGGCGCGCTGCACCCTTTCGGCGTTACAAAGCGGTAGTTGCGCGGCAGGGTGTACTCTTTTTTCCAGGTGTAGTAAACGAGCTTTCCCAGTTCGGCTGCGACGTCGGCAATGCTCAGCTTCTCTTTGTAGTGCTTACATTGAAAATTGTCCCACCCTGTTGCGAACTTGGCGATGACATCACGCCCCATGTCACCCCCGCCGCCACACAGCGTTACCGAGTCGTAATCCTTATCTAGATAAGATACAAATTCGGAGGTAAAAACCTCCCATTCAGACGCCGACATAATCTGCAGACGCTCTAGTGGCTGAACGGGCGCCCCCTTCTCCACATCCAACGCTGTGAGCTCGAACGCAGGGGCAGGCGGAATATTGATGGGTTTCTCGCCAATTGACATCAGCTACACCTCCGAAGGGGTGCCGAGTTTGCGGAGCTACAATATAAAAAGATCATAAGTTGATATCGCGTTCCAGCTGACGCCCCTTGATACGATATGGCATATCAGCAATAATTTTGCTCGGATCCTTCCGCAAAGCACTCGTGAGTTTCTTCAGGAAACGCTGATTCAATTCCATGTTTCCCGCTAATTCATCAATGATGATATCAGGGTAAACATCAGCGCCTTCCAGTCCAATTGCCAGCGCCGCGCGAGCTGCGCCAATGGGCTTGTCCATCGCATACTCGACCAGATCAGCGGGATGAAAAACGTACTCCTGCTTCTGTTCTTGTCCGTTTTCCTGTCCTACTTCCTGTTCCTGCTCACTCATGCATGAGTACCTTGGTTGTTGAAATGTTGTTCGTATGGATTCTTCGTTGTTGGGCTTTCGGGGATTTATGCAGACGCTCGACAAATCGCAGGCACGACGAATACTCCCAAGTAGTAGCCTCGGGATGGGGTGGTCGTCTGTCTGCGTTCCTGTGGCGTGGCTGATCCATGCCGAGCTCCTACCGCCCTCCTCCCTCTAGGCCAGGGTGGCTGGGCATCCGAGTGTCCTTGTGTAATGGCACAATACTATCGTTAATGCGCCGTGATGGGGAACCCGATAGACAGGTTGTAGCTGCGTGGGAGGGTCGTTTGAGGCTCTCACAGGAGGAAGGCTCAAGGGGCTGCGGGCATTGTGGGGTGGCGGGCTGTCCATCGTTCTAGGAAAAAATGGACAATGGACAGAAAATTTTAAGCTACTGATTTGAATAGACTTGGGATGTCCATTTAGAGTTTTAGCTCACGCGTACACCATTTCGACAAGACCATTGTCTCGATCCCCACCTGGCGCTTGATGTCCGAATCGTTCAAGAACTGGCGTGGCATGCAGCAGGCCGGCGGTCGGCGCATCAAGCGCAGCCTGTTCATCGATGCTGGCGGCGTGCGCTTTCTGACCGATGAAGAAGAGCAACGCCTGGGCAAGGTGCGCCTGCTCACCGACTACATGACCCGCAAGCGCAGCGAACTGCAGGCCTGGAACGAAGCCCAGGGCCCTGTGGCAGCACTGTCGGCCAACCGCCGGCGCATGACCAACATCGGCACCTTCCGCGCCTATGCCCTGGCGTACCTGAAAAGCCACCCGGACATCCAGCCGAACATGACCTGCATGGTGCGTCAGATGCAGACCACCGCCCAGGGCGTGCCCCTGGAAATCTACTGCTTCACCCGCACTACCGCCTGGGCCGATTATGAACGTATCCAGGGCGATATCTTCGACTACCTGCTGGCCGTGATGCCCGAGTTCGGTCTGGGCCTGTACCAGCAACCCAGCGGCAGCGACCTGCGCGCCGGGCTGCTACCGGCCGGTGCCGTTCGCGAGCAACGGGCGTTGAGCACCGAGTCGGCTGAGCCATAGCGAGGCCAGTATCACCGCACCACCGATGAACAGCCGGCCCAGCGGCTCGTGCTGGTTCCAGATCAGCAGGTTGAGCAACAGCCCGACCGGCACATGCAGGTTGTTCATCACCGCCAGGGTGCCGCCTGAAACCAGGCAGGCGCCCTTGTTCCACCAGTACAGCCCCAGCGCCGTCGGGCAAAATCCCAGAAACAGCAGCACCAGCCACTGCACGTCGGTGCTGGGCAGATGCTGCGCGTTGCCGAACAGCAGGAAGGCCGGCAGCACCACCAGCAGGGCGCCCAGGTAGAAGTAGCCGAAGCGTCGGTAGTGCGGCAGGTCACTGGGGTAACGGGCAACCAGGTGCTTGTACAGCACCTGACCGGCGGCATAGGTGAAGTTGGCCAGTTGCAGCAGCACAAAGCCCATGAAGAAGTCCGGGCTGATGCGGTCGAAGCGAATCACCGCTGCGCCCCCCACCGCCACCAGTGCGGCCACCAGTGCCCACGGGTTGAAGCGCCGGTTCAGGGCATCCTCGATCAGGGTCACGTGCAAGGGTGTAAGAATGGTGAACAGCAGCACTTCGGGCACGCTCAGCACACGAAAGCTCAAATACAGGCACACATAGGTGATGCCGAACTGCAACGCGCCGATCAGCAGCATGGCCCGCATGAAGCGCGGCTCGACCTTGCGCCAGCGGGTCAACGGCAAAAACACCAGGCCGGCCAGCAGTACCCGCGCCAGCACCGCGAAGTAGCTGTCGACATGCCCGGCCAGGTATTCGCCGATCAGGCTGAAGGAAAACGCCTGGATCAGCGCGACGATCAATAAGTAGCCCATGTATGCCCCCTGATATGCAGGCGGCGACCTTAGCGGTTGACCAACGGGCCGGCAACCGCTTTTGAAAGGCCTGCACTCAAGGTGCCAGCAGGCTCAACGGGTCTGATCGGCCGTGATGAACTGGAAGCGTGCGGGGGTGGCGCCAGAGGGCAAGGTCACCGCGATGATCGGCACCAGGATGCCCGTCTGGCTGAAGAAGTCCCGCTGATCCGCCTGCGCCCCCGCCCTTCCGCTCGCGCTCCCGCCAATATAGAAGAAGGCTTCCATCGGCAATTGCCGACCGATGTTCTGCGGCCACAGGGCCATGCGCACTTCGTTCTGGATGCCACCAAGGTTGGCGCCGGGCAGGTTTCTGGCACGCAGGCTCTGATAGAACGCGATGGCGCCTTCTTTGTTGAGTTCATCGCGAACATTGAAGCCGCACTGGCGTGCATTGATCCGGTTGGCGTTGTAATGCGCCAGCCATTGTTCGGCTGTACCGATGCCCTGAGCCCTGCACTCGCGACTCACCGTGGGGTAACCGACATTCTGCCCGCACCCCTGCGATTCTCGCCTGTTGGAATCGGCGTCCACAGGAAACGAGCACAACACACGGGGCTTGTATTGATTGTTGGCGTACAAGATAGGCACGAAGATGAAGCCGTTAGTGTACCCATAGGCCAACCGACTGAACGCAGAGTCGGCGCGCAGGTAGGAGAACGACACGCCCGAGGCGGTAGGGTTCGGGTTCCACGAATGAAACGCCGGGCTGTTCTGCGTAGCGCGCATGAGGATGCCGCTGCACAGAAAGGCCGGCGCGCTGGAGGCGTCACAGTTCTGCCGGGTGTCGCGGTAACGTTCCTGCAGGTGGCGTGCAACCGTGGCTCCGGAAACAGCCGCCGTACCTGCACGGGACTGCAACGCAGCGGCCTGGACCGTTGGCGGCACCGAGCTTGCCTGCGCAAACTCGTCACTGGCAGGCTGCACCGGCGCCCGGCTGGCGCAGGCTGTCATCAGGCTGATCAACAGCAACAGTGTGAACGTGTTCAACATGGTGCCTCCCTGCGCTCGCGCCGGCTTTGAACCCTTGCTTGCGGGTCACGCCTTGCTTGGCGGGCGTTTCGCAGGTTTGCCAGGCACTTTCGCAGGTGCCTCTGACGCCTTCGCAGGTTTTTTCACCGGCACTTTCGCAGGGACCTCAGGCGCCTCCTCAGATGCCGGGGGCACCTCCAGGCTCGGGATATAAAGCAGCCTGGAAAATTGCCAGTCCGAGCCCGTAACCGCTTCAAGCGCATAATTGAACCACACTTGCTTGCCTCTGTTCTGCTGAAACCAGCTCAGTGGAATTGGAAACTCGGCAGTACCACTCGTCATGGGTTTCCACCCCAGGTCCTCATGCCCTGTCGTGGTGAAACCTCTTAGACGAACCTTGTGTGAGGGGTGCCATTTGGGATAGGTAACCTTGACCACGCGAGAACCGCGCTCAAGTGTTGGCCGGTCCAATGGATCGAAACTTTGGACTTGCACCGTATAGTAACGACTCTGCGAAACCACCCATGCTCCGCCATTCCTGCTCAGCGCGAAATTTACCTGTGCCGTTTGACCGGAACTGCTGTACATCAGCGCTTTTGGACAAGAAGAGTACAGCGCTTGCGGCGGGTTTTTGATGACTTGCACGGGCAAATCGAAGATGATACCGGAAGGTTCGACAATTCTTACCCTGACCCTGTCACCGGCGTACATACCGGCTGATATGAGCGTCCTGACTGACAAAAAATCCGTATTGCTGCCGCAGTTGTAGATCCCCCTTATCAGGAAATACCTTCTTGACGGGTCTTGGGGGTAATCGGGATGTGGAATCGAACAGTCGATCGTCGGGGCATCCCAGGCATATAGCTTGGACTCAATTTTAGCAGGCATAGGTACGCATCCTTATATCCGCGAGGCAAGTTACAAACTTTCACTGCGGAAAGTCTGTCCGTCACCTGTATATAAACAGCTAGGCATTCAAGCGCGCACCTGACAAAACTGTCAGTTCTCTATAAACAATCAACCTGGCAATGACAAGTTTTATAACTATCCACAAAAAAGCCCGGTCAAACCAGTGTCTGACCGGGCAGGTACACCCAAAGGAGCAAAGGTGTCAGGCGGGGGGAAAATCGGTACGGCTCAAGCTACCGCAGCCAGCAGCGCCTTGGCCTGGTTCAGGCCTTTTTCGTGGAAGTCGCCGCCCATGTTCAGGCCCTCGGCGTGAATGAACGTCACCTCGTGAATGCCGATGAAGGCCATCACCTGGCGCAGGTAGGGCTCCTGATGGTCGCTACCGGCCCCGGCGTGGATACCGCCGCGGGCCGTCAGCACATAGGCGCGCTTGCCGGTCAGCAAGCCCTGCGGGCCGGTCGGGGTGTATTTGAAGGTGACGCCGGCACGCAGCACATGGTCGAGCCAGGCCTTCAGCGTACTGGGGATGGTGAAGTTGTACATCGGCGCCGCCAGCACCAGTACATCGGCGGCCAGCACTTCGTCGGTCAGTTCGTTGGAACGTGCCAGTGCCTGCACTTCTTCGGCGCTGCGCTGGGCTTCGGGCTTCATCCAGCCACCCAGCAAATGGCTGTCCAGGTGGGGTACCGGGTTCAATGCCAGGTCGCGCACGCTGATCTGGTCGGCCGGGTTGGCCGCCTGCCACTGGCTGATGAAATCACGGGTCAGCTGACGAGACACGGAGTCCTGCAGGCGGGCGCTGCTTTCGATGATCAGTACGCGGGACATGGGTTGCCTCCATCGGCAAGTTCGCTAAGTCGATGGAGGCAAGATTAGAGATTGACCTATCGATAAAAAAGCGTAAAAACTGGGTTAAATCTATCAGTTAACCTGTTTTATTGCGGTTTGCAGTCCAGCGCGATGCGCAGCTTGAGGATTTCGCGGTTGAATTTGGCCGTCACGTCGACGCTCTTTTTCGCCGGTACCTGTATGCGCCGTACCCTCGGGGCCTCCGGGCCGTTGCGGAAGGTGACCTTGCACGTCGCTGCCACATCGCCGTAGTTGTTCAGGCTGATCGAGCCGATGTCACGGTCGGTGTCGTAGGTGGTGTAGTCAAGCTTCACCCCGTCGGTGTTCTTGGTCACGTCGATGGGGTAGGCCAGGGCCGTCAGCGGCAGCAGGGCCAGCAGTGCAACACAGATTTTCTTCATAACGGCGCTCTCCATGAAAGTGCGCCAGCTTAGGACAACAGGAGCCGAAGATGAAAGCGCCGCGCGTTACCCTGGATCAGTGGCGGACTCTGCAGGCGGTGGTCGACCACGGCGGCTTTGCCCAGGCCGCCGAAGCCCTGCATCGCTCCCAATCGTCGGTGAGCTATACCGTGGCCCGCATGCAGGACCAGCTCGGCGTGCCGTTGCTGCGCATCGACGGGCGCAAGGCGGTGCTCACCGATGCCGGCAGCGTGCTGCTGCGCCGCTCGCGCCAGTTGGTCAAGCAGGCCAGCCAACTCGAAGACCTCGCCCATCACATGGAGCAGGGTTGGGAAGCCGAGGTGCGCCTGGTGGTCGATGCCGCCTACCCCAATGCCCGACTGGTACGTGCCCTGAGTGCGTTCATGCCGCAAAGTCGCGGCTGCCGGGTGCGCCTGCGCGAGGAGGTGCTGTCAGGGGTCGAGGAAGTGCTGCATGAAGGGGTGGCGGACCTTGCCATCAGCGGCTTCAGCATCCCCGGCTACCTGGGCACCGAATTGAGCGCGGTGGAGTTCGTGGCCGTTGCACACCCCGAGCACAGCCTGCACCGCCTGGGCCGCGAGCTCAGTTTCCAGGACCTGGAGAGCCAGTTGCAGGTGGTGATCCGCGACTCTGGCCGGGCACAACCGCGGGATGTGGGCTGGCTGGGCGCCGAACAGCGCTGGACGGTCGGCAGCCTGGCCACCGCCGCCACCTTCGTCAGCAGCGGCCTGGGCTTTGCCTGGCTGCCACGCCACCTGATCGAGCGCGAACTGCGCGAAGGCGTGCTCAAGCCACTGCCGCTGGACCAGGGTGGCAGCCGTCACCCGCTGTTCTACCTTTACTCGAACAAGGACAAACCCCTGGGCCCGGCCACGCAGATCCTCATCGAGTTGCTGCGCAACTTCGACACTGCGCCGCTGGACGTGCCCTTCGCCGCCCCCGCCCAAGCCTGACAGGTAACGCCCATGGCCTATTTCGAACATGAAGGTTGCACCCTGCATTACGAGGAATATGGCCAGGGCGAGCCCCTGGTACTGCTGCACGGCCTGGGCTCGAGCTGCCAGGACTGGGAATACCAGGTACCGGAGCTGGCCCGTCAGTACCGCGTGATCCTGCTCGATGTGCGCGGCCACGGGCGCTCCGACAAGCCTCGCGAGCGCTACAGCATCGCCGGCTTCAGCGCCGACCTGCTGGCCCTGCTGGAGCACCTGAACACCGGCCCGGTGCACCTGGCTGGCCTGTCGATGGGCGGCATGATCGGCTTCCAGTTTGCCGTCGACCATCCCCACCGGTTGCGCAGCCTGTGCATCGTCAACAGCGCACCCGAGGTCAAGCTGCGCAGCCGCGACGATTACTGGCAATGGTTCAAGCGCTGGAGCCTGGCCCGCCTGCTGAGCCTGGAGACCATCGGCAAAGGCCTGGCCGCACGCCTGTTTCCCAAGCCGGAGCAGGCCGAGTTGCGACGCAAGATGGCCGAGCGCTGGGCGCGCAACGACAAGCGTGCGTACCTGGCCAGCTTCGATGCCATCGTCGGCTGGGGGGTACAGGAACGCCTGGGCCAGATCCGCTGTCCTACGCTGGTCATCAGCGCCGACCACGATTACACCCCGATACAGCTCAAGCAGCGCTACGTCGCGCTTATTCCTCAAGCACGACTGGCGGTCATCGAAGATTCACGGCACGCTACACCGCTGGATCAACCCCGGCTGTTCAACCAGACCCTGCTGCAGTTTCTGGCAACGGCTTCAACCACTTCTCAAGGATCATTGAGTTCATGCTGAAAAAACTTCTGCTTGGCGCCTGCTCGGTCGTCTTCGCCACCAGCCTGATGGCTGCCGAAAAAGCCCCGCACGTACTGCTCGACACCAGCTTCGGCCAGATCGAAGTGGAACTGGACCCGGTCAAGGCGCCCATCTCGACCAAGAACTTCCTCGAGTATGTCGACAGCGGCTTCTACACCAACACCATCTTCCACCGCGTGATCCCGGGCTTCATGGTCCAGGGCGGCGGCTTCACCGCGCAGATGCAACAGAAGTCGACCAAGGACCCGATCCGCAACGAGGCCAGCAACGGCCTGCACAACACCCGCGGCACCCTGTCGATGGCCCGCACATCCAACCCGAACTCGGCCACCAGCCAGTTCTTCATCAACGTGGCCGACAACGCCTTCCTCGATCCGGGCCGCGATGCCGGCTACGCCGTGTTCGCCAAGGTGGTCAAGGGTATGGACGTGGTCGACCAGATCGTCAACTCGCCGACCACGCGCAAGAACGGCATGGCCGATGTACCGGTCGATCCCGTGCTGATCAAGTCCGCCAAACGCATTGACTGAGCCCGTGTTCACAGGGACGTGAACCACGACCGGCCCGGTCGAGTCAGACAGGAGTTAGAGTTTTGAGGTTGTATCACTATTTCGAAAAGCTGATCGACATCTTTCGCGAAGCACCGACCGCATCGCCGCCGGGCAAGGTCCTGCCGTTCTATTTCTACTACCTGCGCCAGGTGTGGCCCAGCTTTGCCGCACTGCTGGTGGTGGGGCTGGTGGCTTCGCTCATCGAAGTGGCGCTGTTCAGTTACCTGAGCCGCATCATCGACCTGGCCCAGGGCGCGCCAAACCCCGATTTCTTCAGCGATCACGCCAGCGAGCTGATCTGGATGGTGGTGGTCACGCTGCTGCTGCGCCCGCTGTTCTTCGGCCTGCACGACCTGCTGGTGCACCAGACCATCAGCCCGGGCATGACCAGCATGATCCGCTGGCAGAACCACACCCATGTGCTCAAGCAGAGCCTCAATTTCTTCCAGAGCGATTTTGCCGGGCGTATCGCCCAGCGCATCATGCAGACCGGCAACTCGCTGCGCGATTCGGCCGTGCAGGCGGTGGACGCCCTGTGGCACGTGCTGATCTACGCGATCAGCTCGCTGGTACTGTTCGCCGAGGCCGACTGGCGCCTGATGCTGCCCCTGACCGTCTGGATCTTCGCCTACATCGGCGCACTGTGCTATTTCGTGCCCAGGGTCAAGGAACGCTCGGTGGTGTCATCGGATGCGCGCTCCAAACTGATGGGCCGCATTGTCGATGGCTACACCAACATCGCCACCCTCAAGTTGTTCGCCCACACCGACTTCGAGCGCCAGTACGCCCGCGAAGCGATTCGCGAGCAGACCGAAAAGACCCAGCTGGCCTCGCGGGTGATCACCAGCATGGATGTGGTCATCACCAGCCTCAACGGGCTGCTGATCGTCACCACCACCGGCCTGGCGCTGTGGCTGTGGAGCCAGTCGCTGATCACCGTGGGCGCCATCGCCCTGGCCACCGGCCTGGTGATCCGCATCGTCAACATGTCGGGCTGGATCATGTGGGTGGTCAACGGCATCTTCGAGAACATCGGCATGGTGCAGGATGGCCTCAAGACCATCGCCCAGCCGGTCACCGTCACCGATCCGCCAGATGCTCCGGCGCTGAAGGTCGATCGCGGCGCGGTGCGCTTCGACAACGTCGACTTTCATTACGGTCAGGGCAGCCGGATCATCAGCAACCTGACCCTGGACATTCGCCCCGGCGAGAAGATTGGCCTGATCGGCCCCTCGGGCGCCGGCAAGTCCACCCTGGTCAACCTGCTGCTGCGCCTGTACGACCTGGAAAGTGGCCGTATCCTGATCGACGGCCAGGACATTGCCCAGGTGAGCCAGGCCAGCCTGCGCGCACAGATCGGCATGATCACCCAGGACACCTCGCTGCTGCACCGCTCGATTCGCGACAACCTGCTGTATGGCCGGCCGGATGCGACAGAAGAGGAGTTGTGGGAGGCGGTGCGCCGGGCGCGGGCCGATGAGTTCATCCCTCAGCTGTCCGATGCCCAGGGGCGCACCGGCTTCGATGCGCATGTGGGCGAGCGTGGCGTGAAACTGTCCGGCGGCCAGCGCCAGCGCATCGCGATTGCGCGGGTGCTGCTCAAGAATGCGCCGATCCTGATCATGGACGAAGCCACTTCGGCGCTGGATTCGGAAGTGGAGGCAGCCATCCAGGAGAGCCTGGAGACCCTGATGCAGGGCAAGACGGTGATCGCCATTGCGCACCGCCTGTCGACCATCGCGCGGATGGACCGGCTGGTGGTGCTGGAGCAGGGGCGGATTGCCGAGATGGGCACCCATGCCGAACTGCTGGCGCACCAGGGGCTGTACGCACGGTTGTGGCATCACCAGACGGGTGGGTTTGTCGGGGTTGATTGAACACCGCGGCGACGGTATCGCGGGTCAAGCCCGCTCCCACAGGGATTTCACTGCGCCTGCGGGTGCGGGCTCGGCCCTCAGACTTGCCTGAAGGGCAGCGCCGTACGCGCCTCCTCGGCATACCCCAGCACCCCCACCCGCTCCTGCGCCAGAAAGTCCTGCACGGCCGCTTTCAACCCCGGATGCAGCAGGTAATGCCAGGACCGCGTGATCACCGGTTCGAACCCGCGAATCAGCTTGTGCTCGCCCTGCGCCCCGGCATCGAAACGCTGCAACCCTTCGGCAATGGCAACGTCCATGCCCTGATAGAAGCACGTCTCGAAATGCAACCGGTCGAACTCCGCCAGGCAGCCCCAATAGCGCCCATACAGGCTGTCACCACCCACCAGGCTGAACGCCATCGCCACCGCCCGCCCGCCCTGATGCGCCATCACCACGCGGATCGACGCGGGCATGCGTTCGGCCAGCAGGCTGAAAAACGCCCGGGAAAGGTACGGGGCACGGCGGCGCACGGCGTAGGTGTTGGCATAGCATGCGTACACGAAATCCCACTGCGCCTCACTCAGCTCATGGCCGTGGTACCACTGAAACTCGATACCCTGCCCCGCCACCTGCTCGCGTTCCTTGCGCATCTGCTTGCGCTTGCGCGAACTGAGGCTGTCGAGAAAATCCTGGAAGTCCCGATAACCCTGGTTGCGCCAGTGAAACTGACACCCCAGGCGCTCCATCCAGCCCGCACGCCCACGCAATACTTCGTCGCTGGCCGGGTCGGTGAAGTTCACGTGCAGGCCCGACAGCCCCTGTTCGAGCAAAGCATCGCTGACGCCGTCGATCAGCTCACCCGCCGCCTGCGCGTCACCCAGCAGGCGCGCGCCGCTGACCGGTGAAAACGGCACCGCGCACAGCAGCTTGGGGTAGTAGTCGATACCGGCGCGGTCGCAGGCGTCGGCCCAGCCGTGATCGAACACGTACTCGCCGAACGAATGGGTCTTCACGTAGGCCGGCATGGCCGCCCGTACCTGGCCCTGAGTGTCGGTCAGGACCTGGTGGGCCGGCGCCCAACCGGTGCGCGGGGTGACGCTGGCGCTGTCTTCCAGGCTGCGCAGGAAGGCATGGCGCAGGAACGGCTGGGCATCCGGCACCAGGGCATCCCAGGTGGCGGCGTCGATATCGGCAAGGTGCGGCAGAATTGAGATGGGCATGCGCGCAGTCTGCCCCCTCGTGCGAGCAAAAAAAAGCCCCGCAGGTGCGGGGCGAAGATCTAACGGATGAAGGAGTGTGTTGCAGGGGTAACGCTTAGAACACGTACTGCGCGCGCATCACGAAACCGTCGCCGCTGTCGTCGCCGGCAGCGTTCTGCGCGTTGTCGGTCTTGGCCTTGACGTACACGCCGCTGAGCTTGATCGACTCGTTGGCGTACCAGTTCACACCCAGGTTGTGCACCTTGGCTTCCACGTCACCGATGTCGGCAAATGCGCCGTTGTTGTCGTCGACGCTCAGGTGGTCGTAGCGGTAGAACACTTCCCACGCACCAATCTGCTTGTTGGAAGGCTTGATGCTGTCGAACTTGCCGAGTTTGTAGCCACGCGCTTCACCGGTGATGGTGTAGGCCACCTGGCCGTAGTAACCCTTGGCCTTGATGTCGGAGAAGGCCGAGTCGTCTGCCTGAACATCACGCTTGATGTACTCGCCCTGCACCGAGAACGGGCCCAGCGCGTAGGCGGCTTCCAGGCCCCAGGCCTTGTCGGTGTCGTAGGCACCGGCCGGGGTGGTGGCGTTGCCGCCCAGCACCAGGCGGTTGCCGTTGTTGCCGGCGTCCTGGCCACCGTCGGTGCTCACCCCACGCATGCCCAGGCGGCTGCGGATACGGCCGTCGAACGCGGTGTCGGAAAGGTCGCGCTGGGCGTAGTTCAGGCCAACGTGCAGTACGTTGCCGGCCTCGTGCATCGGTGCGAACACACCGCGCAGGTTGAACTGCTTGGAGCTGTCGCCGTCCTTGTCCTGGTTGGTGGCGTCCTTGGCGAACAGGCCGGCCGAACCGTACAGCGAGTCACCGGCGTTACCCGATGCCTGGATACCGAAGCCGCCGTTGTGCGAGTTGGTCCAGTCCACCAGGTCGTAGGCAGCGGTTCGCTCCTGGGCAGTCACCCACTTGGAGCTGGTGGCTTTTTCCAGGCCGAACTCGGGGTCGAAGCGACCGACCTTGATCGACACCGGCTTGAAGCCGTTGTAGGCCAGCGACGCTTCGTCGAAGTAACCGTCTTCGGAACGGTTGTCGCCACCGGAGTTATGCGAGAAGTCGTAGGCGATCTGGTAGGCCCAGTCGGTGTACATCACACCGCCCAGTTCCAGGTAGGCACGGCGGAAGTAGCCCGCATCGGCGGTATCGCCGTTCTTGGTGTAGAAACCGTCGAAGCGGCTGTAGTCGGCCTGGACCCGGCCACCCAGCTTGAAGCTGAATTCCTTGTCAGCGGTAGCGACCTCCAGACCACCCTTGGTCTTGACTACGATATCGGCGCCGTCAGTAGTCACGGTGCCCGCGAAAGCCTGGGCGGTAACGGCCATTGCCAAGGCGCTGGCTGCGAAACCTGCGAAGTGCTTACGGATCATCGAAGGAACTCCCCTACGTTCATAACGTTTATGGTCTTGATTACGTTGAAAAAACACGCGGCTCAGGCCACTTGTGCTGGGGACGAATCTTGGCGGGGGGTTATTTCAGATCAGTGGCTGTTAGATAAATATTTAGTGACAGGGGAACTTTTTACTTCGAATGTGAATAAGACAATCAGCCCCGTTGCAGGGCTGGTTGCGGGGTTTCAGCGCGTTGCCCGGCGCTCGGCGGCCAGCCGCGCCGCAAGGGCATCGGCCCCCTCCACAGGCGCCGGCGGCAGCGCCTTGAGGGTTGCCTGGGCCAGGCGCAACTGCTTGATGAAGCGACGACAATTGCGACAGAACAGCAGGTGCTGGCGCGTCATCATGCGCTCGCCCAGGGTCAGTTGCCCGTCCAGGTAATCACTGGAGCAGGCGACCAGTTGCTTGCAGGTCAGCATTGGCCGGTGTCCTCGAAATGTTCCAGGGTCGCGAAGACCTTGAGGCGTGCACGGTGCAGCAGCACACGCACATTGGAGAGCGACAGGTCGAGCAGATTACAGATCTCCACCAGTTCGAGGCCCTGGCGCTCACGCAACAACAGCACACTGCTCTGCAGTTGCGACAGGCTGAGCAGGGTGTGCTCCAGGCATTCGCGCAACTGCTCCTGGCTGAGCAGGGCCTCGGGGCTGTCTTCGTGCCAAGCCGAAGGCGCCAGCAGCCAGTGACCGTCGCTGGCAAAACGCGCGTCGTCGATGCTGCCATGGGGGGCCGGCAGGTCGTCGAGCAGCACCTCGCGGCGGTTTTGCCGGTAACGGGTCTTGGCCGTATTGGCGGTGATGGTCAGCAACCAGGTCTTGAGGCTGGAGCGGCGCTGGAAGCCCGCCAGACCGCGTACCGCCGCCAGCCAGGCATCCTGCACCACCTCGTCGGCGCCACGTTCGCCGACGATGGCATAGGCCACCGCGCGCATGGCGCCCTGGCAGGTCTGAACCAGTTCGGCGAACGCGCGCTGCTCTCCCGCCAGCAGGCGGTCGAGCAAGCGCTGTTCGTCAGCCGTCACTGGCGTGGCGATCAACGTTTGCGCAGGATCACGCTGCCGATCGAGTAGCCGGCACCGAACGAACTGAGCACCCCGAGGGCACCCTTGGGCAGGTCGTCCTGATGCTTGTGCAGCGCGATCACCGAGCCGGCCGAACTGGTGTTGGCGTAGGTATCGAGAATCACCGGGGCCTCCTCGACCAGCGCGTCGCGGCCCAGCAGCTTCTTGACGATCAGGTGGTTCATGCTCAGGTTGGCCTGGTGCAGCCAGAAGCGCTTGACGTCACTGACGTTGAGGTTGTTTTCGCTCAGGTGCTGGCCGATCAGCTCGGCCACCATCGGGCACACCTCGCGGAACACCTTGCGGCCTTCCTGCACGAACAGCTTGTCCGGCGCATCGATACCCTCTTCCGCCGCGCGGTTGAGGAAGCCGAAGTTGTTGCGGATGTTGTTGGAGAACTGGGTCAGCAGCTTGGTGCTGACGATATCGAACTGGTGCGCCGAGGTAGCGAGGTCGGCACGTTCGACCAGCACCGCCGTGGCGGCGTCGCCGAAGATGAAGTGGCTGTCACGGTCACGGAAGTTCAGGTGGCCGGTGCAGATCTCGGGGCTGATCACCAGCACCGAACGGGCCTGCCCCAGTTGCACGCTGTTGCAGGCGACCTGAATGCCGAAGGTCGCCGACGAACACGCCACGTTCATGTCGAAACCGAAACCGGCGATGCCCAACGCCTGCTGCACTTCGATGGCGATGGCCGGGTAAGGGCGCTGCAGGTTGGAGCAGGCGACGATGACCGCGTCGACATCGGCTGCGGTGCGCCCGGCACGCGCCAGGGCCTGCTCGGCGGCGGCCACGCCCATCTGGCAGAGGATCGACGGCTCGTCGTTGCTGCGCTCCGGCAGGCGCGGCTTCATGCGCTGCGGATCGAGGATGCCGGCCTTGTCCATCACGAAGCGGCTCTTGATGCCCGAGGCCTTCTCGATGAACGCAGCGCTCGACTCGGCCAGTGCCTGCACTTCGCCCCGTTCGATGGCAGCGGCATTGTCGGCGTTGAACTGCTGCACATAGGTGTTGAAAGACTCGACCAGCTCTTCGTTGGAAATGCTGTTGGCCGGGGTGTACAGGCCGGTGCCGCTGATGACGACGTTATGCACGGTCGTTCCTCTGTTCGGGGCCGCTGCCTGCCGGGCAACGGCCTGTTCTGTCGGTCAAATGGCACGAAAGTACCAATTAATACAGGCAATGCACCCGGCAAGCGGGGCAGTACGCTGTGCTGCATTCTGTAGCTACCGTGGCAGGTACCTGACACGGTAGCGAAGTTCGCCAAGTGTGCCACAAGTTCCGGGGATTAGGCTTCCACCAGACTCCATTGCTTGGCCAGGCGCTTGTCGGAAATCGGTACCTTGGTACCCAACTGTTGGGCAAATAGCGACACGCGGTATTCCTCGATCCACCAGCGGTACAGCACCAGTTGCTCGTCGCGCTTGCCCTCCTGGGCATGCTTGTCGGCACGCGCCTTGTACTGTGCCCACAGACCGCTCAGCTCGCCGCTCCACACGCGGTCTTTCTGCACCTGCGAACCGAGTTTTTCCAGACGCAGCTCCACCGCCTTGAGGTAGCGCGGCAGTTCCTTGAGCCAGATGCCCGGGGTTTCCCGCACAAAACCCGGGTACACCAGGTTGGCCAGTTGCTGCTTGATGTCGTTGAGCGCCACGGCCTGGGCCAGGTCGATCTTGCCCTTGAAGCGCTTCTGCAGACCGTGCCAGAGCTTGAGTATCTCGAGGGTCAGGCGGGCCAGGCGCTCGGCGTGATCGGCCCAGTGGCCGCGCTTGCGTTCGGCCAGCGAAGCAAGCCCGGCACCGTCGCGCGGCAGGCTGCTCTCGCCGTCGAGGATGCAGGTGTCCAGGCTGGCCAGCAGGATGTCCTCGACCAGCGCATCGACACGCCCCAGCTCGCGGTACAGCAGGCCCAGTTCGGTCAGCCCCGGCAGCTTGCCGCGCAGGAACTTCGCCGGCTCGGCCAGTTGCTGCAGCAGCAGCCGCTGCAAGGCTCGGCGGTGCTGGAACTCGGCTTCGGCCTGGGTCGAGAAGCGCCCTTCCTTGACCGTACCGCCCTCTTCCACCAGCGCCGGGTACACCGTCATCGACAGCCCGGCGATCTTCTGCTGGGCGGTCTGGGCCACCTCGGCAAACACCTTGGCTTGCACCGGCTGCTGGGCCTTGGCCGATTGCGGCACGGCCAGCGCGGCCTGGCTGGCAGCAACGAAGCGCGCCGTCAGCTCGGTCAGGTCGCGGCCTTCACCCAGGAACTTGCCCTGGGCATCGACCACTTCGATGTTCATGCGCAAGTGGCCTTCCACCTGCGCAGCCGCCTCGGCCCAGGCCTCGTCGCTGACCCGCGCACCGGTCATGCGCAGCAGTTCGCGGCCCAGCGCCTGGGGCAGCGAGCCGTCGGCGAAGGTCATGCGCTGCAAGGCGGCCTTGACGAAGTCGGGCACCGGCACGAAGTTCTTGCGCAAGGCCTTGGGCAGGTTGCGTACCAACGCAATGCACTTGGCTTCCAGCAACCCCGGCACCAGCCATTCCAGGCGCTCGCCCGGCAGGCTGGGCAGCAGCGGCGCCGGCACCCGCACGGTAACGCCGTCGCGGGGGTGGTTGGGTTCGAAGTGATAGCTCAGCGCCAGGCTCAGGTCGCCGATGCGCAGGGTATCGGGGTACTGCGTGGCGGTGACTTCACTGGCCTCACGGGCCAGCACGTCCTCTTCGCGCATGATCAGCAACTGCGGGTCTTTCTGGCTGGTGACGCGGTACCAGCTGTCGAAGGTCGCGGTCTGGTGGATCTCGGCCGGCAGGCGCGCCTCGTAGTAGGCGTACAGGGTCTCTTCATCAGCCAGGATGTCGCGCCGGCGGGCCTTGGCCTCCAGCTCGTCGAGCTGCTCGAGCAGGCGCGTGTTGGCCGCCAGGCACTTGGCCCGCGACTGGATCTCACCGCCCACCAGGGCCTGACGGATAAACAGCTCGCGCGAGGCCTGCGGGTCGATCGGCCCGTAGTGCACCGGGCGCCGGCCGACCACGATCATGCCGTACAGCGTGACCTGCTCGAAGGCCACCACCTGGCCGCGCTTCTTCTCCCAGTGCGGTTCGAAGTGGTTCTTCTTGATCAGGTGCCCGGCCAGCGGCTCGATCCAGTCCGGCTCGATCTTGGCCACCATGCGCGCATACAGCTTGGTGGTCTCGACCAGTTCGGCGGTCATCAGCCATTGCGGGCGTTTCTTGCCCAGGCCCGAGGACGGGTGTACCCAGAAGCGCCGCTGGCGCGCGCCCAGGTAGTCGCCGTCCTCGGTCTTCTGGCCGATCTGGCTGAGCAGCCCGGACAGAATCGCCTTGTGCAGGCGCGGGTAGTCGGCCGGCTCCTTGTTGATGCTCAACTGCAGGTCGCGGCAGATCAGGCTCAGTTGCCGGTGTGCATCGCGCCATTCGCGCAGACGCAGGTAATTCAGGAAATTCTTGCGGCACCAGTTGCGCAGCGGGCTGGCCGTCAGGGCCTGGCGCTGTTCTTCGAAGCCGCGCCACAGGTTGACCAGCGCGGCGAAGTCCGAGTCGCTGTCCTTCCACTGCGCATGGGCCTGGTCGGCAGCCTGCTGGCGCTCGGGCGGACGCTCGCGGGGGTCCTGCACCGACAGTGCACTGGCCACGATCAGCAACTCCTGCAGGCTGCCCTGCTTGGCGCCTTCGAGCAGCATGCGGCCCAGACGCGGGTCCACCGGCAGGCGCGCCAGCTGGCGGCCCAGCGGGGTCAGCTGGTTCTCGCGATTGACTGCCGAGAGTTCCTGCAGCAGGTTGAAGCCGTCGCTGATGGCCTTGCCATCCGGCGGCTCGATGAACGGGAAGGCGTCGATCTCGCCCAGGCGCAGGTGCAGCATCTGCAGGATCACCGCAGCCAGGTTGGTGCGCAGGATCTCGGGGTCGGTAAAGGCGGGCCGACCATTGAAGTCGTCCTCGCTGTACAGGCGCACGCAGATGCCCGGTTCGACCCGCCCGCAACGGCCCTTGCGCTGGTTGGCACTGGCCTGGGACACCGCCTCGATGGGCAGGCGCTGCACCTTGGCACGGTAGCTGTAGCGGCTGATGCGCGCCGTGCCGCTGTCGATCACGTAGCGGATGCCCGGTACGGTCAGCGAGGTTTCCGCAACGTTGGTGGCCAGCACCACGCGCCGCCCCGGATGGGACTGGAAGATCTTCTGCTGCTCGGCCGGCGACAGCCGTGCATACAGCGGCAGGATTTCGGTGTGGCGTAGCTGTGCCTTGCGCAGCATCTCGGCGGCATCGCGAATTTCGCGCTCGCCGGGCAGGAACACCAGCACGTCGCCCGGGCCCTTGCCGATGCTGCGCTCATGGGCGGCAATCTCGTCGAGGGTGGCCAGGATCGCCTGGTCGACGGTCAGATCGTCCTCGACGCGGTTGCCCTCCTCGTCCTGCTCGCTGGTCAGCGGCCGGTACCAGGTCTCGACCGGGTAGGTACGCCCGGACACCTCGATGATCGGCGCATCGTTGAAGTGCCTGGAAAAGCGCTCCAGGTCGATGGTCGCGGAGGTGATGATGACCTTGAGGTCGGGGCGCCGCGGCAGCAGGGTCTTGAGGTAGCCGAGCAGGAAGTCGATGTTCAGGCTGCGTTCGTGGGCTTCGTCGACGATGATCGTGTCGTAGCGTTCCAGAAAGCGGTCGTGCTGGGTTTCGGCCAGCAGGATGCCGTCGGTCATCAGCTTGACCAGGGTGTTGGCATCGCTCTGGTCTTCGAAGCGCACCTGGTAGCCGACCAGCGCGCCCAGCGGCGTACCCAGCTCTTCGGCCACGCGGGTGGCCACGCTGCGCGCGGCAATCCGGCGCGGCTGGGTGTGGGCGATCTGGCCATGCTGGCCGCGGCCCAGTTCCAGGCAGATCTTGGGCAACTGGGTGGTCTTGCCCGAGCCGGTTTCGCCCGCGATGATCAGCACCTGGTGGGCGGCCAGCACCTTCTTGATTTCGTCACGCTTGGCCGCGATCGGCAGGCTGTCGTCGTAGTGGATGCGCGGCACGCTGGCCTTGCGCGCGGCGACCTGATCGCAGGAGGCCTGTACCCGGGCGGCCCACTGGGCCAGCTTGGCCTCGTCGGGGCGCTTGCGCAGGTCATGCAGTTGCCGACGCAGGCGATGGCGCTCGGCGATCATGGCGTGGTCAAGGTTTTTCAGCAGTTGCTCGATGGCGGCGTTCTGGTCAGTCATGACGTCTTTTTAATAATGCAGGTGAGCCTGCTTTCACATGATCGGCGTAGTTTGGTCGGGGATTGTCGCAGATTTGCCCTGCCACGGCACGGTTCGCCATGCAGGGCCATTGTTTAGCCATTGATTAACTGAAGGTATACAAAGGCCGATTTAATGAACCTTCCCACGCGTGGGAGTATCCGTGCATGACTTTGCCAGCGTGTACGCCCCGCCCCCTGATGCGCCCTTCGTTCCCGAAGGTGCGGGCGCGCCCCGGTGAAAATCCGCTGTTCAATAGCATCCTCGCGTTCTGGGCCTTGTGGCATTGCCGCCATGCCCGCCCACCAGATACCGCCCTCGCACCCCACTGATACCGCTGGCCCGGTTGCGGCCACCCTGTCGACCGATCGACGTGCCCACTGGCGCGCGATCCTGTACGCCGCCACGGCGTAAGCGAGTGCACCATGCAGTTTGCCCCTGTTTCCGAGGCCGAGGATTTCCTGGCCGCCAACCCCGATATCGAGATGATCGAGCTGTTCATCCTCGACGCCAACGGCGTGCCCCGCGGCAAGCTGCTGCACCGCGAGGAACTGCTGGCCGTGTATGAAAGCGGGCGGCCGCTGCCCAGCACCATCCTCGGCCTGACCCTCAATGGCGACGATGTGGAGAACTCGGGGCTGGTGTGGGACGTGGGCGATATCGACTGCCGCGCATACCCGCTGGCCGGCAGCCTGGTGCGCATGCCGTGGCGGCAGATCCCCACGGCGGCATTGCAGGTGAGCATGCACCCCAGCGAAGGCCTGCCGGCCAGCGTCGCCGATCCACGCCAACTGCTGGCCAAGGTGATCGACGCGCTCAAGGCCGATGGCTATGAGCCGGTAATGGCCTGCGAGCTGGAGTTCTACCTGCTCGACCAGAAGCGCGATCACCTGGGCCACCCGCAACCGGCACTGGATACCGACGGCGGTCGCCCCCGCGCTACCCAGGTATACGGCCTGCGCGAGCTGGAGCAGATCGAACCGTTTCTGGCCGACCTGTACAGCGCCTGCAAGGCCCAGGGCATTCCTGCGCGTACCGCGATTTCCGAATACGCCCCCGGCCAGGTGGAGATCACCCTGGAGCACGGCGACGCCTTGCTGGCCATGGACCAGGCGGTGCGCTACAAGCGCCTGGTCAAGGGCGTGGCACACAAGCACGGCATGCAGGCCTGCTTCATGGCCAAGCCGTTCGAGCACCTGGCCGGCACCGGCATGCACATGCACGTGAGCCTGGCCGACGCCGCCGGCCACAACCTGTACGCCAGCGAAGACAAGGCCGGCACGCCCCTGCTGCGCCAGTCGGTGGGCGGCATGCTGGCCATGCTGCTCGACTCGCTGCTGCTGTTCTGCCCCAACGCCAACTCCTATCGCCGCTTCCAGGCCAACAGCTATGCACCGCTGGCGCCGACCTGGGGTGTGGACAACCGTACCGTGAGCTTGCGCGTGCCCGGCGGGCCGGCCAACACCCGACATATCGAACACCGCATCTGCGGCGCCGATGCCAACCCGTACCTGGCAGCCGCGGCCATTCTGGCCAGCATCCACCATGGCATCCGCCAGCAACTGGACCCCGGCGCCCCGGTGCAGGGCAACGGCTACGCCCAGGCCAAGACGCTGCTGCCCACCGACTGGCTGACCTCGCTGACCGCGCTGGAGCGCTCCAGCTGGGCGCGCGAAGCGTTCGGCGAGGCCTTCCTCGGGGTGTACCTGGCGGTCAAGCGCGCCGAGTACCGCCAGTTCATGGCCGAGGTCGGCGAGCAGGACTGGCGCTGGTACCTGACCCAGGCCTGAGCCCCCTATTCTTCAAGGAACACACCCATGAATGCAGCCCTCAACCACGGCACCGCCCAGCGCAGCGCCTCCTACTACACCGCCAGCCTGAACGACACCACCCAGTACCCGACCCTGCAGGGCACGGTCGAGGTCGACGTGGTGATCATCGGTGGCGGCTTCACTGGCGTGGCCAGCGCGGTGGAACTGGCCGAGCGCGGCCTGAAGGTGGCCATCGTCGAAACCAACCGTATCGGCTGGGGCGCCAGCGGGCGCAACGGCGGCCAGGTCACCGGCAGCCTGTCGGGTGACGAGGCCATGCGCAAACAGATGCGCAAGCGCCTGGGCGATGACGTGGACGATTTCATCTGGCAACTGCGCTTTCGCGGCCACGACATCATCCAGCAACGGGTCGAACGCTACGCCATCGACTGCGACCTCAAGCACGGCCACCTGCACGCGGCCATGAAGCCTGCGCACATGACCGAACTGCAGGCCTTCGCCGACGAAGCCCAGCGGCGCGGCATGGGCGAGCAGGTGCAGATGCTCGACCGCGAGGCGGTGCGCCAGCATCTGGACAGCCCGTTGTACCTGGGCGCGCTGAAGAACCTGCGCAACCTGCACCTGCACCCGCTCAACCTGTGCCTGGGCGAGGCGCGGGCAGCGCACCAACTGGGCGCGCTGATCTTCGAGAACTCCGAAGTGCTGGAGATCGTGCATGGCGACAAACCTGCGGTTGTCACGGCCAAGGGCCGGGTCAACGCACGCCAGGTGATGCTGGCCGGCGACGTGTACCACAAGCTGGAAAAGCCCCAGCTCAAGGGCAAGATCTTCCCGGCCATGGGCGGCATCGTGACCACCACGCCACTGGGCGAGCTGGCCCGCAAGCTAAACCCGCAGGACCTGGCGGTGTACGACTGCCGCTTCGTGCTCGACTATTACCGCATGACCGCAGACGGGCGCCTGCTGTTCGGTGGCGGGGCCAATTATTCGGGACGTGATTCGCGGGATATCGCGGGGGAGCTGCGCCCGTGCATCGAAGCGACCTTTCCGGCGCTCAAGGGCGTGCCGATCGAATTCCAGTGGAGCTGCGCGATGGGCATCGTGGTCAACCGCATTCCGCAGTTGGGCAAGCTGTCGGACAACGTGTGGTACTGCCAGGGGTATTCGGGGCATGGCATCGCCACCAGCCACATCATGGGCGAGATCATGGCCGAAGCGATCACCGGCACATTGAGCCGATTCGATACCTTTGCCGGCTGCAGCCACATCAAGGTGCCGATGGGCGATGTGCTGGGCAACCCATTGCTGGCGGCGGGGATGTGGTACTACCAGATGCTTGAGAAACTGCGTTGAAAACATCGCGGGTCAAGCCCGCTCCCACAGGGATCACT
>NZ_QLAD01000002.1:46343-308189 GCF_024355235.1 Pseudomonas sp. S12(2018)
ACTGTCCTTGTGGGAGCGGGCTTGACCCGCGATGAGGCCCGAAGGTTAAACCTCAGGCGATCTTCTTGAGGCCCAGCTTCTTCAACTCTTCATCGCGCAACTCGCGCCGCAGGATCTTGCCCACGTTGGTGGTCGGCAAGGCATCGCGGAACTCGATCAGGCGCGGCACCTTGTACGCCGTGACATTGGCGCGCATGTGCTCCATCACCTGGTCCTTGGTCAGGGTCACACCCGGCCGCGCCACGATGAAGATCTTGATCAGTTCGCCCGATTTCTCGTCCGGGACGCCAATGGCGGCGCACTGCAATACGCCCGGCAGGGTCGCCAGCACGTCTTCGAGTTCGTTCGGGTAAACGTTGAAGCCAGACACCAGAATCATGTCCTTCTTGCGGTCGACGATGCGCATGTAGCCATCGGTCTGGATCACCGCGATATCACCGGTCTTGAGCCAGCCGTCGGCATCCAGGATCTCGGTGGTCGCCTCTTCGCGCTGCCAGTAGCCCTTCATCACCTGCGGGCCCTTGATGCACAGCTCGCCGATCTCGCCCAGCGCCAGCTCCTTGCCATTGTCGTCGATCACCTTGCACAGGGTCGACGGCAGCGGAATGCCGATGGTACCGATCTGGTTGTGCTCGGCCGGATTGACCGCCGCCACCGGGCTGGTCTCGGTCATGCCGTAGCCTTCGCAGATGGAGCAACCGGTGACGCTCTTCCAGCGCTCGGCCACCGCCACCTGCAGGGCCATGCCGCCCGACAGGGTGAGCTTGAGCCCCGAGAAGTCCATCTTGCGGAAGGTCTCGTTGTTGCACAGGGCCACGAACAGAGTGTTCAGGCCGACGAAGCCGGTGAACTTCCACTTGGACAGTTCCTTGACCATCGCCGGCAGGTCGCGCGGGTTGCTGATCAGGATGTTGTGGCTGCCGATCAGCATCATCGCCATGCAATGGAAGGTGAAGGCATAGATGTGGTACAGCGGCAGCGGCGTGATCAGGACCTCGCAGCCCTCGCCCAGGTTCGAGCCCATCAGCGCACGGCATTGCAGCATGTTGGCCACCAGGTTGCGGTGGGTCAGCATCGCACCCTTGGCCACACCCGTGGTGCCACCGGTGTACTGCAGCACGGCGACATCGCCGCTGTCGGGGCTGACTTCGTTGACCGCCTTGCCCTGCCCCTTGGCCAGCGCATCGTTGAACTTGACGGCCTTGGGCAGGTGGTAGGCCGGCACCATCTTTTTCACGTACTTGATCACACTATTGATCAGCAGACGCTTGAGCGGTGGCAGCAGGTCGGCCACTTCGGTGACAATGATGTGCTTGACCTGGGTCTTGGGAACGACCTTTTCGGCCAGGTGGGCCATGTTGGCCAGGCACACCAGCGCCTTGGCACCGGAATCGTTGAACTGGTGTTCCAGCTCCCGCGCGGTGTACAGCGGGTTGGTGTTGACCACGATGAGCCCGGCGCGCATCGCACCGAAGACGGCCACGGGGTATTGCAATACGTTTGGCAGTTGTACCGCGATACGGTCACCGGGCTGCAGGTCGGTATGCTGCTGCAGGTAGGCGGCAAACGCCCCCGACAGCTCATACAGCTCGCCATAGGTGAGGGTCTTGCCCAGATTGCTGAACGCCGGCTTGTCGGCGAAACGCTGGCAGGACTGCTTCAATACCGCTTGAATGTTCGGATACTCATCAGGATTGATTTGCGAGGCAACCCCGGCTGGGTACTTATCCTTCCAAAAGTGTTCGATCATGGAAGCCCACTCCTCCAGCAACAGCGAAATCTTCTCCGCAGTCGACGCGATTATTATTGATATGTGATGACGGATTGCTACAAACCGAAGCATCAGAAGCGCGCCGAGAGTAGCAGCTTTGCCAGAGGGCGCCTAGAGCCAAAGTGGGCCGCAAAGTCACATAAATGACTAACGAATACCCAGTAGTCATTTTTAGAGTAAAGGGTCTATTCAGCAAAAGCTTCGCCGGCAAGGCCGGCTCCTACACGGCAAAGTAGGAGCCGGCCTTGCCAGCGAATGGCTTTCAGGCGATATCGCGCAATTCCCGGCGCAGGATCTTGCCCACCGGGGTCATCGGCAGCGAATCACGCAGCACGATCTGCTTGGGCACCTTGTAGCCAGTGAAGTTGGCCTTGCAGTAGGCCTTGAGCTCCTCGACGCTCACGCCGCCATCGCGTGGCACCACGAACAGTTTCACCGCCTCGCCGGAACGCTCGTCCGGCACTCCGATGGCCGCGCAGTTGGCCACCTTGGGGTGCGCCATCACCACGTCCTCGATCTCGTTGGGGTACACGTTGAAGCCCGACACGATGATCATGTCCTTCTTGCGGTCGACGATGCGCGTGAAGCCGTCCGGGTCGATCACTGCAATATCGCCGGTCTTGAGCCAGCCCTGCGCATCGAGCACCTCGGCGGTGGCGTCCGGACGCTGCCAGTAGCCCTTCATCACCTGCGGCCCCTTGATGCACAGCTCACCGCGCTCGCCCAGGGCCAGCTCGTTGCCGTCATCATCGATCACCTTGTATGCGGTATCGGGCAGCGGTATGCCGACCGTACCCAGGCGCGCCTGCTGGCCGTAGGGGTTGGTGCTGGCCACCGGCGAGGTTTCGGTCAGGCCATAGCCTTCGACGATGCGACACCCCGTGATGCTCTCCCAGCGCTCGGCAGTGGCCTTGACCAGCGCCGTGCCGCCGGAGTTGGTGACCTTCAGCGAGGAGAAATCCAGGTGCTTGAAATCCGGATTTTCCATCAGTGCCACGAACAGCGTGTTCAGGCCCAGCAATGCCGAGAAGCGCCACTTTTTCAGCTCTTTGACAAAGCCCGGTATGTCGCGCGGGTTGGTGATCAGCACGTTGTGATTGCCGGTGACCATCATGCACATGCAGTTCGCGGTGAAGGCATAGATGTGATACAGCGGCAGCGGCGCGATCATCACCTCCTGGCCTTCCTTGATCATTCTCTGCCCGTCCGGCCCCAACTGCGAAAAGCACGCCAGCACCTGCAGCATGTTGGCCACCAGGTTGCCGTGGGTGAGCATCGCGCCCTTGGGCAGGCCGGTGGTGCCGCCGGTGTACTGCAGCACCGCCACGTCATCGAGCGTCACCTGCACCGGCTTGAGCGCATGGCCACGGCCCTGGCGCATCACCTGCCGGAACGGCACCGCCTGGGGCAGGTGATACGCCGGCACCATCTTCTTGACCCGCGCCACCACGGTGTTCACCAGCCAGCCCTTGGCCAGCGGCAGCAGGTCGCCCATCTTCGCCTCGATCAGCACCTCGATGCCGGTATCGGGCAGCACCTCCTGCACCAGCTTGCCGAACATGTTCAGGTACACCAGGGCACGGGCGCCGGAGTCCTTGAACTGGTGGCGCATCTCGCGCGCGGTGTACAGCGGGTTGGTGTTGACCACGATCAGCCCGGCGCGCATCGCGCCGAACACGGCAATCGGGTACTGCAGCACGTTGGGCATCTGCACCGCGATGCGATCACCCGGGACCAGGTCGGTGTGCTGTTGCAGGTAGCCGGCAAAGGCCGCGGACTGGCGATCCAGATCGGCGTAGGTCAGGGTGACGCCCAGGTTGGTGAACGCCGGGCGGTCGGCGAAGCGCTTGCAGGAGCGCTCGAACACCTCCAGCACCGACTTGTAGACAGTCAGGTCGATATGTGAGGGCACGCCCGCGGGGCGCTTGTCATTCCAGAAGTCAGCTTGCATTTATTCTTGTCCTCATTCCTGAGCCTGTGGGCTGCCTGCATGCAGAAAATCGCATCGTGTGCCGACGTTAGCAGTTAAGCCGCAGGGGGCAAACATGCCAAGACCTGTCATTAACATTCTGAATCTTGTTGCCATCATCCGTTCAATTACACAAATGGGCTATACACTTGCAGGATCAGCCACTTGCGCAAGGGAACCGCCATGAACCACGACGTGTTCTGGCTGCCGGCCAGCAACCATTGCAGCCTGCATGTGTATCAATGGCTGCCCGCCGCGCCGATCCGGGCCGTGGTGCTGCAGGCCCATGGCATGGCCGAGCATGCCGGGCGCTACCAGCGCCTCGGGCAGGCACTGAGCGCTGCCGGCTTCGCGCTGTATGCCCACGACCAGCGCGGCCACGGGCGCACCGCCGAACACGGCACCCTGGGGCTGTTCGCAAGCCACCAGGGCTGGGACAGCGTGGTCAACGACCTGGCCAGCCTGGCCCAGCACATCGGCCAGCAGCACCCGGGCGCCCCGCTGTTCCTGTTCGGCCACAGCATGGGCAGCTACATCGTCCAGGCCTACCTGCTGCACCACAGCGCCAGCCTGCAGGGGGCGGTGCTCAGCGGCTCCAACTTCCAGCCACCGGCGCTGTACCGCGCGGCCTGCGTGATCGCCCGCCTCGAAGCCTGGCGCCAGGGCCCGCTGGGACGCAGCGCCCTGATCGACTGGCTGTCGTTCGGTTCGTTCAACAAGGCGTTCAAGCCCAACCGCACGGCCTTCGACTGGCTCAGCCGCGACAGCGCCGAGGTCGACGCCTACGTGGCCGACCCGCTGTGCGGGTTTCGCTGCACCAACCGCCTGTGGGTCGACCTGCTGATGGGCCTGGAACACATCAGCCAGCCGCGGCACCTGGCACAGATCGATCCCAACCTGCCGATCCTGGTGATGGGCGGCGAATGTGATCCGGTGAGCGCCGGCAAACGTCTGAAGGATCTGGTCGGCGCCCTGCGCCTTGCCGGCAATCAGCGCGTGCAATTGCAGCTCTACCCGCAGGCACGCCATGAACTGCTCAACGAAACCAACCGTGACGAGGTGACGGCGGCGCTCATCGCCTGGCTCGAGCAGGCGCTGACCCAGGGCCGCCCGGCCCGCAGCGAGTGATACAGTACGCACCTTGTCCGAACCTTGAAGGAAACAGCCTGCATGACCCAGGTCACCAACACGCCTTACGAAGCCCTCGAAGTGGGCCAGACCGCCAGCTTCAGCAAGACGGTCGAAGAACGCGACATCCAGCTGTTCGCCGCGATGTCCGGTGACCACAACCCGGTGCACCTGGATGCCGAATTCGCGGCCAGGAGCATGTTCAAGGAACGCATTGCCCACGGCATGTTCAGCGGCGCGCTGATCAGTGCCGCAGTGGCCTGCGAACTGCCCGGCCCCGGCACCATCTACCTGGGCCAGCAGATGAGCTTCCAGAAGCCGGTGAAGATCGGCGACACCCTGACCGTGCGCCTGGAAATCCTCGAGAAGCTGCCCAAGTTCCGCGTGCGCATTGCCACCCGCGTGTTCAACCAGCACGACGAACTGGTGGTGGACGGCGAAGCCGAGATCCTCGCCCCGCGCAAGCAGCAGAGCGTCGATCTGGTGAGCCCGCCGCCGATCACCATCGGCTGATAGCGTCCCATGGCGCTGGTTACCGAGCACCTGCAGGCGGGCGGCCTGGTCGAGGCCTACTGGGTCAGGGCCAGCGCCGCCAGCTTTCCGCGTCATGCCCATGACGAGTATGTGCTGGGCGTTAACCTGAGCGGTTGCGAGCAGATCTGGCTGGACGGACGTGAGCTGCAGGCGGCGCCGGGTCAGGTGACCCTGTACAACCCGCTGGCGGTGCAGGCCTCCACCTTCGACCCGGCAGGCGTGGAGTACATCAGCCTGCACCTGGCACCCGAGGCGATAGCCCGGTTGGTCAGCCAGAACAACCTGAACAGCCCGCTGTTCGAGCAAGGCGTGTTCGACCAGCCTGCGCTGTGCCAGGCGATCGTGGCCTTCGCCCGTGCGCCGGCACACTCCGGCCATCAGGAGGAAGCCTTGTTGGCCCTGCTGGCGCAATGGCTGGAGCAGTCGCCCGGCAGGCCCGGCGAATACAGCCACGCATTGGCCCAGGCGCTGCAGTTCATGCGCCAGCACCTGGGGCACAAGCTTGAGCTGGACGAGCTTGCGCAGGTGGCCGGGTTGAGCAAGTACCACTTCGTGCGCAGCTTCAAGAAGGCCACAGGGCTGGCACCGCTGCAGTACCACATGCAACTGCGCCTGATCGAGGCACGCCGTTGCCTGCGCGCCGGCCTGCACCCGTTGGACGTGGCCCAGCTTCTGGGCTTCTACGACCAGAGCCATTTCATCAACAGTTTTCGCCGGGTAATGGGCGCCACGCCCCATCATTACTGGCAGGCGTTCAAGCCTTCATAAGCAAAAGAGCTGCTGGCGCAGCCCTGACCGGTCAATGCGGCAAAAAGCCTGCCGTCCCGTCCTTGGAACGTTTTGCCGTGCGTTTTTCCTTGGCGGTTTTGGCGGGTTTCTTCTTGACCGATTTTTTCGCATCCAGACCTTTCATGACAGGCCCTCCGCTGAGCGCGACACCTGCTTGCCGGTGACTGACTTATTATAGACCCGCCCCGGCGACCGGCGCGGCGAGGATGAATTCGCGGTAGCCCGATACGATCACGTACACCGCGAAATAGCAGAAGATGCCCGCCGAGGCCAGGTACGACCAGGTCAGCAGACGGTCGCCCAGCAGGCGCCCGCCGTGGCTGGCCAAGGTGCACAGCGACGCGCACCACAGCAGCCCGGCAATGAAGAACCCGCTGAGAAACAACCCGGCCTCGAGCATGCCGCCTGCGCCGGAGCGCGAGATCAGCACCCCGCCGACCGCGGCAAACCACAGGATCGCGCTGGGCGAAGACATGGCCAGAAAGATGCCGCGCAGAAACTCGCGCCAGGGCGATTCGCGCACCACCTGCTGGCTGGTGTCCATATGCGCATTGCCGCGCCAGGCGGCCAGCAGCATCTTCAGTGCAAACCACACCAGCAAAAGCGAACCGCCCACCCACAACACCCAGCGCACGCTGGTGAACTGCAGCAGCACGGTCATGCCGAGCAATGCCGCCACGGCATAGATCAGATCCCCCACACAGGTGCCCAGCCCCAGCCAGAAGCCCTGCAGAAAGCCGCGCTGCATGGCCAGGGTGATCATGGCGATATTGGCCACGCCGATATCCAGGCACAACGACAGGCTGAGAAGAAATCCGTTGGAAAATGGCATGAACGCTCGACTACCGACGATGAAGGGCAGGCGCCATTAGACTCAGTGAGGGAGGGTGGTGTATTGGAAGAAATTGCCATCAGGCTCATTCGAACCGTTCAACATTCCCAGCCAGCACCTGCGCATACCGCTCCCGGTCGATATTGGCGCCACTGAGCACCACTGCCACCTTGCGCCCCTGCTGGCGCTCGCGCTCCTGCAACAACGCCGCCAGCCCCGCCGCACCGGCACCTTCGGCGGTGTTGTGCGTGTCTTCGTGGAAGATGCGCATGGCGTTGGCGATTTCAGGGTCGCTGACGCGCACCACCCGCGCCGCGCCCTGGCGGATGATCTCGAACGCCTCGGGCAAGGGCATGCGGCATGCCATGCCGTCGGCGAAGGTGTTGGCGGTTTCGGTGGTGACGATGCGGTTCTGCTCGAAACTCGAGGCAAAGGCATCGGCCTCGGTGGACACCACCCCGACGATCTCGGTGTGCAGCCCCAGCAGGTCACGGGTACGAATCAGCCCGCAGATGCCCGAGCCCATGCCGATCGGCACGTACACGCAGTCCAGCGCCGGTACGGCCTCGAACAGCTCCAGCGCGTAGGTGGCCACGCCGCGGATCAGGTCCGGGTGGAACGGCGGCACGCTTTCATAGCCGTGCACCTGCGCCAGTCGCGCCGCCTCGGCCCGCGCCAGGTCGAAATCGGCGCCATGCTCCACCAACTGCGCACCCAGCGCGCGCATGGCGGCATTCTTTTCCCGCGAGTTGCCCTCGGGCACCACGATGATGATCGGCAACCCGGCACTGCGCGCCGCCAGCGCCAGGCTCTGCCCGTGGTTGCCACGGGTGGCGGTGACCAGCCCGCGCACCGTGGGTGAGCGCGCCAGCAGCGCCTGCACGTAAAGCAGCCCGCCGCGAACCTTGAAGGCACCGGTGGGCGCGTGATTCTCGTGCTTGACCCACACCTGGCAGCCCACGCGTTCGGCCAGGCGCGGCCAGGCGTACTGGGGCGTGGCAGGAACGCGGGTGTGTACCAGGCGGGCAGCGTCGCGCAGGGCGGACAGGTCGAACATGAGGCACCTCGATGGCCAGGGGAATTGACCTGATCCTAGTCGCGCCGCATTGTATGGGTGAACCCTTATATTGCATGGCCAACAATAAATGTGGACCCCCACCCTAGGCGACACCTCCCTGCCCCGCTACCTCGAACTGGTCGAGGCGATTGCGCGGGCGATCGAAAGCGGCGAGCTGAAAGTGGGCGAGCGCCTGCCGCCGCAGCGGCGCCTGGCCTGGAACCTGGGCCTGAACCCCAGCACCACCCAGCAGGCGTACCGCGAGGCAGCGGCCCGGCATCTGGTGTCCGGGGAGGTAGGGCGAGGCACCTACGTGCTGGCGGGCAGCAAGGAAGCAACGCTGTTCCGCCTCAAGCAACCCGGCCAGCAAGCGACGCAGATCGACCTGTCGACCAATGTGCCGGTGGCCGACGACAGCAGCCCCGACCTGGCGCATGCCTTGCGCCATCTGCTGGAACAAGGCCCTGCCGGCCAGCTCGAGCATTACCTGGGTGCCGAACAGTTGCTGCGCGGGCGCCTTCAGGGCGCCGCCTGGCTGCGCCGGCGCGGCCTGCAACTGGACGAGCGCCAGGTGCTGCTGTGCGGCGGTGCCCAGCTGGGGTTGTTCAACGTGCTGCTTTCGCTGTGCCAGCCCGGAGACGCCGTGATGGTCGAGGCCTTGACCGCACCCGGTATCAAGGCGGCCTGTCGACAGTTGCGCCTGCCGTTGCACGAGGTTGCGCTGGACGGCCAGGGCATCCTGCCCGACGACCTGGACCGTGTCGCACGTGCCACCGGCGCGCGGGTCGTGGTGCTGACGCCGACCCTGCAGAACCCCACCGGCGCCTGCATGGGCGCTGCGCGCCAGGCCGCCATTGCCGCAGTGATCGAGCGCCATGCCCTGACCTTGATCGAAGATGATGTCTACGGTGCCCTGGCCGATACCCCGGCGCTGCTGGCACAGGTGGGCGGGCGCGGCGTGCTGGTCACCAGCCTGTCGAAGAGCGTCGCGGCCGGTTTGCGCCTGGGCTGGATCGTCGGCAGCGCCGAGTTGCTGGCGCGCATCGACCCGCATGCCCAGGCAACACACTGGCCGGTGTCGCCGCTGGACCTGGAGATCGCCTGCCGCTGGATCGATGACGGCACCGCGACGCGACGCGTGGCCTGGCAGCGTGAAGAAGTGGGTCAGCGCTGGCGGATGGCCAGGCGGATACTGGGCAAGGCATTGGTGGGGGATGTGCCTTCGCCGCATGTCTGGGTCAACGGTGTGCGCGCCACAGCGTGCCGTGATGCCGGCGTGGCAGTGGTGCCAGCCGAGGTGTTCGCGGTGCGCCAGGGCGACCGGGCAGCGGTGCGCATCAGCCTGTCGGCGGCGCAGAGCCGGGCGCAGTTGAAGCAGGCGCTGGAAAGGGTGGCGGAAGTGGTTTCAGGGTGAGCGGGCCGCCCCTTCGCCGACAAGGCCGGCTCCTGCAGAGAAAGCGGTACCGGTGCCGGCGAAGAGGCCCTCCAATTCAATCGCAACATCCGGAGTGAAACCCCAGTCACCTTTTCTACACTGAACCTGCTCCCTTACCCACGGAAACCGGCATGAACCCGCTGTTCTACACCCAGGCCTGCGCCCACCTGGCCAGCCTCGACCCGAAGTGGGCCGCGCATATCGAGCGCATCGGCCCATGCCTGCACCAAACGCTGCCCACCCGCGACCCGTATCAGGCGCTGGTCAGGTCGATTGCCTACCAGCAATTGCACGCCAGGGCCGCCGAAGCGATCCTGCGGCGGTTCCTGGCGCTGTACCCCGGGCAGGCCTTCCCCAGCCCCGAGCAACTGCTGGCCACCGCGCCCGAGCAACTGCGTGCCTGCGGGTTTTCCGCGAGCAAGCTGGCCACTATCCAGGGCATCGCCCAGGCTCGCCTCGACGGCCTGGTACCCGACCATGAGCTGGCCCGCCGTCTCGACGAAACCAGCCTGATCGAGCGCCTGACGCAACTGCGCGGGGTTGGACGCTGGACCGTGGAGATGCTGCTGATCTACACCCTTGAACACATGGACACCCTGCCCGCCGATGACTTTGGCGTGCGCGAAGGCTACCGTCGCCTGTTCGCCCTGCCCGCCCAGCCCACGCGCAAGCAGATGCTGGAACTCGGCGCCCCGTGGAGCCCGTATCGCACCGTGGCCGCCTGGTACCTGTGGCGCGTTCCCGCCACCGGCTGAAACCCGGGCGAATTCCACCGCAAGACCCGGAGTGCCGCCCCGCACGGCGCCACCTACCCTCACCACATCGCCCTCAGCCAAGAGCCACACGCCATGCCCCGCACACCTTCGATCGATGTCAACGAACCACGCTGGCAAGCCGTGCTGGCCCGCGACGCCGCAGCGGATGATGCTTTCGTCTATGGGGTTCGCACCACCGGGGTCTACTGCCGCGCCTCCAGCCCGTCACGGTTGCCGCGCCCGGAGAACGTCGAGTTCTTCGACACTGCCGCCCAGGCCGAGGCCGCCGGCTATCGCCCCAGCCGGCACTACGCCGCCGACCCGCGCCAACTGGCCGAGCAGCATGCCACCCAGGTCACCCGGGCCTGCCAGCTGATCGAAACGGCCGAGGTCGAGCCCAGCCTCAAGCAAGTGGCCGCCCATGTCGGCATGAGCCCGTATCACTTCCACCGGGTGTTCAAGGCCGCGACCGGCCTCACCCCCAAGGCCTACGCCAATGCCAGACGCGCGCACAAGGTACGCCGGCAGCTTGAGCAGCCGGGCTCGATCACCGACGCCCTGTACAAGGCTGGCTACAACTCCAACAGCCGTTTCTACGAAGACAGCAACGCCCGGCTGGGCATGACCCCGGCCGCCTATCGCGCGGGCGGCGCCAATGCCTCGATCCGCTTTGCCATTGCCCAGTGCTCACTCGGCGCGCTGTTGGTGGCCCAAAGCGAGCGCGGGGTGTGCGCCATCCTGCTCGGCGACGACCCCGAGGCGTTGCTGCACGACCTGCAGGACAAGTTTCCCAAAGCCGAACTGATTGGCGCCGACGCCGAATTCGAGCAGTGGGTGGCCAAGGTGGTGGGGTTCATAGAAGCGCCCGCCCTGGGCCTGGACCTGCCACTGGACCTGCGCGGCACGGCCTTCCAGGAGCGGGTGTGGCAGGCGTTGCGCAGCATCCCGGCAGGCAGCACCGCCAGCTACGCCGAGATCGCCCAGCGCATTGGCGCGCCCAGGGCAGTCAGGGCGGTGGCCCAGGCGTGCGCCGCCAACAGCCTGGCGGTGGCAGTGCCCTGTCATCGGGTGGTACGCAGTGATGGCAACCTGTCCGGCTACCGCTGGGGCGTGGAGCGCAAGCAGGCGCTCCTGGCCCGGGAACAACAGCCCAGTGACCTGTGATGATCAGCCCTGGCTGCAGCCATCGCCCATGGCGCGGTATTCGATGGTGTGGCGCTGGCCCTGATGGTCTTCATAGGTCATGGTGGCCGGCACCACTTCGCAGACATTGGGCAGGGTCGAGAGGCTGATCACCCGGGCGATGTCCAGGTTGGTCGAATAGTCATATTGCTCGACCACCGGCTGCGCAGCAGCGGTCTTGACCTCGTCCGCCAGGGCGAACGAAGAGACACCCACCAATACAAGTGCAAGTAAGGTTTTCATGGTATTAGGCCTGCAAAGCAATCAAACGAAGTGTTTGACTTCATCAGCCAAGTTGGCGCGGAGAAGTTGTCATATCAACGAATGGACATAACACGAAGTACCGATCCCGTTACGCTTCTAGTTGCTGGGATGGGTCAAGTTTATAAGGTTGCGAAGGTGGTTGAAGCCCGAAGCCGGACATTCACTGTTACCGCCTCGGTAACAATAACCGCACGGCAAGCCCTCGACAGCCTACCCAAGCCCGTGTAAAAGCCCGTGCCAGAGCCCTTGCTGGAAACCGCCGTGAGTGAAATACGCTACAGCCTGCTAAGCGCTGCCGAGCGCCCTTTGCTGAACAAATTCTATCGCGCCGAAGGTACGGCCATGCGTGCCAGTGCCAAGGGCGAGGCCTGGGTGGCGCGTGCGGGTGAGCTTGTCGCCGCAGTGAACATGAGCGCGGTACCCGAGGGGTTCTGGCTGACCGGCTTGCTGGTGGCACCCGCCTGGCGCGGCCGGCGCATTGCACGACAACTGATCGAGCATGCCTGCGCCGGCAAGCCGGGCACGGTGTGGCTGTTCTGCCACCCGGACCTGCTGGCCTTCTACCAGCCACTGGGGTTCAGCCCTGCCGGCGCACTGCCGCTGCAGCTCAATGAGCGTCTGGCGCGCTATCAGCGCAGCAAATCGTTGATCGCGTTGGCGCGGGATCAGTCGTCGCTGGCCGGGTCCAGCCCCGGGAACAGCACCTCGGTATAACCGAACTTGCTGAAGTCATGAATGCGCGAGGGGTACAGGCGACCGACCAGGTGATCGCATTCGTGCTGCACCACCCGCGCATGAAAACCCTCTGCCGAGCGCTCGATGGGCTGGCCCTGCGGGTCGACCCCGCTGTAGCGAATGTGCCGGTAGCGGCTGACCACGCCGCGCAGGCCGGGCACCGACAGGCAGCCCTCCCAGCCATCCTCGACCTCGGTGCCCACCGGGGTGATCACCGGGTTGAGCAGAATGGTCTGCGGCACGGGCTCGGCATCCGGGTAGCGCTCGCTACGCTCGAAGCCGAAGATCACCAGTTGCAGGTCGACCCCGATCTGCGGCGCCGCCAGCCCCACGCCGCCCACGTGCTGCATGGTGTCGAACATGTCGGCAATCAGCTGCTCAAGCTCGGCAGTGCCGAACAGACGGGCCGGTACGGGCGGTGCAACGCGCAACAGGCGCTCGTCGCCCATCTTCAGGATGTCACGAATCATGCGGGGCTCGGCTCACGGGTTCAGGCGCGGAATCGGACGGGATGGAGTGATCGCGCCCCAACCCGGAAACATGCTTTTTATCATGTTCCGGCGCATCGTCGTCGGGCATTTCCTTCTCGCCAGGGTCCTTGCCTTCGGCCGACATGTGCTCGATCACCGCATTCATCTCCGCCCCCAGCAGCAATACTGCGGCAGAAATATAGAAGTACAGCAACAGCACGATGATCGCACCGATGCTGCCGTACATCGCGTTGTAGTCGGCAAACGTCTTGACGTAGTAGCCAAACCCCAGCGACGCGATGATCCACACCACCACCGCCAGTACCGAGCCGGGGGTGATGAAGCGAAATTCCTGCTCCACATCGGGCATCACGTAATAGATCAATGCCACCGCCACCATCATCAGGATGATGATGGCCGGCCAGCGCAGGATGGTCCACAGCGTGACGATGAACTCCTGCATGCCTACCTGCGAGGCGATCCATTCCATCACCTGCGGGCCGAGCACCATCAAGGCGGCGGCGGCCAGCAGCATGCCGGCGATTCCGACGGTATACAGCACCGACAGCGGGATGCGCTTCCACACCGGGCGCCCTTCCACCACGTCATACGCGGCGTTCATCGCGCTCATCATCAGGCGCACGCCCGCCGACGCGGTCCACAGGGCGATCACGATACCTACCGAGAGCAGCCCGCCCTTGGATTGCTGCAACTGGTCGATCACCGGGTTGACCTGCTCCAGCGCCTGGGGCGGCAACACCAGTTCCGACTGCAGGCGCAGCCAGGTGAAGAAGTCGGGCAGATGCAGAAACCCGATCAGGGCGATCAGGAACAGCAGGAAGGGGAACAGCGAAAACAGCATCTGGTAGGCCAGGGCCGACGCATAGGTGGACATCTCGTCATCGAGAAACTCGCTTACCGTGCGCACCAGAACACGATGCAACGGCAGGCCGTGCAAGTTGGGGAAAATCATAGCGTCTCCTTTCGCCGCTCCACTGTCATAGGCAGTAATCCAAGCGTTGGGGGGGTGTTTTACCTGACGGTAGTCTAGTAGACCACGTCTGTGAGGTTACGATTGATTGCCACAGACAGCAGAACGGCCACCCGAAGATGGCCGTTATCGGCTACACGCGCAGCCGGTCAGGGCTTTTTCACAGCATCCTTGACCGCATCCTTGGCCTTGCCCACTGCCTGCTGGGTTTCGCCCTTGACTTCCTGGGCCTTGCCCTCGGCGCGCAGTTTATCGTTATCGGTCACCTTGCCCACGCCTTGCTTGATGTTGCCTACCGCTTCGTTGGCCAAGCCTTTTGCTTTGTCCGAAGTGCTGCTCATGGCATTTCTCCTGAAGGGGAACAGATAGCTGTCAGTGTCGACAGTCAGTGGACCCGCCCGCTTCTGCGAGAGTTTCAAATATTTTTGGGCGGTGTGTATTCCCACAATGGATAAACAGCGGGCGAATATCGCACCCAATCGTGCCTGGCCTGCGCCAGGGGCTGTCGGCTTTGCCTAGAATCGGGCACCAGCGCCCTGCAGCCCGGGCGCGATAAAAACAACAGACACAGCGATCACTACCCATGCGTATCTCCCCCTTGCTGGCAGCCCTGCTGCTGGCCGTACCTGCCCATGCCCTGCACGCAGCACCTGCCGTACAGCCCGCCGCCCTGACCACCCTGGTGGTCGATCGCTATGCCGACGACGAGCAGCCCGGCAGCCTGCGCTGGGCCATCGAGCGCAACAACCAGGCGCCCGGCACCTACCGGATCGAGATCCGCCCGGTCGGCCAGCCGCCCTACGTGATCAAGCCCGCTTCGGCCCTGCCGCCGATTCTCGGCCCGGTAAGCCTCGAAGGTGCGGCCTGGAAGCGCAACGGCGAGTACATCGCCATCGACGGTTCGGCCTATATCGTCGGCAACGGCACGCGCGCATGCCCTGGCGCCGTGCCCGGACAGTTCGGCACCAATGTGCGCACCACCACCGGCCCGGGGCTGGTGATACGCGATACCCAGGGCGTGGAGATTTCCGGCCTGGATGTGCGTAATTTCTGCATCGGCATTCTGGTCAACCGCGCCAGCCACAACGTCATCCAGGACAACCGCATCACCGCCAACAAGGGTGGCGCCGGCATCATGCTGACCGGCGACGACGGCCAGGGCAATTCGACCGCCACCACCACGGTGAACAACAAGGTGCTGCGCAACCAGCTGGTGGACAACGGCGACGGCCTGGAGCTGACCCGCGGCGCGGCGTTCAACCTGGTGGCCGACAACCTGTTTCGCTCCACCCCGGCCAACGCGGAGCCCTCCCAGGGCATCGAGATCCTGTGGGGCAATGACAACACGGTGGTGCGCAACCGCTTCGAGGACTATTCCGACGGGCTGCAGATCAACTGGGGCCAGCGCAATTACCTGGGGGCCAACACCTTTACCGGCAACTCCATCGGCGTGAGCGTCAGCGGTGCGGGCAACATCCTCGATGGCAACCTGATCCACGGCAACCGCATCGGCGTGGCGCTGCGCCCGGAGCCGACCTCCACCAGCAACCGCCTGACCGCCAACCGCATCTGGAACAACAGCCAGGATATCCGGCGCTGCGAAGCGGGCGGTTCGTGCGTGCCCGATCAGCGCACCGGTGCCATCGTGTTTTCGGTGCCGGCGCTGGAGCATGCGATCTATGTGGGCTCGCGTGGCATCGGTGTCGACCCGTCGGGCACCAACCGGGCGATCATCTGCACCGACAAGGCCGCACCGCAGGGTTGCCAGCCGGTACCCAATCACGATCAGGCGGCCCCGCTGCTCAAGGCAGTCAAAGGTGACCACTTGCTGGGCCAGGTGAGTGGCGAGCCCGACAGCCTGTTGCGGGTGGAGGTGTTCGGCAATGCTGACTCAAAGGCCGGTGAAGCGGAGCAGTATCTGGGCGAAGTGATGGTGGCGACGGATGCCAAGGGTCAGGCGCAGTTCGAGTATGTATTGCCGCAAGCAGATGGGCTGCAGGCGTTCACCGCAACGGTCACCCGGACCGACGGGGCCACCTCGGAGTTGAGCAAGGCGCTGGCGCGCTGAGGACCGCGGGGTGGCCATTCGTCGGCAGGGATTGTCTGCGAATGGTCGGCCCTGTCAGCAGGCCCCGCTTTAGTTTTCAGCGCAATCCCAGCACAATGGCCGACCTTTCAAGCGTCACCCGTAGGAACCTGCATGAAACTCGACAAACCCACCGCCATCGCCCGTCGCAACCAGGCGCTGGAACGCCCTGTGCTCAACAGCGACAACACCCTGTTTGCCGTGCTCGATACCAAGCGCAGCCTGTGGTGGTTCGATGTGCCGGTGAAGCTGGTGCTGCCCAAGAGCGTGGCCGACTGGGTCAACCTGCTGCTCTACACCCCGGAAACCGACCAGTTGCAGCACCTCAAGGTGCCGGTCAACTTCCTGCGTGCGCACCTGGAGAAGATGGAAGTACGCAAGCCGGGCAAGCGTCGCTCGACCATCAGCCTGGCGCTGAGCGCCGACCGCGACTCGCTGCTGCAGGACTTGCGTCCGGGCGGCGAAAACCTGAGCTTTGCCGCCTTCGTGCAGGTCTGATCAGACCAGTTCGATGCGGTCGGCGTGAATCACGATGCGCCCGTCCTTGTACAGGGCGCCGATCGCTTTCTTGAAATTGCCCTTGCTCACCCCGAACAGGTCGCTGATCACCTGCGGGTCGCTCTTGTCGCTGACCGGCAGCACGCCGTTGGCGGCCTTGAGCTTGTCGAGGATCTTGTCGTTCAGCGTGCTGGCCAGGGCCTGGCCGACCGGCTGCAGGCTCAGGGCGATCTTGCCGTCGCTGCGCAGCTCCTTGATGTAGCCCTTCTCCTGCTTGCCCGAACGCAAGAACTTGAACACTTCGTTCTTGTGGATCAGGCCCCAGTGCTTGTTGTTGATGATGGCCTTGAACCCCATCGGGGTTTCCTCGACCACCAGCAGGTCGACTTCCTGGCCCACGCTGTAGTTGGCCGGCAGCTTGTCGAGGTAGCGGTCCAGGCGCGCGGTGGCGGTGATGCGCCGGGTGCGCTTGTCGAGGTAGGCATGCACCACGCAGTACTCGCCCGCCTTCATCTGGCGTTTTTCTTCGGAGTACGGCATCAACAGGTCCTTGGGCAGGCCCCAGTCGAGGAAGATGCCGATGCTGTTGATTTCCACCACCTTGAGGCTGGCGAACTCGCCCACCTGCAGTTTGGTCTTCTCGGTGGTGGCGATCAGCTTGTCTTCGCTGTCGAGGTAGACGAAGACGTTGAGCCAGTCCTCGACCTCGGTGGGCGTGTCCTTGGGGATGTAACGGTTGGGCAGCAGAATCTCGCCGTCCGCCCCGCCGTCCAGGTACAGACCGAAATCCGTGTGCTTGACCACTTGCAAAGTGTTGTAACGCCCAACTAAAGCCATTTGCTGAAATCCTCGTTGCGAGGCTGGCATTCTACACGCTACGGGAACCGCCAGGCGCGCCGTTGTTCTATAAACACAAGCACGCCCCTGCAAGGATATGCACCCATGGATGCCTGCCTGTCCACGTTGTTTCGCTGCCTTTCGCTGCTGGTGCTGTCGACGCTGCTGCTGGTCGGCTGCAACCGCATGGACCTCGCCTACCGCAACCTCGATGTACTGGTGCCCTGGTCGCTGAGCGACTACCTGAGCATGAATCGCCAGCAGAAAGGCTGGCTGGACGAACGACTCAAGGCGCACCTGGCATGGCATTGTCGTACACAGCTGCCGGGCTATCTGACATGGCTGGGCGATATTCGACAGATGGTCGCGCACAACGAGGTCACCGACGCGCAGCTAAGGCTGCGCACCGAGCAGGCCAAGCAGGCCATCGCCGAGGTGGCCGACCAGATCATGCCGTCGGCCACGCTGCTGCTGCGCGGCATGGACGACGAACAGGTCAGCGACATGCGCGAGGCGTTTGCCGAAGACATTCGCGAGCGCGAGGCCAAGTACGTGAAGACGCCGCTGGCCAGGCAGATCGAGCAGCGCCAGCAACGCATGGAAAAACGCCTGACGCCATGGCTGGGCGAACTGAACCCGCAGCAGCGCCTGCGCGTGGCGCAGTGGTCACAGGCGTTGGGCGAACAGAACCGTCAGTGGATCGCCAACCGCGCACACTGGCAGGCGCAGTTCACTGCGGCGATGGAGCAACGGCGCAGCGAGGCATTCGAACCAAGGCTGGAACAACTGCTCAAGCAGCGCGAAAGCCTGTGGACGCCGGAGTACCGCACGGCCTACCAGCGTACCGAACAGGAGGCGCGCAGCCTGCTGGTGGACCTGATGGCGCAGAGCAGCGAGCAGCAACGTCAGCACCTGCAGGGCAGGCTGGCCAAGGTGCAGCAGGACTTCAGCAAGCTCAAGTGCCTGCAATCCTGAACCGATTCGCCGGCAAGGCCGGCGAAGCTGCTCAGTTCTCCCGGCACTTGCGCCGGTACGGGAACACATCGATCACCTTCCCCTCCCGTATCGCCGCCTGCAGCCCCTTCCAGTAATCGGCGTCATACAACTCGCCATGCAACTGGCTGAACAGCCGCCGCTGACCGATGTCGGCAAACAGAAACGGCGGGAACTCCTCGGGGAACACGTCCAGCGGCCCGATCGAGTACCACGGCTCGCTGGCCATCTCGTCCTCGGGGAAACGCGGCGGCGGGATATAGCGGAAGTTGGCTTCGGTCAGAAAGCAGATCTCGTCGTAGTCATAGAACACCACCCGCCCATGCCGGGTAACGCCAAAGTTCTTCAGCAGCATGTCGCCGGGGAAGATGTTCGCCGCCGCCAGTTGCTTGATCGCCAGCCCGTAGTCCTCCAGCGCCTCGCGCACCTGGGCCTCGTTGGCGTTTTCCAGGTACAGGTTCAGCGGGGTCATGCGCCGCTCGGTCCAGCAGTGGCGGATAAGCACCGTGTCGCCCTCCACCACCACGGTCGACGGCGCCACTTCCAGCAGCTCGGCCAGGCACTCTGGCTCGAACTTGCCCAGCGGGAAGCGAAAGTCGGCGAACTCCTGGGTATCGGCCATGCGCCCCACGCGGTCGACGCTCTTTACCAGGCGGTACTTCTCGATGACCGTGGCGCGGTCGACACTCTTGGACGGCGAGAAGCGGTCCTTGATGATCTTGAACACGGTGTTGAAGCCCGGCAGGGTGAACACGCTCATGACCATGCCGCGCACACCGGGGGCCATGATGAAGCGGTCGTCGGTACTGGCCAGGTGATTGATCAGCGCCCGGTAGAACTCGGACTTGCCGTGCTTGTAGAAACCGATGGAGGTGTACAGCTCGGCGATGTGCTTGCCCGGCAGGATGCGCTTGAGAAAACCCACGAACTCGGCCGGCACCGGCACATCGACCATGAAGTACGAGCGAGTGAACGAGAAGATGATCGACACATCGGCTTCATCGGTGATCAGCGCATCGATTTCGATGCCGTGGCCTTCGTGGTGCAGCAGCGGAATCACCAGCGGCCACTGTTCATCGTGGGTGAACAGCCGGCCCACCAGGTAGGCCCCCTTGTTGCGATAGAGCACCGAGGAAAACAGCTCCACCTGCAGTTGCGGGTCCTTGCACACCCAATCGGGCAGGTTCTCGCGCAACTGCGCCTCCAGGCGCGCCAGGTCGCCGGGCAGGTCGGCGAAGGGCACCGCGAAGGCGTAGTCGGCGAAGACCTGCGCGAGCATCTCGCCCAGCCCGCCCTGGGGGCGGTAGGTGCGGGTCTGCGCGGCGCGCTCATGGGCGCGCAGTGCCGGGCGCGTGGTATGGATGAACATGCAGCCGTCGCTGATCAGGTCATGGCTGAACAGGCTGCAGAAAATCGAGTTGTACCAGGTTTCGGAAAGCTCATCGTCCAGGCGCGGGTCGATCAGGCTGATGTAGGCGCTCTTGACCAGCGGCCAGAACGTCGCATCCAGCAGAACCTCGGGCTCGAAAGCGCCGGCCAGCCAGCCGCTGACCTCGCTGACCTTTTCCTCGTAGAGATTGATACGTGCCGCCGAGGCCGTCTGGATCTGCTGCCATTGCGCGAGCTCGAAGCGTTGGCGTGCCCCGTCGGTGATCTGGCGAAAGTGCTCACGGTAGCTGTCGAAGCCATCGAGAATCATCCGGGCGATGGCGGCGGCCGGCCATTGTTGGGGCATGGGTAAGACCTCTGCGGGAATTTCAAAGACCTGAGCTTAGCCAGTCACGCAAGGCTGCGATAGCCTACTTAGGAACCGTTTCGCGCCCTTCGCCGGCAAGGCCGGCTCCTACAGATGCCGCCCCCACAGCAGGAGCCAGCGGTGCTGGCGAAAGCGCCCGAATTGACACCGCAAGAAAGCGAGAGAGCCCGCCCGGGCTTTACCGTAAACTCCCGCCCCTGCCCCTGTTACCCGGAGAACCCCCGTGAGCCCCATCGCCATCACCCGACTGTTGATTCTCGCTGCCGTGTGGGGGGCCAGTTTTCTGTTCATGCGCATCATTGCGCCGGTGCTGGGCACCCTGCCCACCGCCTTCTTTCGCGTCTCCATCGCCTGCGCCGGGTTGCTGGTGATTCTCGCCCTGCTGCGCGTGCGCTGGGACTTCCAGGGCAAACTCAAGGCCTGCCTGTTTCTGGGCATGATCAACTCGGGAATACCCGCAACGCTCTACTCGGTGGCCGCACAGGTGCTGCCCGCCGGCTACTCGGCGATCTTCAACGCCACCACGCCGCTGATGGGCGTGCTGATCGGCGCGCTGTTCTTTCGCGAGGCCATGACCCTGCCCAAGCTGGGCGGCATCTTCCTGGGCCTGTTCGGGGTCGGCATTCTCAGTGGTGCGGGGCCGGTGGCCTTCGACGCCAGGCTCATGCAGGGCGCCCTCTCGTGTCTGGCGGCCACCACCTGCTATGGCTTCTCGGGGTATCTGGCGCGGCGCTGGCTCGACCAGCAGGGCGGCCTGGACAGTCGCCTGTCGGCGCTGGGCAGCATGATGGGCGCCACCTTGCTGTTGCTGCCGCTGTTCGGCTTCAGCGTGATCACCCAGCCACCTGCCAGCTGGGGCGGCTGGCAGGTGTGGTTGTCGCTGCTGGGGCTGGGCCTGTTGTGCACCGCCTTCGCCTACATCCTGTACTTTCGCCTGATCAGCGAAATCGGCCCGGTAAAATCCACCACCGTGACCTTCATGATCCCGGCCTTCGGCGTGCTGTGGGGCGCGTGGCTGCTGGACGAGCCCCTGTCGATGGCGCACCTGTATGGCGGGCTGCTGATTGCCGTGGCCTTGTGGCTGGTGCTCAAGCCGGCCCGCCAGGCCCGTCAGCTGGCCAGCGACTGATCCACCGTGTCAGGCTTGGTCGCGGGCTTGCGGAACACGAACAGCAGGCCCACCACGATCAAGCCCATGCCCAGCAGGCTCAAGGCCGCCAGGCGATTGCCGAAGATCAGGTAGTCCATCACCGCCGTCACCGCCGGCACCAGGTAGAACAGGCTGGTGACATTGACCAGGTTGCCCTTGGCGATCAGCCGGTACAGCAGCAAGGTCGCCAGCAACGACACCACCAGGCCCATCCACAGCACCGAGAACACAAAGCTGGCATTGGGGTTGACCGCCAGCGGCTGGAACGGTGCAAACAGCGCGCACATCAGCAGCCCCGCCAGGTACTGCAAGGGCAGCGTGCCCACCGGGTTGCTGGTGATGCGCTTCTGCATGATCGAGCCGAACGTCATGCTGGCCAGCGCCAGCAGCGCGAACAGCATGCCCGCCAGCGAGATGCCGCCCAGGCCGATGCCCTCGTACACCACCATCACCAGCCCGATCAGCCCCAGGCTCAGGCCGAACAGCCGGCTGAACGAACGCTTGCGCTCCATCAGCACCACCGTGAGGATAGGCTGCACGCCCATCACGGTGGCCATGATGCCGGGCGTCACCTTCAGGTCCAGCGCCAGCAGGTAGAAGATCTGGTAGGCACCGAGCAGCACGCAGCCAGTGGCGATGGCTTGCAGCAACGGGCCGCGACCGCGTGGCCAGTGCAGGCGCAGCAACGGGCCGAGCAGCAGCAGGCCGACAAAGGCAATCGCAAAGCGGATCAGCAGAAAGGCAAAGGGCGAGGCCTGCGCCAGGCCGAGCTTGGAGACGATGGCGCCGCTGCTCCACAGCAGGACGAACAGGCTGGTGGTGGCCGCCGAGGCCACGGATTGTTTCGAGATAACTGACATGAAATGCCACCTGTATTCGGGCAAGTAAGCCGAACGGTCGAGCTGCGCGGTGCAGCCGGCCGTATTCAGTAGGGTTCAGGTGTGGTGGGGGCGCAGCCAGTGGCCGCTCAGCCCAGCACTACAACCACGCCGGGTGGTGCGACAACGCACGCCACGGGGCTACTGACAGGTGGTGGGTAGTGACTGATCATGACCGGCTGCTGGGACCCACGCACGACCACGACCGCGTCGGGCGCGGTAGCGAATACGGTGGTGGGGCGGGAAGCTGGCATGTGCAGGTCTTCGGTGAGGTGAACTGTGGGTGAATATAGCCACACTCGCGACACGGTGCAAGGCCCGCCCCGGCAGGGGCCAACCTTGCACCGAGTGTGGTCAGAACAGCCAGCGGTACAGCAGGTAAGCAACCAGCACCGCCAGCACCGGGCGCAGCACGCGGTAGGCCTTGGGGTTGGCGCGCTTGAAGGTCTTGACCCGGCTGCTGATCACGGTACTGAAGCGTTTGCTCCAGGCATACGCCTGGTTGATGCCGCCCACGCGCTCGTCGTCGGTGTTCTGCGGCGCGGTGGCCCGGCCCAGGAAGGCACTGACCTTGCGGTTGATGCGGGTCATCAGCGGGCTGGTCAGCGGTCGCTCGATATCGCAGAACAGGATCACCCGGGTGGTCTCGGTTTCGTTCTTCACCCAGTGCACGTAGGTTTCATCGAACATCACGTCTTCGCCATCGCGCCAGGCGTAAACCTGGCCGTCGACATAGATGCGGCAGTCGTCCGAGTTCGGCGTGGACAGCCCCAGGTGATAGCGCAGCGAACCGCCGAACGGGTCGCGGTGCGGGTTCAGGTGGCTGCCGCCCGGCAGCAGGGCGAACATCGCGCCCTTGACGTTGGGGATGCTGTTGACCAGCTCGACGGTGCGGGGGCACAGCGCCTCGGCCGATGGCAGCGCCTTGTCGTACCACTTCAGGTAGAAGCGCTTCCAACCCTTCTTGAAGAACGAACCGAAGCCGGCATCGTTGTCTTTTTCGGCGGCGCGGATGTAGCCCTCGTCGAACAAATGCATGGCCTCCTCGCGGATCACCTGCCAGTTGTCCTTGAGCACGTCCAGCTCGGGGAAGCGGCTACGGTCCAGGTAGGGCTTGGAAGGCACCCCGGAAAACAGGTACATCAGGGCGTTATAGGGGGCGAACAGCGCCGAATGGTTGACGAACTGGCGCAACACGGGCAAACGCGCCTTGCCGCGCAGGTGCACGTACAGGGTGCTGCCGAAGAACAGCAGCAGTACACCTGCCTTGGCGACAAAGGAAAAGGTCATGCAACACTCCTTGAATTTCGATCAGGCCATCGCTGCCGGATAATCGGACATGATAAACCGATCCGGCCCCGGTAAAAACAACCGGGGCCGGACATTCAGTGTTGGCAATTGTGCAACAACGCAGTGCGCCGAACATTGAGGCGGATCAGCCTCGGTGGAGCCTGGCGGTGGTTACTGCTGGTTTTCCTGCTCGGTGAACAGGTCGCTGAAGAGCATGCTGGACAGGTAGCGCTCGCCCGAATCGGGCAGGATCACCACGATGGTCTTGCCCTGCATTTCCGGCTTTTCGGCCAGGCGTACCGCCACGGCCATCGCCGCGCCACAGGAGATACCGCACAGGATGCCTTCCTCCTGCATCAGGCGCAGGGCCATGGCCTTGGACTCCTCGTCGCTGGCCAGCTCGACCTGGTCGACCATCGACAGGTCCAGGTTGTTGGGTACGAAACCTGCGCCGATGCCCTGGATCTTGTGCGGGTTGGGCTTGATTTCCTGGCCGGCCAGGGCCTGGGTGATCACCGGAGACACCAGCGGCTCGACCGCCACCGACAGAATCGGCTTGCCCTGGGTGTTCTTGATGTAGCGCGACACACCGGTGATGGTGCCGCCGGTGCCCACGCCGGCAACCAGCACGTCGACCCCGCCGTCGGTGTCGTTCCAGATTTCCGGACCGGTGGTCTTCTCGTGAATGGCCGGGTTGGCCGGGTTGTCGAACTGCGCCGGCATGAAGTAGGTGGCCGGGTCGCTGGCTACGATTTCGGCGGCTTTCTCGATCGCGCCCTTCATGCCCTTGGCAGGCTCGGTCAGCACCAGCTCGGCGCCCAGCGCCTTGAGTACCTTGCGCCGCTCGATGCTCATCGAGGCCGGCATGGTCAGCATCAGCTTGTAGCCGCGCGCAGCGGCCACGAAGGCCAGGCCGATACCGGTGTTGCCCGAGGTCGGCTCGACGATGGTCATGCCCGGCTTGAGCCGGCCGCTGCTTTCGGCGTCCCAGATCATGTTCGCGCCGATCCGGCACTTGACCGAATAGCCGGGGTTGCGCCCCTCGATCTTGGCCAGGATGGTCACGCCCCGCGGGGCGATGCGGTTGATCTGCACCAGCGGCGTGTTGCCGATGGAGTGCGCGTTGTCAGCGAAGATACGGCTCATGGCTTGGGTCCTTTTGGCACCGTGCGAAAACTTCAAGGGTATGCCTGCCCCTGCGGTGCGTCCACCCCGAACGAACCGATGCGCCCGTGCGGCGGTCAACCGATCATCCTCAATCACGGAACCCACGCCGATGAAACGCCGCTACCGCTGGCCCCTATGGGGGCTGCTGGGCATTGCACTGTTGCTGCTGGCCCTGCACCTGACGCTGCCGATCCTGGTACGCAACTACTTGAACGAAAAGCTCGCCGACATGGGCGACTACCGCGGCCAGGTCACCGATGTCGACCTGGCCTTGTGGCGGGGTGCCTACAAGATCAACGGCCTGACCATCGTCAAGACCACGGGCAAGGTGCCGGTGCCGTTTCTGGAGGCGCCGCTGATCGACCTGTCGGTGAGCTGGCATTCACTGTGGTACGACCATGCCGTGGTGGCCGAAGTGACCTTCCTGCGCCCGAAACTGAACTTCGTCGATGGCGGCAACACCCAGGCGTCGCAGACCGGTAAGGGCACCGACTGGCGCGCGCAGCTGAGCAAGCTGCTGCCGATCACCCTCAACGAGCTGCGCATAGACGACGGCACCCTGACCTTTCGCAACTTCAATTCCAAACCGCCGGTCAGCCTTGAAGCGACCCAGCTCAACGCCAGCGTCTACAACCTGACCAACGTGGTGGACGTCGAAGGCAAGCGCGACGCCCGCTTCGAGGGCAAGGCCCGGCTGCTGGGCGACGCGCGGGTGGAAAGCACGGCCACCTTCGACCCGCTGAGCAACTTCGAGGACTTCCAGTTCCGCCTGCGCGCCACCGGCATCCAGCTGCGCCAGATGAACGACTTTGCCAGCGCCTACGGCAAGTTCGACTTCAATGCCGGGCACGGCGACGTGGTGATCGAGGCCGAGGCGAACAAGGGCCAGCTCAAGGGCTACATCAAGCCGTTGTTGCGCGATGTCGAAGTGTTCAACTGGCAGCAGGACGTGGAGAACAAGGACAAGGGGTTTCTGCGCTCGATCTGGGAAGCCCTGGTGGGCGGTACCGAAACGGTGCTCAAGAACCAGCGCAAGAACCAGTTCGCCACGCGCGTGGAGCTTAGCGGCAGCGTGCATCACAGCGATATCAGCGCGTTCGAGGCGTTTTTGCAGATTCTGCGCAACGGCTTCGTGCAGGCATTCAATGCGCGGTATGAACAGGGGCCGCCGAAAGCTGACTGATCCATCGCGGTACTGGCCCTTTCGCTGGCAAGCCAGCGACGAGGCCAGGCCTGCCACCCCGGTTCCATGACCAATCATCCACAGACTGAATACCCCGTCCGCGTTCACAGCCACGCAAGCCCCGCGTTATAGTCGTCGCATGATAGTCACCGCATGACCATTTTTTGAGGATCGGTACATGAAGTTCGAAGGCACCAGCGCATACGTCGCCACAGATGACCTGAAACTGGCCGTCAACGCGGCGATCACCCTGGAGCGCCCGCTGCTGGTCAAGGGCGAACCCGGCACCGGCAAGACCATGCTCGCCGAGCAACTGGCCGAAGCCTTCGGTGCCAAGCTGATCACCTGGCACATCAAGTCCACCACCAAGGCCCACCAGGGCCTCTACGAGTACGATGCGGTCAGCCGCCTGCGCGACTCGCAGCTGGGCGTGGACAAGGTGCACGACGTGCGCAACTACCTGAAAAAGGGCAAGTTGTGGGAGGCCTTCGAAGCCGAGGAGCGGGTCATCCTGCTGATCGACGAAATCGACAAGGCCGACATCGAGTTCCCCAACGACCTGCTGCAGGAACTCGACAAGATGGAGTTCTACGTCTACGAGATCGACGAGACCATCAAGGCCAAACAGCGCCCGATCATCATCATTACCTCCAACAACGAGAAGGAACTGCCCGACGCCTTCCTGCGCCGCTGCTTCTTCCACTACATCGCCTTCCCCGATCGCGCCACGCTGCAGCAGATCGTCGACGTGCACTACCCCAACATCAAGCAGGACCTGGTCAGCGAGGCGCTGGACGTGTTCTTCGACGTGCGCAAGGTGCCGGGCCTGAAGAAAAAACCCTCCACCTCCGAGCTGGTCGACTGGCTCAAGCTGCTGATGGCCGACAACATCGGCGAAGCGGTATTGCGCGAGCGCGACCCGACCAAGGCCATCCCGCCGCTGGCCGGTGCGCTGGTCAAGAACGAGCAGGACGTGCAGTTGCTGGAGCGCCTGGCGTTCATGAGCCGGCGCGGCAACCGCTGAGCCAACGGGGTCATTGCCATGCTGCTGAACCTGTTCAATGAAATGCGCGCGGCCAAGGTGCCGGTGTCGGTACGCGAGTTGCTCGACCTGCTCAATGCCTTGAAGCAGCGGGTGATCTTCGCCGACATGGACGAGTTCTACTATTTGGCGCGCGCCATCCTGGTCAAGGACGAGCGCCACTTCGACAAGTTCGACCGGGCCTTCTCGGCCTACTTCAAGGGCCTTGAAAACCTCGACCACCACCTGGAGGCGCTGATCCCCGAAGACTGGCTGCGCAAGGAATTCGAGCGTTCCCTGACGGATGAAGAGCGTGCGCAGATCCAGTCCCTGGGCGGTCTGGACAAGCTGATCGAAGCGTTCAAGAAACGCCTGGAAGAACAGAAGGAACGCCATGCCGGCGGCAACAAATGGATCGGCACCGGCGGTACCAGCCCGTTCGGCTCGGGCGGCTTCAACCCCGAGGGCATTCGCGTGGGCGATGCCGGCAAGCGCCAGGGCAAGGCGGTCAAGGTATGGGACCAGCGCGAGTACAAGAACCTTGACGACGGGGTGGAACTGGGCACGCGCAACATCAAGCTGGCCTTGCGCCGGCTGCGCAAGTTCGCCCGTCAGGGCGCGGCCGAAGAGCTGGATATCGACGGCACCATCGACCACACCGCGCGCGATGCCGGGCTGCTCAACATCCAGATGCGGCCGGAGCGGCGCAACAGCGTGAAGTTGCTGCTGCTGTTCGACATCGGCGGTTCGATGGACGCCCACGTGAAGATCTGCGAAGAGCTGTTTTCGGCCTGCAAGACCGAGTTCAAGCACCTGGAGTACTACTACTTCCACAACTTCGTGTACGAGTCGGTGTGGAAGAACAACCTGCGCCGCACCTCCGAGCGCACCTCGACCATGGATTTGCTGCACAAGTACGGCGCCGACTACAAGGTGGTGTTCGTTGGCGATGCGGCCATGGCGCCCTACGAGATCACCCAGCCCGGTGGCAGCGTGGAGCACTGGAACGAGGAAGCCGGGTATGTGTGGATGCGCCGCTTCATGGAGAAGTACAAGAAGCTGATCTGGATAAACCCCTACCCCAAGGACACCTGGGGCTATACCGCTTCGACCAACATCGTGCGCGAGCTGGTCGAGGACCGGATGTTCCCGCTGACCTTGCGCGGGCTGGAGGAAGGGATGCGGTCTCTGTCCAAGTAGCGGTGAACCCTTCGCCGGCCTTGCCGGCGAAGAGGCCCTGTCAGTCGGCAAACCTCTGCAGATAAACCTGCTGCTCTCGCCATGCCATCTCCTGCACCACGGCCCGCAACCGCACCACACGCCCCGGCAGCAACTGCGCCAGGCCGGCCAGCGCCAGCGGGGTCAGCGCCCCCAGTCGCGGATAGCCGCCAATCGTCTGCCGATCATTGAGCAACACGATCGGCTGCCCATCCGGCGGTACCTGCACCGCGCCCAGCGGTATCCCCTCCGAGATCATCGGCTGCCCCTGATACTGCAACGCCGGGCCCAGCAGGCGCATGCCCATGCGGTCGGCGCGGGTGTCCAGGGTCCAGTCGCGGTTGAAGGCATCGAACAGGCTCTGCCCGGCAAACTCGCCGATCTGCGCCCCCATCACCAGGTCCAGCACGGTGCAGGTGCCAGGCACGGGTCGAAGCCCTTCGGGCACCTCACGCACACCCGGCGCGTTGCCGGCGTAGCCCAGGCACTCGCCTCGGGCCAATGCCCTGCCCAGTCCCGTCAGCCCGCCCAGCTCCTCGCGCACCACCGTAGCGCAACTGCCCAGCACCTGCGGCGCAGCGAATCCCCCTGGCGCCGCCAGGTAGGCCCGCACACCCTGCAGCGGCTGGGTGAACTGCAGGCGCTGCCCCTTGGCCATCACGAAACTGCGCCACGGCGCCAGCGGCTGGTCGTCGAGCCGTGCGCCCAGGTCAGCACCGGCCAGTGCCAGGCAGCACGCCTGCTCGGCCACCAGCGTCAGCCCGCCCAGGGTGATCTCCACCACCGCCGCCTGCGGTGCATTGCCCAGCAGCCAGTTGGCCCAGCGCATCGATACCCAGTCCAGACCACCGCCCTGGGTCACGCCCAGGTGGCGCACGCCAAAGCGCCCGGAATCCTGCAACAGGCACAGCGGCGTGCTGGCCTCGATCAGCAAGCGGCTCACGGCGACACCTGCAGGGGCGTGTCGTTGCCGCCGAGTGCAAGGAATTCGGCACGCTCCACCGCCACGAAGCGCACCCGGTCGCCCGGCTGCAGCAGGCTGTAGCCCTCGCGCTGGCGATCGAACAGGCGGCTGGGGGTACGCCCGATCAGGTTCCAGCCCCCGGGCGACACCGCCGGGTAGGCCGCCGTCTGGCGCTCGGCGATGCCCACACTGCCGGCTGCCACGCGCTTGCGCGGGGTGGCCAGGCGCGGCGCGGCCAGCGCCTCCTCGACCAGCCCCATGAACGCGAAACCCGGGGCGAAGCCCAGGGCGAACACCTGGTACTCGCGCGCGCTGTGGCGGCGGATCACCCCCGCCACGGAGTCGCCGCTGCGCTGCGCCAGCAAGGCCAGCTCGGGCCCGACGCTGGGGTCGTACCACACCGGAATGTCGTGGCGCTGCCCTGCCCCGCCCTCGTCGGGGCGAAGACCTTCGAGCGCCTGCGCGATACGCTCGCGGGCCTGGGTGGGCGACAGGTCGAAATGCACCATCACGGTGGTGTACGACGGCACCAGATCGATCAGCTGCGCCGCAAAGGCTGCGCGCAGACGCTGGGTGGCAGCGAGCATCCAGGGCATGTTGGACTCATCGATCGCATCGAACAGGCGCACCATCAGGCAATCGACAGCAACCACCTCGACGCGCCACTTCATGGCGCCGCCTGCGCATCGAGAGCCTGACGAATCTGCCGCACCGCAGCCACCGAGCTGGCATTGTCGCCATGCACACACAGCGTATGGGCCTGCAGGCGCAGTGCGCTGCCATCACTGGCAACCAGCGGCTCGCCCCGTGCCAGGCGCAGGGCCTGCTCGACGATCAGGGCCGGGTCGTGGTGCACGGCACCGGGCAGGCGCCGCGACAGCAGGCGTCCGGCGGGGTCGTAGGCACGGTCGGCAAAGGCCTCGAACCACAACGTGACGCCATATTCGTCACCCAGTGCCTGGGCCGCGCGATTGTCGGCCGTGGCCATCAGCATCAGCGGCAGGCTGCGGTCGTAGGCGGCCACCGCCTCGATCACCGCACGCAGCTTGCCCGGCTCGGCCATCATGTCGTTGTACAGCGCCCCGTGGGGTTTGACGTAGGCCACCTGGGTCTTCTGGGTACGGCAGATACCGTCCAGCGCGCCGATCTGGTAATGCAGCAGGTCGCGAATCTCTTCATTGCTGCAGGCCATCGAGCGGCGTCCGAAACCGGCCAGGTCCTGGTACGCCGGGTGCGCCCCCACCAGCACGCCCCCGGCCACGGCCAGCGCCACGGTGGTGCGCATGATGCCCGGGTCGCCAGCATGAAAACCGCAGGCGATGTTGGCGCAATCGATAAAGGGCATCACTTCGGCATCCAGCCCCATGCTCCAGCTGCCGAAACTTTCACCCATGTCGCAATTGAGTAGCAGGCGGCTCACGCGCGTTGCTCCTGTGTCGGGTGGGGGGGCGGCCCGGAGGCCGTCTAGCGCCAGCTCGGCTCCACCGGCTTGCGCCGACCGCCGAGGATCGCCCAGCCGATCAGCATCAGCAGGCTCTCGATCACCAGTGCCAGCAGCATGGCGCTGGCCAGGCCCCAGGCCATCGCCTCGGGCGCCAGCAGGATCTGGTAGCTGTAGCCCTTGAGGGTTTCCTCGCGCAAGGCCGGGTCGGCCGCCACCAGTACGTGCCAGGTGCGTACCAGCCACGGGCGCTGCAGGGTCTGCCACTCTTCTTCGAGCAGGCGATTGCGCGCCACCAGGCTGTCGATGCTGTCGGCATCGCTGTTGAACACCGGGTCGTCGCTGGCACGGTAGTGACGTACCAGCGCCTGCAGGTCGCCATTGAAAAAGCGCTGCGCGGTCTGGTTGAAGCCCTTGAGGCCCTCGCGCGATTCGAGCAGGTGCGCCTCGACCCGCTGGGTGTAATCGTTGATCAGCCCGGGGATCTGCACACCGACCAGCAGGCCGAAGGTAAACAACAGCAAACGCAGGTAACTTCTGAACATGAAGGCTGATCCTTAGCTGGCCTGACCCTGGGCAATGCATTCACCGCGCCGCCACAGGCCCCACTGGCCAGGCTCGTAGCGGTGCCAGATCTCGTCCTCGGTCAAGGCCTCGGTGGCAATGACGGTGACCACGTCGTTGGGCGTGGTCTCGGCCTGGAAGTCGACGATCATGTCCACGTCCTTGAGCCGCGCCGGGCCGAACGGTGCACGCCGGGTGATGTGTACCAGCTTGGTCGAACAGAAGCAGAACAGCCAGTCGCCATCGCTGAGCAGGCAGTTGAACACGCCCTTGCCACGGAACTCGGCGCAGGCCTGCACCAGCACCGGGATCAGCTCTTCGACCTCGACCGGTTCGGGGAATGCCTCGCGGATGCGGTTGAGCAGGTCGCAGAAGGCGGCCTCGCTGTCGGTATCGCCCACCGGGCGGTAGAAGGTGCGTTGCCCCTGGAAGTCGCCCAGCTGGCCGTTGTGTGCGAAGCACCAGTTGCGCCCCCACAGTTCGCGCACGAACGGGTGGGTGTTGGACAGGCACACCTTGCCCACGTTGGCCTGGCGAATGTGGCCGATGACCACCTCGCTCTTGATCGGATAACGCTGCACCAGGTTGGCGACTTCCGACTCGCAGCTGGCCGCCGGGTCCTGGAACAGGCGCAGGCCACGGCCTTCATAAAAGCCGATGCCCCAGCCGTCACGGTGCGGCCCGGTACGTCCGCCACGCTGCATCAGCCCGGTGAAGCTGAACACGATATCGGTAGGGACATTGGCGCTCATGCCCAGTAATTCACACATGCAGGGGTCGCTCCAGGGCGGATCTTACAAACGCGGTTCGAGGCGCTCGCGGCTGCCGCCGGCGGGTGCTTCAGGGGGTTCGCTGCGGTAGCGGTCACGGCTGTCGGCGGCGAACGGCTGGTCGTCCAGCGGCTCGTCGGCATCGCGCCTGGCGGCGGCTTCGGCAGCGGCGCGGCGGGCCTTGGCACGGCGCTCCAGCGGCCAGCGCAGCAGCACGAACACGCCATACAGGATGAACGCGATCATGCCGTACATGGCCAGGTCGGACGCGGCGCGCAGCACGTTGTTGCCGACCTTGAAGGCCAGGTCCAGGGCAGTGATGGCAATGGCCGGGGCGAACTTCTCCTTCACCGGGTCGATGATGGTCGGGGTCAGCAGCAGCACTGCCATGATCACCCGCAGCGGCTCGCGCAACCAGCGCCACATCCACGCGGTCAGGCGAAAGCCCACCAGCAGGCAACCCAGGGCGGCCAGGGCATAGAGTCCCCAGGCGAGCAGATAATCGTTCTCGGTCATGGCGTCCGTGGCAAGCTAGGCAAATAGATGCTTATGATAACGACTTTTCAGCGCGCAGGCGCGCCCCAGCAAAGAGAACCCCGCATGTCCGCAGCTGCCAACGCCCCCCAAGCCCCGATCGCCCGCCAGGATGCCGGCACCGATCCCTATGCCTGGTTGCAGGCCCGGGACACTCCCGAGGTGCTGGCCTACCTGAACGCGGAAAACGCCTATCAGGAGGCGCAACTGGCCGACCAGGCCGGGTTGCGCGAGCAGCTGTTCGAAGAGATCCGTGGCCGCATTCTCGAAACCGACCTGTCGCTGGCCTCGCCCTGGGGCCCCTACCTTTACTACACCCGCACCACCGCCGGCGACGAGTACCCGCGTCATTACCGCTGCCCACGCCCGGCCGACGATTCGCCGACGGTCGATGAAAGCTGCGAAGAGCTGCTGCTGGACCCCAACCTGCTGGCCGCCGGCGGCTTCCTCAGCCTGGGCGCCTTCAACATCAGCCCCGACCACCAGCGCCTGGCCTACAGCCTGGATACCAGCGGCGACGAGGTCTACACCCTGTACGTCAAGGACCTGGCCAGCGGCGCGGTCGAACAGCTGCCGTTCGAAGACTGCGACGGCAGCATGACCTGGGCCAACGACAGCCAGACGCTGTTCTTCGCCGAACTGGACGACACCCACCGCCCGCACCGGCTGATGCGTCATCGCTTGGGCACCCAAGGGGCGGTGCAGGTGTTCGAGGAGGCCGACGGTCGCTTCTTCCTGCACTGCTACCGCGCCAGCTCCGAGCGCCAGCTGATCCTGCTGCTCAACAGCAAGACCACCAGCGAGGCCTGGGTACTGGATGCGCACACCCCGGAACAGGCGTTCACCTGCCTGGCACCACGGGTCGAAGGCCATGAGTACTACCCTGACCATGGCCAGTTGAACGGCCACTGGCACTGGTTCATCCGCAGCAACCAGCAAGGCATCAATTTCGCCCTGTTCCACGGCCCGGCCGACACCCTGCCAACCCACGAGCAGTGGCAGGTACTGGTGCCGCACCGCGACACCGTGATGCTCGAGGGGCTGACCCTGAACGCCAGCGCCGTGACCCTGAGCCTGCGCGAAAGCGGCCTGCCGATCATCGAGGTGCGCCCCCACGGCCTGCCCACCTACCGCGTCGAGCTGCCGGATGCAGCCTACAGCCTGTACGTGCAGGACAGCCTGGAGTTCGACAGCCCACGCATCCGCCTGCGCTACGAGGCGCTGAACCGCCCTGCGCAGGTACGCCAGCTGACGCTTGCCGATGGTCAGCAGCAGGTGCTCAAGCAGACCCCGGTGCTCGGCCCGTTCGACCCCGACGCCTACGTCAGCCAGCGCCTGTGGGCCACCGCCGGCGACGGCACGCAGGTACCGATCAGCCTGGTTCAGCGCCGTGAGGACCTCGGCAAGCCGGTGCCGCTGTATCTGTACGGCTACGGTGCCTACGGCGAAAGCCTGGACCCGTGGTTTTCCCATGCGCGCCTGAGCCTGCTGGAGCGCGGCGTGGCCTTCGCCATTGCCCACGTGCGCGGCGGCGGCGAACTGGGCGAGGCCTGGTACCGGGCCGGCAAGCAGGAGCACAAGCCCAACACCTTCAGCGACTTCATCGCCTGCGCCGAACACCTGATCGCCACCGGCGTGACCGATGCCGAGCACCTGGCGATCAGTGGCGGCAGTGCCGGCGGGCTGCTGATCGGCGCGGTGCTCAACCAGCGTCCCGAGCTGTTCAAGGCGGCGATTGCCGAGGTGCCGTTCGTCGACGTGCTCAACACCATGCTCGACCCCGATCTGCCGCTGACCGTCACCGAGTATGACGAGTGGGGCAACCCGCAGGAGCCCGAGGTGCACGCGCGCATCAAGGCGTATGCGCCCTACGAGAACGTGAAGGCCCAGGCCTACCCTGCCCTGCTGGTGGTGGCCGGTTACAACGACAGCCGCGTGCAGTACTGGGAGGCGGCCAAGTGGGTGGCCAAGCTGCGCGTGCACAAGACCGATGACAACCTGCTGCTGCTCAAGACCGAGCTGGGCGCCGGGCATGGCGGCATGAGCGGGCGCTACCAGGGGCTCAAGGACGTGGCACTGGAGTACGCGTTCGTATTTAAAGTGCTGGGCCTGGTGTAATTCAGGATTTCTGTTGTCTGAATCAGCAATTCGCCGGTAACGCCGGCTCCTGCAAGCTATGCACTGGCCATTGCAGGAGCCGGCCTTGCCGGCGAAAACCAGACACCACAAACCTCCAAGAAAAAGACCAACCGCGATGCCCGACCCGACCTCCCTGAACAACGAAATTCGCGACATGCTCATGGACTGCGGCCTGTTCGACCAACTGCTGCCGCCTGACTTTCAGACCGCTGCCGGCTACTTCAGCATCAGCACCATCGCCCAGGGCGAGGAAATCTTCCACGAAGGCGATGCCGGCACCTTCATGTGCATCATCCACGCGGGCCAGGTATCGGTACGCAAGACCGACCCCGACGAGCATCAGGTGGAGATCGCCACCCTGCGCAAGGGCCGCGCCTTTGGCGAGATGGCCGTGCTGGACGGCGAACGCCGATCGGCCAGCTGCGTGGCCGCCAGCGACTGTCAACTGCTCAACCTGGGCAAGGACTCACTGGAAAAAATGCTCAACGAAACGCCCAAGGTGGCCGCCAAGATCATCCGCGCCCTGGCCGTGGCACTGTCGCGTCGCCTGCGCATGCTCGACGGCCAGCGTCTCTCGCAGCAGGTCTAGCCCTCGCGCGGTTTGTCCTTGCCGGCATCCGGCGCAAGCCCTGGCAGCGGCTGGTCCTTCGGCGGGCTGGGCAAGGGAATCGGCGGCAACAGCGGCGCACCCGACGAGCCCTGCCCTGCACGGGGGATGGTCGACGGGGCCACCTGCGGGTAAGGGGTGGGCGTGGGCGTACCCGGTGCACCCGGTACCGGTGCGAGGGTGCGTGGCTGCAGGTCCGCAGCCTGGGCCTGGCCGAGCCAGGCAATCAACAGCAGGGCAATGCTCGCATGGCGCATGGGGCGGGCTCCTGGAGAGTGCTGCCTACAGGCTACGCGCAAGCGCTGCGGTTTGCCTGTCCGAAATGCCCGTCATGGCGCTAAACTTCACGGCATAACCGTAACAAGCCCGAGAAAGGTACAACCATGAGTTCGGCAACCTCTTCCGCCGCCGCCACCGCGCGGCTGGACCGCATCCTCGCCGATGCCAAGCGCGACAAGGAAATGGGCTACCGCGACAAGGCCCTGCGCATGTACCCCCACGTGTGCGGCCGCTGCGCCCGCGAATTCGCCGGCAAGCGCCTGAGCGAACTGACCGTGCACCACCGCGACCACAACCACGACAACAACCCCCAGGACGGTTCGAACTGGGAACTGCTGTGCCTGTACTGCCACGACAACGAGCACTCGCGCTACACCGACCAGCAGTACTTCAGCGAAGGCTCCACCGCCAGCCCAAGCATCGCCAAGGCCACCCATAACCCGTTCGCCGGGCTGGCCGGGCTGCTCAAGAAAGACTGACCCTGCGCCCCACCCGTGCCGGCAAGCCCGTATAATCGCGTCTTTTTTCTCAAGGGCCCCGGCACGTGGCGAACAAACGGTACAGCTGCATTGGTCTGTTCAACCCCAAATCAGCGGAGAACGTCGGTTCGGTGATGCGTGCGGCGGGTTGCTATGGCGTGAACTCGGTGTTCTACACCGGCAAGCGCTACGAGCGCGCCCGCGACTTCGTCACCGACACCAAGCGGGTGCACTATGACATCCCGCTGATCGGCATCGACGACCTGCAGAAGATCATCCCGCTGGGCTGCACACCGGTTGCCGTCGAACTGGTCGAGGGCGCCCGCCCGCTGCCCGAATACACTCACCCCGACCGCGCGATCTACATCTTCGGCCCTGAAGACGGCTCGCTGGATGCCGACGTGCGCGCCTGGTGCGAAGAGACCATCTACATCCCGACCAATGGCTGCATGAACCTCGCTGCCACCGTCAACGTGGTGCTCTACGACCGCATGGCCAAGGGCCTGAACACCCGCTCCGGGCCCAAATTCAAGTAATCCGCGGGAACGTCCTGGCGGCCCTGGCGGTCTGCTGACTATCCATGCCCCCACAGGAGTACGACCATGTCCCAGAACAAGACCCTGACCCTGGCCACACCGTTTCAGAGCAAGACCGAACACAACGTGCAAGGCTGGGAGCGCGCTGGCTCCCTGGCCACGGGTGTGGTGATGGTCGGCAAGGGGCTGCGTCGCGGCGGTTTCTTCGGCCTGATCCAGATCGCCATCGGCGGCGTGGCGCTGGCCCGGGGCATCACCGGACACAGTTCGGCCAAGAGCCTGATCGAGCGCGGGCGCCGCGACCTGGATCAGATCCGCAGCAAGATCGAACGCACCGGTGAAGAACTCAGCGTGCTGAAGGCCAATGCGCAAGCGGCCACCCACAGCGCCACGATCACCGGCAACGACTCGCTCAAAAGCCCCAAAGCCTAACGCAACAGCTTGGTGTCCAGCACCTCGGAGCCACGTCCCAGCACGTTTTCACTGAGCTGGATGAACTCCGCGGTGCTGACGCTGTTGAGGCGCATCAGGCCCTGGGTCACGTCGTCCAGCGAACGCTGGTTATGCGTGTGCAGGCGGATCTCGCGGTCCAGCGCCTGCAGCAGCAACACCGCACGGGCCACCCCCGCATCGGTGATCTGCTCGCCGCGCAGCGTGGTGACCTTTTCACCCTGCCTGGCCAGCCGGGCCTGCACCGCCTGGTAGCGGTCCTCGGTGATGCCGCCGGCACGGCGCAGCAGTTCGATGCCGTAGTATTCGGCCAGCCCCTCGCCAATCCAGTCACTGCGCTCCTGGTCGTTGACCTGGGCGAACACCCGCACCAGTTCGCGCAACAACGGGCTGCTGCCGTTCTCGTTGACCAACGGGCGATTGCTGTTGAGGTAGATCGAGTGGCAGCCGGCCCGGGTGCCGCGCCACAACTGGTCGCGGGCGCCCACCAGCAGCAGCTTGGGCGGGTTGCGCGGGAACACGCTCTGCAGCTGTGGCCACACGAAGGTCAGCAGGGTCAGGGTGTCCATGCGCCGCAGGCCCTGGCCCTGGGGCCCGGCGACGGTGACCTCGGTCTCGCCCAGACGGGTGCGCCGGCTGCCCAGGTTGCCGGCGAGCATCCAGCCGGTAGGTCGGTCGAACAGCCGCGAAGGGTTGTCGATGCGGAAACGCTGCTTGCCAATCCGCGGCCAGGGCGTTTCGACACTCTTCCAGTCGCCCGGCAACTCGAACACCAGGCGCGCGACCAGCTCGGTGCCGTCCTGCTGGTCGAGGCGCGCGGCAGGCACCAGGTCATCGCCCCGGAACAAGGCCCATTGCGCAGTGATGCGGCTGTCGTAGCCGGCGTTCTTCAGGGCATGGTTAAGCTGTACCCGGTAGCTCAGGCTGGACACTCCCGCCCCCGGCTGCCACAGGCCACGGCGTGCTCCGGCCTGCAACTGCCAGGCGCCATCGGCCTTGAAATCGCTGTAGACGGCTTCCTTGCCCAGGTCGAAATCCAGGCTGCGCACCGCTGCGCCGTCGGCCAGGGTCAGGCGCACCTCGGCCTGCCCGCTCTGGGGCAGCAGGCGCACGTGGTAATCCAGGTCGACCTTCTTCGCCCAGGCGCCATGGCTCGCCAGCAACAGCGCAGCCCCCAGCAAACAGCGACGTATCTCCATTCACATCCCCTTGCGCCGCAGCCTCAGCCGGCGCGGAAAATCAGATAGTCTTCCCAATCGTCTTCGGCCACGCTGTCTTCACTGAGCATGCGGCCAGACCACGAAATGCGTTGCTTGTGCACCTGCTCGCGATCGCCACTGACCAGGTGATGCCAGCTGGGCAGGTCCTTGCCCTCGCTGACCAGCCGATAGCCACAGGTGGGCGGCAGCCACTTGAACTGGTCGGCCTTGCCCGGGGTGAGCTGGATGCAGTCGGGTACCGAGGCAAAGCGGTTGGGGTAATCGCTGCACTGGCAGGTCTTGAGGTCGAGCAGCTTGCAGGCAATGCTGGTGTAGTAGACGCTGTTGTCGTCTTCGTCCTCGAGCTTTTGCAGGCAGCACAGGCCGCACCCATCGCACAGCGACTCCCACTCCTGGCGATCGAGCTGATCGAGGGGCTTGCTGATCCAGAAGGGTTGGGTGGCAGGCATGGTGCGTTTTGTCCTGTTTCAATTCAAGTGCGCGCGCGTGGCGGCGCCAGTCTAGGGCGTGTGGCCGGGCTTTGCCAGACCGCTTGTCAGGGCTGGCGCCACGCAGTAGTTTGACAGGCTGTGTGTTTTCCCACCCTGTCAGGAACCCCTCCATGAGTGCCAACCCTCGCGTTGCCGACTATGCCATTGCCGAGCAGTTCATCCAGCGCTGGTCGCCCCGGGCGTTTACCGCCGAACCGATTGCCGAAGACACCCTGCTGAGCTTCTTCGAAGCGGCGCGCTGGGCCCCCTCGGCCTACAACTCGCAGCCGTGGCGCTTTCTGTTCGCGCGCCGTGACACGCCGAACTGGGAGCGCTTCCTGGGCCTGCTCAACGAATTCAACCGCAGCTGGGCCCAGCACGCCTCGGCGCTGGTGCTGGTGATTTCCAAGACCACCTTTACCGCCCCTGGCGCCAGCGAAGAAACCCCGGCGCTGTGGCACACCTTCGACACCGGCTCGGCCTGGGGCCACCTGGCGTTGCAGGCCAGCATCAGTGGCTGGCATACCCACGGCATGGCCGGGTTCGACCAGGCGCTGGCGCGCAAGGAGCTGAAGATTCCGGACGGCTATGAACTGCATGCGATGGTCGCCATCGGCAAGCTGGGCGACAAGGCCAGCCTGGCCGAGTACCTGCAGGCCCGCGAAGTTCCAAGCCCGCGCAAGCCGTTGAGCGAGCTGGCGGCCGAGGGTGATTTCAGCCTGTAGGGCTGAAGTTCGCGGCGCCCCGTTCGCCGGCAAGGCCGGCTCCTGCAGGCATCTCCTGTAGGCGCCGGCCTTGCCAACGACGGCTGCGACGCGGTTTCAGTCAGTAGCCCCGCTCGAAATCCACCTCGCCACGCAACGCCTGCCCCGCCTCGTATGCCCGCAGATTCTCCACGAACAAACGCACCATCGCCGTCGGCGAGGTCGGCGCCGAGCTGTGCCCGGTCAGCAGCAGGCCCCAGGCGGTCCAGAACGGATGACGCTGCGGCAGCGGCTCCTGGCGGCATACATCGATCACCGCGCCCGCCAGGTGCCCCAGCTTCAGCGCCTCGACCAGGTCGGCATCGACCACCGACACCCCACGCCCGGCATTGATGAACAGCGCCTGGGGGTTGAACCTGGCGAACAGCGCGGCGTTGTACAGGTCGTGGGTGGCAGGCGTGTCGGGCAGCAGGTTGACCACATAATCCACCTCGCCCACCAACCGTCCCAGCTCATCCAGGCCGGCCACCTCGACAAACGGCGCCTGTACGCGGGCCTGGCTGGCCACGCCATACAAGGTGACACCGAAGGGCAGCAGGAACTCGGCAACCTGCTGGCCGATGTCACCGGTGCCCACGATCAGCACGCGCCGCCCTTCCAGGCTGCGCCCCAGGCGCCCGTCCCACTTGCGTTCCACCTGGCTGAGCACGCGCGCGAGCACCTCGCGCTCATGGCCGAGCATGTAGGTGAGCACGTACTCGGCCATCACCTGGCCAAAGATGCCCACCGCCCGCGTCAGGCGATAGCCACGCGGCAAGCCGTCGACCAGCAGCGGGGTGATGCCGGCCCAGGTCGACTGCACCCAGGCAGGGCCGTGGCCCTGACGCAGCAGGGTGGCCAGCAGATCGGGCTGGCCGAGCCACACCGGGCACTCTGCTGCCAGCTTCGACAGTTCGGCAGAGTCGCCGCTGGTCACTACCTCGAGGTCCGGTGCCATCTCGCGCAGCAGGCGAGCGTAAAGGGCATGATCCTGTTCAACGATCAGAACGCGCATGTTTTGGATAACCTTGGCATAAACCACGGCGCTGGCCCGCTCACTGCGCGGGCCGCGCCATGCAAGACAGAAAAAAGCTCAGACCGGGTCGTTGCGCCGCAACAGCTCTTCGGGAAGATGCTCGATGTACTCGTCTTCAAGTGGCGGCATCTGCAGGTGGTAGCCCTGCTTCTCCAGATTGGCCAGCACCTGGGTGATGTCTTCGCGGGCCAGTTGGCGTTCGGGGGTCAACACCAGGTCGAAGGCATGCACCGGCTTGCCAAAGGCCGGCAGCAGCCCCTCGGGCACGCGCTCCAGGCCATCGGCCTTGAGCACGTAGAGGTACATTTCATTCTTGCGCGGGCTCTTGTAGATCGAGCAGATACGTTTCATGGCTGGTCTCCGGTGCCGGCCAGGCAATCGAGCAGCGCCTGGCCCATCCGCTCGCGGCGCCAGCCGCGCAACGAATCAGGCAGTTGATAGGGCCCGTTGGGGTAGCCGCTCTTGAGCAGCGCCTCGAGGGTTTTCTTGCGCAGCATCAGTTCGGGCGCGATGCCCAGGCGCTCGCCTTCGGCCTGGCCGATGGCACGCAGCTGCTTGAGCAGCGCCGAAGCCTCGATCGGCAAGGGCTCGGGCAGGGCCGGCGGCCACTCGCTGGGCGGCACGCTGGCGGCCTTCTTGATCAGCTCGAGCAGGAACTCGCCATCCTGGCGAATGGTGCGCGGGTGCATGTCTTCGATCTTGGCCAGGGCCGACAGATTGTCGGGCTGGGTACGGGCCAGAGGCCACAGCGATTGCTCGCGCAGCACCCGGTTGCGCGGCAGGTTGCGCGCACGCGCCTCGCGTTCGCGCCAGGCGCACAGCTCGCGCAGTACCGCCAGTTGCGCACGCGACAGCTTCCAGGCCAGCTTGGCATCACGGTACAGCTCGTAGGGGTCGGTTTCGCGGCGCAGTTGGGCCACCAGCTCGGCGCCGTCTTCCAGCACCCAGGCATTCTTGTCTTCGGACAGCTGCGGGCGCAGGCGCTCGTAGACTTCGGCCAGGTGCACGGCATCTTCGGCGGCGTAGCTGACCTGGGTTTCCGACAGCGGGCGCTGCAGCCAGTCCGAACGGGTCTCGCCCTTGGGCAGCTCGATGTCGAGTACTTCCTGCACCAGTCGCGAGTAGCCCATGGAGAACCCGAGATTCAGGTAGCCGGCGGCCAGTTGGGTGTCGAACAGCGGCGCCGGCAGGCTGCCGGTCAGGCGCATCAGCACTTCGAGATCTTCGCTGCAGGCATGCAGCACCTTGGTCACGGCGCTGTCTTCGAGCAGCTCGGCCAGCGGCTGCCAGTCGCCGATCAGCAACGGATCGATCAGAAAGGCACGCTGCCCGTCGCCGACCTGGATCAAACCGGCGATGGGGTAAAACGTGTCAACCCGCATGAATTCGGTATCAAGCGCTACATAAGGCAACTGCCGCCACTGTCGGCAGTGCTCGGCCAGGCTGCGGTCGTCGCAAATCCAGTGAATATCGATGGCCACAAGGCTCTCCCACGAACAATGGCGCGCAGTATATACGGCGCAGGCCACCGCCGGGAAACCGCTCGACCGCCGTTCCCTCGCCAGCCTGCGCACGCGGTCAGTGTGTAGCGACCACCGGACGGCAACTGGCGAACATGTCCAGTTGCGGGTCGTACACCGAGGTGTGCACCCGCAGCAGGCCGAGCATCGAATGGAACAGGTTGTCCTGGCTCAGCGGCTGGTTGCGCGAGCGCTGCAGGCAGTCGGTATCGACGGCGTAGTCCTTGCGATAGCCATCGGAAAACCACGCCAGCATCGGTATGTGCTTCTGCTGCTCGGGAGCGAGCATGTAGGGCGTGCCGTGCAGGAACAGGTTGTACTCACCCAGCGACTCGCCATGGTCGGACAGGTACAGCATGGCGGTGTCGACCTTGTCCTGGCGGCTGCGCAGGACGTCGATCAGCGTGGCCAGCACGTGGTCGGTGTACACCAGGGTGTTGTCGTAGCCATTGATGATGCTCTGGCGGTCGCACTTGTCCAGGGCATTGCTGCGGCACACCGGGGTGAAACGCTCGTAGGCCTTGGGGTAGCGCTTGAAGTACTCCGGCCCGTGGCTGCCCATCTGGTGCAGTACCAGCACGGTGTCCTGCTGCAGGTTGTCGAGCATCGCCTCCAGCCCCCTCAACAGGATTTCGTCGTGGCATTCGCTGTCGGCGCACAGGGCCGGGTCCTTGAGGTTGCTGACATCCTCGAACGCCACGCGATCGCAGGTGCCCTTGCAGCCGGACTGGTTGTCGCGCCAGTGCACCGCGATGCCGGCACGCTGCAGCACGTCGAGCAGGCCCTCCTGGTTCCTGGCCTTGCTGGCGTCATACTGCTTGCGGGTGAAGGTGGAGAACATGCAGGGTACCGACACCGCCGTTTCGGTGCCGCACGAATGCACGTCGCTGAAGGCCACCAGCCCCGCCTCCTTGCTCAGCTGAGGCGTGGTATCGCGGTCGTAACCGAGCAGGCCGAAGTTCTGTGCGCGGGCGCTCTCGCCCACCACCAGCACGGTCAACGACTTGCGGGCCTGGGGCGTTACCGCCAGCGGGCGCACGGCATCTTCGCCAACGCGGCGCAACGGTACATGCGCGCTGCCTAGCTGCTCACTGACATAGGCTACTGCGGCGCCGACATAGTTGCTGGGCACGACCATCAGGTGCAGTTCATGGTGATTTCGAAACAACGAGGAAAGCCCCTGGTAATTGAGCAATGCCACCGCGCCCAGTACTGTTGCGCTGGCCGTACCGACCACCAACTTGCTCAACAACTCGCGGGGGAAGGTACGATAAAGAATCGGGGTTTTATATAAAAGAATACTCGGCACTACGCCCAGTAACAGGATATAGCCGGCCAACGTGAACGAGAGCAGATCACGCACTTCGGTGGCATTGGTTTCCATGGTATTGCGCAACATGCCCACATCGATCAGCACGCCGTAGCGATTCATGAAGTAGGCCACCCCCGCGCTGACAAGGAACAACCCCGCCAGCACCGGCTTGAACACGGGCCGGAAGGCCACCAGGGTCAGCATCAGGTTGAACGCGCAGAACACCAGCACGGCAAACGCCAGGCGCAGCACCAGGCCCGGGGCATCCCCCGGCACGATACTGAAAACATGCTGCCACAGTACCGCGTTGAAACCGATCAACAGGTACAGGCTGGCAATCAACGTTACCCATTCGGCACGCAGGGGCTTTAACTTGAACATGGCGCTTCGCTTCTTGAAAGTCCGGGACGATGTCATTGCAACATCAATAAAAAACAAGGCGGACTGTAGGCAGGGTGCCATCAATTTTTCGTGAAAAAGACGCCAACAAATAATTGCACTTTATTGAACGAAGGGCAGAACACTTCTTGTTCAGCCTTTATTCAGGAACAGGGCCTTGTCGCCCTGCTCCCGAACAGCGGTCAGGCGGGCAACAGCACCTTGGCGTAGCTGTCGCGGTCCATGTCGACCAGCTCGACGCTCAATTGAAGCTCGCGACCGCTCATCTCGACCACCGCATCCTTGAGCACCTCGAGCAGGCTGCCCGAGAGCTGCTTCTTGACCTCCGGGGAGCGGCCGCTGAGCAGTGACAGCCGCACACAGACAAATGCCCGCTCGACCGGGGCCACGCCCACACGAAAATGTTCGAAGGCGCGCGCGCGACTCTTGATATCCAGTTCCTGGGCGAACTGACCACTGCCGACCAGCGCGTGATTCAGGCGCAGCAGAACCTTGTCGACTTCAAGCTCGCGCAGGTTGGCGCTGTATTCCAGGTGCAGATGGGGCATGACTCGGGCGTCCGTCGGGGGAAATGATTCGACAGACTACCCCATCTGCGGGGGGCGGCAAACGCGTCTATCCTGAAGGTTCATGCCCACCAACCTATCAGCAGAGGTGAAGAGATGCCGGTCAAACACGATTTGCTTGCAGACCTGAATCTGACCAGGGAAGCCTTCGACGAAAAAAAGAAAACCGATCCGCGGCTCAGTACGTTGCACGAGAAGTACAACGCGATCGACGCCCAAGTGGTCGAGGCAGAAAGCGGCAGCGCCACGGACGATCAGGTGACGGAACTGCGCAAGAAACGGCTGCTGACCAAGGATGAGATCGTCGACCATCTCAAGGCCTAGGCGTTGTACCGCTGGCCGTGCTGGATAAATCTTAGTTGACCACAACAGTTAATATCATTTTGATATCAATTTTTTTGCCAGATAATTGGCAAGCCAAAAAAAACCCCGACACTTGGCGTGTCGGGGTTTCTTGATCAGGCCGCAATGGCCTGATCACGCCAAACTTACTGCTGCTGCGGCAGTTTGTCGATTGGACCGCAGCCACCAATAACCTTGGAGATGGAAACCGAAGGGTGGAACAGGTAATCGTACGAGCAGTTCTTTGGCTGGTTGTACACTTGGCCAGTGCAACCGGACAGCAGGGCAACACCCGAAACAACAGCGATTGCGACCGATGCCTTGATAAACTTTTTCATTCTAAATCCCTTAAATTACGATTCGCCGTCTTACTGATGGCGCGGCGATTGTAAGGAGGCCAGCACAATAAATCAAAAGATTTGTTACACCTTTCAAAGTCTTGTGGAACGTTCGTGCTAGTTGCCCGGGCAGGGCCTGCGAATCGACTTCGACGGTCATTCTGATTTTCGGCTCAGATTCTCGAGCTTCACACCGGCGACACTTCGCCTGCTGCCGAGGCTTCGGCGGGCATGGCAAGGCGCAGTGCGCGCCTGATGTCTGCATTGATATCGTCGGTGTCTTCCAGCCCCACAGAGATCCGGACCAACCCGCGAGGTACGCCCATTCGCTCCAGGTCGGTGCCGCCTGCTCGGGCAAAACTACCGTAGTGATAACACAGGGATTCAATGTTCCCGAAGGTGGTACCTGTTCGTATCAATTGCAGTTGACTAACAAAGATTGTGCCCGCTTCCTGCGAAGGCAACACAATGGCAATAAGACCTGTATGCAATGACGGGTCAATGCCGTTGGCCTGTGCGCTCCTGGTCGACCATACGGCACGCCATTGCAACGTGGGAAACTCCTGATTCAACATGGCAATGACAGCAAGTGCATTGTCGGCATGCTTTTTCAATCTGAGCGCAAGTGTTCTCAAACCACGCACCGTAAGCCAGGCCGAAAACGGGTCGAGGATCAGCCCGGCACTTTCCCTGTGAGACTTCAATGCCTTGAACAGATCCGGGTCATTGGTACTTACCATCCCGCCCATTACATCACCGTGCCCATTGATATGCTTGGTGGTGGAATACAAGGTCACTGCCGCCCCCAGCGACAACGGCTTCTGGCAAAGTGGCGTTAGAAAGGTATTGTCGACAACCAGAAGAACGGCGTTCTTCATGCAAAGTTTCGCCAGTTCCGCAATATTGATGTCCAGAAAAGCCGGGTTGGTGGGTGCCTCGATAAAGATCATTCTGGTGTCGGGCCGCAGGGCCGCCTGAAACGCCCCCGTTTCGTACGCTTCAATGACCGACAGCGTCATGCCACGCTGACGTGTTTCATGCTCAAGCTGTTCGATCACTTCATAGAACAGGCCGCGGGGCACGATGACGTGGTCACCTGCGCCCAGCAGCGCACGAAAGACCAGCAGGCAGGCGGTCATTCCGCTGTTGACTGCCAGACTGTAGGCGCAGTGTTCGATGGCACGAAACTTCGCCTCCAGGACGGAAACGGTGGGGTTGGCGTAGCGCTGGTAGGCAAAGTTTTCCCCCTCTGCATTGCCGAGCATGTCCCTCCCCGCTTCAACGGAGTCCAACAGTGCCGCGGAATTGCAGATCAGTGCGGGCACTGGAAACTGATCCAGGCCCGCCTCATGTTGCCCCAGGTGGATCGCGCGGGTAGCAGCGCCGAGTGGCGAAGACAGCAGATAATCACGGCGCTGCCGTTCACGCGGGCTCACGTTTTTGGTTGGGCTCATGAATGGCCTGATTCCGAAAGAGAGGGCTGATCCAGCCCGTTGATGATGACCTGCCCCTGGCGACCTGAGGGTGGTGCCGTTTACTCGTACTTGTAGCAAGGCACCACTTTTCCACCCAGCGAGACGATGGAGAACCTTTCCATTTTCGGCATGACGGCACAGGCCAGGCTCACTTGGGCCGCGCTGCAATGCAGCTCCTTTACCCAGATGGGATGATCCGCCTTGAAGCACTCGTGCTTCAGGTGCAGCAAATGTTGATCCAGTGGCATTCTGTCCGGGTCGCGTGGCATGGGGGCAGATGTCATCCTGGCGCGCTGCGTCGAATCAAACGCCAGGCGCAGGCACCGCAGCAGCCGTGGGTGCCGTGCCAGGTTGTTCCTTGAACCTGTCCATTCCCGGGTGACCTCTTCCAGGCCTTCGGCGACTTTGTATTGCTGCACCAGCTCCTTGATGGCGCGTGCTGCGGCGTGGCTCGGGTACAGCGAACAGCCACCGCCAACCACATGCACATCGGCGATTGTCTTGTCTGGGCAATAGGCAATGAAAACGGGATAGGGTATCTGGCTGGTGGCGTCGAACACTTCGATCGAGGCCCCGATGGCACCTTGCGCATCGCGCAAGGTTTGCAGCAATGCTTGCGGCATCGAGGCGTGAGCGATCTTTCTTATGGGTGTTTTGCACTCGTAAAAGAAGTGCTGTGCAATAAAGCGGCCGATACCGTGGCGCTCTATGACTTCGCTCGCGGCATGTATCGCCGCCTCGGCGAACCCGTAGCCTGCTGCCACACCCGTACCACAGGAATATCGGCGCGCAGCGCCATAGTCGGTATCATCGCCAGCGATGGCTTCATTGGCATACTGATGATTGATCAGGAATGACGGGTAGTGCAGATCAGCGCCGCCTGATGCTTCATGCGCCGCAAAGTGGATGACAGCCATCTGTGCAGTCTTCGAATGACGAAGCATCTGCACCGGCAGTACGTCCTGCAGGGCCGGTTGGGAAACAACCGAATCAAAACACTGCAAGGCGCTATGGGAGCGTAGTTGAAGTGGCCCCATGCTATGTTCATACGCTTCATACTTGGCGCCGATGCGCGCCTCTGCTTCATACCCTTTTCCGCAGCCGACAGACTCCATGTCACGGCTGTCAAAGGGGAATTCAAGCGTGGCCACAGTGCTGGACAGCGGGCTACCGTAACGGTTCAGGGTTACCTGTATTCCTTCGTTGATAAAGTGCTGATCTATCACACTTTCTGCATCTTGCAATGACAACGTACGCTCGGGAGCAATCATGTTCATCGGCTGGAATTTCCATATACGCTGAAAGAAAAATGAGGCGCAGCAAGCGCCTCATTCATTTTCATCACTCAGCCAGTACAGCAGCTTCTTCTGGCGTGAACTCTTCTTCCAGCTTGACGCTATCCACTTCGTCTTCAGCAGGTTGGTCGACCTTGAACTCGTTGATATACATGCAGCAGTACTTACCCATGGAAATATCCTTTTCATGATGGATTCATGTGCGCACTTGTTTTCAGGTGCAGGTCGAGAGTAATACCGGCCACTTTCACTGCCCATAGGAAAAGTCCTGACTCCAGGCGTGAATACGTGGTTTATGGGGTGTTACTTGAGTGCCAGAATGCGCCGAAACAGGGAACAGTGTTTCCTACGCACAATTGCTGTGCGCACGCGAAAAGCAAAAAGCCCCTGAAACCGTAGGTTTCAGGGGCTCTTGCATGTATGGCGGAGAGATAGGGATTTGAACCCTAGGTACTGTTGCCAGTACAACGGATTTCGAATCCGTCCCGTTCGGCCACTCCGGCATCTCTCCAGTGGCGCGCATGATACCAGCAGTTTTCCCAAACGCAAAGCTTCTTGTGAAAAAAATTCGCGTGGTATCAGGCGCTTGCGTCAGTCACGCGCTTACAGCGGCACGCCCAGACGCTTGGCAACTTCTTCGTAGGCTTCGATCACGTCGCCCAGACCCTGACGGAAGCGGTCCTTGTCCATCTTCTTGCGGGTTTCCTTGTCCCACAGGCGGCAACCATCCGGGCTGAACTCGTCACCCAGCACGATCTCGCCATGGAACACGCCGAACTCGAGCTTGAAGTCCACCAGTAGCAGACCAGCGTCGTCGAACAGCTTGCTCAGCACTTCGTTGACCTTCAACGACAGCGCCTTCATTTTCACCAGCTGCTCGGCGGTGCCCCAGCCGAACGCGACCACGTGGGATTCGTTGATGAACGGGTCGCCCTTCTCGTCGTTCTTGAGGAACAGCTCGAACGTCGACGGCTCCAGCTTGATGCCCTCCTCCACGCCCAGGCGCTTGACCAGGCTGCCGGCTGCGTAGTTGCGCACCACGCACTCGACCGGAATCATGTCGAGCTTCTTGACCAGGCATTCATTGTCGCCCAGCAGCTTGTCGAACTGGGTTGGAATGCCGGCTTCTTCAAGCTTCTGCATGATGAAGGCGTTGAACTTGTTGTTCACCATGCCCTTGCGGTCGAGCTGTTCGATACGCTTGCCGTCGAACGCCGAGGTGTCGTTGCGAAACAGCAGGATCAAGCGGTCGGCGTCGTCGGTCTTGTACACCGACTTGGCTTTGCCGCGGTAGAGTTCTTCACGTTTTTCCATGATGGGCTCCGCTTGCTAAATTGAAATGGGCTAGGCGATTTCGCGCCAGTCGAGCCCGTAATCCTGATTCGCCACTTGCAGCCAGTCCGGGTCACACCCGAGGGCGTCGACGAAACATTGCCGGGCCAGCTGTGGCAGGTTGTTCTTGCTGCTGAGGTGGGCCAGCACCAGGTGCTGCAGGTTCTGCCAGCCCAACTCCGACACCAGGCGCGCGGCCTGGTGGTTGTTCAAATGTCCGTAGTCGCCACCCACGCGCTGCTTGAGGAACATCGGGTAATGCCCGCGGCCCAGCATGTCGCGACAATGGTTGGCTTCGATCAGCAAGGCATCCAGGCCCTGATAGCTGTCGAGCAGGGCCGCGTCGTACGAGCCCAGGTCGGTCAGCACGCCAAACCGGCGGCGGCCATCGCTGAACACATACTGCAAGGGCTCCAGCGCATCGTGGCTGACGCCAACGGCGGCAATGCTCAATGCACCCAGCTGCAGGGTATCGCCAGCTGCCAGGAAGCCGCTGGGCTCCACGGGCTTGCGCATCCCGCGCAAGGTGCCACGACTGAGGTACACCGGCACATTGTAGCGCCGCGCCAGCAAACCCACCCCATGCACGTGGTCGGCATGCTCGTGGGTCACCAGCACCGCGCTCAACTGCGCCGCCGACACGCCGAGCAGCGCCAGACGCCGCTCGGTTTCGCGCAGGGAGAACCCGCAATCGACCAGTACGCAGGTACTGCCACTGACAATCAGCGTGCCATTTCCCTGGCTGCCACTTCCGAGTACGGCGAAGCGCACTTAACCCAGGTTGTCCTGGATGACGCTCAGCACGCGACGGGCCACATCGGCCGGGGCCACGGTGTTGATGTTCTTCTCGACCGTCACCTGCACGCTGTCACCCACCTTGCTCAGGCGTACCTGATAGCGCTCGGCGCGGGCTTCACGCTCTTCCTTGCTCGGCGCGCTGCCGAACAGGCGGCTGAAGAAACCAGGCTCCTGGTCCTTGGCCTCGGCTTTTTCGGCAAGGTTGATGTAGTACAGGCCCAGGCTGCGGTTGATGTCCTCAACCCGCCATTCGCCCTGTTCCAGGGCACGGCCGACGCTGGACCACGCGCGATCGAGGTCGGCGCCCAGGTTCAGTACCGGGTTGCCGCTACCGTCTTCGCTCAGGCTGACACGGCTCGGGGTATCGAAGTCACGGGCCGCCAGCAGCGATACCGAACCGCCCTTCTCGGCGCTGCGGGTCATGCTGGCAAGCATTTCGTCGACCAGTGCAGCGTCCACACCGGTGTTCTCGGCACGTGCCGGGAAGTCCTGTTCGGTGGCGCTGCCGGCAGCACGCTCGACGGTCACCACATAGACTTCACTGGTATTGCGCTGTACGCCCGGCTCGATGCGAACCCGGGCACGGATTTCATTGTTGCTGCTGCCTGCAACACCGCCCAGGCGCTGGGCCATGGACGCCGACAACTCGTCGAAACGCTGCCAGGTGGTGCTGAACTCGCCGGTCTGCGGGCGCTCTTCGGCGATGCGGAAGCCGTTGTCCTCGAAGAACTGGTGGGCCACCGGCCACACCTCGGCCGGGGCGCGCTGGGCCAGGACCCAACGCGAAGCGCCGCTCTTCTGCAGGCTGAAATCGCTGATGTCGGCACCTGCCGCCAACGGCTGTGGACGCGGCACTTCGAACTCGCCCTTGACGTTGTCGTCGGCGACGTTGCGCGGAATCGGCAGCAGCGGGTCAAGACGCTTGACGTTGCTGACATCCGGCGGCAGCTGCATCGGCGGCTTTTGAGTGGCCTCCAGATAATCGCTGCCCCGGTCACGGAAGTAACCCTCTTCGCCCCAGAGCCAGCCACAACCACTGGTGCTGGAGATGATCAAGGCAAGGGCGGAAAGACCAGCCAATCGCTTCATGCGGTGTACGTCCTCAATTAAAACTTCAGGCCGCACTGGCGCATGGCCTGGCGTACCGTATCGTGACAGGATTCGCTCAGCCAGGTCAGCGGCAGGCGGATGCCCTTGTGCATCAGGCCCATTTCGACCAAAGCCCACTTCACCGGAATCGGGTTGGCTTCGACGAACAGGTCCTTGTGCAGGGGCATCAGTTTTTCGTTGATGGCGCGGGCCTCGTCGGCCTTGCCTTCGAGTGCGGCGTTGCACAGGTCGGCCATTTCGCGCGGGGCGACGTTGGCGGTCACCGAGATGTTGCCTTTACCGCCCAGCAGGATCAGTTCGACGGCGGTCGGATCATCGCCGGACAGCACGATGAAATCCTTGCTCACGCCATCCAGGATCGCCTTGGCACGCTTGAGGTCGCCGGTGGCTTCCTTGATGCCGATGATGTTCGGCACGCTCGAGAGACGGATCACGGTCTCGGCCTGCATGTCACAGGCGGTACGGCCGGGCACGTTGTAGAGGATCTGCGGGATGTCGACGGCTTCGGCAATGTGCTTGAAGTGCTGGTACAGGCCTTCCTGGGTCGGCTTGTTGTAGTAAGGCACCACCAGCAGGCAGGCGTCGGCACCGGCGTCCTTGGCATTGCGGGTCAGGTGCACCGCTTCGCTGGTGGAGTTGGCACCCGTACCGGCGATCACCGGAATACGGCCGTTGACCTGCTTGACCACGGCCTTGATGACTTCGATGTGCTCATTGACATCCAGGGTCGCCGATTCGCCGGTGGTACCGACCGCAACGATGGCGTGGGTGCCGTTTTCCAGGTGGAAGTCCACGAGTTTGCTGAGGCTGTCCCAGTCAAGACGCCCTTGTGCATCCATGGGTGTGACCAATGCCACCATACTGCCCGCAATCATGAAGCTGCTCCTGCCGGAAAAAGAGAGCGGTAATGGTACTGGCGCCACAGGGCTTGCACAAGCGAAGCAGGCGGCAGGAGCATTCCCCTCGGCGACCATTTTCGCTACCCTTCTCTCTTTGATCGGTACACAGCGGCCCGCCGGGCTGCCGACAACGCGCCCCGACAGTGCCCGAGCCCTCGATCCTGAGCCACGGAACCACGCCGACAAGCCTATTTGCCCCGTCACGTACCGACCGCTCATCGCTTTAGGAATGCTGCATGTCCACCCCCACCGTTCGCGAACAATTCCTTGTCATCAGTGCCCTGGGCGCCAACCCCATGGAACTGACCAACATTCTGTGCCGGGCCAGCAACGACAATCGCTGCTCGGTCGTCACCTCGCGCCTGACCCGCCACGGCGAGTGCAGCGCACTGGTGCTGCAGGTCACCGGTAGCTGGGACGCCCTGGCGCGTTTCGAAGCGGCGCTGCCGACCCTGGCCAAGAAGCACACCTTCACCGTGAATGTGGTGCGTAGCGCCGAACTCGAAGTGCGCCCGCTGTCGCTGCCCTACGTCGCCTATGTCAGTGCCGCGTACCGCCCCGACATCATCAACGAGCTGTGCCAGTTCTTCATCGACCACAACGTCGAGCTGGAGAACCTGACCTGCGACACCTATCAGGCACCACAGACCGGCGGCACCATGCTCAACGCCACGTTCACCGTGACCCTGCCGGCCGGCACCCAGATCAGCTGGCTGCGTGACCAGTTTCTGGACTTCTCCGACGCCCTGAACCTGGATGCGCTGATCGAACCGTGGCGCCCACAGAACCCCATGTAAGGAAACCCGCAATGGCCGTAGCACTCGACCAACCCGTCGCCGATTTCGAGGCGCAAGCCACCGGCGCCAAGACCGTCAGCCTGAGCGGCCTGAAGGGTCGCCAAGTGGTGATCTACTTCTACCCCAAGGACAGCACCCCGGGCTGCACCACCGAAGGCCAGGGCTTTCGCGACCAGTACGCGGCGTTCCAGGCGGCCAACACCGAGGTGTTCGGCGTATCGCGTGACGGGCTCAAGTCCCACGAGAACTTCAAGGCCAAGCAGGGCTTCCCGTTCGAGCTGATCAGCGACAAGGACGAAGCCCTGTGCCAGCTGTTCGACGTGATCAAGCTCAAGAAGCTGTACGGCAAGGAATACATGGGGGTAGACCGTAGCACCTTCCTGATCGACAGCGAGGGTGTGCTGCGCAAGGAATGGCGCGGCGTGAAGGTGCCCGGGCATGTGGAGGCGGTGCTGGCGCAGGCGCAAGCATTGAACAAGGGCTGAAGCGCTTCGCCGGCGAAGCGTGCGCCGCGGCTAGAGCAGCGGCGCCACCACCGGCTCACGCCGCGGCCAGGCGTCGAGCACCGCCTTGAACAGCGTAGCCAGCGGGATCGCGAAGAAGATCCCCCAGAAGCCCCACAATCCGCCAAACAGCAGTACTGCGCAGATGATCGCCACCGGGTGCAGGCTGACCGCTTCGGAGAACAGCAGCGGCACCAGCACGTTGCCGTCCAGCGCCTGGATGATCGCGTACACCGCCATCAGGTAGATGAACTGGTCGCCCCAGCCCCACTGGAACAGGGCAATCAGGGTCACCGGTACGGTTACCACCACCGCCCCCACATACGGCACCACCACCGACAACCCCACCAGCAGCGCAAGCAGCGCCGCATAGTTCAGGCCCAGTGCGATGAACGCGATGTAGGTGGCCACGCCGCAGATCAGGATCTCGATGCCCTTGCCGCGAATGTAGTTGGCGATCTGGCGGTTCATCTCCTCGGCCACGCGGGTCATCAGGGCCCGCTCGCGCGGCAGGTAGCCGCTGACCCAGCGCGCGATCTGCTCGCGGTCCTTGAGAAAGAAGAACACCAGGATCGGCACCAGCACCAGGTAGATCATGATGTTGACCAGCAACGGCAGGCTCGACAGCGAGAAGGTCAGCGCCCATTGACCGAACTTGCCGATCTCGCCGCGCATCGCCTCGATGGCCTGCAGCACCTGCTCATCCGAGACCAGATGCGGGTAGCGCTCCGGCAGCAGCAACAGCAGCGACTGCCACTTGCCAAGCATGCCCGGCAGTTCGTTGAACAGGGTGATCAACTGGTGCCAGAGCAACGGCACCAGCACCAGCAGGAACACCGCCAGCGCGCTCAGGAACAGCAGGAACACCAGCCCCACCGCCACCTTGCTGGGCACCCGCAGGCGCTCCAGCGCATTGACCAGGCCCTGCATCAGGAACGCCAGCACCATGCCCGCCAGCACCGGCGCCAGCATGCCGCCCAGGGTCAGTATCGCGGTGAACCCCAGAAACAGCAGGACCGCCAGCACCACCGCTTCTTCATCCGAGAAATAGCGGTGCAGCCAGCCACGAAGCACTTTGAACATCGGTGATCCTTAAAGAGAAAGGTTCAGGCTTTCTTGAGCCAGTAGGTGTAGACCCCGGCGTCGGCCTGCTCATGCAGCAGCGTATGACCGGCCAGGCGGGCAAAAGTGCGGAAGTCGCGCTGCGAGCCGGCATCGGTGGCCACCACCTTGAGTACTGCACCACTGCCCAGGCGGTTGAGCTCCATCTTGGCCTTGAGCAACGGCAAGGGGCAATTCAGGCCGCTGGCATCCAGTTCGGCGTCGCAGGGTACGGCATCGGTCATCGGGCTTCTCCAGGCAGGTACATGCCCACGGCAGGTAGCGGCATGCACAGACCTCGTAGGATACCGCCACTGGTCGTCAACGTGTGAGCCGGCTACAGTAAGGTTCTTTGTCGACCCGAGCTTCGTGCATGAATTTTCTGCGCCCTACCCTGCTGACGCTGGCTTGCCTGCTGGCTCTACCGAGCCATGCCGACGACCTGCCGTCACTCGGCGACGCCAGCTCGGCCATCGTTTCCCCGCAACAGGAACATCAACTGGGCCGCGCCTGGTTGAGCCTGCTGCGCGGCAACGTGCGCCAGCTGTCCGACCCCCAGCTCAAGGACTACGTCGAAACCAGCGTCTACCGCCTTGCCGAAACCAGCCAGCTGCAGGACCGGCGCCTGGAGTTTATCCTGATCGACAGCAAGGAACTCAACGCCTTCGCCGCCCCCGGCGGGATCGTGGGGGTCAACGGCGGCCTGTTCCTGAACGCCCAGACCGAGGGCGAGTACGCCTCGGTGCTGGCCCACGAACTGGCGCACTTGTCGCAACGCCACTTCGCCCGCGGCGTGGAAGCCCAGCAACGCATGCAACTGCCGATGATGGGCGCCCTGCTGGTGGGCATCATTGCCGCCGCTGCCGGGGCCGGCGATGCCGGCATCGCCGCGATTGCCGGCACCCAGGCCGCCGCGATCCAGGAACAACGGCGCTTCTCGCGCCAGAACGAACAGGAGGCCGACCGCATCGGCATCCTCAACCTGGAAAAGGCCGGCTACGATCCACGCAACATGCCGACCATGTTCGAACGGCTGATGCGCCAGTACCAGTACAGCGCCAAGCCACCGGAATTTCTGCTGACTCACCCGGTTACCGAGTCGCGGGTCGCCGACACCCGCAACCGTGCCGAACAGGCCCCCAAGGGCGGTGTGGATGACAGCCTGCGCTACCAGTTGATTCGTGCACGCCTGCAACTGACCTACGAAGGCACGCCGGGCCTGGGTGCCAAGCGCTTCCGCGCCCTGCTGGACGAAAACCCCAACCTGGATGCGGCGCGTTACGGCCTGGCACTGGCGCAGATCAAGGGCGGCCAGCTCAACGAGGCCCGCGAGAGCCTCAAGCCCTTGCTCGCCAAGGCACCCAACGACATCACCTACAACCTTGCGCAGATCGACCTGGACGTCACCAACAACCGCCTGGCCGATGCCCAGCAACGGGTGGAGAAGATGCGATCCCTGTACCCGGGCAACTACCCGCTGCAGCAGTCACGCATCGACCTGCTGCTCAAGCAGAACCGCCCGGCCGAGGCAGAGAAGGCGCTGGATGCGCTGCTCAAGAATCGGCCGCAAGACCCGGATGTCTGGTATGAGGTGGCGGAGGTTCGCGGCCTGTCGGGCAACACAATCGGCCTGCACCAGGCTCGCGCCGAGTACTTTGCCCTGGTGGGCGACTTCGACCAGGCCTTGCAGCAGCTCGACTACGCCAAGCAGCGGGCGGGCAACAACTTTGTGCTGTCGTCGAAGATCGATGCCCGTCAGCGCGAGCTGATGGAACAGCAGCGGATGGTCAAGGACATGATGCGCTGACACGCATCAAGGTAGCGCGCACACCATATCGCGGGTCAGCCCCGCCCCCTTGTGGGAGCGGGCTCGACCCGCGACGCTGCTTTCAGGCGTTGCCGGAGAGCTTGAGCCGCGCCGCCTGGGTGAAGTCCAGCATGCGCTTGAGTGGCTTGAGTGCCTGCGGGATAAGCGCCGGCTCGACGAAGATCTCGTTGCTGCCCTCGCGCAGGCACTGCAAGGTGCGCTCAAGCGTGTTCATCGCCATCCACGGGCAGTGCGCGCAACTGCGGCACGCCGCGCCGTTGCCGGCAGTGGGCGCCTCGACAAAGACCTTGTCCGGGCACAGCTGCTGCATCTTGTAGAAAATGCCGCGGTCGGTGGCCACGATGAAGGTCTTGTTCGGCATGCGCTGCGCAGCCGCAATCAGTTGGCTGGTGGAACCCACCGCATCGGCCAGGTCGATCACCGCCTCTGGCGACTCGGGGTGCACCAGGATCGCCGCGTCCGGGTACAGCGCCTTCATGTCCAGCAACTGACGCGACTTGAACTCCTCGTGAACGATGCAGGCACCGTCCCACAGCAACATGTCGGCGCCGGTGTTCTTCTGGATGTAACGGCCCAGGTGCTGGTCAGGCCCCCAGATGATGGTCTCGCCGTTGTCCATCAGGCTTTCGACGATCTCCAGCGCACAGCTGGAGGTCACCACCCAGTCGGCCCGCGCCTTGACCGCCGCCGACGTGTTGGCATACACCACAACGGTGCGCTCGGGGTGCTTGTCGCAGAACGCCGAAAAGTCCTCCACCGGGCAACCCAGGTCGAGCGAGCAGGTAGCCTCCAGGGTCGGCATCAGCACGCGCTTTTCGGGGTTGAGGATCTTCGCCGTCTCACCCATGAAGCGTACACCGGCCACCACCACGGTCTTGGCCGGATGCTGGTTGCCGAAACGGGCCATCTCCAGCGAGTCGGACACGCAACCGCCGGTCTCCTCGGCCAGGGCCTGGATCACCGGATCACAGTAGAAGTGGGCCACCAGCACGGCGTCCTGAGCCTTGAGCTCGGCGGCGATGGCGGCACGGTAGTCAGCCTCTTGCTCGGGCGTCAGCGGCTTAGGCTGCTTGGCGTCGAGGTGGGCCTGGACCAGAAGGCGTTCGGAAATCTGGGTCATGTTCGCAAGACCTGCAGGCGCTAGTGCGCGTAAGTCGAGTGTATCACCGAGCCCTGGCAAATCGGATAACGGTTCAGCCTGTACGACAGAACCAAAGACCCTCTGCGGCCTCGGGTTTTATGGGTTGCCGAAGGCTACAGTTAATCGAATGAATTCTAAAGGGTTTTTTGCCAAACCAGGCTGGCGGGGCAAGCCCGCCAGCCCAGCGGTCAGTTGCCTGCCGGTTGCAGGCCGCCGAGGCTGGACATCACCAGCGCGGCGAACTCTTCAACGGTCATCTTCTGCCCGTTGAAGGCCACCTGGCCATCGGCATAGTGCAGGTTGGCAATGATGTCATTGCCCTTGAGCGTGGCCAGCTTGGAATACAAGGCCATCTGCCCGACCATCTCGCCGGCCATTGCGGCCTGCTTGACCTGCGCCTCGTCCTGCCCTTCCAGGCTGGCCTGCAAGGCTGCCAGGTCACCGATCATCGGCTTGGACAGCGACAAGCTGCTCTGCAGTTTCTCGATCATCTGGCGCACCAGCTGATCGGAAGGCAGGTCGGCCGACGTCGGCTTGGCCAGGTCCAGGGTGAGGTTGAAGCGACTTTCACCGTTGGCGGTCTTGAAGGAAAGGTCCTCCACGGCCACCTGAGGCTTGCCCGCCAGCAACTGCATCATCTGCACCTGCATCAGCGCCTGCTCTTCGGCATTCAGCTCCAGCTCGGGCGGTTGGCCGGCAGCGGCCGTCTCCTGCAACTGGGGCATGTGCTTCTCATAGATCGCCATGATCGCCTGCAGCGCAGGGATATCGAAGCGGTTGACCGCCACCACCAGTTGCCCGCCGCCCACGGCCTTGCCGTCATAGGTGATGGCGTCGACCTTGTAGGCGGCCCTGGCATCGACCTTGTCGCCGTTGACCTTGTAGGTGTTGCGTTGCTCCACACCCTTGACGGTCAGCGGTACCTGGCGATCGCCAAAGGTGAAGGCGCTGTCGTCCAGGGTCACGTCGGCCTGGCCTTCATAGAAGTCGTAGGGCGTCAGGGTGAGGTCTGCAACCAGTTTCAGGCCCTTGAGGTCGAACTTGAGCGGCGGCGTCTCGCTATCGACCATCGACACCTGCAAGGTGCCCATGCTGCCGTCGAGCTTGAGGCGCTTGCCTTCGAAGTCACCGCTCATGCCCAGGTCGAAGCCGGAGAACTTCACCGACGAACCGTCCTTGGCGATGTCCAGCGGCATCAGCCTCAACGTGCCGTCATACGACTGGTCATAGCCCAGGCTGAACTCGCCCTGCACCGGCGAGACATCACCGCTGGCCGCATACCACTCGGCTGTGGTGGCATCCTTCTCGATCGAGGTGCTGGATGCCGCCATCACCGGCATCAGCTTGAATGCCTTGACCCGCTGCCAGGGAAACGGCCCGTGCTCGATGCGATCGACCAGGGTCAGTTCCAGGTTGCTCGGCTCATCGCCCAGCTCCAGGTTCTGCACGGTGAACCTGTAACGCGCGACACTGCTGAACAGGTGTTGCTCCAGCGATACCAGCTCAAGCCGCGCCGTGGCACCCAGGCCCTTGAACGACTTTTGCATCTGCAGATTGGACTGTGCGGTAGCGTGCTCCAGCACGCCAGGCAACTGCTTGCCCGTATACCACGCCCCGGCCGTGCATACGGCCGCTACGGCGACGGCAAGCCCGCACACCACTCCCAGTGTTTTCTTCATGAATTGATCCGTTTGCTATCCATATTGAGGTGAAGCGATGTTACTCGTTGACGTCCATGAACTCCCGCGCCCAGACGATGTAGTCGCCGGGTACGGTGTAGGTATGGGTGAGTTCGGTGGCACTGAGGTCCGAGGCGCTGCTGGTGATGCGGCGCTGCTCGCGCAGGCAGTCGTAGGTGGCCTTGATCGCGGCGAAGTAGGCGCCATGGCCATCCACGGCGATACGCACGCCCAGCTCGGCCAGGCGCGTGTCGTCGTGCAGCTGCGGGTTGCCGTAGGTCACCAGCATCAGCGGCACGCTGACGTGGCGGGCAATCTCTTCGAGGTGATCGAAATCGCGGATGCCGACCATGCACACGCCGTCCGCGCCAGCATTCTGGTACGCGACCACGCGGGCAATGACTTCTTCGACCGGGATCAGCGCGGCATTGGTGCGCGCGATGATCGACAGCTCCTGGTCGACGCGAGCCTCCAGGGCAGCGCGGATCTTGCCCACGCCTTCGTCGATGCTGATCAGGTCGGTGGACTTGCGCCCGAACTGGGCAGGCAGCAGGGTGTCTTCGATGGTCAGCGCAGCCACGCCGGCGCGCTCGAGCTCGGTGACGGTGCGCATCACGTTCAGCGCGTTACCGTAGCCGTGGTCGGCGTCGGCGATCACCGGCAGCTGTGCGACACGCCCGATGCGCGTGGCCTGCTCGGCAAATTCACTCAAGGTGATCAGGGCAAAGTCCGGAGCCGCCAGCACCTGTAACGAAGCCACCGAGCCGCCCAGGATGCCGACTTCGAAGCCGAGGTCGGCGGCGATTCGCGCAGACATCGGGTCGAACACGGAAGCCGTGTGATAGCAGACCGGGGAGGCCAGGAGTTTACGAAAGGCACGGCGCAAATCTTGGTGGGAGGCTCTAGGCATGATCATTCCAGTTTCTTCATCTTCATTCTGGAGGAGAACATACCATTCCTGCCCGACACTCCGACAGTCGCCAGACCCGAACCCAAACAAAAATAAGCGAACAGAAAACGAAAACGCCCCCCTCCAGAAGCCCTGCACGCGCTGCCCCCCCTCATTCTGAGGGAGAGACCAGTCGCGGCTTGCAGGGCTGTCGAGAGTGACCGCCCAAGGACAATCTCAGACCGAGGCCACGATGAAGGTGCGCTTGAACGGGAACAGCGTGCGCCCGTCGTCCTCACGCGGGTAGTGCGCTTCCAGAAGCCTGAGGTACTTGCGCAGAAACGCATCGCGGTCCTCGTCATCCAAGGAGCTGAGCACCGGGCGCAGTGCCGAAACCTTGACCCAGTCGAACACCGGCGACTGGCCTTCGACCACCTGCAGATGCTCGGTTTCCCAGATATCCAGCTTGCTGGTAAGCGGCGCCAGCAACCGGTAGTAGCAGTCCAGGGACAGGACATTGCGCGCCGACATGAACTTGCGCAGCTCCAGCGTGCCGATCACCCGGCCCGCAGGCCCGCATTCGCTCAGGGCCCTGAGCATCAGGTGGTACCAGGGTGCATCCCGCCAGTTGGGCATGTGCAGCGCCAGGTAGCCGCCGGCGTGCAGATTGCCGAGCAGCCGCGGCAGCAGGTTTTCGTGGTCCTCCATGAAATGCAGCACGGCAGCGGCGAACAGCAGGCTTGCCGGCTGCTTGGGCTCCCACTGGCCTATGTCGCTGTTCAGCCATTGGGCATTGACCGGCAGGGCTCGGGCCTCGGCGAGCATTTCTGCCGAGCTGTCGACGCCGAACAATTGTGCCTCCGGCCAGCGTTCGGCCAGCAGCCGGGTGGCGATTCCGGTACCACAGCCCAAATCATAGATGGACGCTGGTGCCTGCAACGGCAGGTGATCGAGCAGCTCGATCACCGGACGCTCCCTCAAACGCGAAAACTGCTGATAGCCTTGCGGGTCCCAGGTCGTACTCCCGCGCAGACCCTGTTGCTGTTTTACAAGCATTGCCACGTTCCTCTCGCTCCATGCGATCAATATTGCCGTCCAAGATTGTTCAACACCCTCAACACCAGCGCGATACCACGTCGCGTTTGCGGCTCGCGCAGCAGTTGCACCAGGCCCAGCAGGCTTGGTGGCTGGGTATCGCTGCTCTGCGCCTGCGCCATGCGCAGCGCGTTGCCCACGGTCCAGGTCAGGGCTGTCACGTCCTCGAACCCATGGGCCAGCTTGTCCACCATCGCGGTGTCGAGCAGGTCGACCAGGTCGGACCCCAGCGACAGCAAGTCGATGATGTTGTCCATGCGACCACTGACCAGCAGCGGTTCGAGTTTTTTCATCAGGGCATCAACGCCCGGGTGAGCAAGGTGTTCCACGGTAGGCTCGAAGGTTTCCATATCGACGTACTCCTGCACCGCTCGACTCAGATCATTCCACGGGCAACCGCCCAGTAGAGGCCCCGGTTGAATCCATTGCGCAACAGGCCGCCCAGCTTGGTCGGCGGGGTGGGCACCACATCCTGCTGGTAGTTGTAGGTCAGTGGCATGCCGGCGTTGAGGCCCATCTGCGCAACGGCCTGGACCTTCCCGTCGTAGACGGCGCAGGGGGTGCCCAGGCGGATCTCGCCGGCGATGTTGTTGGCCACCACCGGTGCCTGGTTATGGCAGGCACCGCCCGCCTTGCTGATGGGCAGGTCCATGGTGTCGCCGATCACGTAGACGTTCTCCAGGCCGTAGACCTGCAGGGTCTCGTGGTTGGTCGGCAGCCAGCCCTCGTTGTTGGGGGCCTGGGACGCACCGCTCTGTATCACTGCGTCCACTGCACGAATGGGTGGGGTCGCCATCAGGATGTCGAACGGCTGCGCCTGGCCTTCGGCCGAATAGGCAATACGTTGATCCGGGTCCACGCGGTCCAGGGTGAAGCCACGCTGAAACCTGATGTTCTTCTGTTCAAAAAGGGTGGGCAACAGTTCTCCGGTTGGCCGCTGCATGAACAGACAGTTTCTGAGCAATTGCGCAGTGGTCGGATAGGTATAAACAATTTCAATGTTATTGCGAACACCGCGACGGCGCAGCAAGTCATCCAGCATCAAGGTAGTTTCCACCGGCGCAATACCGCACTGATGCGGAACATTGGGCGTCTGTGGGAAAGAAACGGATATGAAGATGCGCCCTTTTTCAATCGTCATCAGACGTTGCGCCAATTGTCGCGCCGCCTTGTATTGATAGAAATGATCCCCCGCCTCCTGCAGCCCCTCGATGCGCTCGGGAGCGGGTACGCAGCCCGTCGCGATCACCAGAAAGTCATAGCCCACGCGCCTTCCAGAGCGGGTGTGCAGGGTTTGCCCGGTGAAGTCGAAGCGGGTCACCTCCTCCACCTGGAAGTCGATTTCAGGCCGCAACAGCGAACGCTCGGGCCGTTTCAGGTCTTCCTGGAAATAGCTGTTGAAGGCAACGTACATGAAGGCAGGTTTGTAATAATGATCCGGCGAATTCGACAGCAGTTTGACCGTGACCTGATGCTTGAGTATTTCCGGGTATAGTTGTCTGACCAATTGATTGGCGAGCATCGTGCCGCCGACACCTCCCCCCACGACGACAATAGTTTTAGACATAGCCCCACTCCCTGGCTGGTTTTGAATCCATGCCAAGTACCATAGCAATTATAAAAAAATGCCATATACAGAATCGCTATAGCAAAACAGACATTAATTGCTACTTCAAAAAATATTACCCTTCCACCAGTGAAACTCTGCCCACTTAGCATTATTCCTTGGCACAGGCAGACTCTCCTCTGCCGCTGACTGCTTTGTGTGAAATTTTATTAACGTTTCAATTTTCACGCCTGATTGCTGTTGACTTCGCTCCCCCTCCTGAGTAAATTGCGCGGGCCGGAAATCCGGCCTTTTTTCAACTCACCAAAGAAGCCAATGGACATAGTATCTAGACGCTGTCTGGTCATTGCCGCTGCGCAACGCCAGGCACTTAACCCTGAAAATGACGGGACTCGACTCCGCGGTCGGGTAAGCTGCGCTAGGGCTTGATGCTCCAACGTGGCTTGCCTCCCCGGTTCGTCCGGTCGCGAGGCACACGTTATGTACTTCACTTCTTCTGCAATACCGGGCGTACGCGCCTTCACTTCAGCCCTGCGGGCCAGGCTTCTGCGCGCGCCCAGGCTGCCCGTGCGTGCGCCAAGCCTCCCCTGCGACTCCCCTGCCAGCAGCGCCTTGCGGGCCCGTTGGCGCGTCTGCTCCACAAGCGGCCAACGCCAGCAGCGCTGGAGCCTGGACGACAGTCAGGACCCACCGAGTCGGGGCGCCGCCCTGTTTCTGCAGCACGCCTGATCCAGGTTTGCATGCATTCGGGGTGCGTACTTCCCCTTGAATAAACGGCAACTTTGCGCTTATTAAAAAACGAATTTCCTAGTTGGAAAATTCGCCGGCACTTTATTGCCTTCGCATTAATAAAAATCTGTGGAGCACATTATGGAAGAGGCCAGTAGTCGGTTCGCTGCCTGTGCACGTTCATTCAACAGGCAGCGAACGTCACCGCTAAAGATCCCACTCTTCGAATCGATCGCCTGCCCGCGACTCGACATACTTTCACTCGCCTATGATTAGTTGAGTTGTCGGTGTGTCGTGCCGCGAGCAGGCGGCAGGAGCACAGACCATGACTGTAAAAAACCCAACACCCCGCCACACCCACCCCACCCGTGACAGCAACAAGCTGTCGATGCGCGCCGCGCGCGAGGCCCAGAACGGCCTGGCCGTTACCCTGGCCAACGTCAACTCCAGCCCCGCCGGGCTCACCGAAGAAGAAGCCCAGGGCCGCCTGCAACGGGACGGCCACAACGAAGTCGCCCATGACCGTCCGCCCCATGCACTGGTGCAGTTGCTGCACGCTTTCAACAACCCCTTCATCTATGTGCTGATGACCTTGACGGGTATCAGTTTCTTCACCGACTTCTGGCTGCCGCTGCAGGCCGGCGAAGAAACCGACCTGACCGGCGTGATCATCGTGCTGGTGATGGTGTTGGCGAGCGGCGTGATGCGTTTCTGGCAGGAACACCGATCGGCCAAGGCCGCCGAAGCCCTGAAGGCGATGGTGCGCACCACCGCAGCCGTGCTGCGGCGCGAGCAGCTAGGGGCCCAGGCGCGGGTTCGAGAACTACCCATGCGCGAACTGGTGGTGGGCGACATCATCCAGCTGTCTGCCGGCGACATGATCCCCGCAGACATTCGCCTGATCGAATCCCGCGACCTGTTCATCAGCCAGGCGGTACTGACCGGCGAAGCCTTGCCAGTGGAAAAGTACGACACCCTGGGTGCGGTGCAGGAAAAATCCGCCAAGGCCCAGGCCGCCGACCAACAGGACCTGCTGGACCTTCCCAACATCTGCTTCATGGGCACCAACGTGGTCAGCGGGACCGCCACGGCCGTGGTGGTCGCCACCGGGGCTCGTACCTATTTCGGCTCACTGGCCCGCTCCATCGTCGGCTCCCGCGCGCAGACCGCCTTCGACCGCGGGGTCAACAGCGTGAGCTGGCTGCTGATCCGCTTCATGCTGGTGATGGTGCCCATCGTGCTGCTGATCAACGGCTTCACCAAGGGGGACTGGGCCGAAGCCTTCATGTTCGCCCTGGCGGTAGCGGTTGGCCTGACCCCGGAAATGCTGCCGATGATCGTCAGCGCCAACCTGGCCAAGGGCGCGGCCGCCATGGCCAGGCGCAAGGTAGTGGTCAAGCGCCTGAACGCGATCCAGAACTTCGGCGCCATGGACGTACTGTGCACCGACAAGACCGGCACCCTGACCCAGGACCGCATCATCCTCGAACACCATGTCGATATCGGCGGCAACCGCTGCGACGAGGTGCTGCAACTGGCCTGGCTCAACAGCCACCACCAGAGCGGCATGAAAAACCTCATGGACCGCGCCGTGGTCAGTTTCGCCGAGGACAATCCGCAGTTCACCCCTCCGGCAGCCTGGCGCAAGGTCGATGAACTGCCCTTCGACTTCGTACGTCGGCGCCTGTCGGTGATCCTGGCCGATGCCAGTGGTGGTCACCTGCTGGTGTGCAAGGGCGCCGTGGAAGAGATGCTGGAGACCGCCAGCCGGGTCCGCCAGCAGGGCACTGCCGTAAGCCTGGATGCCGAGCGCCGTTCGGCCCTGCTCAAACTCGCCGAGACCTATAACCGCGACGGCTTTCGCGTGCTGCTGGTGGGTACCCGCCAAATAGCCGCAGGCGAGACGCAGACCCAGTACAGCGCCAGTGATGAGCGCGAGCTGATCATCGAAGGCTTGCTGACCTTCCTCGACCCGCCCAAGGAAAGCGCCGGCCCGGCCATCGCCGCACTGCGCGACAACGGCGTGACGGTCAAGGTACTCACCGGCGACAACCCCACCGTTACCGCCAAGATCTGCCGGGAAGTGGGCCTGGAGGCAGGTGAGCCGCTGCTGGGCCGCGACATCGAGCACATGGACGATGAGGTGCTCGCGCGCCGGGTGGAAGAGCGCACGGTGTTCGCCAAGCTCACGCCACTGCAGAAGTCCCGCGTACTCAAGGCCCTTCAAGCCAACGGCCACACTGTCGGGTTTCTGGGTGACGGGATCAACGACGCCCCTGCCCTGCGCGACGCCGACGTCGGCATCTCGGTGGACAGCGGCACCGACATTGCCAAGGAGTCGGCAGACATCATCCTGCTGGAAAAGAGCCTGATGGTGCTGGAGGAAGGGGTGATCAAGGGTCGCGAGACCTTCGGCAACATCATGAAGTACCTGAACATGACCGCCAGCTCCAACTTCGGCAACGTGTTCTCGGTGCTGGTCGCCAGTGCCTTCATCCCCTTCCTGCCGATGCTGGCGATTCACCTGTTGCTGCAGAACCTGATGTACGACTTCTCCCAGCTGGCGCTGCCATGGGACAAGATGGACAAGGAGTACCTGGCCAAGCCACGCAAATGGGATGCCCGGAACATCGGGCGGTTCATGCTGTGGATAGGGCCAACCTCATCCATTTTCGACATCACCACCTTCGCGCTGATGTGGTACGTGTTCGCCGCCAACAGCGTGGAAATGGCCAGCCTGTTCCAGTCGGGCTGGTTCATCGAAGGGCTGCTGTCCCAGACCCTGGTGGTGCACATGCTGCGCACCCGCAAGATCCCGTTCATCCAGAGCACTGCAGCCTTGCCGGTAATGCTGGCGACGGGGCTGGTGATGGCGCTGGGAATCTACGTGCCCTTCTCGCCGCTGGGCAGCATGGTCGGCCTGGTTCCGCTGCCGTGGGAATACTTCCCTTGGCTGGTGGGCACACTGCTCAGCTACTGCGTGGTCGCCCAGACCATGAAGACCTTGTACATCCGCCGCTTCAAGCAGTGGTTCTGAAGAACGTGGCTCAGGGAGAACGCCTATGCGCGTACTGATTTGCGCCGGCCGCCATTACGCCGACAGCCGGGTGTGCCGGCAGGTTCTGGAAGCTTTCCAGCGCCTGCACCCGGTGCAGGTGGTCATCCACGGTGGCAGTCAGTTCCTCGGTGCGCATATCGAGGACTGGGCCCGGGAAAACGCAGCCCACATCGTGCGCTACCCACCCAACTGGCAGCACCACGGCAAACAGGCCGAACGCCTGCGCAACCGCTTCATGCTGGCCGATAGCCGACCGGACATCGTGCTCGCGCTGCCCGGCGGGGCAGACACTGAAGAACTGCTCGACCAGGCCCGAAGCCAGGGCCTGCAGACACTCTCGGCAGGCAACCCGTAGACCGGTGACCCCCTCCCGCGCCAGCTCGCACCCAGCCGAGCTGGCGCGAACGCAATCTCCAGGTCAACCCGCAGATCACGGTTCAGTTGCTGAACAGGGAGGGAAATTCAACAGACGAAAAAAAACCCGCTTTCTCATGGAAAGCGGGCTTTTCGAAATGGTGGGTCGTGTAGGATTCGAACCTACGACCAATTGGTTAAAAGCCAACTGCTCTACCAACTGAGCTAACGACCCGTTGCGTGGGGCGTATAATACTGATTTCCTTAAGGAAATCAACACCCCACCGTAAAAAAAATCAAAAATATCGGGTAGGGTCGGTCACGCCGGCTGCCCGGAAGCCATCTGCACGCAGGCGGCAGCTGTCGCACTTGCCACAGGCACGGCCTTGATCGTCAGCCTGATAGCACGACACAGTGAGGCTATAGTCGACACCACGCGCCATGCCCGCCTGAACGATCTGCGCCTTGCTCAGGTTCTGCAACGGTGCCTGGATGCGAAAGCCCTGCCCCTCGACACCGGCCTTGGTGGCCAGGTTGGCCATGCGCTCGAATGCTTCGACGAACTCGGGACGGCAATCCGGGTAGCCCGAGTAATCCACCGCGTTCACGCCGATGAAGATATCCCGCGCCTGCAACACCTCGGCCCAGCCCAGCGCCAACGACAGGAACACGGTATTGCGTGCCGGTACGTAGGTCACTGGAATGCCTTCACCCGGCGTCTCGGGTACATCGATGCTGCTGTCGGTCAGCGCCGAACCACCAATGCCATCCAGGCTCAGGCCGATCACCTTGTGCTCGACTGCACCCAGGTCACGGGCAACTCGCGCAGCGGCGTCCAGCTCGGCGCGATGACGCTGGCCGTAGTCGAAACTCATGGTATAGCAGCTGTAGCCTTCGGCCTTGGCCATCGCGACCACCGTGGCCGAGTCCAGGCCACCAGACAGCAGGATTACCGCACGTTTCTCAGTCATGACATCACTCCCCAATCAGCGTCCCGGCTCGTCGTTCCACAATTGCTTGTGCAACTGCAGTTGAAAACGAACCGGCAAATTATCGGCCACGATCCAGTCGGCCAGGTCGCTGGCCTTGACCTGATGGTGGCTCGGCGAAAACAGCACCTCCCCGGCACGCTTCTCCAGACCATACTGGATCAGCTTGGACACCGCCCAGTCATAGTCTTCACGGGAACAGATGACGAACTTGACCTGATCGTTCGGGGTCAGCAGCTCGATATTCTCGTAGAGGTTGCGGTGCATCTCTTCGGAGCCCGGCGTCTTGAGGTCCACCACCCGGCTGACGCGCTGGTCGACCTTCGAGATGTCCAGTGCTCCGCTGGTTTCCAGCGACACCTCATAGCCGGCGTCGCACAATTGCTTGAGCAAGGGGATGGCGTTGGGTTGGGCCAATGGCTCACCGCCAGTGACGCACACGTAACGCGGGCGAAAACCAGCCACCTGCTCGAGAATCGAGTCGAGGCTGCGCACGGTGCCACCACTGAAGGCATAGGCACTGTCGCAATACTGGCAACGCAAAGGGCAGCCGGTGAGACGTACAAATACCGTGGGCAGCCCAGCGGTACGCGTTTCACCCTGCAACGAGTAAAAGACTTCGGTAATTCGTAATGTGTCTTGCATAGTCGCCACGGGCGTAACAGCTAAACAGGCTGTCCGCCTCCGTCAGGCACTGCAGCGAACCCGGCATCGCGTAGTTCGCAGCAGCGTGTGTCAATAAAAGGGCATCGATTCTAACGAAAAAACCCGCGACTAGCGCGGGTTTCTTCCAGGCGGGCAGTTCAGAGCTTCTGCAGGTCGCGCTGGGCCAACTGTGCGGCGGAGGTACCCGGGTACTGGGTGACCACCTGCTGCAGAATACCCTTGACCCGGTCGGTGTGACCCAGGCGGCGCTCGACATCGGCCAGCTTGTACAGCGAGTCCGGCACCTTGCTATGCTTCGGATACAGCTGGCTGACCTTGGCAAACGCCTGGCCGGCGCCCTGCAGGTCGCCCTTGGCAAGGTTCACTTCACCCAGCCAGTACTGGGCATTGCCGGCGTACTGACTGTTGGGGTACTTGCGCAGGAAGGCATTGAATGCCTGGCTGGCCTTGTCGAAATCCTTGGCCTTGATCAGGTCGAAAGCAGCGTCGTAATAGAGCTTTTCTTTCGCCGGGTCGCCAGGTTCGCTACTGGCCGCAGGGGCGGTGGCCGCGCCTGCAGCGGCACCGGCGGCTACATCGCCACCGGTGGAGGAATTCTCGGGAGTTGCAGCGGGTGCACCGCCGGCTCCGATACGCCGATCCAGGTCCTGGTAACGCTCCAGGCCTTCCTGTTTCAGGCGGGCTACATCGTTTTGCAGTTCTTCGATCACGCCTTGCTGGCGCGAAATCTGATCCTGCATCTGCTGCAATTGCATGAACAGCTGACCCTGCGCCGAGGCAGGGGCCGAAACCCCTCCCCCGGCGTAGGCGCCGCTCGTACCATAACCCGCTGGCGGATAACTGCTTGCGCCGTTATAGCCAGCGTTGTCATCAACAACAGGAACCTCGGCCCAGGCCACGAGTGGCAGGGCGAGAGCCAGGACGGTTACAGCACGGCGGCACGTTCGCATATCGAATTACTTACGCAGTTCGACGCGACGGTTCTGAGCCCAGGATTGCTCGTCGTTACCGGTAGCAACTGGACGCTCTTCGCCGTAGGAAACCAGTTCCAGTTGGGCTGGGGAAACGCCTTGCAGTACCAGGTAGCGCTGTACGGCTTTAGCACGACGCTCGCCCAGGGCCATGTTGTATTCGCGAGTACCACGCTCGTCGGTGTTGCCTTCCAGGACGACGCGAGCGCCATTGCCTTTCAGGTCTTTGGCGTGAACGTCCAGAGCGCGCATGGCTTCTGGCTTCAGGTCCGAGCTGTCGTATTCGAAGTAGAAGGTGGTGATTGCGCGCAGAGCGGCTTCTTCGCTCAGGGAACCGTCAACAGCACCGGTGTTAGCGCCGTAACCAGCGTTTGGATCAACAGCGCCTTCACCAGCGTTGTCGCCGCCCTTGGAGGAGCAACCTACAGCTACAGCCATGGCCAGAGCCAGCGCAGCAAACTTACCAAACTTCAGCATTTCCATCGTGAAACTCCTAATGAACCCCAATGTGTTAAGTGTTACGTAAAGCGCCGCGTCAGTTCAGGTAAGGGGACCAGGACGGTTCTCTGACTTCGCCTTGAGCGGTAGGAAGCGGGAGCCTCACGCGTCCGTTGAGAGAGACGAGCATCAAGACTCCCCGGCCCTGCTGGCGGGTGGCGTAGATTAGCATGGTGCCGTTGGGCGCAACAGTGGGTGACTCATCAAGACTTGTTTCAGAGAGGATTTTTACACTTCCTCGCTGCAAATCCTGCGCGGCCACCTTGAAGTTGGTGAAACCTTGCTGGCGATGAATCATTACCAGGGTCTTTTCATCCGCCGACAGTTTAGGGTTGGCGTTGTAGTTACCCACGAAAGTTACACGCTCGGCACCACCACCCGAAACGTTGGTTTTGTAGATCTGCGGCTTGCCGCCACGATCCGACGTGAAATAGATGGTCGAACCATCCTTGCCCCAGAACGGCTCGGTGTTGATACCCGGACCGGCCGTGACACGCGACATCTGGCGCGAAGCCATGTTCATCACATAGATGTCAGGGTTGCCGTCCTTGGACAGCACGAACGCCAGGCGCGAACCATCGGGCGACCAGGCTGGTGCACCGTTGAGGCCTTCGAAGTTGGTGATCTGCTCACGACGGCCAGTGTCGATGTGCTGTACGAAGATACGCGGACGACGCTGTTCGAACGACACATAGGCAATGCGCTTGCCGTCTGGCGCGAAGCGCGGCGACAGGATCGGCTCGCGCGACTGCAGCAGGGTCACGGCGCGGGCGCCGTCGTAGTCCGAACGCTGCAACGTGTAACGAGTGTTGTCCTTGGAGAAGCGTTCGGCGGTGACGTACAGCATGCGCGTGGAGAACGCACCCTTGATGCCGGTGAGCTTCTCGAACGACTGGTCGGCAATGTAGTGCGACATGTCACGCAGCTGGTCGGTAGTGCCCGAGACGCTGCCGGTCAGCACTTGCTGCTCGGTGGCGACGTTGAACAGCGCATATTGCACCTGCAGGCGACCGCCCGCTGGCACGATGCTGCCTACCATCACGTACTGGGCGCCCAGGGCCTTCCAGTCGCGGAAGATGACTTCGCTGGCCTGGCTAGGCTGGCTGATCATGTTCTGGCGCGGAATCGGTGCGTAGTAGCCGGAGTTGCGCAGGTCATTGCCAATGATATCGGCCATGTCCTCGGGCAGCACACTGCCACCCTGCAGGGCGAACGGCACGACCGCGATCGGCGTGGCACGGTCACTGCCGCTGGTGACCAGGATGTTCTTTTCTTCTGCAACGGCCATCCCTGCTGCGCAGCAGAGAACGACCAGCAGTCCTCTAAGAAGGTTAATCACAAGGCTAGATCCTCAGGTGTGAATGTCATCTTGAATGAACGATAGGGATTGAATTCGCTCGGTTTCAAGCCCTGCATTTCGGTCAGGCGGCCAATGTTCTTGACCGCTGCTACCGCAGAAGCATCGAACGGACCATCACCACTGGAGCGTGCAACGCTCACCGTGGTCACGGTGCCATCGGGCAACATGCCAATCTGCAGGACCACCGTCATGTTCTTGCGTGCAGAAGGTGGGCGCGCCCAGCCTTCGGCTGCGCGGGCACGTATCAGGTCGTCGAAGTCGCCGGCCACCTGGTCACCCTGCTCGTCGGCCAGCGCCTGCTGCCGTTCGGTGGAGTCGGACAACAGCTCGGCCAGGGCCTGGGCTTTCTTGTCTTCCGCCGCCTTGCGCGCCGCTTCTGCTGACTTCTTCTTGGCCGCATCGGCTGCGGCTTTCTTCTTGGCATCCTCGGCGGCCTTTTTCTTGGCCTCTTCGGCTGCCGCTTTTTTCTTCGCATCCTCGGCTGCCTTTTTCTTGGCATCCTCGGCGGCTTTCTTCTTGGCGTCTTCAGCGGCCTGCTTCTTGGCCTCTTCTGCTGCCTGTTTCTTGGCCTCTTCCTCGGCTTTCTTCTTGGCGAGGTCGGCCTGCTGTTTCTCTTCGACCTTCTTGGCTTCCTCGGCTTTCTTGGCCGCGTCCGCTTTTTTGGCCTCGTCGGCTTTCTTGGCCTCGTCGGCCTTCTTGGCTTCGGCCGCCTCGCGGGCTTCTTCGGCCTTTTGAGCCGCCTCTTCTTTCTTTTGTTCCGCAGCCTTCACCGCTTCCTGCTTCTGCTGCTCGACCTTCTTCTGTTCCATCTGCTCGACTTCGGTCTGGCGCGCAGCGGTTTTCTTCGCTTCACCCGCAATCTTCTGATTGGTCTGGGTGGTGGCCTGACTTTTGGACTTCAGCTGGTACAGGGTCGCCTGGACAATAGGCTTGGCCGGCGGCAGTTCCGGGGTCATGGCAAAGCTGACGAACAGCATGCCGAACACCAGAACGTGCAGCGCGATGGCCCAGACGCTGGGCCAGAAATAGCTTTCCGAGGCGGATGGCTCTCGCTGTTGCATCAGGGCGCCTCGGTAATCAGGCCAACGTTACCGACACCGGCCTTCTGCAACCCGCCCATGGCGCCCATCACCGCGCCATAGTCGACGGCCTTGTCGCCACGGATGAACACCTGGGTCTGTTTGCCCTGGTCACGTCCGGCCGCGATGATCTTGGTCACCGCGTCGGTCATTTGCGGCAAGGTCATGGCCTTGTCCATCTGCTTTTCGGTGTCGACTTCGCTGCCAAGGTTCCAGAAATAGGTCTTGTCGGCCTTGATCGAAATGGTAAGGATCTGGACGTTGTTGTCCTGCGGCAAGGCTTCGCTGGAAACCTTGGGCAGGTCGACCTTCACGCCCTGGTTGAGCATCGGTGCGGTCACCATGAAGATGACCAGCAGTACCAACATCACATCGATGTAGGGCACCACGTTCATCTCCGCGACCGGCTTGCGTTTGTGTCGAACTCGAGCCATGGGCTTTTACCTGATCACTCTTCGCTGGTGTGCACTTTACGGTGCAGGATGGCCTGGAACTCGTCGGCGAACGTGTAGTAGCGGCCGATCAAGACTTCACTGCGTGCAGCGAAACGGTTGTAGGCAATAACTGCCGGGATTGCGGCGAACAGGCCGATCGCGGTGGCGATCAGTGCCTCGGCGATACCCGGAGCCACAGTGGCCAGGGTCGCCTGCTGGGCCGAAGCCAGGCCGCGGAAGGAGTTCATGATGCCCCATACGGTACCGAACAGACCGATGTACGGGCTGGTGGAACCGACGGTGGCGAGGAACGGCAGGCTCTGTTCGAGCTTCTCTTCTTCACGCGAGATGGCCACGCGCATGGCCCGGCCAACGCCTTCCATCACGGCGTCAGGGTCGACACCCGGTTGCTGGCGCAGGCGCGAGAACTCCTTGAAGCCGGCACGGAAGACCTGCTCCACACCCGAGTCCGGGTCCGGGTTGCTGCCGGCCTGGCGGTACAGCTTGGACAGGTCGATGCCCGACCAGAAGCGCTCCTCGAAGCTTTCCAGCGCACGACGACCGGCACGCAGCATGGTGCTGCGCTGAAAAATCATGATCCACGAGGTCACCGATGCGGCCACCAGAATCAGCATGACCAGCTGCACCACGATGCTGGCATTACTGACCAGGCTCCACATGGAGGTATGGTCGACGACGTTAGCTTCCACGCTTAATCTCCTGCAATTGTTTGGTTACCCGCACCATCCGCCGCCACAAAGGCTGCACGCAGCTCGGAAGGAATGGCCCGGGGTTTGAACGTATCGGCGCGCACACAGGCCACCAGGAACTGCCCCTCGCAGAGCAGCGTTGCATCACGCTCGCGCCAGACCTGCTGCACGAAGCGCAGGCTGGCACGATTCAATTCAAGCACTTGTGCGGTGACCCGCAATTCATCGTCCAGGCGGGCCGGCGCGTGGTAGCGCGCCTCGCTGGAATGAACGACGAACAAGGTGTTCTGTTCTGCCATCGCAGACTGGGCAAAGCCCAGCTCGCGCAACCGCTCGGTGCGGGCACGCTCCATGAATTTCAGATAATTGACGTAATACACCACGCCGCCCGCATCGGTGTCCTCGTAATAGACGCGACAGCGATGTGCGAACGACTCAACCCCATTTTGCGCGCGCATACTCTAGTGCTAACTCCTCAGCTTGCCAATCCGCCCCACCAACTGTTTTTAACGGATTATGTCGTATTGCCAGCGCGACTCATGCGTGTCCGCCGATAGGACCACGAAAACGCCGGATAAGTCTGTCATTCATCGGCCAGGTCGGAAAAACCCTCGCCGTTGACCGACTCGCCCATGCGGCCCGGAATGTTCAGGCCAAAGTGCAGGTAGGCGTGCCGGGTCACCACGCGCCCACGGGGTGTGCGCATGATGTAGCCCTGCTGGATCAGGTAGGGCTCCAGCACGTCCTCGATGGTGTGACGTTCTTCGCTGATCGCCGCCGCCAGGCTGTCAACACCCACCGGGCCACCGTCGAACTTCTCGATCATGGTCAGCAGCAGGCGCCGGTCCTGGTGATCGAAACCACGCTCGTCCACGTCCAGCAGGTTCAGCGCCAGGTCGGCGATGGCCTTGGTGATGTCACCTTTGCCACGCACCTCGGCGTAGTCGCGTACACGACGCAGCAGACGGTTGGCGATACGCGGGGTGCCGCGGGCGCGCCGGGCGATCTCGAAGGCGCCCTCGTCCTCGATCGGCAGGCCCAGAATCCCGCCCGAGCGGCTGACGATGGTGGCCAGGTCTGCGGTGTTGTAGAACTCCAGGCGCTGCACGATACCGAAACGGTCGCGCAGCGGATTGGTCAGCATGCCGGCGCGGGTGGTTGCCCCGACCAGAGTGAACGGCGGCAAATCGAGCTTGATCGAACGTGCGGCCGGCCCCTCGCCGATCATGATATCCAGCTGGAAGTCTTCCATGGCCGGGTACAGCACTTCCTCGACGATCGGCGAAAGCCGGTGAATCTCGTCGATGAACAGTACATCGTGGGGTTCCAGGTTGGTCAGCAGCGCCGCCAGATCGCCCGGACGCTCAAGGATCGGCCCGGAGGTGCTCTTGATCGAAACGCCCATCTCCTGCGCGATGATGTTGGCCAGGGTGGTCTTGCCCAGGCCCGGCGGGCCGAAGATCAGCGTATGGTCCAGCGACTCGCTGCGCCCACGTGCCGCCTGGATGAAAAGCGCCATCTGCTCGCGCACCACTGGCTGCCCGATGTACTCGTCCAGGCGCAATGGCCGGATCGCCCGGTCCTGGACCTCTTCGCGGTCGCGCCCGGTAGCGGCTATGAGTCGGTCGGCTTCGATCACTTAAATCATCCCCTTGAGGCTGCGCCGGATCAGCTCTTCGCTGCTCAGGCCCTTGGCATCGATGGCCGCCACGGCGCGGCTGGCTTCCTGCGGCTTGTAGCCCAGCGAGATCAGCGCGCTGACCGCATCGGTTTCGGCAGTGGAGGCACTTGCCACCGGCTGCGGGCCGTCGGACACCAGGGTAAACAGGCTTGGCGCGGTTTCCCAGGCCTTGAAGCGGTCCTTGAGTTCGACCAGCAGGCGCTCGGCGGTCTTCTTGCCCACCCCCGGCACCTTGACCAGCGCCGAGGTGTCCTGGGCCTGCACGCAGCGTATCAGGTCGTCGACCTCCAGGCCCGACATCAATGCCAGGGCCAGCTTGGGCCCTACGCCGTTGAGGCGGATCAGCTCGCGGAACAACTCGCGCTCGCGCTTTTCGTGAAAGCCATACAGCAGGTGCGCGTCTTCACGTACCACCAGGTGGGTGTGCAGCGTCACTGCCTCGCCAACCTTGGGTAGGCGATACAGGGTGGTCATCGGCACCTCGAGCTCGTAGCCCAGGCCGTTGACATCGACAATCAGGTGCGGCGGCTGCTTTTCAGCCAGGGTACCGCGCAAACGTCCAATCACGTTCAGGTCCTTTATCCAGGGCGCCGGGGCGATCAAGCCCGCCATCAGCCGCCATGATTGCAAGCCGGCGGTGGCCGGCAAGCGAAATTGTGTTAACCGATGATGCTATCAGAGCCGCAGGCGGCCACTGCGGCTGCGTGCAGCGCCCAGCCCGTGCGGCACCAGGCTGGAACGGGTATGGGCATGGCACAGGGCGATGGCCAGGGCATCGGAGGCGTCTATCTGCGGCTTCTGGGTGAGCTTGAGCAGGTGCATGACCATCATCTGCACCTGTTCCTTGTTGGCCCCGCCCGTACCGGCGACCGCCTGCTTGACCTGGGTGGCACTGTACTCGGCGATCTCCAGGCCCTCTTCGACCCCGGCGACGATGGCGGCGCCGCGCGCCTGGCCGAGCTTGAGCGCCGAGTCGGCGTTGCGCGCCATGAACACCCGCTCGATACCCATGGTCACCGGCCCGTGCAACTGGATGATTTCGCGCACGCTGCGGTATACCACCTGCAGGCGCTCGGGCAGCTCGCCGCTGCCGGTACGGATGCAACCGGAGGCCACGTACTCGCACCCGCGCGCCGTGTGGCGCACCACACCATAGCCGGTAATCCGCGAGCCGGGGTCAATACCAAGAATCAGAGTCATATCGCCTGCGCAACCAGTGGCGCACCGGGGCGCCATTAAAAAGACAGAAGCCGGACCCGTCACAGGCACAAGGTGCCTGCGGACGAATCCGGCCTCGAGTACGCCAGAACTGAACCTTAGCCGAGTTGTTCCATGACTTCGTCAGGAATTTCGGCGTTGGAATACACATTCTGCACATCGTCCAGGTCTTCAAGCATGTCGATCAGCTTGAGCACCTTCTGTGCGCCCTCCAGGTCGAGTTCGGCGCTGGTGGTCGGCTGCATGACGATTTCCGCGTCCGCAGCCTTGAAGCCGGCAGCCTCCAGGGCAGTACGCACCGCATAGAAGCTGGCAAACGAGGTGAACACGTCGAACGAGCCATCTTCGTTGCTGACCACGTCGTCGGCATCGGCCTCCATCGCCGCTTCCATCAGCGCGTCTTCATCGACACCGGCGGCAAAGCTGATCTGCCCCTTGCGCTCGAACAGATAGGCCACCGAGCCATCGGTGCCCAGGTTGCCACCGCACTTGCTGAAGGCATGGCGCACGGCCGCGGCGGTGCGGTTGCGGTTGTCGGTCATGGCCTCGACCATGATCGCCACGCCGCCCGGGCCGTAGCCTTCGTAGCTGAGCTCTTCGACATTGTCGGCTTCGGTTGCGCCTGCACCACGGGCCACGGCGCGATCGATGATGTCGCGGCTCATGTTCGCGCCCAAGGCCTTGTCCAGCGCCAGGCGCAGGCGCGGGTTGGAATTCGGGTCACCACCGCCCTGCTTGGCAGCGACGGTCAGCTCACGAATCCACTTGGTGAAGATCTTGCCTCTCTTGGCATCCTGGCGCTCTTTGCGGTGCTTGATGTTCGCCCACTTGGAATGACCCGCCATAACTGACTCCAGAAATCCTTGAAACAAAACCACGCCCCCGCCAGAAGAAAACCTGGCGTGGGCAATCAATTCGGTATGCCGTAACGCAAAGGCGCATCCAAGTGGATGCGCCCCGGGCCCGCTTACTCAGCCTTGGGCTGTTCGCGCAGACGGATGTGCAGCTCACGCAGTGCCTTGGCATCGACCAGGCCTGGGGCCTGGGTCATGACGCACGCCGCGCTCTGGGTTTTCGGGAAGGCGATCACTTCACGAATCGACTGGGCGCCGGTCATCAGCATCACCAGGCGGTCCAGACCGAAGGCCAGGCCACCGTGCGGCGGTGCACCGAACTTCAGCGCGTCGAGCAGGAAGCCGAACTTCTCTTCCTGTTCCGCCGCCTCGATGCCCAACAGGCGGAACACGGCCTGCTGCATCTCTTTGCGGTGGATACGGATCGAACCGCCACCCAGTTCGGTGCCGTTGAGCACCATGTCATAGGCGCGCGACAGCGCGGTGGCCGGGTTGGCCTCCAGCTCTTCAGGGGAGCATTTTGGCGCGGTGAACGGGTGGTGCAGCGCCGTGAAGCTGCCGTCGTCGTTCTCTTCGAACATCGGGAAGTCGACAACCCACATCGGTGCCCATTCGCAGGTCAGCAGGTTGAAGTCGTTGCCGACCTTGATGCGCAGCGCGCCCAGGGCTTCGCTGACGATCTTGGACTTGTCGGCACCGAAGAACACGATGTCGCCATCGACCGCGCCCACGCGATCGAGGATCACGTTCAGGTTGGCCTCGGGGATGTTCTTGACGATTGGCGACTGCAGGCCCTCGACGCCCTTGGCGCGCTCGTTGACCTTGATGTACGCCAGGCCCTTGGCACCGTAGATGCCGACGAACTTGGTGTACTCGTCGATACGGCTGCGCGGCATGCTCGCCCCGCCCGGTACACGCAGTGCGGCAACGCGGCATTTCGGGTCGTTGGCCGGGCCGCTGAACACCTTGAAGTCGACCGCTTGCAGCTGGTCGGCCACATCCACCAGTTCCAGCGGGTTGCGCAGGTCAGGCTTGTCCGAACCGTAGCGGCGCATGGCCTCTTCGAAGGTCATGTGCGGGAATTCGCCGAACTCCAGGTCCAGGACTTCCTTGAACAGTTTGCGGATCATGCTTTCGGTCAGGCCCATGATCTCGGTCTCGTCCAGGAAGCTGGTCTCGATATCGATCTGGGTGAATTCCGGCTGGCGGTCGGCGCGCAGGTCTTCGTCGCGGAAGCACTTGGCGATCTGGTAGTAGCGATCGAAACCGGCCACCATCAGCAGTTGCTTGAACAGCTGGGGCGATTGCGGCAGGGCAAAGAAGCTGCCAGCGTGGGTACGGCTTGGCACCAGGTAGTCACGCGCGCCTTCCGGGGTAGCGCGGGTCAGGATCGGCGTCTCGACGTCGAGGAAGCCGTTTTCGTCAAGGAAGCGACGGATGCTGGTGGTGATGCGCGAGCGCAGACGCAGCTTCTCGGCCATCTCCGGACGACGCAGGTCGATGAAGCGATAGCGCAGGCGGGTCTCTTCACCCACGTCGGAGTACTCGTTGAGCGGGAACGGCGGGGTTTCCGCTTCGTTCAGCACTTCGAGCTCGTAGCCCAGCACTTCGATGGCGCCCGAGGCCATGTTGGCGTTGACTGCGCCTGCAGGGCGCGGACGCACCTTGCCGGTGATCTTCACCACGTACTCGCTGCGCACGCGGTCGGCGGCGGCAAAGCTTTCTGCGCGGTCCGGGTCGAACACGACCTGAGCCATGCCTTCGCGATCACGGATGTCGAGGAAAATCACCCCGCCGTGGTCGCGACGACGATGGACCCAGCCGCAAAGGGTAATTTCCTGACCTTCCAGGCTCTCGTTCAGTTGGCCGCAATAGTGGCTGCGCATCATGATGGTGGTTTCGCTTCTCGTCATTCGTGAATTCGGGTGTGGACCTTGCCGGCCCCAGGGGGCCCATAGTGCAAGACCCTGGCAGTACAGTTCAACTCAGTCGGCCTTGTCGGCGCCCGCCAGGTTCTTTTTGGTGCCGGTCTTGAAGTCGGTTTCATACCAGCCGGTGCCGCCCAGGCGGAAGCCCGGGGCAGAAATCAGCTTCTTCAGGGCAGGTGCCTGGCAGGCCGGGCAATCGGTCAGCGGCGCTGCGCTGATCTTCTGCAGAACTTCCATCTGGTGGCTGCAGGAACCGCATTGATAGTCGTACAGGGGCATTGGCGTATCTCGTTGACCACTGCGCGGGCCGCGCCACGCAGCAAAAAGCGGGATTATATATGGTTAACCGGGGCTGTGCAGCCCGCCCGCCGTGCCAGCGCACGAATGGTTCAGGGCTTGGCGCCGCCCCTCAGCACGTAGACCACGCAGATCACCCGCACCAGGCCGCTGAAATTCTTGACGCCGCCGTGGCGAAGGTGGACTTCGCGGTCCACATGGGACAGCACCGCATTGACCGTACACCGGTTGGCGGCGGCAATGCGCTCGAGGATTTTCCAGTAGACCTCTTCCAGGCGCAAGCAGGTGGCGAAGCCGTTGAGTCGCACCGAACGCGACAGCGGGCGCGCCAGGCCCATATTGAAATCTGCCTGAAAAGGATCACCAGGGGCCATACGAAGTTGCTCGGCGGTGCATGCACGTTCATTCACGACTCGCGACATATTCATCCCACGCATTGACTGACAGGAAGTTCATCACCGGGATACTTGCTATCCAGGTACCTGCCTATGAAGCGCTGTTCATCGTATTGCAACCAGCAGACCGCGAGCCTGCGCAGCGTAGGAATAACCTTTTAGTTGAGTTCATGTACCACACCTGCTGAAACTGTTCCACGCCGGCCGCAGCACGCAGGAAGTACCCATTAAAAAAGCCCGATTCCTCTAAAGAAGAATCGGGCTTGCGTCTTTCAACAGGCGCCTTTACAGGCGCCGAACACTCACTTGGCCAACAGCGAGCGCAGCATCCAGGCAGTCTTTTCATGGGCCTGCATGCGCTGGGTCAACAGGTCGGCGGTCGGCTCGTCGCTGACCTTGTCCAGCAACGGGAACAGGCTGCGCGCGGTACGCACCACGGCTTCCTGGCCATCGACCAGTTGCTTGATCATCTCTTCGGCCGCCGGCACACCTGGCTCCTCCTTGATCGAGGACAACTTGGCGTAGGTGGAATAAGTACCCGGCGCCGGGAAGCCCAGTGCACGAATTCGCTCGGCGATGGCATCGACTGCCAGGGCCAGTTCGTTGTACTGGCCTTCGAACATCAAGTGCAGTGTATTGAACATCGGCCCGGTCACGTTCCAGTGGAAGTTATGGGTCTTCAAGTACAGTACATATGTATCCGATAACAGATGCGACAAGCCGTCAACAATGGACTTGCGATCTTCTTCACTGATACCAATATCAATTGCCATGTACATTTCCTTCCTGTGATGTCAGTTCAACATGCTGGAAGCACTGTACCAAGAGTTGCGCGTGCCTGCAGCTCCGATTGCCGGTCTGGCGTGCGACACAGGGCTGCAGCCGCGCGGCCCGTTTGGGCCGCTGATTTGAGAAGCACCCGGCTTTGCTGTTAAATAGGCACCGTGCCGTCATTGCGCATTTTTTGTGCAATGGCGCATAGGCTGCAGCCACGCTTTGGCGCCTCATCGGTAACCGCGCACCGTGGGTTCAGCTCTTCCTGTGATATGCCTGAATAAAATGTGAGCCAAACCACCATGTTCAAGATCGTTCACCTGTTGACGGGCGCAGCTGCCTTGCTGCTGTCCCTGATTCCTAGCCTGAGGGGCGAAGCTGTCCCTTTCCTGCAACAACCCGATGCCATCTACCTGGCGCTCTTCGGGCTGCTCAACCTGATCCTGGTGCCTGTGCTGCCAATGCACTACCGCGGCGCGCGCCAGTACCTGCAACACACTGCCAGCGCGCTGCTGGTGCTTGCAGTGGTATTGCAAGCGGTCACTGTGCTGCTGCGCCCGGAGCTGGGCAATGTCGCGGCCATGGTCTGCGCTCTGCTGGCCGTGCTGCTGCATCTGGTGGCGGGCCTGGCCAAGGTTGGCCGTGCGCGCAGCCAGGCACCTGCCTACGACATGAGCAACCGCGACACGGGTACCGTGAAGTGGTTCAACACGTCCAAGGGCTTTGGATTCATTTCGCGGGATTCCGGCGATGACATCTTCGTGCACTTCCGGGCCATTCGTGGCGAGGGTCACCGGGTGCTGGTGGAGGGTCAGCGCGTGGAGTTTTCGGTGATGAACCGGGACAAGGGCCTGCAGGCCGAGGATGTGATTGCGGCACCGCGTCGCTGATCCTAGCGTGAAGAACCGCGACGGCCACTCGGCCGATCGCGGTTTTTTTACGCCTACTCACCCGCCCTGCTCTGCTGTCGATCTGCACTGAGCCTTTAAGCCCGCTGCGCGAGGCGCATGCATCAATAGTGCGGGGGCGGCGCTTCTTCCTCGTTGGACTCGTACTGCCCCACCATCTCCTCATAACGCTTGAGCAGCGCGCCCATCTGCAGCTGCAGCCGCTCAACCACCCGCTGCTGCTCCACCAGCACATCGTTCAGCGCCAGCAGCGTATCGTCCTGAAATGCCAGACGACTCTCCAACTCGGTTACCCGTGCTTCCAGGGTCATGATTCAAGCCTCGATCGGTTGAAGATAATCACCAAGCTCACGCTCGACGATGCGGCGCACATGAGCCAGCGCCTCGGCTGTATAAACCAGCGCCGGCACGCGCCCCCACACCGGGCCAGGCCATGCCACATCGCTCTGGCGTCGCACGATCACATGCATGTGCAACTGGCTCACGACGTTGCCCAGGGTCGCGACATTCATCTTGTCGGCATCGAACAGCCCGTCGAGCAACTTGGCCAGCAACGTGGTCTCTTGCCAGAGTTGCTGCTGCGCCTCTTCATCAAGTTCGAATACTTCGCTGACAGCAGGACGCCGCGGCACCAGAATGAACCACGGATAGTTAGCATCCTTACTAAGTAACAAGCGACAAAGAGGTAAGTCCCCCAACGCAATCGTGTCTTGTTGCAAACGTGAATCAAGAGCAAACACAGAACAATCTCCTCGCACCTTTCAATCCCGATACCTGCACCCGGCAGGTGATTGACGCAAGGATACTCCCGATTGGAGTCACAGGCATGAGTACATGGCGCTCCATCCCGGGGCAGGCAGACCACACTGCACGCAGGAGGTCCGCTCACGCCGGTAACAAAACGCTACTTTTCGCACCAAAATAGCGCCTCGCGAACACAATCAGCACCGCCTCCTACCGAAAACTACTCACTTGTCCTACAAGCCGGTAACGTTTTGACTTCAAAGTCGATTTTTTGCTTATTCCGCGACGGCATCGACCCTCAAACCAAAAGATCTGTACACCCCCGGTTTTCGGGCTCCACGCGCCCTTCGGCCGACGAAATGTGAAAATTTCATCAACACACAGCGCAATTGAGCACGCTTGTTGCATTCATCTCTGCCCAACGTCGGCATGGCGCCTGCATAAGCAAGCCAAGTGCGACAAATAACAACAGCTGCAAGGGCAACCAGGGAGTTTTGGCATCAAAGGCTTGGCGTGATTGCGCTGCCTTTGCTGCTCTGCGAAACAGCGCTGTAGTTGAACGCACCGGTCATGCCGGGGCGTAATTTGCGACAGGGATTTAACCGTTTGCGACGGGACCATAAAGTTAATGAAAGGTTCCTTTCGCAAGTATCGCCAACGACAGTCAGCGTGATATACATTTCGCCGACTCAAAAAAGAAAGAGCCGCCCCATAAAAAAACCAGGGGGCAAGGCCGTAATCTTCCAAAACCAAAGGAGCAAATCACGATGCGCGTGATGAAGTGGAGCATAATCGCCCTGGCCGTAGCGGCAGGCACCTCGCAGCTGGCCATGGCGTCTTCTCAGGATGAATCCAAGGGGTTTGTAGAAGACAGCAGCTTGAACGTCAAACTTCGCAACCTGTACTTCAGCCGTGACTACCGCAACGTCCCCAACACCGAGCAGAGCCGCGCTGCAGAGTGGGGCCAAGGCTTCATCGGCACCTTCGAGTCGGGCTTCACCCAAGGCACCATCGGCGTCGGCGTCGACGCAATCGGCATGCTGGGTCTGAAACTGGACGGCGGCAAGGGCACTGCCGGCACCGGCCTGTTCCCGACCGGCTCCGACGAACGCTCGCAGGACGACTACTCCAAAGGCGGCGCAGCCATCAAGTTCCGGATTTCCGACACCGTCCTGAAAGTGGGTGACCAGTTCACCTCGCTGCCAGTGCTGGCCACCGACGACAGCCGCCTGCTGCCTGAAATGGCCCAGGGCGCGTTGATCACCAGCAACGAAATCAAGGGGCTGACGCTCAACGCCGGTCGCTTCACCAGCATCACCGCACAAGACCAGACCAACCGTGACGGCGGCATCCACCTGACCAAGGCCGACGTACTGGGCGGCACCTACGCGTTCAGCGACGAGCTCAGCACCAGCCTCTACTACTCCAAGGTCGAAGACTACTGGCGCAAATACTACGCCAACGTGAACTGGAGCCTGCCGATCAACGACGAGCAGGGCCTGGTGTTCGACTTCAACTTCTACAACACCAAGAGCACCGGCGCCGCGCTGGAAAAAGCCTACGACGGCGACAAGATCGACAGCCGTGCATTCAGCCTGTCCGCCGCCTACACCATCGGCGCGCACACCTTCACCCTGGCGCACCAGCGCATCAGCGGCGACGGCGGCTACGCCTACGGCGTCGACGGCGGCGGTACCGTGTTCCTGGCCAACTCGGTGGCACGTTCGGACTTCAACTCCGAAGACGAGAAATCCTGGCAGGCTCGCTACGACATCAACATGGCCACCTTCGGCGTACCGGGCCTGAGCTTCATGACCCGCTACATCCGTGGTACCGATGCCAACGTTTCCTCCGGCAACAACGGCAAAGAGTGGGAACGCGACATCGAAGCCAAGTACGTACTGCAGGAAGGCCCGGCCAAAGACCTGAGCTTCCGCGTTCGCCAGGCCACCTACCGCTCCAGCGATGCGGTGTACAACAACTCGTCGCCTTCGATCGACGAACTGCGCCTGATCGTCGAGTACCCGCTGAGCATCCTGTAAGCCTTCCGGCTCACGGACCCCAGCTCGAAAAAGCCCGGCCCTGCCGGGCTTTTTCTTTTGTGTTGATGCACTTGGCGCAGTTTCCCGCGCCACCATCCTATACGTCACCGAATCGCCCCCGTACAATGCGGGGTCATTTCAGTTAAGCAACCGACAACGGCCTACCATGCGCACCAGTCAATATTTGCTCGCCACACAGAAAGAAACCCCTTCCGACGCGGTCGTCATCAGCCACCAGCTCATGCTGCGTGCCGGCATGATCCGCAAGCTCGCATCCGGCCTTTATACCTGGCTGCCGATGGGCCTTCGCGTGATGCGCAAGGTCGAAGCCGTGGTACGCGAGGAAATGAACGCCGCAGGCGCCCTGGAAGTGCTGATGCCGGCCATTCAGCCCGCTGAACTGTGGCAGGAGTCCGGCCGCTGGGAGCAGTACGGCCCCGAGCTGCTGCGCCTGAAGGACCGCCATGGTCGCGAGTTCTGCGTGGGGCCTACCCACGAAGAGGTCATCACCGACCTCGCGCGCAACGAGCTGAGCAGCTATAAACAGCTGCCACTGAACATGTACCAGATCCAGACCAAGTTCCGCGACGAGATCCGTCCGCGCTTCGGCCTGATGCGCGGTCGCGAGTTCATCATGAAGGATGCCTACTCCTTCCATGCCGACCAGGCATCCCTGCAGCAAACCTATGACCGCATGCACCAGGCGTACTGCAATGTGTTCACCCGCCTGGGCCTGGATTTCCGCCCCGTGCAGGCCGACACCGGCTCGATCGGTGGCAGCTGGTCCCACGAATTCCACGTGCTGGCCGAGTCCGGTGAAGACGACGTGATCTTCAGCGACAGCTCCGACTACGCCGCCAACATCGAGAAGGCCGAAGCGATCCCGCGGGAAACCGTGCGCCCTGCCCCCACCGAGGAGCTGCGCCTGGTCGATACCCCGGACGCGAAAACCATCGCCGCCCTGGTCGAAAACTACGGCGTGCCGATCGAGCGCACCGTCAAGACCCTGATCGTGCATGCCGCCGAAGAAGGCAAGCTGATTGCCCTGATCGTCCGCGGCGACCACGAGCTCAACGAAATCAAGGCTGCCAACCTGCCACAGGTGGCCAGCCCGCTGGTGATGGCCAGCGACGCCGAACTGCGCGACGCCATCGGCGCCGGCGCCGGTTCCCTGGGCCCGCTGAACCTGCCGCTGCCGTGCATCATCGACCGTTCCGTGGCCTTCATGAGCGACTTTGGCATCGGTGCCAACATCGACGACAAGCACTATTTCGGCGTGAACTGGGAGCGCGACCTGCCTGTACCGGAAATCGCCGACCTGCGCAACGTGGTAGCCGGCGACCCGAGCCCGGATGGCAAGGGTACGCTGATGATCAAGCGCGGCATCGAAGTCGGGCACATCTTCCAGCTGGGCACCAAGTACAGCGAAGCACTCAAGTGCCAGGTGCTGGGCGAGAACGGCAAGCCGGTGACCCTGGCCATGGGCTGCTACGGCATTGGTGTTTCGCGCGTGGTCGCCGCTGCCATCGAGCAGAATTACGACGACAAGGGCATCATCTGGAGCGATAGCCTCGCGCCATTCCAGATCGCCCTGGTACCGCTGCGCTACGAAACCGCCGAAGTGCGCGAAGCCACCGACAAGCTCTACGCCGAGCTGACCGCCGCCGGTTTCGAAGTGCTGCTGGACGACCGTGACAAGAAAACCAGCCCGGGGATCAAGTTCGCCGACATGGAACTGATCGGCATCCCGCACCGCATCGTGGTCAGCGACCGCGGCCTGGCCGAAGGCAACCTGGAATACAAGTACCGCAAGGACAGCGAGGCCCAGGCCTTGCCCGTGGCCGAGGTGCTGTCGTTCCTGCAAGCCCGTATTCGTCGCTGATAGCCAACACAAGAGTAGCCATGTTCAAGCGAATCACCTTCGGAGGCGCCGCCCTGTGCGGCGCCGTGCTGCTCAGCGGCTGCGCCAACCAGATGTCCCAGCGCAGCGAGCATGAGGAGCGGATCGAGCGCAAGCTGCTCGAGCACAGCCTGCAGATCGATGTCGGAGAGCCCAAGGTACTCGAGCTGCCGCAACGGCGCGTGCGCGTTCACGAACAGAAGAACTTCGAAGTCACCGAATTCGAAGTGACCCGTCGTTATGATCGCTACACGCCCTACCAACCCTGGCGCGAAATCTACGAGATCCCGCTGGGCGCAGTGGCCGTGGTTGCCGGTATCGGCGCCAATGTGGTCAACGTGTTCGCACTGGGCAACCTGCCCGACAGCGTGACCCATGACTGGCTCAGCTATGGCGTAGCCGGGCTCAATCCGTTCATGAACGTGCAGTCCAACGGCCGCGCGCAACAGAACCTGGCCAGTATCAGCGAAGTGCAGAAGGACAAACGCCAGGAGTACACCAGCCTGCCGTGGGGCGAACGCCCGGTCGAGGTCAAGGCTGGCAAGCTCACCCACGAGCTGACCACCGACCGCAATGGTGTGTTGCGCCTGAACCTGCTCGACAGCCCGTTCACCGAACAGAACCTGACCCAGGTGGGCACCTTGCACCTGGCCGTGGCCGATGAAGAAAACAACGTGCGTGCCGACGCCAGCCTGCTGCTCAGCCCAACGCTGCGCGGCAAACTGGTCGAAGCCCATGAGCTGATCTACGACGACCTTGAAGACGACGAGGTGAGCGAGTGGGTGCACCGGGTCAAGCGCTTGTCCGAACTCGGCCTGGAAGAGGAAGCCAGCGAGCTGGAACAGAGCCTGATCGAGCTGACCCGCAATGATCCGGAGCTGCAACAGGAGTTTCTCAAGGCGCTGACCAGGGATGCCGGCCGCCTGGTGGCAGACCCCGGCGCGAAGTAGCTCCAGCACCATGAACGCCAGGCATCGACCACGATGCCTGGCGTTTCACTCGGGCGTGAACAGCTCTAGCTGAACATGCGCCCCGCGCAAGTCGTGCAACCGCACGCCAATTCCCAGCAACCTGACCGGCTTGGCGCCACGCGCGAAAGCCTGGCTGAGCAGTTGCCGGTAGCTTTCAAGATCACGCCCCGCCCCCGCCTGCTCCAGGGTGGTCTGGGTGAAGTCATGGAACTTGACCTTGACGAACGGCTTGCCCGGCCGGTAACTGTCGTCGATCCGGGCCATGCGACCGCCCAGCGATTCCAGCAGTTCAGGCAGCTTTTCAAGGCAGCTGGCCAGATCCGGCAGGTCGCTGTCGTAGGTGTTCTCGACGCTCACCGACTGGCGCCGGCTGTCGTTGTGCACCACCCGCTCGTCAATGCCGCGCGCCAGCCCGTAAAGACGCTCGCCGAAACTGCCGAACTCGCGGACCAGGGCCAGGCGGTCCCACTCGCGCAGATCCTTGCAATCGACAATGCCCAGGCGCCCCAGCTTGTCAGCCGTGACCTTGCCAACTCCATGCAGCTTGGTCACTGGCAAGCAGGCGACGAAGTCTTGCACCTGTGCCGGGGTAATCACGAACAAGCCGTTGGGTTTGCGCCAGTCACTGGCAATCTTGGCCAGGAACTTGTTGGGCGCCACCCCCGCCGATACCGTGATGTGCAGGCGCTGGGACACCCGCCGGCGAATGTCGTCGGCAATGCGCGTGGCACTGCCGGAAAACTTCGGGCTGTCGGATACGTCCAGATAGGCTTCATCCAGCGACAATGGCTCGATCAGCTCGGTGTACTCGCGGAAGATGTTGTGAATCTCCCGCGAGGCTTCCTTATAGGCATCCATGCGCGGCTTGACGATGGTCAGGTCGGGGCACAGCTTCAACGCGTGGTGCGACGACATCGCAGAGCGTACGCCAAAGGCCCGCGCTTCGTAGTTGCAGGTAGCAATCACCCCGCGCCGGTCGGCCGAGCCACCCACGGCCAGAGGCTTGCCGGCCAGCCGCGGGTCGTCGCGCATCTCGATGGCTGCGTAGAAACAGTCGCAATCGATGTGGATGATCTTGCGTTGGGACATGGATGACCGTTAACACCGTTGATTCGTACGCGCAGTATCTCACTCGTCACCACCGGCTGCACCCTGCACCCGTCACCGCAGGCAAATGCCCTGCAGCCCCCGCCTTAGCGCGCCCGCAGCCAGATCACAAACGCTAAGCAATTGAACAAAAAAGGATTTCTGGGTTTTAGCGGTTGACACGTTCTGAGATATCTGTAGAATCCACTCCACAGACGCGGGATGGAGCAGTCTGGTAGCTCGTCGGGCTCATAACCCGAAGGTCGTCGGTTCAAATCCGGCTCCCGCAACCAAACATCAGAGAAGGCCACTTGAAAAAGTGGCCTTTTTTGTTGGGCGCTGTTTGGCCCATAGCAGGTTTTTGTTGTAAATCAACAATTAAGCATTGACAGCATCTCCATACGCTGTAGAATCCGCCCCACAGACGCGGGATGGAGCAGTCTGGTAGCTCGTCGGGCTCATAACCCGAAGGTCGTCGGTTCAAATCCGGCTCCCGCAACCAAACAACAGAAAAGGCCACTTTGAAAAAAGTGGCCTTTTTTGCGTCTGGCGAAAAAAACCTTCCCCTCCTCTCCATGCCCTTGCGGCAGCATGAAACTTCTTTAACTATCCTGATGGGCGCGGATCGGCATGATCGCGAGTAAGATTCAGACATTATTTTTCCATAGGGATTGGTAACTTGGTCGGATACATCGTCCAGTCGCGCGCAATCCAAAAAGGTGATTGATGCGCCCACAAACGCCCGAAGCAGAAACCCCCGTTAGCGCCGCCCCGCATCGCCTGCGCTGGCTGGAACTGCTCAGCCGGTATCGTCAGCCGATCGGCCTGGCGGTCACCCTGCTACTGTTCGGCATCGCCCTGATTGCCTGTCGCCATCTGCTCAGCGAGCTGGATATCTATGCCCTGCACGACTCGCTGCTGAGTGTGCCCAAGCCCGCCCTGGCCGGTGCGCTGCTGGCCACGGTCGCAGGCTTTGTCATCCTGCTGGGCTATGAATGGTCAGCCAGCCGTTATGCCGGGGTCCGACTGCCTTCAGCCACCCTGGCCATGGGCGGCTTCTGTGCATTCGCCATCGGCAACGCGATCGGGCTGTCGCTGCTTTCCGGAGGCTCGGTGCGTTACCGGTTGTACGCCCGCCACGGCATAGGCGGTGCCGAAGTGGCCCGCATGACGCTGTTTGCCAGCCTGTCGCTGGGCTGCGCGCTGCCGCCGCTGGCAGCGCTGGCCACCCTGAGCAACCTGCCCGCCGCGGCCATGGCGCTGCGCACGCCGGCCCCGGTACTGGCAGCCATCGCCGTCGCAGTACTGGGCCTGAGCATGGCCCTGGCCTACGGGCTGTACCGGCGTCGACTGCCGGAACAGCCGCTGGCCGACAACCTGCTGGTACGCATACGCCGACGCACGCTGCGCCTGCCGGGCGCGCGCCTGACCTTGCTGCAGTTGCTGATCACCGCACTGGACGTGGCTGCCGCCGCCACGGTGCTGTACCTGCTGCTGCCCGAGGCTCCGCCCTTCGGTGCGTTCCTGCTGGTGTACCTGCTGGCCCTGGCTGCCGGTGTGCTCAGCCATGTGCCCGGCGGGGTCGGGGTCTTCGAGGCCATCCTGCTGGCCGCCTTCGCCGACCAGCTGGGGGCAGCGCCACTTGCCGCTGCGCTGCTGCTGTACCGCCTGATCTATGTCGTGCTGCCGCTGCTGGTGGCCTGCGTGGTCCTGCTGGCCAGCGAAGCCAAGCGCTTTCTGTTCGCGCGCCAGGCCATGAAGGTGGCCTCCGGGCTTGCCGCACCGGTACTGGCGATTCTGGTGTTCCTGTCGGGCGTGGTGCTGTTGTTCTCCGGGGCCACGCCTGAAATCGACACGCGCCTGGAGCACCTGGGTTTCCTGGTGCCGCACCGCTTGATCGATGCCTCGCACTTCGGCGCCAGCCTGATCGGCGTGCTGTGCCTGCTGCTGGCCCAGGGCCTGCGGCGGCGCCTGTCGGCAGCCTGGATACTCACCACCGTGCTGCTGCTGGTCGGCGCCCTGCTGTCGCTGCTAAAGGGCTTCGACTGGGAAGAGGCCAGCCTGCTGACGTTTACCGCCTGCCTGCTGGCAGTGTTCCGCGGTTCGTTCTACCGGCCCAGCCGACTGCTCGAGCTGCCCTTCTCGCCGGTCTACGTGGTGGCCAGTGCCTGCGTGATCGGCGCGTCGGTGTGGCTGCTGCTGTTCGCCTACCAGGACGTGCCCTACAGCCACCAGCTGTGGTGGCAGTTCACCCTGGACGCCGATGCCCCGCGCGGGCTGCGCTCATTGCTCGGTAGCGCGGTACTGCTGGTGATCGTTGCACTGACCTGGCTGCTGCGTACCGCACGCCCGACCATCCACCTGCCTACAGGTGACGAGCTGCAACGGGCCAACCGCATCCTGCAGAGCTCCGACCAGCCCGATGGCGGCCTGGCGCTGACCGGCGACAAGGCGTTGCTGTTCCACCCTCAGGATGACGCCTTCCTGATGTACGCCCGCCGCGGGCGCAGCCTGGTGGCGCTGTACGACCCGATCGGCCCGGCCCAGCGCCGCGCCGAGATGATCTGGCAGTTTCGCGACCTGTGCGATATCCACCACGCTCGACCGGTGTTCTACCAGGTGCGTGCCGAGAACCTGCCCTTCTACATGGACATCGGCCTGACCGCGATCAAGCTGGGCGAAGAGGCCCGCGTGGACCTGGTGCGCTTCGACCTCGACGCCAAGGGCAAGGAGATGAAAGACCTGCGCTATACCTGGAACCGCGGCGGGCGCGACGGCCTGAGCCTGGAGATCCACGAGCCCGGGCAAGCCCCGCTCGAGGAACTGAAGGTGATTTCCGATGCCTGGCTCGAAGGCAAGAACGTGCGCGAAAAAGGCTTTTCGCTGGGCCGCTTCAGCGCAGAGTACCTGCAGCACTTCCGCATCGCGCTGATTCGCTTCCAGGGCCAGCCGGTGGCCTTTGCCAACCTGCTCGAAACCCACAGCCGCGAGCTGGCCAGCCTGGACCTGATGCGCGCGCACCCGCAAGCACCGAAGCTGACCATGGAGTTTCTGATGATCGGCCTGATCCAACACTACAAGACGCATGGATATGCGCGCTTCAGCCTCGGCATGGTGCCGTTGTCCGGGCTGCAGCCGCGTCGCGGCGCACCTCTGACCCAGCGCCTGGGCTCGATGGTGTTCCAGCGCGGCGAGCAACTGTACAACTTCCAGGGCCTGCGCCGCTTCAAAGACAAGTTCCAGCCTGACTGGGAACCCCGTTACATGGCCGTACCCGCCGGGCTCGATCCCCTGGTGGCCCTGGCCGATACCGCCGCCCTGATTGCAGGCGGCCTGACCGGATTGGTGAAACGCTGATGATTCGACGCTACTGGCTTCATGTACTGGCCGCCCTGATGCTGGCCCTGCTCGCGGCGGCCCTGGGCTTCTGGCTGTGGGCCCGCCCTGCCCCGCAACCGCACCTTGAACATTTGACCCTGGCCGATGGCAGCAGCCTGGTGCGGGTTACCCCAAGCACGCGAGGCAAGGACCTGGTGGCCGTGGCCGTGCCGCAGGACCAGGCCCTGAGCGACAAGCAACTGATCGACCTGAGCCAGAGTGCCCGCGCCCAGCTGGTACAGGTGATCCTGCCGCCGAGCGACTGCAACCTGCAGCAGCAGGCGCTGCAGCAGGCCTTGCAACAGTTGCAGGGCACGCCGACGCTGGTTGCCGGCATCGGCCCGGGAGCCGGGCTGGCCTGGAGCTGGCTGGCCGGGCAGACCAACGACAAGGCCCAGGCCATCTCCGTGGGGTTCAGCATCGAGCAGCCCGGCTGCAGCGCCGCGCTGCCCAAGTCGGCCGCCCATGGTCACTGGAACGTGGCCTGGAACGACAACCCGGATGACGCCAGTGCCGCCTTCGTGCGCGACCAGGCCAATGCACAGACCAGCATCAGCGATTACGACATCCACCTGCCCCAGGTGCTCAAGGCCCAACTGACCCAGGCCCTGCTGGGCGTGGATGGCAATGCACTGAGCATTCCGGTGGTGGAAGTGCCGGCCGGCCAGACCACCGACACCGTGACGCTGTTCCTGTCCGGCGATGGCGGCTGGCGCGACCTTGACCGCGACGTGGCGGGCGAGATGGCCAAGCTGGGCTACCCGGTGGTGGGCATCGATACCCTGCGCTACTACTGGCAGCACAAGACACCGGAGCAGAGCGCAGTCGACCTGTCCGAGCTGATGCAGCACTACCGCCAGAAGTGGGGCACCAAACGCTTCGTACTGACCGGCTATTCATTCGGTGCCGACGTGCTGCCGGCGATCTACAACCGCTTGCCACCCGAAGACCAGAAGCGCATCGATGCGGTGATTCTGCTGGCGTTCGCGCGCAGTGGCAGTTTCGAGATCGAGGTCGAGGGCTGGCTGGGCAATGCCGGCAAAGAGGCGCCAACCGGGCCTGAGATGGCCAGGATGCCGCCGAGCAAGGTGCTGTGCATCTATGGTGAAGAAGAGGCCGATGAAAGCGGCTGCACCGACCATACCGCCGTGGGTGAGCGCGTGAAGCTGCCCGGCGGGCACCACTTCGACGAAAACTACCCGGCCCTGGCCAAACGCCTGATCAGCGAGATCGAAACGCGCCAGGGAAAGTCCAGCGTCGCTGAACAGTAGAAGCCTCGCCGGCAAGGCCGGCTCCTGCAACGGATCGCATCCTGCAGGAGCCGCCTTGGCGGCGAAAGGTCCCGCTAGATCTCCACCTGCGTACCCAGCTCGATCACCCGGTTCAATGGCAGGTTGAAGAACCTCAGGTTGCCGTTGGCATTCTTCAGCAGGAAGGCAAACAGCACCCCACGCCAGCGCGACATGCCCACCAGCTTGGATGCGATCACCGTCTCGCGGCTGAGGAAGTAGGTGGTGCGCATGGGGCTGAAATCCAGCTCGTCCAGGTGACACAGCTTCAACGCCGCCGGCACGTCCGGCTCGTCCATGAAGCCGAAATGCAGGATCACCCGGTAGAACCCCTCGCCATACCCCTCCACCTCGAAACGCCGCTGTGGCGGTACCCGCGGTGAATCCTCGTTGACCACGGTGAGCAACACCACCTGGCGGTGCAGCACCTGGTTGTGCAGCATGTTGTGCAGCAGCGCATGGGGCACCGCGTCCGAACGCGCGGTCAGAAACACCGCCGTACCTTCCACACGGTGCGGCGGCTGCACGCGGATGCTGGCGATGAACACCGGCAATGGCAACGCGCCCTCATCCAGGCGCTCCACCAGGATCTGCTTGCCGCGCTTCCAGGTGGTCATCAGGATGAACAGCGCAATCCCTGCCAGCACCGGAAATGCCCCACCCTGCAGCACCTTGGGCACGTTGGCGGCAAAGAACAGCCCGTCGACGAACAGAAAGCCCAGCAGTACCGGTACCGCCAGCAGCGGTGGCCACTTCCACAGCAGCAACATCACCGCCGACACCAGGATGGTGGTGATCAGCATGGTCCCGGTTACCGCAACGCCATAGGCCGACGCCAGCGCGCCGGAGGACTCGAAGCCCAGCACCAGCAGGATCACCCCGACCATCAGCGACCAGTTGACCGCCCCGATGTAGATCTGCCCCTGCTCGTCGCTGGAGGTGTGCTGGATCTGCATGCGCGGCACATAACCAAGCTGGATGGCCTGGCGGGTGAGGGAGAAGGCCCCGGAAATCACCGCCTGGGAAGCGATCACGGTGGCCAGGGTGGCCAGCCCGACCAGCGGCACCAGCGCCCAGCCGGGGGCCAGCAGGTAGAACGGGTTGCGTGCCGCTTCGGGGTTCTCCAGCAGCAATGCGCCCTGACCGAAATAGTTGAGCACCAGCGCCGGCAGCACCAGCGCGAACCAGGCCCGCGCGATCGGCTTGCGGCCAAAATGCCCCATGTCGGCGTACAAGGCCTCGGCCCCGGTCAGCGCCAGCACCACGGCGCCCAGAATCGCCACGCCCATGCCGGGGTGGACGATGAAGAAGCGCACGGCCCAGATCGGGTTGAGCGCCTGCAGCACTTCGGGGCGCTGGACGATGCCGTGCACGCCCAGGGCCGCCAGCACCACGAACCAGGCCACCATCACCGGCCCGAACAGAATGCCGATGCGCGCGGTACCGTGCTTCTGGATCAGGAACAGCGCCACCAGCACGACCAGCGCCACCGGTATCACCCAGTGATCGATGCCATCGAACGCCAGTTGCATGCCTTCGACCGCCGACAGCACCGAAATCGCCGGGGTGATCATGCTGTCGCCATAGAACAGCGCCGCACCGAACAAGCCGAACACCACCAGCAGCGCACGCAACCTGGGATAAGGTGCAGCCGCTCGTCGGGCCAGCGCGGTCAGGGCCATGATGCCACCCTCCCCCTGGTTGTCCGCGCGCAGGATGAACAGCACGTACTTGATCGACACCACCCAGATCAGCGACCACAGGATCAACGCCAGGATGCCCAGCACACCATCATGGTTGACCGGCACCCCGTAGCCGCCGGAGAAGACTTCCTTGAGGGTATACAAGGGGCTGGTACCGATATCGCCGTATACCACCCCGACTGCCGCCACCAGCAGGCTCAGCGGCTTTGCCGCCGTATGCCCGGCATTGGCCTGACTGCTTGCCTGAACCATCAACCACTCCCGCAACCAAGACCCAGAGGCCGGCGAAATTCGCGCCAGGCGCTATCATTTTTGCAACCCGTCGCAGCGTGCCGAACGCAGCGCTGAACGACGCGGGAGCGATGGCGCGAAGCATAGCGCAGCGTTCGTCGCATTTCTGCTAGTCAAGCGCGTTGTGCCTCGCTAGAATTGCGCACTTTTTGATCAGAGGCGCCCCAAAGCGCCCGTCAGGGCTGCCACCTTCGCGTGCCAAGCAGCCCCTCTACACCGAGGTTAACCATGTCCACCACCGCCACGCCCACCACGCCAAAGGTCGGCTTCGTTTCCCTGGGTTGCCCCAAAGCCCTGGTCGATTCCGAGCGCATCCTGACCCAGCTGCGCATGGAAGGCTATGAAGTCGTGCCCACCTACGAGGATGCCGACGTGGTGGTGGTCAACACCTGTGGCTTCATCGACTCGGCCAAGGCCGAATCGCTGGAAGTGATCGGCGAGGCCATCAAGGAAAACGGCAAGGTCATCGTTACCGGCTGCATGGGTGTCGACGCCAACAACATTCGCGACGTGCACCCCAGCGTGTTGTCGGTGTCCGGGCCGCAGCAGTACGAGCAGGTAGTCAACGCCGTGCACGAAGTGGTGCCACCACGTCAGGACCACAATCCGCTGATCGATCTGGTGCCGCCCCAGGGTGTCAAGCTGACCCCGCGTCACTACGCCTACCTGAAGATTTCCGAAGGCTGCAACCACACCTGCAGCTTCTGCATCATTCCGTCGATGCGTGGCAAGCTGGTCAGCCGCCCGGTGGGCGAGGTGCTGAGCGAGGCCGAGCGCCTGGTCAAGGCCGGCGTCAAGGAGCTGCTGGTGATCTCCCAGGACACCAGCGCCTACGGCGTCGACGTCAAGTACAAGACCGACTTCTGGAACGGCCGGCCGGTCAAGACGCGCATGCTCGAGCTGTGCGAAGCGCTCAGCAGCCTGGGCGTGTGGGTGCGCCTGCACTATGTGTACCCGTACCCGAACGTCGATGACGTGATCCCGCTGATGGCCGCCGGCAAGCTGCTGCCGTACCTGGACATCCCGTTCCAGCACGCCAGCCCCAAGGTGCTCAAGTCGATGAAGCGCCCTGCCTTCGAAGACAAGACCCTGGCACGCATCAAGAAATGGCGCGAACAGTGCCCGGAGCTGATCATCCGCTCCACCTTCATCGTCGGCTTCCCCGGCGAGACCGAGGAAGACTTCCAGTACCTGCTCGACTGGCTCACCGAAGCTCAGCTCGACCGCGTCGGCTGCTTCCAGTACTCGCCCGTCGAAGGCGCACCGGCCAACGACCTGGACCTGCCCGTGGTTCCTGATGACGTCAAGCAGGACCGCTGGGATCGCTTCATGGCCCACCAGCAGGCCATCAGCAGCGCACGCCTGCAACTGCGCATCGGCAAGCGCATCGAAGTGCTGATCGACGAAGTGGAGGAGCAGGGCTCGGTGGGCCGCAGCTTCTTCGACGCCCCGGAGATCGACGGCAATGTGTTCATCGACGGCGACCACGGCTTCAAGCCGGGGGACAAGGTCTGGTGCGTCGTCACCGATGCCGACGAATACGACCTGTGGGCCGAGCCTGTCTGACGCTTTGCGGCCTGGAAAAGCCCTGCCATCATGGCGGGGCTTTTTATTGGACTATCGTGTCCAGTACGGACACCCCAGGAGACCCTGCGATGCGCGCGCATTCCACCGTGCAAACCCCTAGCCCCCACGACTACCCTCGCCTGCTGCAGGTATGGGAAGCCTCGGTACGTGCCACCCACGATTTTCTCCCCGAAAGCTACATCGTGCTGCTGCGTGAACTGGTGCCCAAGTACCTGGATGCAGTGATGCTGATCTGCTGCAAGGACAGCCAGCAACGCATCACCGGCTTTGCCGGTGTAGCGGCCGGGCGTGTCGAAATGCTGTTCGTCGACCCGCAGTATCGCGGTCAGGGCATCGGCAAGCAGTTGCTGCGGCATGCCATCAATGAGCTGAACGCCGATGAGCTCGACGTCAACGAGCAGAATCCCCAGGCCATCGGCTTCTATGCCAGCCAAGGCTTCGAAGTCATCGGGCGCTCGGAAAAGGACGGCATGGGCAAACCCTACCCCCTGCTTCACCTCAGGCTAGGTCGTACACAGTCTGCGAGCACGGGCTGAAGGACGCTGTAAGGCCGATCCGAAAATCATCCCCTCACGGCATTAATAGCCGCCCGGCACGAATGTAGCCGGGCCTTCGCTCGCCCGGGCGGTTACAATGGGCGCCTTTCCCTGTGCCACGGCCGCCGTCATGTCTGAACCCATTCGTCTTTCCAAACGCCTTATCGAACTGGTCGGCTGCTCCCGACGGGAGGCCGAACTCTATATCGAAGGCGGTTGGGTGACCGTTGACGGCAACGTCGTCGACGAGCCACAGCTCAAGGTCGACGGCCAGGTCGTCGCCCTGCTGCCGGGCGCCAAGGCCGAAGCCCTGGAACCGGTAACCCTGCTGCTGCACCAGGCCGCCGACCAGGACAGCGAAAGCGCTCGCCTGAGCATGACCCCGGCCACCTTGTCCGAGGCCCACGCCGAAGGGCATCGCCCGCTCAAGGGCCACTTTGCCCGGCTGACCTGCGTCGCCGAGCTGCAACAGGGCGCCAGCGGCCTGCAGGTGTACAGCCAGGACTGGCGTGCCGTGCGCAAGGTCACCTCGGACCTGGCCAAGCTGGAGCAGGAGTATGTGGTCGAGGTCAGCGGCGAGATGGTTGCCCATGGTCTCGAACGCCTTAACCGCGGTTTCACGTGGAAGGGCCAGGAACTGCCCCGCATCAAGGCCAGCTGGCAGAACGAGACGCGCCTGCGCATGGTGCTGAAAAACCCGACGCCGGGGCTGATCGAACTGCTGTGCCGCAGTGTCGGTGTCAGCGTGGTCAGCATGCGCCGTATCCGCCTGGGCGGCGTGGCCATGAGCAAGCTGCCGCTGGGCCAGTGGCGCTACCTGTCCAGCAAAGAAAAATTCTAGGCCTCGCCACTCGGGCGTTGCCACTTGATCAGGATTGTCCAATGATTCACAACGATGTGCTGCGCAGCCTGCGCTACATGCTGGATATCAGCGATGCCAAACTGGCAGAGATCACCCGCATCAACGGTTTTGACGTCAGCGATGCCGACATTGCCAGCTACCTGAAAAAAGACGAGGAAGAAGGCTTCGTGCGCTGCCCGGACGAGGTCATCGCGCATTTTCTCGATGGCCTGGTGGTGTTCAAGCGTGGTCGTGACGAGAGCCGCCCGCCTCTGCCGGTCGAACTGCCGGTCACCAACAACATCATCCTGAAAAAACTGCGGGTGGCCTTCGAGCTAAAGGAAGACGACCTGCATGCCATTCTCAAGGCGGCGGATTTTTCGGTATCCAAGCCTGAACTCAGCGCCCTGTTCCGCAAGGTCGGCAACAGCAACTACCGCCCCTGTGGCGACCAGTTGCTGCGCAACTTCCTCAAGGGCCTGACCCTGCGAGTGCGTGGCTGATTCGATCATGGCCTACAGTGTCGAGCCGGTCGGCTACGTGCGCTCCTGCTTCAAGGAGAAATTCGCCATCCCGCGCCAGCCGCAGCTGGCTCCGGCTGCGCGCGGGGTGCTGGAGCTGGTATCGCCTTTCGATCAGGGGGAAGCGGTTGCCGGGCTAGAGCAGGTCAGCCACGTGTGGCTGCTGTTCCTGTTTCATCAGGCCCTGGAAGAGAAGCCGCGCCTGAAGGTGCGCCCGCCGCGCCTGGGCGGCAACACGTCGATGGGCGTGTTCGCCACCCGCGCCACCCACCGGCCAAACGGCATCGGGCAGTCGGTGGTGAAGCTGGAGGGCGTCGAGGCCGGGCGACTGCTGCTGTCGGGCATCGACCTGCTGGACGGCACGCCGGTCATCGATATCAAGCCCTATGTACCCTATGCCGACAGCGTAGCCGGGGCGGTCAATCACATGGCCAGCGCCCCGCCTGCGCCGATCACGGTGCAATGGAGCGACTCGGCACTGCAGCAGGCCCATGCGCATGCGCTGCGTCTCGCAGAGCCATTGGTAGAGCTGATAGAACAATGCCTGGCACAGGATCCACGCCCGGCTTATCAGGTGCCCCCGGTCGAGCGCGTGTACGGGGTCAGGTTCTGGGATGTGCAGGTACGCTGGCACTACCCTCAGCTGGATACGATCCGGGTGCTGGAGGTGGTGCGCGAGGCGTAGGGCCGGCGCCCGCAAGGTCGCAGGAACGCCGCGCCGGCGAATGCCGCACCACAAATCCAGGGCAAAAAAAAACGCAGACCACGGTCTGCGTTTTTTATTGGTACTGCTGCTTACTTCTCGACGAACGCACGCTCGATCAGATAGTCACCTGGCTCGCGCATGCGCGCGGAGACTTTCAGGCCGAAGCTGTTCAGGACTTCGCTGGTTTCATCCAGCATGCTCGGGCTACCGCAGATCATCGCACGATCGTCCTGCGGGTTGATCGGCGGCAGGCCGATGTCGCTGAACAGTTTGCCGCTGCGCATCAGGTCAGTCAGGCGACCCTGATTCTCGAACGGCTCGCGGGTGACGGTGGGGTAGTAGATCAGTTTTTCACGCAGCGCCTCACCGAAGAACTCGTTCTGCGGCAGGTGCTCGGTGATGAACTCGCGATAGGCCACTTCGTTGACGTAGCGCACACCGTGGACCAGGATCACTTTCTCGAAGCGCTCGTAGGTTTCCGGGTCCTGGATGACGCTCATGAACGGTGCCAGGCCAGTGCCGGTGCTCAGCAGGTACAGGTGCTTGCCCGGGTTCAGGTCATCCAGCACCAGGGTGCCGGTAGGCTTCTTGCTGATGATGATCTCGTCGCCTTCCTTCAAGTGCTGCAACTGCGAGGTCAGCGGGCCGTCCGGCACCTTGATGCTGAAGAACTCCAGATGCTCTTCCCAGTTAGGGCTGGCGATCGAATAGGCGCGCATGAGCGGGCGGCCGTTAGGCTGTTGCAGGCCGATCATCACGAACTGACCGTTCTCGAAGCGCAGGCCCGGGTCGCGGGTGCACTTGAAGCTGAACAGGGTGTCGTTCCAGTGATGAACACTGAGGACACGTTCGTGGTTCATGTTGCTCATGTACGGGGGCTCCTGAAAAATAACGCAGCGCTGACCGTGAGCGCGATTGCGCGATAGTTTAGTGCGAGCGACAATATCTGTTAAATGAATTATCAAGATATGTCTTATCGGTTATATAGATATGCGATTTACACTGCGTCAACTTCAGGTCTTCGTGGCCGTCGCGCAACACCAGAGCGTCTCCCGTGCGGCCGGGATACTGGCGCTGTCGCAGTCGGCTGCGAGCACCTCCATCACCGAGCTTGAACGGCAATCCAGCTGTCAGCTGTTCGATCGTGCCGGCAAGCGCCTGAGCCTCAATGCACTGGGGCACCAGTTGCTGCCCCAGGCCGTGGCCCTGCTCGACCAGGCCAAGGAAATCGAGGACCTGCTCAACGGCAAGTCCGGCTTCGGCTCTCTGGCAGTGGGCGCCACACTGACCATCGGCAACTACCTGGCCACCTTGCTGATCGGCAGCTTCATGCAGGTTCACCCGGAAAGCCAGGTCAAACTGCATGTACAGAACACCGCCCATATCGTGCATCAGGTCGCGCACTATGAAATTGATCTGGGTCTTATAGAAGGCGATTGCAACCACCCCGACCTGGAGGTTCAGCCCTGGGTCGAGGACGAACTGGTGGTGTTCTGCGCGCCGCAGCACCCCTTGGCGCTCAAGGGTCGCGCCAGCCTTGAGGAACTGACCCATGAAGCCTGGATTCTGCGCGAGCAGGGTTCAGGCACGCGCCTGACCTTTGACCAGGCGATGCGCCACCATCGCTCGACACTCAACATCCGCCTGGAACTGGAACATACCGAAGCGATCAAGCGCGCGGTGGAATCAGGGCTCGGGATCGGCTGCATTTCACGTCTGGCGCTGCGCGATGCGTTTCGTCGCGGCAGCCTGGTGGCGGTGGAAACCCCCGACCTGGACCTGGCGCGGCAGTTCTACTTCATCTGGCACAAGCAGAAGTACCAGACCTCGGCGATGCGCGAGTTTCTGGAGTTGTGCCGCAACTTTACCGCCGGGGTACGACGCAGCGACGAAATCGTGCTGCCGCACATTGCCTAGAGCAGAATCACCGCCCACACCACCGCCACGATGCTCAACGCCACGAACTGGGCAGCACTGCCCATGTCCTTGGCGTTCTTGGACAACGGGTGGCGGTCCAGGGAAATACGATCGATCGCGGCTTCCACGGCAGAGTTGAGCAGCTCGACGATCAGCCCCAGCAGGCACACCGCGATCAGGATCGCGCGTTCGGCACGGCTTACATCCAGCCAGAAGGCGACCGGGATCAGCACCACGTTGAGCAGCACCAACTGACGAAACGCCGCTTCGCCGGTAAAGGCGGCGCGCAGGCCGTCGAACGAATAGCCGGCGGCGTTGAACACTCGTTTAAGGCCGGTCTGGCCCTTGAAAGGCGACATAGAAAGCCACTTGAACCCAATGAGGAGCGGTGCAGGCTAGTGCACGCCGAGTCAAAAAAGCGTGAAGGCCAGTGGCCTTAATTCGTTGAAACCGATTCCAATTGTTGCAGCAACAACGCGGCCTGGGTGCGCGTACGCACGCCCAGCTTGCGGAAAATCGCGGTGACGTGGGCCTTGATGGTGGCCTCCGACACGCTCAGCTCATAGGCAATCTGCTTGTTCAGCAGGCCTTCGCACACCATGGTCAACACGCGGAATTGCTGTGGGGTAAGGCTGGCCAGGCCCTCGCTGGCGGCCTTGGCTTCAGCGGACACATCAATCTTCTCGAAGGCTTGCGGCGGCCACCAGACATCGCCATCGAGCACTTTCTTGACCGCGTCCTGAATCTGCTCCAGCGGGCTGGATTTTGGGATAAAGCCGCTGGCACCGAATTCTCGGGACTTTACCACCACGGCCGCCTCTTCCTGGGCCGAGACCATCACCACCGGGATTTGCGGATACTGACCGCGCAGCAGCACCAGCCCCGAGAAACCATAGGCACCGGGCATGTTCAGGTCCAGCAGCACCAGGTCCCAGTCGTTTTTCTCGGCCAGGCGGGTTTCCAGTTCGGCGATGCTTGCCACCTCAACCAGTCGAACGTCCGGACCTAGGCCCAGGGTAACGGCCTGGCGCAGCGCACTGCGAAACAGCGGGTGGTCATCGGCAATCAGGATTTCGTATGTGGCCATCGATCTAATGATCCTGTTCTGTGCAGGCGCAGCCAGCGTGGGGGCGCCTGGCGGGGCAGCTCAAGGGCATCGGGCGGCAGTGCCGGAAGCCAAAAAGGCACGTCGGGGCCAGGAAAACAGCATTCAAGCCTTCGTCGTGCCCGAATCGGCGCCAAGGATGCCGAGCCCGGACCGGGTGGTCAAGTTCAAAGCCCGGTGGTTGTCTCGTAGCCCATGGCGCCAGTGCACACATTATGAAGCAAAGTGGCGTACTTGCCCCTTGAACTATAGGAAGGGCCGCAGTTTTTGGTGCACGGCATCGTCTTCATCCAGCACAAGCCTGTTCTTGGCGCCCAGATAATGGGTGCTGAATACGTCCAGATAGGCATCCAGTGCCTGCGAGGCCTGCTGGTCATCGGCCAGCTCCAGACACATGGCTGCCACTTCAGCGGTACAGAAATGGTCGTCGCGCCGCGAGCGGCGCAATGTGTAGCGCGAGATCTGTTCAGGCTGCAGATTGAGCACCGGGAACCGTTCCAGGTACGGGCTTTTGCGAAACATCTTGCGGGCTTCGGGCCACGTGGCATCCAGCAGAATGAACAGCGGGCGCTTGCCCGACGCTGGGGCGACGCTGCTGACCACTCGCTCCGGCGCCACGAATTCACCCGGGAAAACGATGTAGGGCTGCCACTGTGGATCATCGAGCAGCGCCTGCAACTGTGCATCCACCGCCTTGCGTTCCCAGGCAAACGCCGTGGTGTCACCGATCACGTCGGCAATCAGCCAGCCCGTGTTCGTAGGCTTGAGTGGTTCGGTGTCATGCATGAGCAGGCAAATGCCCGAGTGCGCCTGCACCCGCGGGCGCCAGGCACACAGACAGTATTCGGGGATTACCCGGCAGCCGGGACAGCGTGGCGCACGCGAGCCGCGCGCGACGAAGGGTTTGACACTGCGCGCCAGGCGCTCGGCGCGCAGGCGCGAGACGGCATGGCTCATGACAGGGCGCAACGGTGGCAATGGGGATGGCAATAAAGGCAGGGCACGACGCAGGCTCAGCGAGACTAAAACCCCGGCAGTTTACCAGAGCCCGCCTCCACTGGCCGTATTTGCCGTGCAGCCTTGCGCGCTACTCCCTTATAATCTCCAGCCTGTACAGACCTGCCAGTACTGCCATAGCGCCTGTGACGGAACACTGCGCGCAATGACCGGTCAAATCGCCAGTTATCGAACCAGGAGAGATTCATGCTGCGTTTCATTGCCCCATCCTTGAGCCTGTTGCTTGCCCTGCCGTTGGGCGCGCATGCCGTCTCCAAGCAAGAGTACGCCCTGAACCAGAAGCTTCAAGAAGTCGCCAAGGAAAGCAGCGTGGGTACCCCTCGGGCAATCAACGAAGACATCCTCGATCAGGGCTACACTGTCGAAGGCAACCAGTTGATCAACCACCTCAGCGTTCGCGCCGGCCATGCACAAAAAATGCAGCAAAACCCGGAAGTCATGCGCGGCCAACTGGGAGACAGCGTGTGCCGTAACACCGGCTTTCGCCAGTTGATGGACCGCGGTGCTGTGCTGACCTACCGTTTCACCGAGTACAAGACCAACCGCCCGGTGATCGACCAGTCGTTCAACAAGGCCAGTTGCGTTTCCGGGCAGAAGAAGATGAAGTAACCAGCGTTCTCTGTTGCGCCGCTGCTCGCCATCGGCGCGCAGCTCAGCGATCAAGGCCTGAATGTGACGCGTACTCTACGCACGGTCACTACAGGCCTTGTCACTTCAGGCCCCGGTTGTTGGCCTGTACTGCGCAGTTCGGGCCCGGCTTGTCCGCCCGGCTCCCACCTGAACATCATGTACAGCCCATTGCCTGCCGCGTCCTCGCGAGCCCACGATCGACACCGGCATAACCCTGCGACAAGGTCTAGATTTATAGCCAGGACCTTTCACTTTGCGGACAAGCAGAGGGGCCTGACCGATGTGCGGCCAGGCCGAAGGTTTTGCTGCAAAAGGAGAAGTTGAATGCCGTACCAGACCAACGAATTGCTAGCCAACCATTTCAAGAACAATGCAATCGACCTGACCCACCTCGAACAACAGCTCAACCTGGTCGCCCCCAACAGCCCCAACCTGCCACTGTACCGGGACATGATGCTGACCGTGTTGCGCATGGCGCACGATGACAGCGACCGCTGGAGCGCCAAGATCACCCTGCAGGCACTGCGTGAACTCGACCACGCCTTCCGTGTGCTGCGCCAGTACAAGGGGCGACGCAAGGTCACCGTGTTCGGCTCGGCACGCACCCCGGTCGAACACCCCATGTATGCCCTGGCCCGCGAGTTGGGTGCGACCCTGGCGCGCTCGGACCTGATGGTGATCACCGGGGCCGGGGGCGGCATCATGGCTGCGGCTCACGAAGGCGCAGGCGTCGACAACTGCCTGGGCTTCAACATCACCCTGCCCTTCGAGCAGCACGCCAATGCCACGGTGGATGGAACGGACAAGTTGCTGCCGTTCCACTTCTTTTTCATTCGCAAGCTGTTCTTCGTCAAGGAAGCTGACGCGCTGGTACTGTGCCCGGGCGGTTTCGGCACCCTGGACGAGGCCCTGGAAGTGCTGACCCTGATCCAGACCGGCAAGAGTCCGCTGGTGCCGGTGGTACTGCTCGACTCACCGGGGGGGACCTTCTGGCAGGATGCACTGGACTTCATTACCCGCCAGCTGGAAGGCAATCGCTACATCCTGCCGAACGATCTGAAGCTGGTGCGCCTGGTGAACAACGCCGACGATGCGGTAGCGGAAATCAACCAGTTCTACAGCAACTACCACTCCAGCCGCTGGCTGAAGAACCAGTTCGTGATTCGCACACACCACCCGCTCAGCGAAGCGGCCCTGCTCGACATCCAGCAGTCCTTCGCCGACCTGCGCCTGAGTGGCGACTTCCATCAGCACGCCTATGCAGGCGAGGAGCATGACGAGGCACAGTTCAGCCACTTGTCACGCCTGGCTTTTGCCTTCAATGGACGCGATCAGGGCCGCCTGCGCGAGCTGGTAGACTTCATCAACCGCTCGGAAAACTGGGCAAAGCCTCAGCACAATGAAGCCCAGCAACGGGCACGTGAACCCCTCAAGGTCACCTGAAAAGCCACACCGTGAACATGCCTGGCCTACCCCCTTTCGGGTCGGCCATCGCTCAATCGTCCAGGCTGCGACCACTCAGCACACGACCGACCATCTCCATGGAAAAACCACGGTAGACCAGAAAACGGGTTTGCTGTGCGCGACTGCGCGGATCGGAGGGCAGTTGCCCGGAAAACTTGCGTTGCCATACATCGATCAGCAGGCTTTGCCAGTCGATGCCGCACTCACGCAAGGCCTGTTCGATATCACTACGCTGCAAACCGCGCTGACTGAGCTCTTCACGGATACGCGCAGGGCCATAGCCCGAACGGGAGCGGTAACTGATGAAACTTTCGAGATAGCGCGCTTCGCTGAGCAGGCCCTCTTCCGTCAGACGGTCGAGTTCCTGGTCGATCAATTCGAGCTCAGCGCCGCGCTGACGCAACTTGCGCGTCAGCTCGACACGACCATGCTCGCGTCGCGCGAGCAGGTCCATAGCTGTCCGCCTTATGGCGACGGGGGTATCGAGTACGACGGACATGGTCTATCTGCAAATCAGAAGTTGGCGTCGGCGTCAGCGTCGACCAGATCATCTTCAGGTTCTGCAGCAGCCGTTTTACCAGCAGCCGCAGCAGCTGCAGCTTCAACACCACCGGTCAGCAGCTTGTCACGGATCTGCTTCTCGAGGGTCGCGGCGATTTCCGGGTTCTCTGCCAGGAACTTGGCGGAGTTGGCTTTACCCTGACCGATCTTGCTGCCCTGGTAGCTGTACCAGGCACCGGCTTTTTCGAGGAAACCGTGCAGCACGCCCAGGTCGATGATCTCACCGTTGCGGTAGATGCCCTTGCCATACAGAATCTGGAACTCGGCCTGGCGGAACGGCGGCGCCACCTTGTTCTTGACGATTTTGACCCGGGTTTCGCTGCCGACCACTTCGTCGCCTTCCTTCACCGCGCCGGTACGGCGGATGTCCAGACGTACCGAAGCGTAGAACTTCAGCGCGTTACCACCGGTGGTGGTTTCCGGGCTGCCGAACATCACGCCGATTTTCATGCGGATCTGGTTGATGAAGATCACCAGGCAGTTGGCGTTCTTGATGTTGCCGGTGATCTTGCGCAGTGCCTGGGACATCAGGCGAGCCTGCAGGCCCACGTGCATGTCGCCCATTTCGCCTTCGATCTCGGCCTTGGGTACCAGGGCCGCCACGGAGTCGACGATGATCACGTCGACAGCGTTGGAGCGCACCAGCATGTCGGTGATTTCCAGGGCCTGCTCACCGGTGTCCGGCTGCGAGACCAGCAGGTCGTCGACATTGACGCCCAGCTTGCCGGCGTACTCGGGGTCGAGGGCGTGTTCGGCGTCGACGAATGCGCAGGTGGCGCCGGCTTTTTGTGCCTGGGCGATCACCGACAGGGTCAGCGTGGTCTTACCCGACGACTCAGGACCGTAGATTTCGACGATACGGCCCTTTGGCAGGCCGCCGATGCCCAGAGCAATGTCCAGACCCAGCGAGCCGGTCGAGATTGCCGGAATCGCCTGGCGATCGTGATCGCCCATGCGCATGACCGCGCCTTTACCGAATTGACGTTCGATCTGACCCAGGGCCGCAGCCAAGGCACGCTTCTTGTTGTCGTCCATTGAAGTCCTCACGTAATCATCGATAGGGCCTGACGGCCACAACACCTGTATAAGTAGCCAGTATTATTCCACAGGGTTTTCTTTCCGCCTACCCCCGATTTGCGATTTACTCTGCGCCAAGCTGTAACAAGCCCTCTAGGGCGGCGATTACCGTTTGTCGGCGCACCGCATCGCGGTCGCCATCGAAGTGCCGGCGCTCGCTGGCCACATGCGCACCGTCGCCCCAGGCCAGCCATACAGTGCCCACCGGTTTGGCCGGCGAGCCGCCATCGGGCCCTGCCACACCGCTGACCGCCACGGCAAAGCGTGCCCCGCTGGCAGCCTGGGCGCCGCGCACCATGGCCTCGACCACTTCCTGGCTGACCGCACCAACCTGCTGGAACAGTGCCTGGTCTACCCCCAGCTGGCGAGTCTTCTGGGCGTTGGAGTAGGTCACGTAGCCCGCTTCGAACCAGGCCGAACTGCCAGGAATACGCGTGATGGCCTCGGCGATACCGCCGCCGGTGCAGGACTCGGCCGTGGTGACTTGGGCATTGTAACGGCGCAGGTGTTCCCCCAGCCGGGCAGAAAGTGCGGTGATCGGGTCCATGGCGGGCTCCTTGAAGGTCTGGCGCCTACCCTACACCAGCTATCGGCGTGGCTGAACACTCAAGGTGTGAGCGCGCGTATGTAACCCTGGCAGGCGCGCAGGGCGATCAGTCCGGCGTCACCGGCATCGGTGATGGCGATAATTCGTCGAGCATGCGCCGGGTCAAGTCGGGCGCGTGGGGCGCCATGATCCAGGCTGCCGGCGCCGGGGGCGGCAGGCAGGTCGGGGGTGGCGTCGCGGTCGAGAAGGACCGACAACCGCAGATCAGCAGTAGCCAGCCGATCACGCAAGCGTGCCTGAGCCTGTTGTGCATCGAGAAGCTCCTGATAATGGGTGTTGTCGTTCAAATCCAGCTGGCGCTCCAGCACATGGCGTTGCTGGCGTTCGCCCTTCAGCTCGGCGGCAGCACGCTCGGCCAGTTGCTGGCGTTCGAATGCCCAGGCCTGTTGCTGCTGCGCCAGCTGGCGGCCCAGGCGCCAGCCCTGGACCTGCCAGGTCAATGCGCAGGCCAGCACCACCAGGCTCAGCAGCACGCCGGCGTGCAAGCGGTTCAACACAGCACCTCGCGGGCGCGGGCCCAGAGTTTGAGGCGATCCTCCAGGCCATTGAGGCCACCGTTGATATGCCGCGTGATGCGGTTGAACTCACCGCGGTCGGCCAGCGCGTTAAGCCCGCGCGAGTGCCAGAACCAGGCAGCCGACTCGGCGGCCCAACGCGGTTGCTCGAGCAACTGCGGCAACTCCAGCAGACGCTCGTCGCCAAACAGCGCCATGCTGCAGGCGCGGTAGTTGTTGCGCCCTGTAACCTGGATCAGCCCCCGGCCGCAGTACCGCTGACCGTCGCCGTCCGCCTCCGGCGTGTTGCCCAGGCGCAGGGCCAGGGCGCCGGTGTCGTAACGGGACAGGTAGCGATCGCTGCCCAGCTCCTTCACGTAACGCAGGTGGCCCGACTCGTGGCCGATCTGCGCGAGGAAGGCAGCAATGCGCCGGGGGTTGTCGATTTCCCAACGGGCCATGGCAGTGTTCAGGGCGGGTACAAAAATGCCGGCATTGGCGCCGGCACCGGGAAGAATCTGCATCAAGTTCTGCTGAGTGATGACCATCATCATTCTCCAAAATGCATAGGGGTTTAGGCCTGTCCGGCCTTGAGCGAACGACCGGCATTACCCGGCCCGCCCTTGGCCCTGGCCTTGCCTTGCTTGCCGCCATTGCACTCGACCGTGGTGCTCCACCCGGACGCGCTGAACACCTGCTCGATCGACTCGATCAGGTACTCGCCATCGAGGCCGGGCTTGAAGCCCTGGGCATCGAGGGTGCGTTCGACGAACAGGTCGGTGCGGCCCGGCATTTCCAGGCGCAGGCTGGCGGTGCTGCGGTTGAGCGCCGCCAGGCGGGCCTTGGCGGCCTGCTCGGCAGCGCTACGGTTGGGGTACAGGTGGCGGTCGGTGTGCACAGGCGACAGGCCGTCGGGCGCGTCGTCGTTGGGCAGGTCGACCACGCTCTGCTGGCCGCTCTTGCTGTCCAGATGACGGGTTTGCACGGCCTTGTGGGTGCCTTTGTCGGTCATGCGAAACTGCCAGCTGCGCACGTCGCCACGGCTGATTCTGACGTTACCAAGGGCCTTGCCGCTGGCGCTCTTGCCGGCCTGGCGCGGCATCACCAGCAGCGCGCCGTTCGCTACCTTGGCGGTGCAGTCGAACAGGCGCCCCAGACGGGTGATGAAGTTGAAGTCCGACTCGTTGAACTGGTCAATGCGCGGTATGCGCAGCGTCACCGGGCACGCTGGCTGCCAGCCATTGCGCGCGGCGATGTCGCGCACGATCTGCTGCAGGGTGACGTTCTCCCAGCTGCCGCTGCGGGTGGTCTTGCCGCTGCCGCGCATGTCGCTGGCCTTGCCTCGGATCACGATGCTGTCAGGCGGCCCGGACAGCTCCACCTCATCCACGGCGTAGCGCCCCAGGCGGGTCAATGCCTGGCCGGCGTAGCCCAGATGCACCTCGATGAAGGCACCGCGTGCCGGCAATGCCACCTCGCCGTCGCGATCGTCGATACGCAGTTCGAACTCGTCCGAGTCCATGCCCGGCTTGTCGGTGGTACGCAGCGACAGCAGGCGATCATTGATCAGCGCGGTGATGTCCTTGCCATCGGCCACGATGCGAAACACAGGTTGCATGGTTGCTGCTCCAGAAGGGCCTGCCCGCGCACGCAGCGCTGGCAGGCAGGGGGGCGCGCCAGCTCAGTCCCATAACTGCACCAGGGCCTGGCGGGCGGGCGTCAACGCGGGCAGCCTGATGAGCACCCCGGCACCAAACGGCTGCGCCTGGTCGGCCAGGCCCTGGTTGGCATCGAGTACCGCTTCGACGCTGCCGTTGAGGTGCCCGTAGTAGTGCTGGCAGAGGCTGTCGAGCAGATCGCCGTCAGAGGTTCTGCAGATCGTCGCCATAGCTCACGAACTCCAATGAAAAGCCTTGTTTGCGAGGAATGCCGCCAGCCACCAGGCTGCTCTGGTCCTCCTCGATGCTGGTCAGGCACCAGTTGCCCAGTACCTCGCCGTAGCCGGTGGTCAGGCTCAGTGGCTGCAATTGCCGACCGATGCTGCGCAGCGCCTGCAACTGGCCGAGCCCGCTTTTGGCACCGGGAAAGATCGTGCCCTTGAGGGTGATGCGCTCTTCGCCCAGCCCCACCGCCTGCTGCGCCGGGTGGCGGCTCAGGCGCTCCTGGCCCGCCCAGCGAAAGCCGCTCTGGCGACGCAGTTCATCGAAGGTCGCGGTGTCGAGGTTGAAGTAGTAAGGCTGCGCCTGCGCCTGCAACGACTGCAGAATGAGCAGGTGCGGGAACGGCTTGACCACCTCGGCTGCCGGCGTGACCGACGGCGCGAAACTGCCGGTGGGCAGCAACGTGCCCAGCGACGGGCTGATGCGACCCGCCACCTTGTTGATGGCTGCGGCAGCCTTGGCCGCCTTCTGCTCGAAGATGACGATGCGCTCCTGCACCAGCGCGACCTTGGCCACGGCGCGGCTGTAACGGCCCAGCACCTTCTCGACGCCCCGCTGCGCCCGGTTGATGGCGCGCATCGTGCGTTGCAGCCTGGCGCCGATCAGCGGCCCGACGTAGGGGATGTCCTCGAGCGCCGCAGCGGCTTCGGCGATATCGCTGATGGCGCCGGTCATGGGCTCCAGCATCTCGTCGGCACTGCGCCGGCCCGCCTCCCCCGCTGCGATCAGCGCTCGCAGGGCCGAGTGCAACTGGTCCATGTAGGTCATGGCAGCTCCTTATACAAATGTGGGGTCGGCCAGTTGCCGCATCGAAGCCTGACGGGTCAGTTCGAGGAACTGACGTCGAATGATCGGCTCGATGTTCATCGCCAACTGGGCCGGGTCGGTGACACTGCCCTGCACGGTGATGGGCATGTTCGGGGCGAAGGTGATCTGTTGGGCAATCGGCTGCGGCGCAGGGCTGATCGAAGGTGGCGCAGGCGGCAACGACAGAATTGTCATCGGCTCGCCAGCGCCGGGATTCATCGAACGAGCGACATCGCCCAGCGACTTGGACAAGTGAGTGGGTTCGCCAGCAGGAGGCTTGGCAGCATCGTCGTCTGCAAACCACTTCTTGGCTAACGAGGAGCCCCACTCGCTGAACACAATACCCCCGATCAGCGAACCGATCGCAGGACCGATGACAGGAACGAAAGCGCCCAGCGCAGCCCCGGCCAGTGCGCCACCAAAACCGCCCACTGCCCCACCATATCCCTCGGCCTTCTGCTCGGTGGTTTCTGCAGTGAGGAAGGTCTTGCCGAACTTGTAGATGGCCTCGACGGCTGCGGGCGCTCGAGCGGCCTTGATCGCCGGAACAGCCTTGCCGAGGTAACCTTTGATGCTTTCCCAGCGCCCAACCGGAGCAGATGAAAGTCGGCGCCTGGAGGGGCTGTTCTTTCTTCCCCCTCTACCCCTTCTCGAAGTTATCGCGCCGCAGCAAAAGTCCTGGGCATTGACGACAAACACGCGTTGCGGCGCCCTTGCGCCTTTGGGAGCGTCGCCACCCAGCACGCCAGCCTTCCGTGGCCCTGCCCTGAAATCACTGGCAACAGCGATGATGCCTATGGGCTGCGGCCCCTTTGCCGGGGGCCCGGTATCATCGCTCCCCGCCATCCTCCTGCTGAGCGGGTCGGATACCCGACCCGCCGCAGGTGCCCCATCGGTTGGCAGAGATGCGGGCGCTGCAGTCTCCAGTGAAGCAGCCGCAGCTGCCCCTGCGGGTGCCTGCGGTGCCGCTTGCGATCTGATGTTTACGGATACCCTGGCGGGCTTCGATTGCGAAAGCCGGCGCGCAACATCGGCGACCTGGAAACTGATCACCTGCAAGTGCCCGTCGATGCTCTTCAACAATGTCAGCCTGTGCCGGGAGCCCTGCGTTTCAGCAGCCTGTACGGCGCCCCCGGTCTTTGCTTGAGTTCTCGCGCCTGGCGGGTCACCAGGAGCGCTGTCGAGCATCCCGTTGCCCAGCGTCTCGTGCCCGAGCGGGTACAGGTCGCCCTTGCCTTCGCTGCTCAATTGCCTGAGTTGCCGGATCCGCGCCTCAAGCAGCTTGAATGATGCGCCGATCGTCGAACTGACCGAGGCGCCGATAACCAGTTTCAACGCTAACGCGTTTGCCATACGGTCCCCCTGTGCGTGCAAAACCGGCTCACTCCGTGAGCCACCAGACCATGTCGTTGAATGACATGGTCATGATCTCGGTGGCAGAAAAATTCAGCTCACGGGCAAGCCGCCTGGCGGCCACCTTCTGAAGGGAGGGGTCAAAGCTCGTCGTCTTGCACCAGGCGAAAATAGCCCGCCTGCAGGCGGCCATAGTCCTTGAGCGCGAGGCCCTCCAGGTCCTTGATGCCCACCTCGGCGAGGGAGGCGAACAGGTTCAGCTCACGCTGTTCGTCGTCGCCGCTGCCGGCCGACTGAGCCGCACGAATGTCGCGTACCGTAGGCGAGCGCAACGACAGGCTGTCGACCTTGATGCCATTGGCTTCGCTCGGCCGGGTCAACGCCACCACCACGCCGTCGGCGCTCAGCTTCATCCAGCTGGGGATCTTTGCTTGGGTCATGAGAAGTCCTTACAGGCCCAGGGCCGAACGTTGTGCCGCGAGCTGGTCGACGCCGTCGATCACGCGCTTCATGCCGATGGGGTCGACCTCGTAGATCAGGCGTCCGCCGACTTCCAGCTTGTAGTAGGTGACGGCGACGGTGTGCTTGACCTCGGCCTTGTCACCGGCCTTCCAATCGCCCATGTCGACTTCCTTGAGCGCGCCGCGCAGGGTCACGATCACCGGGGTGACAGCGCCCTTGAGGCCCTTGAAGGCACCGCGGAAGGTGCCGTTGAACGCAGAACCATCGGCCAGGCCGAAGAACTTCAGCGACTCACGGCGCACGCCGGTAGTGGTGAAGCCGGCTTCCTGCTTCTCCATGCCCATGTCCATCTCGATGGGCATGTCCATGCCGCCCACCCGGTGCTCTTCCATTTTCAGGGTGAGCTTGGGCAGGGTCAGGCTGGTGACATCGCCCTGGAAGCTGGTGCCATCGACGAACAGGTTCAAGTTCGCCAGGGTTTCGGGAATCATTGCCATTGCTAGTGCTCCTTAAGCTGCGTTATCGAGAACTTCGGTCAGCCACTGGTTGGTGACCTCGACGCGGAAGTTGGGGTTTTCGGCCGGTGGTACGTCGGTGAAGCGGATGTTCCAGTACACCTTGCCCTGCTCCAGCTGGCTGGCACTGTTGAGTTCCGGGTCGGCGAACACTTCGAAGTTGATGATCGCGCCCTGGGCCTTGAGGTCGCGCATGAACGCCTGCAGGCCTTCGGTCACGTCCTTGACGTAGGTGGCGGTGATCGAGCGGTCGACTGCCCATTTGTGCCCGTAGAGAATCGCGTCCATCACGATGTCCATGGTGCGCACGCGGGTGACGAAGGCCCACTTCGGGTCGCTGCTCAGGGTGCGGTTGCCCCACAGGCGATAGCCGTCATCGCGGATGATGGTGGTGATGTTGGCGTTGTTGAGCAGGTTGGCGCGGCAGGTCTCGTCGCCATCGAGGAACTCGATGGGGCGGGTGGTGCCGGTGATGCCGACGAACTCCTTGTTCGAGGGCGAGGCCCAGAAGCCGTACTCGTTGTCGGTCCAGGCGAACAGGCCGGCGACCCAGGCCGAGGCCGCTGCATCGACGGTGGCGCTGGCGGTGGTGTCCCAGTACTGCACGCCCGGGTCGACCAGGAAGGCGCGCTTGGCACCGAAGTTTTCGGCGTAGGCCAGGGCGGCCTCGTCGGTGGTGGCCGGGCCGTCGATGATGGCCAGGCCGCGCAGCTTGTCGGCCAGGGCCACCAGGGCGGTGGCGACGGCTTGAGTTGCGCTGTGCTTTGGAGTGACTAGCAGGCGCGGCTGGGCGTTGAAACGGCTCTTGCCGTCGAGCAGCGCTTGCAGGCCGGTACGCTTGCCGTCGGCCAGCACGCTGCCGATGATGGCCGAGGTCTGCTCGGCCGCATCGGCAACCTTGGCCACGCCGCAGGCGACGATGACCGCCTTGGCGCGCTGGTAGATGGCCTGGCAGGCACGGGTGATGGCCGCGTCGGCGCCGAAGGCGGCGATGGCTTCACGCTCGCTGGTGATCAGCACCAGGTCGTTGAACTTGGCGCTGGCGGTCGGGCCTTCGGTGAAGGTGTCCACCAGGCCGATGATCGAGGACGACGGCAACGCGATGGTGCGGGCGCCGGTGTCGACGTTGGTGACGGTGACGCCGTGAAAGAAACCACTCATGGGTAAACTCCGGGTATGAAAAAGGCCCTGCAATGCAGGGCCTTGTAAGGTTGGATCGGCAACTATCGGGGCGAACCGCCCGTTGCAGGTACAGGTGCGGTGGCCAAAATCAGGCGAGGAAGTCCCAGGTCAGCGAGATCGCGGCGACAGAGTTGTTCGAGACGGTCCACAGCCCGTAGCCAGCAGGGATAAGCAGTGGGTAGGGTTGGGTGTACTGCCAGTTGTTGCTACTGGCTACTCCGCCCATGATAGCGTGCACCGTCATGTCACCCAGACGAGCAGGTGCCTTGGGACCGCTGTACAGGTTGATGATGCCGCCGCCGGTGCAAATGGTGGCGGTGCGCAGATAGACGCCTTCCTTGTTTTCTTCCGGGCTGAAGACTTGAGTCACCGTGGTCGGGTGAGCGTTGAAGAAATGCTTGCCTACTTTTACTGGTTCCATGATTTTTTACCTATCGAGTCGAATGCTGGGTAGCGGAACATTCCGCGTTCATGTCGCTCACAGGCGATGGTTCGAGGCTCGTGGCCTTCACATGATTCAACGTTCCGCAGCGGGAACATTTGATCTGGAGTTCTGTGAACTCGCCCATACGGGCAAGCAGTCGTTTGCATCTGCCGCATCTGCAATCTTTCAACATCTGCAAAGCCTTGTGATTTTCTGCTGAAGGGTCTTGAAGAATGAAAAAGCCCCGACAGTGCGGGGCTTCAGGGGCTGATGCTTTCCAACCAGAGCGGCGGTACCGGCCGGTGCTCAGAAACTGGGAACAGCTCAGACTGGGGCCAGTCGCGCAGGGCCTGGCGGTACTGCAGCAGCTCGGCGAACTGCTCGGCTGACAAGCTGGTAGTCAACTGCATGTCAAGCTCGTCTCTATGGCGAGTGACTAACCATTCCGTAGCACCTATTTGCGAATCACGGCCTGCGCGCTCGCGGGCCGAATGTTGTTCCAAAGTCAGTACCACCGGCGGGGGCTCAATCAGAATGGGCAGCCCATCGGGGTCGTGGGAGCGTACCTTGCTCGGATCAGGATTGGCGATCACGTCAAGAAAAAGCGCTTCGGTGATAGGGCGGGCATCCGGTGGCATTTCCAGGTGAATGCCCTCCAGGTAGGTAGTAGCGGTGGAGAGACTGTAGTAGCGCTGCATATTTATCGTCCTAGGGCGAGCCAACGTATGGATTGAGCGGCCTCTGCATAGATCACCGCACCCGACTTCGACAGTGAGTTCACCCACTGGTCGTTGTACTCGCCGACGGTCGCCTGGCTGGCTTGTCCGGTGAGCATCAACTGCAGGACACTGCTCGGAAATTCAAGAGGGAAGTTGAGGTCACGCACTCCCGCGTTACCTGACAGCGCGCCCCACTGCACAGTGAACCCACCAAGCCAGGAAGGGAAAACCAGGTAGCCATTGGTAGTGAAGCTGGCCGTGAGCCCCCAGCGCAGTTTTTTTGGTGTAACGAGCACATCATCGGCCAAGCCTGCGTTGACCTGCGCTTGGGTGGCGATTCTCACCATACCCAAATTGGTTTCGGTCGCTTGAGCGGCCAACGCGGCCAACGCAGCAATATCAATGTTTCCTTGATTGATCGGCGCACTCCAGGCCTTGATGCACCAGACCACAGAAACGTTGCGCATGCGGGTTTCAGAGGCAGTACGGGCTACAAGCCCCGTATCGAACTCAGTACCCTGAAATGCTCCACTGGTGCTGCCATTTGCAACATAAAAGCCGGCGGTAGTAGTTGAGGACGCTTTGAAAGCCCCTTCCTGATCGGCAACCATAACGCCGCCCTGATAGGCACCACGGATGCCAAATTTGCCAGTAATCCGCTGCATCGCATCAAGCTGCTCGTCACCCAGCGCACGGCCGACGTCGATACCACGGCCATGATCCCAGCCCCGCAATGCAGCGCCGCGCGACTCCGGCAAACGGAAGTAACCCGCCGGTTCTGTGCCGTTGTTGTAGGCGCCGCCAAGGAACGCAGCCAAGTCGGGATAAGCAGCGATACTCTTCGCACTGTTATCGACCTCAAGCCAGCCTGGCGGGATCTTGTTCACCGGCAGTGCTGCCATGACTCCCACCGGCATCGCCGAGGCCTCGGCGATCATCTCTTCAATCTGCGCTTTGGTGTAACTGTCGGTGATGCCATACCCGCTCAGCGTGGTCGGGTTCGTCGCGGCGACAACGCGGCCGTAAGCATCCACCTTGACGCTGCGATAGGTGCCAGCGGCGACCCCGCTGCGCCCGAACGCCATTTCAAACGCCAGCGCCGTTACGCCCAGAGTAATGGGGGCATCCGTGGTCAGTTGCCAGGCGCTGTCACCGTTGGCCGTACCCCGCTCCACCAGCACCAGCAGGCCGGGCGTGACCTTGGCGCTGCTGTCCGCATCCGGGCAACGTGTCCACGCTCCACTGGCAACCAGATACAGGCCGTTGTCCTTGGCAGCGGCCTGGTTCTTCACCAGCACGCGCGCGCCCGCCTGTAGCGCAACACCATCCATCGTCTGCAACCCGCTCAAGGTGATCGCGGCCGTGGTCGCAGCCAGCACCGAGTGCTTGAAGTCGCGCTTGGCCAGTTCCTCGGTCACGAACTCGCGGGTCGCCAGCACTACACCCGGATCGATCTTGAGTTGCACATTGCTGGCGCTGCTGACCACCAGGTTCATGCGCACCACCTGGGTACGACCCGAGCCCTGGTTGAGCAGCGGCTTGTAGGTAGGCGCACAGTTGGCCACCGCCACCAGGTCGCCGTCGGCGTCGTACAGCCCCACCTCGCGAATCCAGCGACCGCCGATCTCGGCCGGAATCACCTGCTCGGCGACGATGACCGCACTGTCCTTTTCGTCGACCTTGAGCTGGTTCAGCGGCGCCCGCCGCCACTCGTTGAGCAGGCTGGTCCAGCTCGCGTCGGGCATTGGCAGCGGCGGGTTGTCCAGCCCTGCCGGACTGGCGTCACCGACGGCCATGTGTGTGATTTTCCAAGGAATGCCCAGGGCATCCGCATTGGCCTGTTTCGCGGCCCCCACCTTGGTCAGGATCGCGTAGAACTGGGAGTTCTGATCAACCATTAGTAAATGTCCAGATAGTCAATGGTGTGTTCTCGCCCACCACGCCCGATGGCCCCCATGACCGTGAGGTCGGCCGGCGCAGGCGGGTAGATGTCAAGTTCGTCGCCGTCTTGCAGCGCGGCGCCGAGGTAAAGCGACCCAGCGGTTTCCAGGCTGATGACCAGGCCACTCAGGTGTCGGCTGACGGGCCTGGCGTCGTCGATCAGCCAGGTCAGTTCCTGGTACGTCTGTTCGCTGATCCCCGCCTCGGACACGCCGATCTTCAGCGCGAACGTGCCGGGCACCGCCGGGGGCGTGGCCTTGAACCACTCGATCACTTCGATCAAATAACCAAACGGCTCCACCACGCGGCGCAATGCGCCGATCGTGCCCTTGTGGGCATGCACGTAGAACGAGGAGCGAATCACCGAGCGCTTGATCGCCTCGGGCCAGGTGTCGTCCCAACGGTCCACCGACCAGGCCCAGGCCAGCTGGTACAACAGGTTCGCCGGGCAGGTATCGGGGTTGTACAGGGTGCGCAGGGTGACCTTGAGGTCTTCGCTGGAGGCCGCCTCGACGGCCCGTTCCAGCGGCGTGCTGTTGAGCGGCAGGAGGCTGTGCATGTCAGCCCCCCCGCGTCAGTTCGAACCCGGTGCACCAGGCCGCCTGCGCCTTGCTCGGTCGGATGTCGGTCCAGTTGCGCAGCTCCACCCGGCTCACACCGGCGATGTGCAGTTGCGCATCGATGGCCGAGCGCGAGACCTCCACGCCAAGACGTCGTCGGGGGTTGACCCAGGCCTGCAGGCGCCGCTGGCACTCGGCCAGGGTCGCTTCGTTCTCCGGCCCCGTCCCGGCCATGTAGAGCACGGCATCGATGCGATAAGGAATCACCTCGGCACTGCGCACTTCCAGGCGGTCCGCCACCGGGCGTACATCGTCGTCGTTGAGGTAGGCGGCCACTTCGGCCAGCAACTGCGCACTGGCGATGCCGTGCTCCTCCAGGCTCAGCACCGTCACCTCCACCACTGCCGGTGACGGGCTTTCTGCAGAGGCATCGGCCACCTGCCCCGAGGCATTGCGTGCATGCAGGATGTAGCTGTTGCGCGGGCCGGCGGTGGTCAGGCCCTCGTACACCAGTTGCACCCGCTCGCGCAGTGCATCGTCTTCCTCAAGCACTTCGAGGGTCGGTGGCACACTGTTCGCGTCTTCGGCCTGTACCACCAGCCGCTTGAGCTGCACGTTGGCTGCCAACTGGTCCAGGTCGCTGCCCTGGGCATAGGCCAGCAGCAGCGCCTTGGCGGCATCGTTGACCCGCGCCCGATTGAGCAGCTTGCGGTACGCGCCCACCTCCAGCAGTTTGGTTACCGGGTCGCTTTCCAGCAGCGCGTCCCAGTTCTCGCCCATGTGCGACCGAAAGGCCGCCAGGTCATCCTGGAAGATGTCCTCGAAGTCGAGATCTTCCAGCACCTGCGGCGCGGGCAGCGCCGACAGTTCCACGTTGCTCATGCCGTTATCTCCAGCAGTTGGCTGTCGCCCAGGTACTGCCCGCTCAGCTGCAGGCTGATCTGCCCGCCCACTACCGCCACCACGCGCACCCGCTGCAATTTCAGGCGTGGTTCCCAGCGGGTCAGGGCGCGGGCGACCTCGGCCTGCACCGCACTCTTCCAGCCCTCGTTGACCGGCAGGTCGACGAAACGGCGCAGCTTGCTGCCGTAGTCGGGGCGCATGCGCCGGCTGCCCAGCGGGGTGGTGAGGATGTCTTCGATGGACTGGCGCAGGTGCCCGATGCCGGACAGCGTCTGCCCGCCGTGGCGGCTCATGCCGATCATCGCGGTACCTCCCTGGCCTGAATGCATTCACTAGCCATGTTGTCTCCAGGCATAAAAAAGCCCGCGTCGGCGGGCGGGGTTCAGTGCTTGTGATTGGCGGTGTTGCCGCCGGTGTCGATGATCTTGCCGGCCCCCAGGATGTCACCGGTCACACGCAGGCCACCGTTGATGCTCACCTCACCGGTCAGGGCAATGTTGGCGGCGTTCAGGGTGATTGCGTTGTCGGTGACCAGCAGCGAGCTGCCGGCCACCTTTAGGCTGACGGTGCCACCGGGCAGCTCGATGCTGTAGCTGCGGGCCTGCCAGTCGTAGACCAGCGAACCACCGTCATCGAAGCGCCATACCTCGACGTGCTCGCGGTTGTCGGGTGGCGCGCCGGCATTGCCGTACAGGCCCGGTACGAAGGTACCCTGCGCCGGCTCACCGCTGGGGCTGAGCAGTGCGCCCTGCTCGTTCAGGCTCGGCGCACGCCAGTGGCGGGCCTTGCCTGCCGCGTGGCTGTGCCAGCGCACCCAGGCGCTGGTCCAGCCGGCGCCATCGGAGACCCGTACCCGCGCTGCTGCCAGGTCGATGCCGACCACCCGACATGGAATGACCAGCGCCGCGAGCATGCGGTCATGCATGGAGCTGGCGTAACTCATGCCATGTCCTCCGGTGCCTGGTAGCTGTCCTTGTGCGCGGGCCCTGTGTCCGGGCTGAAGGCGAACAGTAGCGAACCGGGTGGCTGGTCTGGCCAGGGCCACTGCAGGTCGCCAAGGTAAACGGGCTGCTGCCATTGCACCCGCCATTCCAGGGTGCCGGGTACTTCGGCAGGTATGGCCGTCTGCGCCTTCACATTGAGGGTCGCCGCGACGAAATCCACGCCCCAGAACTGCTTGTGCAGCACAAGCGTTGATTTCGCCGCCAATGTGGCGGCTTGCAGGGCGGCGTGTTGCTGCTGTGCATCCACCAGGATGCGTGCCTCGAAACGCGCCAGGATGCACAAGCGTCCATCGCCGGGGTCAACGCTTGCCTCCATAGCGGTGATGGTGTGACACAGTGCCGGTTGCGGAGTGTGCTCGTTGACTGCGCTGAACGCTCCAACCGTCGCGAAATCAGGTACACCCGCCTGGAATGTTGCGGTAATGGCCTGGCTCAATAGCTTGAGTTCGTTCACAAGCCCTCCTTTCGTGTCTTCTTCGGCAAGCCGCCCACTGCGGTTGCAGCAGGCGTTGCGTTCACTGCGGCGACTACGGCTCAAACCAGCCGGTCGGCGCAATCCGACCCTCGGAGCGCTTGGCTGCCAGCGTGCCGGCATTCTTGAAGTTGAAGGTCTGCGGGTACAGGAACGCCAGCGATACGCCACCGAACACGAAGCTGCGCGAGCCGCTGTTGTCCTTCAGGTCGTAGTTGGTACGTACATCGTGGTTTCCGCTGTCGGGCGAGAAGTACTCGGCGTAGTCACCGGTGGCAGAGGTGCTCATGACGCACCTGGAGTCCATTCGAACGCCGGTAGCCAAGGGTGCGATATACCCGGAGCAGTCCATCAAGGTGCCGACAGGGCCTGGACTTGCACCGGGCGTTTCGGGTCGTAGCAGGTAAATGCCTCTGGACACCACCTCGGTGCCGGTGTCGTAGATGTTGCGCACCTCATGGGTGTCCAGATAGAACGACGCCAGGTAGCAGAAATGTGCGAACCCGGGGGGCGCGGGCAACAAAAATGCGCCGAAGGACAGCGCCCCTATGTTGTCGAGCGTAAGGGTGGTTGCAGTGTTAGCGACGACGGTCGCTACCCGGCCGGACCACTGCCCGCCCTCACTGATGACCAGGCACTGCACACCGGCAAGATTGTTGTCGGCCATCCAGTCGTAGCTTTTTTCAGCGATATCGTGGGTACCCTCGCCGGCCTTGTTCAGCGTGATCACGTTGCCGCTGATACTGCCCACGCGCAGGAACGGCATGGTTTTCACCACAGCACTGGCGTCACCTTCATTGGCACAGGCAAAGGCGGCGTACCAGCTCTCTTTGCAGTTGCTGCGTTCGGCACCGAGACCGGCTGGCGCCACGCTAGCGACCTTGTCAGCCATCGCGAAGGTCGGAACCATGCCCCGTGTGTATTGGCCGCGAAAGCGAAAACCGCCCATCGCAACAAAATTCCTGCTCAGCCTGACCGACGTGGCAGAGCCGTAGATCACCGCGTCGCGCGGCCCCTGGGCCAGGGTTAGGCCGACGTTGCCGGCATTCTCGTACAAGCGGGTGTTATCAGACATAGGTTTCTCCGGACATGAAAAAGCCGCTTCAAGCGGCTTTCGATAGTGTTGCGATGATCATTGCTCCTGGTCGCGCTCACGCAGGTCGCGCTGCAGTGGCGCATCCGATGCCAGGGGCCGCACGCCCTGTGCCACACCCAGCCGCTTCGCAGCCCAGCGCTCGTAAAGCCCGATGGCCACGTCGGCGCCCGCCATGGCGGTCAGGCAACCAAAGGCTGCGGCGCTCCAGATCGACAGCCCGCTGGCATACAGCAGCATCACGGTCGATACGCCGCAGACCATGCAGGCCCCGGAGCGCAGCAGCAGTCGCCTGAACAGGCCCCAACCGCGGGCGCCCTCCTTGTCTGCGCGCCACATCTCACCAGACAGACCGCCCAGCAATGCCAGGACGATCACCAGCCAGATCGGCATTTCCAGCAACGTCTGTTGCTCGTTTGTCATGCTCGTGCTCCCTTGTTGAACAGCCGATCACTCGGCATTCCAAAAAGCCCGGTAACCCAGGCTTTTCAGTAATGCGTTGTCGGACCGCCGGCCACTGCTGGTGCGCCGTGCGATCCCGCCTCAAATTGTTCCTCCGACCGCGGCCGCCTGCCCGCCGGATAACTGCTTACGGTGCTTTACGCTGCACACCCGGGTCAGTTGCCAACCCTCTGAACAGTTCAGGCCTGTTCATCGCTGCCTTTGCCACTGCCGGTGTCTGACCGGCTTGAGACAAAGGTTATGCATCAATGCATATGCAGTCAATGCATTTTTGGAAATATTTATGCATCTGATTTTGCAACAACGCATGAAAGCCTTGCCCTGCTTGCGCTGCAGTGCTGTCTTGAGGGGTAGATTTTTTGCAGGAACCGGCCTTGCCGGTGAAGGATTCGGTGGGATTGCCGCAAATATTTGGTGCGATCATTCGCCGGCAAGGCCGTCCCCTGCAGGCATTTGCAGGCACAAAAAAACCCGCCGAGGCGGGTTTGATGCAGCGACAGAACCTAACGGGCGTACATGCCCCACCAGAACACATGCCCGAGGATGCTGATCTGCTCCTCCTGCATCTGCTGGAAGGTGTAGTCCTCGTCCGGGTGCTCGTCGCGGTTGAAGCTGCGCAGGCGGATACCCGTGGGCAGGCGATACAGCTGTTTCACGCGCAACTGGCCATTGTGGTTGATGGCATACAGGTCGCCGTCGACAATGTCGCCGATGCCGCTCTTGCCCGCATTCACCCCCACCGTGGCGCCATCACGCAGCACCGGCAGCATGCTGTTGCCTCGCACCGTCACGCACTTGGCCTGGTCGAACTGCACGCCGTTGTGACGCAGGCTGCGCTTGCCGAAGCGCAGGCTGGCCTTCTCGCTTTCCTCGATGACGAATCGTCCTGATCCTGCTGCCAACTCGACCTCACGAAGAAACGGAATGGACACTTCGTCGTCCTCGACGGGGGTGTCGTCATCCCACAGGCTGATGTCCTGCAGCTGCACGTCGGCGCGCGGCGCGTTCGCCGGGCGGGTATCGCCCAGGTCGGCACGGCCGCGCAACTGATCGGTGCTCACGCCGAAGTACTCGGCGATCTTCGACACATGCTTGTCGGAAGGATCGACGATCTTCTCGCTGAGAATCCGCGACAGGGTGGATTGGGGCACGCCGGTGCGACGGTGAAGCTCCGTGGGGGAGATCCCGTGGCGGTCGAGCAATGCTCTCAAGACGGTAGCTACGTTGCGTTTTTGCATAACGTGCATAGTACCCATCTCGTGCGCAAATGCAAATTCAAATATGCATTAACACAATACCAGAGGCAAAAGGTCGCTGCGCAGCGTTAGGCCCGGCAACGGGGAAAAAATCCCTGTACCATTGCCCGCTGCCTTTGGTCTAAACGACACTGCGAGCCAAGTTTCTGTAATGAGCGATCTTTCCGCACACACCCCGATGATGCAGCAGTACTGGAAGCTGAAGAACCAGCACCCGGACCAGCTGATGTTCTACCGCATGGGCGATTTCTACGAGATCTTCTACGAAGACGCGAAGAAGGCCGCCAAACTGCTGGATATCACCCTGACCGCCCGCGGGCAGTCAGCGGGCCAGTCGATCCCCATGTGCGGTATCCCCTACCACGCCGCCGAAGGCTACCTGGCCAAGCTGGTGAAGCTGGGCGAATCGGTGGTGATCTGCGAGCAGATCGGCGACCCGGCCACCAGCAAGGGCCCGGTGGAACGCCAGGTGGTGCGCATCATCACCCCAGGCACGGTCAGCGACGAAGCCCTGCTCGACGAGCGCCGCGACAACCTGATCGCCGCCGTACTGGGTGACGAACGCCTGTTCGGCCTGGCCGTGCTGGATATCACCAGCGGCAACTTCACCGTGCAGGAGTTCAAGGGCTGGGAAAACCTGCTGGCCGAGCTCGAGCGGGTCAACCCCGTGGAGCTGCTGATCCCCGACGACTGGCCCCAGGGCCTGCCCGCCGAGAAGCGCCGTGGCTCGCGCCGCCGCGCACCATGGGACTTCGACCGTGACTCGGCGCGCAAGAGCCTGTGCCAGCAGTTCGCAACCCAGGACCTCAAGGGCTTCGGCTGCGAGAAGCTGACCCTGGCCATCGGCGCCGCCGGCTGCCTGCTCGCCTACGCCAAGGAAACCCAGCGCACCGCCCTGCCGCACCTGCGCAGCCTCAAGCACGAGCGGCTGGACGACACCGTGGTGCTCGACGGCGCCAGCCGGCGCAACCTGGAGCTGGACGTCAACCTGGCCGGGGGCCGCGACAACACTCTGCAATCGGTGATCGACCGCTGTCAGACCGCCATGGGCAGCCGCCTGCTGACCCGCTGGCTGAACCGGCCGCTGCGTGACCTGAAGGTGCTGCAGGCCCGCCAGAGCTCGATTCGCTGCCTACTCGACGGCTACCGCTTCGAGAAGCTGCAACCGCAACTGAAGGACATCGGCGATATCGAGCGGATTCTCGCCCGTATCGGCCTGCGCAATGCTCGCCCACGGGATCTGGCGCGCCTGCGCGACGCGCTTGGCGCGCTGCCTGAACTGCAGAACGCCATGGCCGAGCTGGAGGCACCGCACCTGGCGCGCCTGGCGGCCATCGCCGGTACCTACCCGGAACTGGCCGACCTGCTGCAGAAGGCGATCATCGACAACCCGCCTGCGGTGATCCGTGATGGCGGCGTGCTCAAGGTCGGCTATGACGCCGAGCTCGACGACCTGCTGTCGATGAGCGAGAACGCCGGGCAGTTCCTGATCGACCTCGAAGCCCGCGAAAAGGCCCGCACGGGCCTTGCCAACCTCAAGGTCGGCTACAACCGCGTGCATGGCTACTTCATCGAGCTGCCGAGCAAGCAGGCCGAACAGGCGCCGGCCGACTACATCCGCCGCCAGACCCTCAAGGGCGCCGAGCGCTTCATCACCCCAGAGCTCAAGACGTTCGAAGACAAGGCGCTGTCGGCCAAGAGCCGCGCCCTGGCGCGCGAGAAGATGCTCTACGATGCGTTGCTCGAAACCCTGATCGGCCACCTGGCCCCGCTGCAGGACACCGCCGCGGCGCTGGCCGAACTGGATGTGGTCAGCAACCTGGCCGAGCGTGCGCTGAACCTTGACCTCAACTGCCCGACATTCGTCGACGAACCGTGCATGCGCATCAGCCAGGGTCGCCACCCGGTGGTCGAGCAGGTGTTGACCACGCCGTTCGTGGCCAACGACCTGGGCCTGGACGACAACACGCGCATGCTGGTGATCACCGGCCCGAACATGGGTGGTAAGTCCACCTACATGCGCCAGACCGCACTGATCGTGCTGCTGGCGCATATCGGCAGCTTCGTGCCGGCCGCCAGCTGCGAGCTGTCGCTGGTGGACCGCATCTTCACCCGTATCGGTTCCAGCGACGACCTGGCCGGTGGGCGCTCTACCTTCATGGTGGAGATGAGCGAAACCGCCAACATCCTGCACAACGCCACAGAACGCAGCCTGGTGCTGATGGACGAAGTGGGCCGCGGCACCAGTACCTTCGACGGCCTCTCGCTGGCCTGGGCAGCCGCCGAGCGCCTGGCCCAGCTGCGCGCCTACACGCTGTTCGCCACGCACTACTTCGAACTGACCGTGCTGCCCGAAAGCGAGCCGCTGGTGGCCAACGTGCACCTGAACGCTACCGAGCACAACGAACGCATCGTATTCCTGCACCATGTACTGCCAGGGCCTGCCAGCCAGAGCTACGGCCTGGCAGTGGCACAACTGGCAGGCGTGCCGGCACCGGTGATCCAGCGTGCCCGCGAGCACCTGGGCCGCCTGGAAACCAACAGCCTGCCCCACGAAAACGCGCCAGCAAGCCCGGGAGCGCCCAGCACGCCGCACCAGAGCGACCTGTTCGCCAGCCTGCCGCATCCGGTGATCGAGAAGATCGGCAAGCTCGACGTGGACAACCTGACGCCACGCCAAGCTATCGAAATGCTCTATACACTAAAGACTCTGTTATAACGCCCCATCGCACAAACTGATAGAATCCCGCGCGGTTCGGCGGGGCAGCGAGTTATTAGCCTGGCTCGCTGCCGACCTACCGAACCGAGCGGCCCTGTCTGGAAGGGAACGCTGCCGTCGCCTGAGGAGAAAATTAGAAATGACCTTCGTCGTCACCGACAACTGCATCAAGTGCAAGTACACCGACTGTGTAGAAGTCTGTCCGGTGGACTGCTTCTACGAAGGCCCGAACTTCCTGGTCATTCACCCGGATGAGTGCATCGACTGTGCACTGTGCGAGCCTGAGTGCCCCGCCGTTGCGATCTTCTCGGAAGATGAAGTGCCGGCCGGCATGGAAAACTTCATCGAGCTCAACGCCGAGCTGGCCGAAATCTGGCCGAACATCACCGAGAAGAAGGATTCGATGCCAGACGCTGCAGAGTGGGATGGCAAGCCGGGCAAGATTGCAGATCTGGAGCGTTGATCGACGCCGGATCAATGAAAAAGGCCCTTCGGGGCCTTTTTTTATGCTCGCTGCAGGGCCACCCACTTTTTCGCAGGCAAAAAAAAGGGGCGGTATGACCCGCCCACATTTTTTTCCGTAGTCCCTGTATTCCCTATCATCATCCTGATGAATCGCATCCCGCGATGTCCTTGGCGCTCATCCTTGAGAACCTGTGTCAGTCCGTAGACACAGTTCAGATACTATCCCCTGCAGCCGGCAGAGCAACTGGTAAAAGCTCTCAAAAAAAGTCCGGAAGGTGACGCCACCTCACAATAAACTCTTTCAATATCAATTGGTTAGATAAAATACCACGTCAAAACCGACTGGAATTTACACCCGCTTGATGTAAAGGCTTACGGATCTTGTAAGCGATAACCTACAAATCCAATAACAATACGCAACCGGGAAAGGTTGCCGCCGTGGTATCGGTGTTTCTGCGCGTGTCTGAGCGCTTGAGACAGCCACGAACAAAAACGCCTCGACTGGGTCGAGGCGCCTTTTCACAGCCGTCGCAGTTACTGGAACAGCGACTCGCTGGACAGACCGTTCTTCTCCAGGATCTCCCGCAGCCGCTTGAGGCCCTCCACCTGGATCTGACGTACCCGCTCCCGGGTAAGACCAATCTCCAGGCCAACATCCTCCAGGGTGCTGCTCTCATGCCCGCGCAGGCCAAAGCGACGAATCACCACCTCACGCTGCTTGTCGGTCAGTTCGCTCAGCCACAGGTCGATGCTCTGGGACAGGTCGTCGTCCTGCAACAGCTCGCAAGGGTCGGTGGGACGATCGTCGGTGAGGGTATCGAGCAGGGTCTTGTCCGAGTCCGGGCCCAGTGAAACGTCCACCGAAGACACGCGCTCGTTCAGGCCGAGCATGCGCTTGACCTCGCCTACGGGTTTTTCCAGCAGGTTGGCGATCTCTTCCGGTGACGGCTCGTGATCGAGTTTCTGGGTCAGCTCGCGTGCTGCACGCAGGTAGACGTTCAGTTCCTTGACCACATGGATCGGCAGGCGAATGGTGCGCGTCTGGTTCATGATGGCGCGTTCGATGGTCTGCCGGATCCACCAGGTGGCGTAGGTCGAGAAACGGAACCCACGCTCGGGGTCGAACTTCTCGACTGCGCGAATCAGGCCCAGGTTGCCCTCTTCGATCAGGTCGAGCAGCGATAGACCGCGGTTGACGTAGCGGCGCGCAATCTTCACCACCAGGCGCAGGTTGCTTTCGATCATGCGTTTGCGCCCGGCAGGGTCGCCACTTTGCGACAAACGCGCAAAATGAACTTCTTCTTCCGGGGAAAGCAGGGGCGAAAAGCCGATTTCGTTGAGGTAGAGCTGAGTTGCATCAAGTGCTCGAGTGTAATCGATGTACTTGTGCTGTTTGAGCGGTGAGCCTTGTTTGGCCCGGGTCCGAACCGGAGATACAGCAGGTTCGTCTGACACCACATCCGTTTCCAAAACGATGCCGGTTTCCATAAGGAGCACCTCATCGTCGATGTCAAACTCCGGCACTTCTTTACTGAGAGCCATTGTTATAGTCCTTTGCTGAGTTCGAACTCAGACTCAAGCGGCGCCTTTATCCTTGGCAACGCTGAGCCTGTCCCCACTACGCGAAGGAACAGGCCGGGTACATGCTTATCAACGACGTGGCAGGAATTGCAACGGATCTACAGGTTTGCCCTGGCGGCGAATCTCGAAGTGAAGCTTCACCCGGTCGGTGCCCGTGGACCCCATTTCGGCAATTGTCTGCCCAACCTTGACCTGCTGTCCCTCCCGAACCAACAGCCTGCGGTTGTGACCGTAGGCACTGACGTAGGTATCGCTGTGCTTGATGATTACCAGTTCACCGTAGCCCCGCAAGCCACTTCCGGCGTACACAACGGAACCATCCGACGCAGCAAAAACAGGCTGTCCCAAATCACCGGCGATATCAATGCCTTTATTCAAACTACCGTTTGAAGCGAATTTTCCAATCAGCACACCGTTGGCCGGCCATGCCCAGCCACCGGCCGAACGCTCCGAAGCCGGCACCTGGACGGGGGTGGTGGCGACGACGGGCGGCGCGCTGGTACCGCCTGGAGACGTGGTTTTTGCCGGTGCCGGGGTACCTGCCGGACGACGGGTGACCGTGGTCTTGCTGGAGGGCGAGGTGGAGGTGACGACCCGCGAGCCGCTGCTGGTAGCCGTGCCGGAGCCGAAGCGGATCGCCTGGCCGGGCCGGATGGTATAGGGCGCCGGGATACCGTTGCGCGCAGCGAGCTCCTTGTAGTCCCAGCCGTAGCGAAAGGCAATCGAGAACAGCGTATCGCCCGGGCGAACCACGTACTGCCCCGTAGTGACCACCGGGCGCTTGGGCGCGGCGCTGTTGCGGTCGACCACCCGCACGCTGCTCGAAGATGAACTGGAACACCCTGAAACCAGGGTTCCCAAGGCGAGTGCAATCACCAGAAGCTTTAAGCTCGATAGACCCATGCGCTGCCGAATGACTGTGTGACTCACCCGCCGCTCCCTTATGTGGTGACCGATGTAGGAATGCAATATTGTTGCAATTATAACCGAGCGCACAGGCAATGCAGATCAACTGCTTGCCAGGTTGTGCGATCGTTCAAGAAACCGCACGCCCCATAGACCCGGCAATGCACCGGGAATTCGACGCCCGCGAAAAAAATCGACTCAGCTCAATGTGCCATTGAGCAACGGCACGAAGCGTACGTCACACAGTTTGCGCCGCGAGAAGCCCTGTTCTTCGCGCACTATCAACAGCAATTGCTGTGTCTCGCCACTGGCGCCCACCGGTATCACCATGCGCCCGCCCGGTGCCAGCTGGTCGAGCAAGGCCTGGGGCACTTCGGGTGCGCCGGCGGTGACGATGATGCCATTGTAGGGGGCCAGTGCCGGCCATCCCTCGAAACCGTCGCCCCAGCGGAACACCTGGTTGCGCAGGTTCAACTCGACCAGCCGTTCCTTGGCGCGGTCCTGCAGGGGTTTGATGCGCTCTACCGAGAACACCCGCTCCACCAGCCTGGACAGCACTGCTGTCTGGTAGCCAGACCCGGTGCCGATCTCCAGCACCTTGTCCAGCGGACCGTCCTCCAGCAGCACCTCGCTCATGTACGCGACCATGAACGGCTGCGAGATGGTCTGGTTGTTGCCGATGGGCAGGGCGGTATCTTCATACGCACGGTGCGACAGCGCCTCGTCGACGAACATGTGCCGCGGGATGTTGCGCAAGGCCTCTAGCACCCGCTGGTCCTTGATGCCTTCCTCGATCAAACGCTGGATCAGCCGTTCACGGGTTCGCTGCGAAGTAAAACCGATACCATGGCGCATCAGATCCTCCGGCTCTCGCATCAGAGCAGCCCCTCCAGCCAACCCTCGAGACGGTCGAAGGCATCGTTGAAGGTGCGGTCAAGCTGTAGCGGGGTGATCGAGACATAGCCCTGCATCACCGCGTGAAAATCGGTACCCGGGCCGCCATCCTCGGCGTCGCCGGCCACCGCGATCCAGTAGCCTTCCTTGCCGCGCGGGTTGACCACCTTGGTCGGCGCCGCCGCACGTGCACGATGCCCCAGGCGTGTCAGCTGGATGCCACGGATGTGCTCCAGCGGCAGGTTGGGAATGTTCACATTGAGTACGGTGCGCGGTGGCAGCTCAAGGCTTGCATGCGCCTCGACCAGCTTGCGCGCGAAATAGGCGGCAGTGGGCAGGTTGTCCGGCAGGCGCGAGAGCAGCGAGAAGGCAAACGAGGTGCCCCCCAGGAATCGACCTTCCAGCGCCGCGGCGACCGTGCCCGAGTACAGCACGTCATCGCCCAGGTTGGCGCCCAGGTTGATACCCGAGACGACCATGTCCGGCGGATGCTCCAGCAGCCCGTTCAGGCCCAGGTGCACGCAATCGGTCGGTGTGCCGTTGAGGCTGATGTAGCCGTTGGCCAGGGTCTGCGGATGCAGCGGGCGGTCGAGCGTCAGCGAACTGCTGGCGCCGCTCTTGTCCTGGTCCGGGGCAATCACCACGCACTCGGCATAATCCGCCAGCGCAGCATGCAGCGCGGCGAGACCGGGTGCGGTGACCCCGTCGTCGTTCGAAATCAGAATACGCATGGGCTGTCCGTCTGCCCTGCCGGCACCAGATCGACGAGTTCGCGCACCACCACGGTGGCGAAGCATCCGGCCGGAAGGACGAATTCCAGTTGCAGGATATCAGGCTCGGGATAATGCCACGTCAAGCCGCCAATGGGCAGCCGCAGAATGCGCCGTTCCTGTTTGAGGTTGGCATTGCCCAGCCATTGGCACAGGGCTGCCTCCTGTTCGGCCACGCGTTGCTCGATCGCACCGCCTGCCCCACTGGTGGCCGGCAGGCCCTCGCCCCACAGCGGCCCGGTAGGGTGCAGGTCGAGTATTGCCAGGCGCGGATCGCTGCACTCGGCCTCGCCCGCCGCGAAAAAGCTGCGGCTGTCGGTAAACGCCAGCAGGTCGCCGACCTGAGCCTGTTGCCAGCTGCCATCGGCAACCCGCTCGGCCAGCACCCGGTTGAACAGGTAGCTGCGTGCGCTGGACAGCAGCCGCGAGCGCACATTGCGCTGCTCGGGCAGGGCCTTGCGCTCGGCCCACTGGCGCGCATCGTGCACGTTGCCGCCCGCAAAGCCGAAGCGCTGGCTGCCGAAGTAGTTGGGCACGCCTTGTATGCGCAATTGCTCGAGGCGCGCGTCCAGGGCCTGGTGATCGGCGCTGAGCGCTGTGAGGCGCAGGGTGAAGCCGTTGGCCGAGTGCGCGCCACGCTGGAGTTTGCGCGAGTGACGGGTGTGTCTGAGGATGCTCAGGGTTTCGTTTTCAGCCGCGCTCAGGTCAGGGTCGGCCTTGCCCGGCAGGTGCAGGCTGAACCATTGGCGAGTCAGCGCCTGACGGTCCTTGAGGCCGGCATAGCTCACGGTGCGCAGCGGTACGCCGGCGGCGCGGGCCAGGCGGCGGGCGGCCTCCTCGGTATTGAGGTCGCGTTTCTCGACCCACAGCCACAAGTGCTCGCCTTCACCCGACAGGGGAATGTCGAGCACTTCATCGACCTGGAAATCTTCGGCCGTGGCCTTGAGGATGGCGCTGCCCAGCGCCGGCCCGGCTGCCTGCGGGCCGAGCAGTTCGAGTTCGGTCATGCGCGCAGCAACAACGCGACGGCGTGAACGGCGATGCCTTCTTCACGGCCGGTGAAGCCGAGCTTCTCTTCGGTGGTGGCCTTGACGTTGACCTGGTCGAGCTCGACCTGCAGGTCCTGGGCGATCAGGGTACGCATGGTTTCGATGTGCGCGGCCATCCGGGGTGCCTGGGCCACGATGGTGGCGTCGACGTTGCCCACCTTCCAGCCCTTGGCATGGATGATCGACAGGATGTGGCGCAGCAGCACGCGGCTGTCGGCGCCCTTGAACTGCGGGTCGGTATCGGGGAAATGCTTGCCGATGTCACCCAGCGCGGCGGCGCCCAGCAGTGCATCGCTCAGCGCGTGCAGCAGCACATCGCCGTCGGAATGGGCCAGCAGGCCGAACTTGTGCGCAATGCGCACCCCACCCAAGGTGATGAAATCGCCTTCCGCGAAGCGGTGCACATCGTAGCCGTGGCCAATACGCATAAAAAAACGCCCTGATTGAGTCAGGGCGTGATTCTACCTGCTTTGCCGGGGGTTTGGCTTATTTGTAGGACTAGCCCTACGCCCGCCCCAATGCCGCCGCATGGTGGCGCAGGTGGTCATCGATGAAGCTGGCGATGAAGTAGTAGCTGTGGTCGTAGCCAGGCTGCAGGCGCAACGTCAGCGGGTAACCAGCCGCCTGCGCGGCCTGGGCCAGCACTTCGGGCTTGAGCTGGGTTTGCAGGAAGTCGTCGCGATCGCCCTGATCGACCAGCAGCGGCAGCGTTTCCTGCGCCTGCGCGATCAGCACGCTGGCATCCCATTCGCGCCAGCGTGAACGCTCCTCGCCCAGGTAGCGACTGAACGCCTTCTGGCCCCAGGGGCAGTCCATCGGGTTGCCGATGGGCGAGAACGCCGACACCGACACATAGCGCCCGGGGTTGCGCAAGGCGCACACCAGCGCGCCGTGCCCACCCATGGAGTGACCGCTGATGCTGCGCGCAGCGGAGGCCGGGAAATGCGCCTCCACCAGTGCCGGCAGCTCATCCACCACATAGTCGTGCATGCGGTAGTGCTCGGCCCACGGCTGTTCGGTGGCATTGAGGTAGAACCCCGCGCCCAGGCCGAAGTCCCAGGCGCCGTCCGGGTCGTCCGGTACCTGTGGCCCGCGCGGGCTGGTGTCCGGCGCCACGATGATCAGGCCGAGCTCGGCGGCAAGCTTGTGCGCGCCGGCCTTCTGCATGAAGTTCTCGTCGGTGCAGGTCAGCCCGCTCAGCCAGTACAGCACCGGCAGCTTGCCGCCCTGCTCCGCCTGCGGCGGCAGGTACACGGCAAACACCATGTCGCACCCCAGCACGCTGGAGCGGTGCCGGTAGCGCTTGTGCCAGCCGCCGAAGCTCTTCTGGCAGGAGATGTTTTCCAGGCTCATGGCAGACCTCAGAAGTGGATGACGCTGCGGATGCTCTTGCCTTCATGCATCAGGTCGAAGGCCTTGTTGATGTCCTCCAGGCCCATGGTGTGGGTAATGAAGGTGTCCAGCGGGATCTCGCCCTGCTCGGCCATGTCCACATAGCTTGGCAGCTCGGTGCGACCACGCACGCCACCGAATGCCGAGCCGCGCCAGACGCGGCCGGTGACCAGCTGGAACGGACGCGTTGCGATCTCCTGGCCGGCACCGGCGACGCCGATGATCACCGACTCGCCCCAGCCCTTGTGGCAGCACTCCAGGGCCGCACGCATCAGTTGCACGTTGCCGATGCACTCGAACGAGAAGTCCACGCCGCCATCGGTCAGGTCCACGATCACTTCCTGGATCGGGCGATCGTAGTCCTTGGGGTTGATGCAGTCGGTGGCACCCAGCTGGCGTGCGATCTCGAACTTGGCCGGGTTGATGTCGATGGCGATGATGCGGCTGGCCTTGGCCTTGACCGCACCGATCACGGCCGACAGGCCGATGCCGCCCAGGCCGAAGATGGCCACGGTGTCACCCGGCTTGACCTTGGCGGTATTGAGTACCGCACCGATGCCGGTGGTCACGCCGCAACCAAGCAGGCACACCTTCTCCAGCGGGGCCTCTTTCTGGATCTTGGCCACGGAAATTTCCGGCAGCACGGTGTATTCGGAAAAGGTCGAGGTGCCCATGTAGTGGAACAGCGGCTGACCCTTGTAGGCAAAACGGGTGGTGCCGTCGGGCATCAGGCCCTTGCCCTGGGTCGCGCGGATGGCCTGGCACAGGTTGGTCTTGCCCGACTTGCAGAACTTGCACTGGCGACATTCCGGGGTGTAGAGCGGGATCACGTGATCGCCCACCGCCACCGAGGTCACGCCCTCACCGATGGCCTCGACGATGGCGCCGCCTTCATGGCCCAGGATGGACGGGAAGATGCCTTCCGGGTCGGCGCCCGACAGCGTGTAGGCGTCGGTGTGGCAGACGCCGCTGGCGACCACGCGCAACAGCACTTCGCCGGCCTTGGGCATGGCCACGTCGACTTCGACGATCTCCAGCGGTTTCTTGGCTTCGAAGGCAACGGCAGCACGGGACTTGATCATCAAGGTTCTCCACAAAGGTTTCAGTTCAGGCGTGAAGTGTAATTCATCGTCTTTTGCTTAATAATCGAGCCAAACACAAAACATTATTGCCATGCAGGGATAATCGATGAGCAGCCGCTGGGAAGGGATCGACGAATTCGTCGCGGTGGCCGAATCGGGCCAGTTCACCGCAGCAGCCGAGCGCCTGGGGGTATCGTCGTCGCACGTCAGCCGTGCGGTGGCGCGCCTGGAAGATCGCCTGCAGACGCGCCTTTTGTACCGCAGCACGCGCAAGGTGACCTTGAGTGAGGCCGGGCAGACCTTTCTTCAGCACTGCCAGCGCCTGCAGGATGGCCGCGAAGAGGCCCTGCGCGCCATAGGCGACCTGACCAGCGAGCCCAAGGGGCTGCTGCGCATGACCTGTGCGGTGGCCTATGGCGAGCGCTTCATCGTGCCGCTGGTCACCCGCTTCATGGCGCAGTACCCGCAGTTGCGGGTGGACATCGAGCTGACCAACCGCACCCTCGACCTGCTGCACGAAGGCATGGACATGGCGATTCGTTTGGGCCGGTTGCAGGAGTCACGCCTGGTGGCGGCACGCCTGGCCCCACGGCGCATGTACCTGTGCGCCTCGCCAGCGTACCTGGAGCGCTATGGGCGGCCCCACAGCGTGTCGGAGCTGGCGCGGCACAACTGCCTGATCGGCAGCACGGATATCTGGGCCTTGCAGCAGGAGGGGCGGGAAATCAGTCAGCGGGTGCAGGGCAACTGGCGCTGCAACAGCGGGCAGGCGGTGCTGGATGCGGCGCTGCAGGGGATGGGGCTGTGCCAGTTGCCGGACTACTACGTGCTGGAGCATCTGGGCAGTGGCGCGCTGGTGTCGCTGCTTGAAGCGCATCAGCCGCCGAATACGGCGGTGTGGGCGTTGTACCCGCAACAGCGGCACCTGTCGCCGAAGGTGCGCAAGCTGGTGGATTATCTACGGGAGAAGTTGGGACAGTTGCCTGAGTACCGCAGCGTGTAGAAAACGTCGCGGGCTCCCACAAATCATTCACCCGCCCTTGAACGTACTGCAGTCCCTTGTGCAAGGCTGGCTTGCCAGAGAATGGGCCACCGTGGTCAATTGCCGCGATTGGCCCAGCGCTGCCTCAGCCACTCCAGGTCTTCCGGTCGCGTCACCTTGATATTGTCGTTGCGCCCTTCGACCAGGCGTGGTGCCTGCCCCGACCATTCGATGGCAGACGCCTCGTCGGTGATCGCCACGTCCGCCACCAGGCTGTCTGCCAGCGCACGGTGCAATGCCCCCAGGCGGAACATCTGCGGGGTGTACGCCTGCCACACCGTGCTGCGGTCGATAGTGGCGCTTACCCGCCCGTTGGCATCGGCACGCTTGAGCGTGTCGCGCGCCGGCACCGCCAGCAGCCCGCCCACCGGATCATTCGCCAGCTCGCCCAGCAGGCGGTCAAGGTCGTCGCGCGCCAGGTTCGGCCGCGCCGCATCGTGCACCAGCACCCAGTCGTTGTCGGCCGCGCCCTGGGCGTGCAGCAGCAGCAAGGCGTTGAGCACCGAATCGGCACGCTCGCGCCCACCTGCCGCACGCTGGATGCGCGTATCGCTGGCGCAGGCCAGGCCCGGCCAGTAAGGGTCGTCGGCAGCAATGCTGACCACCACGCCCTTGAGGCATGGATGGTCGAGAAAACAGTCGAGGCTATGCTCGAGAATCGTCCGCCCGCCCAGTTGCAGGTACTGCTTGGGACGGTCGGCCGCCATGCGGGCACCAACACCCGCGGCAGGAATCACTGCCCAGAAGGCAGGCAGGGACGCCGTCATTGGGCCAACTGGTAGAGGGTTTCACCCTCCTTGACCATACCCAGCTCATGACGAGCGCGTTCTTCGACGGTTTCCATACCTTTCTTCAACTCCAGCACTTCGGCATCAAGCACGCGATTACGCTCCAGCAGACGCTCGTTTTCAGCGTGCTGGTCGGCGATCTGCTGCTTGAGGTCGGCAACCTGGGCCAGGCTGCCGTTGCCCACCCACAGACGGTACTGCAGGCCACCCAGCAACAGGAGCAAGACGAGGAACAACCAATAGGGACTACGCATCAGGGTATCCACTGGAAAAAGGCCGCCCGTGCACAAGGGGCTGATGGCACGAAGCCTGACCGAAGCCAGGCTTTGTGGGGAAAGCACTTGCTGCACAGGGTTGCTGAAAGATTAGCTGCGTCTTTCAGCCTCACACTGCGGCCTTTTTACCATCTCTGGCTTAGCCGCGAAACTCGCCGCGACCACGGTACACAGCCTTGCTGCCCAGTTGCTCTTCGATACGCAGCAATTGGTTGTACTTGGAGACGCGGTCGGAGCGGCACAGCGAACCGGTCTTGATCTGGCCGGCAGCGGTACCCACGGCCAGGTCGGCAATGGTCGAATCTTCGGTTTCGCCCGAACGGTGCGAGATCACCGCGGTGTAACCGGCGGCCTTGGCCATCTGGATGGCTTCCAGGGTTTCGGTCAGGGTGCCGATCTGGTTGAACTTGATCAGGATCGAGTTGGCGATCTTCTTGTCGATGCCTTCCTTCAGGATCTTGGTGTTGGTCACGAACAGGTCGTCACCGACCAGTTGCACCTTGTCGCCGATCTTGTCGGTCAGGATCTTCCAGCCAGCCCAGTCGGACTCGTCCAGGCCGTCTTCGATCGAGATGATCGGGAAACGCTCGGTCAGGCCCTTGAGGTAGTCGGCAAAACCGGCTGCGTCGAACGACTTGCCTTCACCGGACAGGTTGTACTTGCCGTCCTCGTAGAACTCGCTGGCCGCACAGTCCAGCGCCAGGGTCACGTCGGTGCCCAGGGTGTAGCCGGCGTTGGCGATGGCTTCGGCGATGGCCGACAGCGCGTCTTCGTTGGAAGCCAGGTTAGGTGCGAAACCACCCTCGTCACCCACGGCGGTGTTCAGGCCACGGGCCTTCAGTACTGCCTTTAGGTGGTGGAAGATCTCGGTGCCCATGCGCAGCGCGTCGGAGAAGGTCTTGGCGCCGACCGGCTGCACCATGAACTCCTGGATGTCGACGTTGTTGTCGGCGTGCTCGCCGCCGTTGATGATGTTCATCATCGGGACCGGCATCGAGTACTGGCCAGGGGTGCCATTGAGGTTTGCGATGTGCGCGTACAGCGGCAGGTCCTGGTCCTGTGCAGCGGCCTTGGCGGCAGCCAGGGACACGGCGAGGATGGCGTTGGCGCCCAGGTTGCCTTTGTTTTCAGTACCGTCGAGCTTGATCATCGCCAGGTCGAGCGCTTTCTGCTCGACCGGGTCCTTGCCCAGCAGCAGGTCGCGGATCGGGCCGTTGATGTTGGCGACGGCCTTCAGTACGCCCTTGCCCATGTAACGGCTCTTGTCGCCATCACGCAGCTCCAGCGCTTCGCGCGAGCCAGTGGAAGCACCCGACGGCGCACAGGCGCTGCCGATGATGCCGTTGTCGAGCAGTACGTCCGCTTCGACGGTAGGGTTACCGCGCGAATCGAGAACTTCACGACCTTTGATGTCGACGATTTTTGCCATTGTTGTAAGCACTCCAGAATTGACGAAAACAACGCAGCTGAGAAAAAAACCGGGTCCGTCACAGGCGGTCGGCGCACGGGCAGGCCTGACGAGGACAAGCCCCTGACCCGGGGGTCAGGGGATGAACGGGCGGTACTTTACCGGAGAATCGAGGTTTACGCGGTTTCTACCGTCGGAAAACTCTTGACCAGTTCGTCCAGTTGCTTGAGCTGGGCCAGGAATGGCTCCAGTTTGTCCAGGCGCAGGGCGCACGGGCCGTCGCACTTGGCATTGTCAGGGTCCGGGTGAGCCTCGAGGAACAGGCCCGCCAGCCCCTGACTGAGGCCGGCCTTGGCCAGGTCGGTGACCTGGGCACGGCGGCCACCTGCGGAATCGGCGCGACCACCCGGCATCTGCAGGGCATGGGTCACGTCGAAGAACACCGGGTACTCGAACTGCTTCATGATGCCGAAGCCGAGCATGTCCACCACCAGGTTGTTGTAGCCGAAGCTCGAACCACGCTCGCAGAGGATCAGTTGGTCGTTGCCGGCCTCTTCGCACTTGCTCAGGATGTGCTTCATCTCCTGGGGTGCGAGGAACTGCGCCTTCTTGATGTTGATCACCGCGCCGGTTTTGGCCATCGCGACAACAAGATCAGTCTGGCGCGACAGGAAGGCCGGCAGCTGGATGATGTCGCACACGTCGGCCACGGCCTGCGCCTGGTGCGGCTCGTGCACGTCGGTGATCACCGGCACGTTGAAGGTGCGCTTGATCTCTTCGAAGATCTTCATCCCCTCTTCCAGGCCAGGGCCGCGGTAGGAGTTGATCGACGAACGGTTGGCCTTGTCGAAGCTGGCCTTGAACACGTAGGGGATACCGAGCTTCTCGGTAACCCGCACGTACTCTTCGCAGACCTTCAGGGCCAGGTCACGGGATTCCAGCACGTTCATGCCGCCGAACAGGACGAACGGCTTGTCGTTGGCGATCTCGATGTTACCGACGCGAATGATCTTCTGGGTCATGGATCAGGCCTTGTTCTTTTGAGCCAATGCAGCTTTGACGAAGCCGCTGAACAGCGGGTGGCCGTCACGCGGGGTAGAGGTGAACTCCGGGTGGAACTGGCAGGCCACGAACCACGGATGGTCCTTGGACTCGACCACTTCGACCAGTGCGCCGTCGCCGGAACGACCCGAGACCACCAGGCCCGCCTCGATCAGTTGCGGCAGCAGGTTGTTGTTGACCTCGTAGCGGTGACGGTGACGCTCGACGATCACGTCCTTGGCGTAGCAGTCGTGCACCTTGGAGCCGCTTTGCAGCTGGCACTCCTGGGCGCCCAGACGCATGGTGCCGCCAAGGTCCGAGGCTTCGGTACGGGTCTCGACCGCGCCGGTGGCATCTTCCCACTCGGTGATCAGGCCCACCACAGGGTGACCGCTGGCGCGATCGAACTCGGTGGAGTTGGCGTCCTTCCAGCCCATCACGTTGCGGGCGAATTCGATGACCGCCACCTGCATGCCCAGGCAGATACCCAGGTAAGGCACCTTGTTCTCGCGAGCGTACTGAACGGCAGTGATCTTGCCTTCCACGCCGCGCAGGCCGAAACCGCCCGGTACCAGGATGGCGTCCACGCCTTCGAGCAGGCCGGTGCCCTGGTTCTCGATGTCTTCGGAGTCGATGTAGCGCAGGTTGACCTTGGTGCGGTTGCTGATGCCGGCATGGCTCATCGCTTCGATCAGCGACTTGTAGGCATCGAGCAGCTCCATGTACTTGCCGACCATGGCGATGGTGACTTCGTGCTCGGGGTTGAGCTTGGCATCGACCACCGCGTCCCACTCGGACAGGTCGGCGCTGCCGCACTGCAGGCCGAAACGCTCGACGACGAAGTCGTCCAGGCCCTGGGAGTGCAGGATGCCCGGGATCTTGTAGATGGTGTCGGCGTCTTCCAGCGCGATCACCGCACGTTCTTCAACGTTGGTGAACTGCGCGATCTTGCGGCGCGACGAGCTGTCGATCGGGTGATCGGAACGGCACACCAGCACGTCCGGCTGCAGGCCGATGGAGCGCAGTTCCTTGACCGAGTGCTGGGTAGGCTTGGTCTTGGTCTCCCCGGCGGTGGCGATGTACGGCACCAGGGTCAGGTGCATCAGCATCGCGCGCTTGGCGCCCACTTCGAAGCGCAGCTGGCGGATGGCCTCGAGGAACGGTTGCGACTCGATGTCACCCACGGTACCGCCGATCTCGACCATGGCCACGTCGGCATCGCCGGCGCCCTTGATGATGCGGCGCTTGATTTCGTCGGTGATGTGCGGGATCACCTGGATGGTGGCACCCAGGTAGTCACCACGGCGCTCCTTGCGCAGCACGTGCTCGTACACGCGGCCGGTGGTGAAGTTGTTGTTCTGGGTCATGGTCGTGCGGATGAACCGCTCGTAGTGGCCCAGGTCCAGGTCGGTCTCGGCGCCGTCGTGGGTGACGAACACTTCACCGTGCTGGAACGGGCTCATGGTGCCCGGGTCGACGTTGATGTACGGGTCCAGCTTGAGCATGGTGACCTTGAGCCCCCGCGCCTCCAGGATGGCCGCCAATGAAGCCGAGGCAATGCCTTTCCCCAATGAAGAAACAACACCGCCCGTGACGAATATGTAGCGCGTCATGAAAAACCCTAGAAGTCTGCGTTAAAGCGGTCAGTGCCGCCGGGGAAAGCGAAGGAAGGCCGAAGCCCCCGATCACCTGCGTCAATCACAGTGCATCTTAAAAAACTGCCGCGCCTGGTCAGACCGGGGGTTGAAAACCCGGTAAGGAGCTCGCTAAACATTTTTAGAATCGCCCAGCAAAAAACTGCTTGGTAATCGGCAACTGCCGTGATTCAGATGAAGTCACAGAAGTTGTATCAAGAAGGGAGCGTAGTCTACCGGAATGTCCCTTTCATCTCAAACCTTGCGCGCTTGTCGGTACGCACCAGTGCAGTTGCCCGTCGGCAAGCCCCAGCCCCGGCAGGTTGGCCACCGCCAGCAACTGCCCGTCGCGGTACAGCAGCGGCACGCGCTGGCGGGCGAACAAGGGTAGCTGGCGCTCGTTGAGCAACCGCTTGAGGTCGCGATGGCCCCGGCCCTCGACCGCCATCCTCTCGCCGCCCTGCCGATAGCGCACCTGCAGCGGGCCCTGCGGCAACCTGCCGCTGAGTGTCAACTGGCCATTGCCGGGCAGTGCAAGCGGCTGGCGCGGGTCGAGCCAAGGCCCCGGCTGCGCCGGCGGCGTGAGCCAGTGCGCATCCAGCCAGTAGATGCGCAAGCCACTGCGGTGCAGCTCGCCATCGGCCAGGCGCCATACAGGACGCCCTTCGCCGCCGGCATCGCGCACGTCATCCCAACCCGACCAGTGGCGGGTGTCCGGCAGGCGCGTGCGCGCCGCCAGCCAGTACTGCAGGGCGTTGCGCTGGCGTGCCGGGGACAGTTGGCGCAGCACCTCCAGATCCAGCGACGGGCAGCCCAACCAGGCGAAGGCATCGGGGGTCGAGGCTTGTGCGAGGTCCTGCTGCGCCACTTCATCGAGCAGGCCCTGCGCCTCGGCCAGGTGCGCGGCGCTGCGCGCCAGGCTGCGCGACGCCTGGGGCCAGCGTCGGGTCAGCGCCGGCAGCACCTGGTGGCGCAGGTAGTTGCGCGAGAACTGGGTGTCATCGTTGCTGGGGTCTTCTATCCAGTGCAGGCCATGCGCGGTGGCGTAGGCCAGCAGTTCATCACGCGGGGTATCCAGCAAGGGTCGCAGCAGGCTGCCCTGCCCCAGCGCCCGCTGCGCCGGCATCCCCGACAGGCCACGCAGGCCGGCCCCGCGCAACAGCCGAAACAGCAGCGTCTCGGCCTGGTCGTCGCGGTGCTGGCCGGTCAGCAGCAGTTCGCCCGGGCGCAGGGCCCGGGCGAAGGCTGCATAGCGCGCGTCCCGGGCGCCCTGCTCCAGGCTGGCGCCTGGGGCGACGTGCACATGGATGATGTCCAGCGGTACGCCCAGGCTGTCGCACAGGCGCTGGCAGTGGGCCGGCCACGCATCGGCAGCGGCTTGCAGACCGTGGTGGACATGGAGGGCACGAAGGGGCGCAGCCGGCTGTTGGGCCAGCAGGTGCAGCAGCACGGTGGAGTCGAGGCCGCCAGAGAGGGCGACGCACCAGCCGGTAGCTTGGTGCCAGGGGGACAGGGTGTTGCGCAGGTCGATCATCGGTGGCCCTTCGCCGGCAAAGCCGGCTCCTACAGAAGCGAAAGGGCCACCGATGAGTTCAGATCAGAGCCCGTAGCTCATCAGGCGATCATAACGGCGCTTGAGCAGCGCGTCGTTGTCGAACGCCTTGAGCATGTCCAACTGCTCGATCAGCGAAGCGCGGATGTTGGCCGAGGCCGCCGCCGGGTCACGGTGTGCGCCGCCCAGTGGTTCGCCGATCACCTTGTCGACGATACCCAGGCCCTTGAGGCGCTCGGCCGTGATGCCCATCGCTTCGGCTGCGTCAGCAGCCTTCTCGGCAGTCTTCCACAGGATCGAGGCGCAGCCTTCCGGCGAAATCACCGCGTAGGTGGAGTACTGCAGCATGTTCAGCTGGTCGCAAACGCCGATGGCCAGTGCACCGCCCGAACCGCCTTCGCCGATCACGGTGGCGATGATCGGCGTTTTCAGGCGAGCCATCACGCGCAGGTTCCAGGCAATCGCTTCGCTCTGGTTGCGCTCTTCGGCGTCGATGCCGGGGTAGGCGCCCGGGGTGTCGATGAAGGTCAGGATCGGCATCTTGAAGCGTTCGGCCATTTCCATCAGGCGGCACGCCTTGCGGTAACCTTCAGGGCGTGGCATGCCGAAGTTGCGGCGTACCTTCTCGCGCACTTCACGGCCTTTCTGATGACCGATCACCATCACCGGCTGGTCGTCCAGGCGGGCGATGCCACCAACGATCGCGGCGTCGTCGGAGAAGTGGCGGTCGCCATGCAGCTCGTCGAACTCGGTGAAGATGTGGTCGATGTAGTCCAGGGTGTACGGACGACGCGGGTGACGCGCCAGGCGCGCGATCTGCCAGCTGGTCAGGTTGCCGAAAATGCTCTCGGTCAGCGTGCTGCTCTTGTCTTGCAGACGGGCGATTTCATCGCCGATGTTCAGCGAGTTGTCATTGCCGACCAGGCGCAGCTCTTCGATCTTGGCTTGCAGGTCAGCAATCGGCTGTTCGAAATCCAGAAAATTCGGGTTCATAGGCATCCGTCTTGGGTCGACGGCCAGGCGGCCGGCCGGTTGATCCGTTTGGCGCCCTACCTTAAGGGATCAGGCGCATTCAGGTCGAGATTAAAAATTCATCAATTCATCGATATTGCAGGAAGACGTTCTCACGCCCGAACTGGTCACGCAGGGCCTGAATCAGTCCGTCCGCGGGGTCGATGCGCCAACCTTCGCCAAACTGCAGCAGGGCGCGCGCATCGTTGCCGGTGTATTCCATGCTGATCGGGCACGCGCCGCGATGGCGCTTGAACAGCTCGCCCAGCCACGCCAGGCGGTCGCCCTTGAGGGCGTCGGCATGGATCTTCAGGCGCAGGCTTTCGGCCAGGTTGGTACGTGCATCTTCCATGCTCATCACACGCTTGACCCGCAGGCGCAGGCCACCGGAGAAGTCGTCATTGCTGACCTCCCCTTCGACCACCACCATCGCGTCGGTCTGCAGCAAAGGCTGCGCGGCCATGAACGCATCGGCAAACAGCGACGCCTCAATGCGCCCGGAGCGGTCGTCGAGGGTCACGAAGCCCATCTTGTCGCCCTTCTTGTTCTTCATCACGCGCAGCGCAATGATCATGCCGGCCACGGTCTGGGTATCGCGGGCCGGCTTGAGGTCGATGATGCGCTGACGGGCGAAACGGCGGATCTCACCTTCGTACTCGTCGATCGGGTGGCCGGTCAGGTACAGGCCCAGGGTGTCCTTCTCGCCGCGCAGGCGTTCCTTGAGGGTCAGCTCGCGGGCGTTGCGGTGGTTGGCATAGACGTCGGCGTCGGCCTCCACGAACAACCCGCCGAACAGGTCCGAGTGCCCGCTGTCGTGGGTGCGTGCGGTCTGTTCGGCCGACTTGATCGCCTCTTCCATCGCCCCCAGCAGCACCGCGCGGTTACGGTCGATGTTGGCCTGGTAGGCCTTGATCTCGTCGTGGAAGAACGGCCCCAGGCGGTCCAGCGCACCGCTGCGGATCAATGCATCGAGGGTGCGCTTGTTGATGCGCTTGAGGTCGGCCCGCTCGCAGAAGTCGAACAGGTCCTTGAACGGCCCGCTGCTGCGCGCCTCGACGATCGCGTCGACAGGGCCCTCGCCCACGCCCTTGATCGCGCCCAGGCCATACACGATGCGGCCGTCGTCGTTGACCGTGAACTTGAAGTCGGAGGTGTTCACATCCGGTGCATCGAGGCGCAGCTTCATGCTGCGCACTTCCTCGATCAGGGTCACCACCTTGTCGGTGTTGTGCATATCCGCCGACAGTACCGCAGCCATGAACGCGGCCGGGTGATGGGTCTTGAGCCAGGCGGTCTGGTACGACACCAGGCCGTAGGCGGCGGAGTGGGACTTGTTGAAGCCGTAACCGGCGAACTTTTCCACCAGGTCGAAGATGTTGCCCGCCAGGTCCGGGTCGATGTTGTTGGTGGCGCAGCCTTCGATGAAACCGCCACGCTGCTTGGCCATTTCCTCGGGCTTCTTCTTGCCCATCGCCCGGCGCAGCATGTCCGCACCGCCGAGGGTGTAGCCGGCCATCACCTGGGCGATCTGCATCACCTGTTCCTGGTACAGGATGATGCCGTAGGTCGGCGCCAGTACCGGCTTGAGGCCTTCGTACTGGTAGTCGGAGTGCGGGTAGGCCAGCTCGGCGCGGCCGTGCTTGCGGTTGATGAAGTCGTCCACCATGCCCGATTGCAGCGGGCCCGGGCGGAACAGTGCCACCAGTGCGATAAGGTCTTCCAGGCAGTCGGGCTTGAGCTTCTTGATCAGCTCCTTCATGCCGCGCGACTCGAGCTGGAATACCGCAGTGGTCTCGGCCTTCTGCAGCAGGTCGTAGGTTTTCTTGTCGTCCAGCGGGATGAAGTCGATGTTCAGGTCCGGCAGGCCGGCCTTGGCCTGCTCGCGGTTGATCGTCTCCATCGCCCACTTGATGATGGTCAGCGTACGCAGGCCGAGGAAGTCGAACTTCACCAGGCCGGCCGCCTCCACGTCATCCTTGTCGAACTGGGTTACCAGGCCGCCGCCCTCTTCGTCACAGGCAATCGGCGAGAAGTCGGTGAGTTTGGTCGGCGCGATGACCACGCCACCGGCGTGCTTGCCGGTGCCCCGGGTAACACCCTCGAGCTTGAGGGCCATGTCCCAGATTTCCTTGGCATCCTCGTCGGTCTTGAGGAAGTCGCGCAGCATTTCCTCCTGCTCGTAGGCCTTCTCCAGGGTCATGCCGACTTCGAACGGAATCATCTTCGACAGGCGGTCGGCCAGGCCGTAGGACTTGCCCTGCACCCGCGCCACGTCACGCACCACCGCCTTGGCCGCCATGGTGCCGAAGGTGATGATCTGGCTCACCGCATTGCGCCCGTAGGCATCGGCCACATACTCGATCACGCGGTCGCGACCGTCCATGCAGAAGTCGACGTCGAAGTCGGGCATCGAGACCCGTTCAGGGTTGAGGAAACGTTCGAACAGCAGGTCGTAGGCCAGCGGGTCGAGGTCGGTGATCTTCAGCACGTAGGCCACCAGCGAGCCGGCACCCGACCCCCGGCCCGGACCTACCGGCACGCCGTTGTTCTTGGCCCACTTGATGAAGTCCATAACGATCAGGAAGTAACCGGGGAAGCCCATCTGGATGATGATGTCCAGCTCGAACTTCAGCCGGTCGAGGTAGACCTGGCGCTTCTCTTCATAGTTGGGCGTGGTGTCCTTGGGCCAGAGCACCGCCAGGCGCTCTTCCAGGCCTTCATGGGACACATGGCGCAGGTATTCGTCGATGCCCATGCCGTTGGGCGTGGGGAAGTCGGGCAGGAAGTGCTTGCCCAGCTGCACCTCGATGTTGCAGCGCTTGGCGATCTCGACCGTGTTGGCCAGGGCGTCGGGCAGGTCGCTGAACAGCTCGGCCATTTCTTCCGGGCTTTTCAGGTACTGCTGGTCGCTGTAGTTGCGCGAACGCCGCGGATCGTCCAGGGCACGGCCTTCGCCGATGCACACCCGGGTTTCGTGGGCGTCGTAGTCGGTCTGCTTGATGAAGCGCACGTCATTGGTGGCCACCAGCGGCGCGCCCAGGCGGTCGGCCAGGGCCACGGCGGCGTGCAGGTACTCTTCGTCGCCGCTGCGGTTGGTGCGCTGCACCTCGACATAGAAGCGATCGGGGAACATCGCCATCCAGTCGCGCAGCAGGGCCTCGGCTTCCTGCGGGTTGTTGCCCAGCAGTGCCATGCCGATATCGCCTTCCCTGGCCGCCGACAAGGCGATCAGGCCCTCGCTGGCCGGGGCGATCCACTCGCGCTCGATGACCACCACGCCATTGCGCTGGCCGTCCATCCAGCCACGGGAGATCAGCTCGGTGAGGTTGCGGTAGCCCTTGGCGTTCATCGCCAACAGGCAGATGCGCGACAGCGGCAGGTCGGGGTCGGCGTTGGACAGCCACAGGTCGGCCCCGCAGATCGGCTTGATCCCGCTGCCCATGGCGGTCTTGTAGAACTTGACCAGCGAGCACATGTTGCTCTGGTCGGTGACGGCCACCGCCGGCATGTTCATCCCGGCCAGGGCCTTGACCAGCGGCTTGATCCGCACCAGGCCATCGACCAGCGAGAATTCGGTGTGCAGGCGAAGATGAACGAAAGAAGCCGACATGATGATCCTATAGCAGCACAAAACAACAAGGCCCGGATTGTACCGGGCCTCGATCAAAACTACAGCCTGCGCGGGAGCGGTCAGGCTGAACGGGGGTTGCCTCTACACCGGCAACAGGCCGTTGGCCTGCAGGCCACGGGCCTCGAATGCAGCCCGTACCGGGGCGAACGAGCGCCGGTGAATCGGCGTGGGGCCAAGCCGGGCCAGGGCTTCAAGGTGCAGCGGGGTCGGGTAGCCCTTGTGCCCGCCGATGCCGTAGCCAGGGTAGATCAGCTCGAAGGCAGCCATTTCCCGGTCACGGGTCACCTTGGCCAGGATAGAGGCCGCAGCGATGGCCGGCACCTGGCTGTCACCCTTGACCACCGGCGCCGATGGCACGTTGAGCTTGGGGCAACGGTTGCCATCGATCAGTGCCAGCTTGGGCGTGATGTGCAGGCCTTCGACCGCGCGCTGCATGGCCAGCATGGTGGCATGCAGAATGTTCAGCTGGTCGATCTCGTCGACCTCGGCGCGGGCGATGTGAAAGCTCAGGGCCTTCTCGCAGATCTCGTCGAAGAGCTTTTCGCGGCGCGCCTCGGTGAGTTTTTTCGAATCGTTCAGGCCCAGGATCGGCCGGCTCGGGTCGAGGATCACGGCAGCGGTCACCACCGCGCCACACAGCGGGCCGCGGCCGACTTCGTCAACCCCGGCGACCAGGTCTTCGACCAGGTTGAAATCCAGTCCGATTTGCATTTATCGATGTTCCAGCAAGGCCAGTACCGCGTCGGCTGCCTGGTTGGAGGCATCGCGGCGCAGGGTACGGTGAATCTGATCGAAGCTCTCGGTCTGCTGCTCGCCACCGCTCACCAGTGGTGCCAGGGTCTGCGCCAGGGCCTCGCTGGTGGCGGCCTCCTGCAGCAGTTCGGGCACCAGCAGGCGCTGGGCCAGCAGGTTGGGCAGCGATACATAAGGGCTTTTGACCAGGCGCTTGAGAATCCAGTAGGTCACCGGGGCCACGCGGTACGCCACCACCATGGGTCGCTTGAACAACAGCGCCTCCAGGGTAGCGGTGCCCGAGGCGATCAATACCGCATCGCAGGCCGCCAGGGCCTGGTGCGACTGGCCGTCGAGCAGGGTCAGTGGCAGGTCGCGGCCTTCGAGCATCTGTTCGAGCTGGGCACGGCGCACCGGGTTGGCGCAGGGCGAGACGAAGCGCACCCCCGGCACCAGCTCGCGAAGCCGCTGTGCGGTATCCAGAAACAGTGCACCCAGGCGCCCTACTTCGCCGCCACGGCTGCCTGGCATCAGCGCCACCAAGGGGCCGTCGGGCAGGCCCAGTGCTTCACGCGCTGCAGTGCGGTCGGCCTGCAGCGGGATGGTATCGGCCAGCGGGTGGCCGACGAAACGCACCGGCACGCCCTGTTCTTCATAGAACCGCGCCTCGAACGGAAACAGCGTGAGCATCAGGTCGCAGCCTTCGCGGATCTTCAGCACGCGCTTCTGCCGCCAGGCCCATACCGAAGGGCTGACGTAGTGCACGGTCTTGATGCCGGCCTGGCGCAGTTTCAGTTCGATGTTGAGGGTGAAGTCGGGCGCATCGATACCGATGAACACGTCCGGCTTCTGCTCGATCAGCGTCTGGATCAGCAGCTTGCGGCGCTTGAGCAGCTCGCGCAGGCGACCCAGCACTTCGACCAGGCCCATGACGGCCAGGCGCTCCATGGGAAAGTAGGAGCTCAGCCCCTCGGCTTCCATCAATGGGCCGCCGACGCCGATAAAGCGTACCTGCGGATGGCGGGCCTTGAGTGCACGCATCAGGCCGGCGCCAAGAATATCGCCGCTGGCTTCGCCTGCCACCAGCGCTACACAGAGTGGCGCCATGTCAGCGGGTGATGCCGCGGGCGGAGTTCTGGATCGACTTGACGAACAGGTCGACCTCGGGGAACTGCTGGGCGGGCTCGGCCAGTTCGGCGATGGCCTGGTCGACCGTCAGGTTCTGGCGATACACCACCTTGTAGGCGCGGCGCAGGGCATGGATAGCTTCATCGCTGAAACCGCGACGGCGCATGCCTTCGAAGTTCATGCTGCGCGCCTCGGCCGGGTTGCCGAACACGGTGACGAAGGCCGGCACATCCTTGCCGATGGCGGTACCCATGCCGGAAAAGCTGTGGGCGCCGATATGGCAGAACTGGTGCACCAGGGTAAACCCGGACAGTATCGCCCAGTCGCCCACATGCACATGCCCGGCCAGCGCGGTGTTGTTGACCAGGATGCAGTGGTTGCCGATCACGCTGTCGTGCCCGATATGGGCATAGGCCATGACCAGGTTGTGATCACCCAGGGTGGTTTCGCTACGGTCCTGCACGGTGCCACGGTGAATGGTCACGCCTTCGCGGATCACGTTGTGGTCGCCGATCACCAGGCGCGTCGGTTCACCCTTGTACTTGAGGTCAGGGGTGTCTTCGCCGACAGAGGAGAACTGGTAGATGCGGTTGTGCTTGCCGATGCGGGTCGGCCCTTTGAGAATCACATGCGGACCAATCACGGTCCCTTCCCCGATCTCGACCCCGGCACCGACGATCGACCATGGGCCGACCTCGACGCCGTCGGCAATCTTTGCCGATGGATCGATGATTGCCCGAGGGTCAATCAAACTCATAGTTTGCGTTCCGCGCAGATGATCTCGGCCGAGCATACCGGCTTGCCGTCCACCGACGCCTGGCACTCGAACTTCCAGATCTGGCGCTTGCAGCTGATGAACTTGGCTTCGAGGATCAGTTGATCACCCGGCAGCACCGGCTGGCGAAAGCGCAACTTGTCGGAACCGACGAAGTAGTACAGGGTACCGTCCGCGGGTTTGACGTCCAGCATCTTGAACCCGAGGATGCCGGCTGCCTGGGCCATCGCTTCGATGATCAGCACGCCGGGCATGATCGGGTGCGCCGGGAAGTGACCGTTGAAGAAAGGCTCGTTGATGCTGACATTCTTGTAGGCACGAATGCGCTGGGCCTCTACGTCCAAGTCCACCACCCGGTCCACCAGCAGGAACGGGTAACGGTGAGGCAAATATTCGCGAATCTCGTTGATGTCCATCATTTCGGGGGGAAGCCTGTAGTAAAGATAGGGAGCGCGCACGTTCGAGCGGCGCTCCTTTAGCAAATCAAGGAGCGCAGTCTAGCGGCTGGGCGCTCTTGATCAGGAAATGGTATCAGCCTTCTGATGAAGCTTTGTCGCCCGAGGTCACGGCCTCGAGTCGCTTTTCCACTTGTTGAAGACGTTTGGCCATCTCATCCAGCTGGCGAATGCGCGCGGCACTCTTGCGCCACTCACCCAGCGGCTGCATGGCCGTACCGGACGAATAGGCACCTGGCTCGGTGATGGAACGGGTGACCATGGTCATCCCGGAGACGAACACCCCATCACACACATCAATATGCCCGACCATGCCGACACCGCCGGCGATGGTGCAATGCTTGCCGATCTTGGTGCTGCCGGAAATACCGACACACGCGGCCATTGCCGTGTGGTCGCCGACCTGTACGTTATGGGCGATCTGGATCTGGTTGTCGAGTTTCACGCCATTGCCGATACTGGTATCGGCCAGTGCACCGCGGTCGATGGCGGTGTTCACGCCGATCTCGACATCGTCGCCGATGCTCACGCCGCCGATCTGGGCAATCTTCTGCCATACGCCCTTTTCATTGGCGAAACCGAAACCCTCACCCCCCAGCACGGCGCCGGACTGGATCACCACACGCTTGCCGATATGCACATCGTGGTACAGCGTGACGCGCGGGGCCAGCCAGCCGCCTTCGCCGATCACGCTGCGCGCACCGATGAAGCAGTGGGCACCGATGGTCACGCCAGGGCCGATCTGCGCCCCGCTTTCGATCACTGCACAGGCACCGATGCTGGCGCTGGCATCGACCTGTGCGTCTGCAGCCACCACGGCGCTGGGATGAACTCCCGCCACAGCCCTGGGCTTTGGATCGAACAGGTGGGAAACACGTGCGTAGGCCAGGTAGGGATCTGCAACGATCAGCGCGTGACCGGCAAAGCCCTCGGCATCGGCAGCCTTGAGCAGGACCGCAGCGGCCTTGCTCTCAGGCAGGAATTTGCGGTACTGCGGGTTGGCCAGGAAGCTCAGTTGTCCCGAGCCAGCCTCGTGCAGGGTCGCAAGGCCAGTGATGTCGAGCTCCGCCGGGCCACTGAGGGTGGCCCCGAGGAACTCGGCCAGCTGGCCGAGTTTCATGGTCGCAGTCATGTTCAACGGGACTGGTTCATGCGCTCGATGACCTGGCGGGTGATGTCGTACTGAGGCTTGACATCAATGACCGCGCCACGCTCGAGTACCAGGTCGAAAGCACCCTTCTTGATCACTTCCTCCACTGCGCCGTCGAGCTTGGGCTTGAGCTGCTTGAGCATCTCGCGGTCGGCAACGGCCTTGGCTTCGTTCAGCTCCTTGGACTGGAACTGGAAGTCACGGGCCTTTTGCTTGAATTCAAGCTCCAGACGCTCGCGCTCGCCCTGGGCCATCTTGTCGCCACCCTTGACCAGACGGTCCTGGATGCCCTTGGCGCTGCTTTCCAGGTTTTTCAGCTTGGTCAGTTGCGGGCCGAATTTCTTCTCCGCATCGACCGCGTACTTCTTGGCCGCGTCCGATTCCAGCAGCGCCATCTGATAGTTCAGGACGGCAATTTTCATCTCGGCAAATGCCGGGGTCGCGATCAGGGTCGCAGCCAGTACAGCCAGTTGAGTCAACTTACGCACGATGCACTCCTACAGAATCCGTTGTCGTTTACGCGGGGCAGACCCTTAGAAGGTCTGGCCCAGAGAGAATTGGAACACCTGGGTATCGGCATCGTCCGGCTTCTTGACCGGCATCGCCAGGCTGAAGCTCAACGGGCCCAGTGCAGTAATCCAGGTCACGCCCAGGCCGACCGAGCTGGCCAGGCCGCTGAGGCCGACCTTCTCGCAATCCGGCTTGGAGCCGCAGTTGGTGTCGAACACGTTACCCACGTCCCAGAAAACCGAGGTGCGCAGCGAACGCTGGTCCTTGACGAACGGCAGTGGGAACAGCAGTTCCACGCCGCCCTGCACCAGCACGTTGCCGCCGAACGGCAGTGGATCCTGGTCCGGGTCGCGCGCAGTGCCAGGGTTGTTGCCTTTACTCGGGGTACTGCGCGGGCCCAGGCTGCTGTCCTTGAAGCCACGCACGGAGTTGAAGCCACCGGCGTAGTAGTTCTCGTAGAACGGCAGGCCCGAGGTGCCGCCGAAGCCGTCGCCGTAGCCCAGCTCGGTGTGCAGACGCAGGGTGTAGTCGTTGTTGATCGGCTTGAACAGCTGGCCACGGTAGTCAAGCTTGAAGAACGACAGGTCGCTGCCCGGGGTGGTCGCCTCGAGCACCAGGCTCTGGGAGTGACCACGGGTAGCCAGCACGCCCTTGTTCAGGGTGGACTCCGACCAGCCGGCCGATGCCTTGAAGTTCAGGTAGTTGTCGCCTTCCTTTTTGACGAAGTCGAAGATCTCGTCAACGGTGTAGCGACCGGTCTTGATCTTGTCCTGCTGGGCGGTGAGGCCGAAGGTCAGGCGCGAAGTCTCGCTGATCGGGTAGCCGACGCTGACGCCCGCACCCAGGCTGTCCACCGCATAGCTGGCCACGTCGACGTCGAGGTCGTCGTAGTCGGTGGTGCGGTAGAAGGCGTTGTAGCCAAGGCTCACGCCATCGGCAGTCCAGTAGGGGTCCACGAAGCCGAAGTTGTAGCGGCTCTGGTATTCGGAACGGGTCAGGCCGATGGAGACCTTGTTACCGGTACCCAGGAAGTTGTTCTGGCTGATCGAACCACCCAGGATCAGGCCGGCGCTCTGCGCGAAACCGACGCTGGCGGTGATCGAACCCGATGCCTGCTCTTCGACGCTGTAGTTCACGTCGACCTGGTCGTCGGTGCCCGGCACGGCCGGGGTCTCGACGTTGGCTTCCTTGAAGAAGCCCAGGCGCTCGAGGCGGGTCTTGGACTGGTCGATCAGGTAGGTCGATGCCCAGCCACCTTCCATCTGGCGCATCTCGCGGCGCAGCACTTCGTCCTCGGACTTGGTGTTGCCACGGAAGTTGATGCGGTTGACGTAGGCACGCTTGCCCGGGTCGACGACGAAGGTGATGTCGACGGTGTGGTCGTCATCGTGAGGCTGCGGCACGCCGTTGACGTTGGCGAAGGTATAGCCTTCGTTGCCCAGGCGGCGGGTGATCAGCTCGGAGGTGGTGGTCATCACCTTGCGCGAGAACACCTGGCCAGGCTGCACCAGCATCAGTGCCTTGACCTGGTCTTCCGGCACCTTCAGGTCGCCGGACAGCTTGACGTCACGAACGGTGTACTTCTCGCCCTCGTTGACGTTCACGGTGATGTAGACGTGCTTCTTGTCCGGGGTGATCGACACCTGGGTGGAGGCGATGTCCATGTTGATGTAGCCGCGGTCCAGGTAGTAGGAGCGCAGGCGCTCGAGGTCGCCGGACAGTTTTTCGCGGGCATACTTGTCGTCGTTCTTGAAGAACGACAGCCAGTTGGTGGTCTTGAGTTCGAACAGGCTGGCCAGCTCGTCGTCGCTGAACTTGGTGTTGCCCACCACGTTGATGTGCTGGATGGCAGCGACGGTGCCTTCGTTGATCTTGATTTTCAGACCTACGCGGTTGCGCGGCTGCGGCACCACCTCGGCGTCGACCTCGGCCGAGTAGCGGCCCTGGGCCACGTACTGGCGCTGCAGCTCGTTGCGCACACCTTCGAGGGTGGCACGCTGGAAGATTTCACCTTCGGCCAGGCCCGACTGCTTCAGACCCTTCATCAGGTCTTCGGTGCTGATGGCCTTGTTGCCTTCGATCTCGATGCTCGAGACGGAAGGACGCTCGACCACGGTGATGATCAGGACGTTGCCGTCGCGACCCAGTTGGATGTCCTGGAAGAAGCCGGTCTTGAACAGCGCACGGGTGGAATCCACCAGGCGCCGATCATCGGCCTCGTCCCCAACGTTCAATGGCAAGGCGCCGAACACGCTGCCCGCGGAAACCCGCTGCAGACCATTGACACGAATATCGGAGATGGTGAAGGACTCGGCGTGAACTTCAGCGATCATCAGTACGGCGAGAACCGCAGTTAGCAGCAGACGTTTCATGAAGTCCTTTCTTATTCCAACTGGCAATAAACGACCCACCGCGGGACGCGGCAGGTTCGCAATTGAGCGAAGCGTTACAGTCGACCCAAATCGTTGATCAGGGCAAGCAACATCACCCCGACTACCAAACTGATACCGATCTGGACCCCCCAACCTTGCACCCGATCCGAAAGCGGACGACCACGCGCCCATTCGATCAGGTAAAACAGCAAATGCCCCCCATCCAGTACAGGAATGGGCAGCAAATTAAGAACCCCCAGGCTAATGCTCAGGTAGGCGAGGAAATTCAGGAAATCCCCAACGCCGGACTGGGCCGAAGCGCCCGCCACTTTAGCAATGGTTATCGGTCCGCTCAAGTTTTTTACCGAGAGCTCGCCGAACAGCATTTTCTTCAGCGAATCGAGGGTCAGCACGCTCATGTTCCAGGTGCGCGAAACACCCTCGCCCAGGCCCTGCAGCGGGCCATAACTGACCTCGCGCAACATGGCCGCAGGCCACTCCACCGGCGCCACGCCTGCCCCCAGGTAACCACTGGCATTCTGGCCTTCGCCACGGCTGGCGAGGGTTACCGGCAACTCCAGCGTCGCCCCGTCACGCGCCACGCTCAGCACGATGCGGCTGCCGGCACGGCCGCGCACGGTGTCCACCACCTGCTGCCAATCGTCAAGCGCCTTGCCGTCGAGTGCCAGCAGGCGGTCGCCGGTTTTCAGACCGGCGGCCTGGGCCGGCCCCTTGGGATCAAGTTCGGCCAGCACCGGCACCAGCGCCGGGCGCCATGGGCGGATGCCCAGGGAGCGGATCGGGTCGGGCTCGTCGGCACCCTTGAGCCAGGCATCGAGCTTGAGCACATGGCTGCTGTCGGTGCTGGTACCCTCTTCACGCACGCTGACCTGCAGCGCGCCGCTTTCACCCAGCCGGCGCACCAGCTGCAGGTTGACCGCTGCCCAGCCGTTGGTCGGCTTGCCGTCGACCGCGACGATCTCCTGGCCGGCGCTAAGGCCTGCGGCAGCCGCCAGGCTGCCAGCCTCGACCGCGCCGATGACCGGCCGCGCCTGCTGGCTGCCAAGCATGGCCAGTGCCCAGAAGAACACGATGGCCAGCAGAAAGTTGGCGATGGGGCCGGCGGCGACGATAGCGATGCGCTGGCGCACGCTCTTGCGGTTGAACGACTGCTCGAGCTGGTCGGCAGGCACTTCGCCTTCGCGCTCGTCGAGCATCTTCACGTAGCCGCCCAGGGGAATGGCGGCCACCACGAACTCGGTACCATGGCGGTCATGCCAACGTACCAGCGGCATGCCGAACCCTACGGAAAACCGCAAAACCTTGACGCCGCAGCGCCGCGCCACCCAGAAGTGACCGAACTCGTGAAAGGTGACCAGCACGCCCAATGCGACCAGGGTGCCGATAATCATGTAGAGCGCACTCATGTCTTTCTCCGAATAGCGTTCAGCGGGAGCGGGCGCAACCCGTGGCGACGTCGCACCTCAGACCCCGTGACGATCCAACCAGTGCCCGGCCAGGCTGCGTGCACGCTGGTCGGCTGCAAACACCGCCTCCAGCGTCGGCACGGCAACGACCGCTTCCTGGTTGAGCACGTGCTCGATGATACTCGGGATCTGCGGGAAGCGGATGCGCCGCTGAAGAAATGCCTCGACGGCCACTTCATTGGCCGCATTGAGCATCGCAGGGGCACTGTTGCCGGCGTCCGCCGCTTCACGCGCCAGGCGCAGACACGGAAAGCGCTGCTCGTCCGGCGCCTGGAAATCCAGGCGGGCAACGGCGAACAGGTCCAGCGGCGCCACACCCGAGTCGATGCGCTGCGGCCAGGCCAGGGCGTTGGCGATCGGCGTGCGCATGTCGGGGTTGCCCAACTGCGCCAGCACCGAACCATCGACGTAGTCGACCAGCGAGTGAATCACGCTTTGCGGGTGGACCACCACCTCGACCTGGGCAGGCCTGGCATCGAACAGCCAGCACGCCTCGATCAGCTCCAGGCCCTTGTTCATCATGCTGGCCGAGTCGACGGAGATCTTGCGCCCCATGGACCAGTTCGGGTGCGCACAGGCCTGCTCCGGGGTGACATGCTCCAGCTCGGCCTGCGGCGTTTCACGAAACGGACCACCGGAGGCGGTCAGCAGGATGCGCCGCACACCCACCTGGGCCAGGCCGCGGGCATAGTCCCTGGGCAGGCACTGGAAGATCGCGTTGTGCTCGCTGTCGATCGGCAGCAGTACCGCACCACTGCGCTGCACGGCCTGCATAAACAGGGCGCCGGACATCACCAGCGCCTCCTTGTTGGCCAGCAGCACCTTCTTGCCCGCCTCCACTGCGGCCAGGGTCGGACGCAACCCCGCCGCACCGACGATGGCCGCCATCACCGCATCCACCTGCGGGTCGGCCGCCACCTGGCACAGGCCCTGCTCGCCCACCAGCACCTCGGTACTCGACCCCGCAGCACGCAGGTCGGCCTGCAACTGCTGCGCGGCCTCATCGCCCGGCACCACGGCAAACACCGGAGCATGGCGCAGGCACAGGGCCAGCAGCTCGCCCAGGCGCGAATAGCCGCTCAGGGCATAGGCCTGGTAGCGCTCGGGGTGACGGGCAATCACGTCCAGTGTGCTCAGGCCAATGGAACCTGTGGCGCCCAGCACCGTGATCCGTTGCGGGCGGCTCACAGCGCGCCCCAGTTGGCGGCCCACAGCAGCACGGCAAACAGCGGGATGGCAGCCGTGAGGCTGTCGATGCGATCCAGTACCCCACCATGCCCCGGCAGCAGGTTGCTGCTGTCCTTGATTCCGGAACGGCGCTTGAACATGCTTTCGGTCAGGTCGCCGACCACCGACACCAGTACCACGACGGCGGCACCGAACAGACCGAGGATCAGCTCGCCGGCGCTCCACTCGCGGGTCACGCCCACCACCGCCGTGATCACCAGGCTCAGCGCCAGGCCACCGTAGACACCTTCCCAGCTCTTGCCGGGGCTGACCTGCGGCGCCAGCTTGCGCTTGCCAAAGGCCCGGCCCGAGAAGTAGGCGCCGATATCGGCGCCCCATACCAGGACCATCACCGCCATGATCAGCCAGTTGCCCAGGGGCCAGTGCTTGATCAGCACCAGGCCTTGCCAGGCCGGCAACAGCACCAGCAGGCCGATCAGCAGGCGGCAGGCCACACTGGCCCACAGCTCGCTGGTACGCGGGTAGGTCAGCACCAGCCAGGTGGCCAGCGCCCACCACAGCACCGAAACGCCCAGCACCCAGGGTGCCAGCTCCGGCATCAGGTGCAGCAGCATCAGCAGGCCGGCGACCACCACGGCATAGGCAACGCGCAGGCCCTGGGCGATCAGCCCGGCCAGGCGGGCCCATTCCCAGGCCCCAAGGGTGACCACCAGGCCGATGAACAAGGCAAAGTTCGCCCCGTCGAGCAGGAAAAACCCGCACAGGGCAATCGGCAACAGAATCAGCGCAGTGATGATGCGTTGTTTAAGCATTAAGCACGGGCTCCAGCCTCGACCTGCTCGCTGGTTTTACCGAAGCGGCGCTGGCGCGAAGCGAAATCGGCCAATGCAGTGCGCATGGCCTCGTGTTTGAAGTCCGGCCAGAACAGGTCGGAGAAATACAGCTCGGCGTACGCCAGCTGCCACAGCAGGAAGTTGCTGATGCGGTGCTCGCCACCGGTGCGGATGCACAGGTCGGGCAACGGCAGATCGCCTGTCGCCAGGCACGGCTGCAGCAACTCGGGGGTGATGTCTTCCGGGCGCAGATGCCCGGCCTGCACTTCACGCGCCAGGCGCTGGGCGGCCTGGGCGATATCCCACTGACCACCGTAGTTGGCGGCGATCTGCAGGATGAAGCGATTGCTGCCTGCGGTCAGCGCCTCGGCCTCGCGCATGGCAGCCTGCAACTCAGGGTGAAAGCGCGAGCGATCACCGATGATGCGCAGGCTGATGTTGTTCTCGTTGAGCCGCCTGGCCTCGCGGCGCAGCGCCGAGAAGAACAGCTCCATCAGCGCACCGACCTCGTCGGCCGGGCGCTGCCAGTTCTCGCTGGAGAACGCGAACAGGGTCAGGACCTCGACCTTGGCCTCGGCGCACACCTCGATGACCGCGCGCACCGCATCCACGCCTGCCTTGTGCCCGGCAACGCCGGGCAACAGGCGCTTCTTCGCCCAGCGATTATTTCCATCCATGATGATCGCGACATGGCGCGGCACCGATGGAGGCACACCCTGCTTGGTCTTTTCCATTGAAAAAAGTCCCGGCCCTTAAACGGCCATCAGGTCCTTTTCTTTCTCTTCGGTGGCCTTGGTGATCTGGGCCTCGGTATCTTTGGTCAGCTTGTCGATATCAGCAATGGCGCGACGCTCTTCGTCTTCACTGATTTCCTTGTCCTTGACCAGCTTCTTCAGTTCACCCAGAGCATCGCGGCGAATGTTGCGCACAGCAACGCGCGCGTCTTCGGCTGCACTGCGCGCCTGCTTGGTGAAGCCCTTGCGGGTTTCTTCGGTCAGGGCTGGCATGCTGATCAGCAGCAGCTCACCCAGGTTGGTCGGATTGAGATTCAAACCGGCGCTCTGGATGGCCTTGTCGACGGCAGCGAGCATGTTGCGCTCGAACGCCACGACTTGCAGGGTGCGCGAATCTTTCACGGTGACGTTGGCCACGCCGCTGATCGGGGTGTCGGTACCGTAGTAAGGCACCATCACGCTTGCCAGGATGCTGGGGTGTGCCTTGCCGGTACGAATCTGGCCGAACGCATAAGCCAGAGACTCCAGGGATTTCTGCATACGCGCTTGGGCGTCTTTCTTGATTTCGTTGATCATTTTTGAACTTCCTCGATCAGGGTCCCTTCAGCGCCACCATGCACGATGTTCAGCAGGGCGCCAGGCTTGTTCATGTTGAAGACGCGCAACGGCATCTTGTGGTCTCGGCACAGACAGATAGCTGTCAGGTCCATCACGCCCAGCTTGCGATCCAGCACTTCATCGTAGGTAAGATGATCGAACTTCTCGGCATGCGGGTCTTTGAATGGGTCTGCAGTGTATACACCATCGACCTTGGTTGCCTTCAATACCACGTCGGCATCGATTTCGATGGCGCGCAGGCAGGCGGCGGAGTCGGTGGTGAAGAACGGGTTGCCGGTACCGGCCGCGAAAATTACCACTTCTTTCGAGTTCAGGTGGCGCATGGCCTTGCGGCGATCATAGTGATCGGTCACGCCTACCATGGAGATCGCCGACATGACGATGGCGGTGATGTTGGCGCGCTCCAGCGCATCGCGCATGGCCAGCGCATTCATTACCGTGGCCAGCATACCCATGTGGTCGCCGGTAACGCGATCCATGCCCGCTGCGCTGAGCGCCGCGCCACGGAACAGGTTGCCGCCACCGATCACCAGGCCGACCTGCACACCGATACCGACCAGCTGGCCGACTTCCAGCGCCATGCGATCCAGCACCTTGGGGTCGATGCCGAACTCTTCCGAGCCCATCAGGGCCTCGCCGCTAAGCTTGAGTAGAATGCGTTTATAGCGAGCTTGATAACCACTGCCCTGCTGAGCCATTGCGAATCTCTCCTGCGGCGTTTTGAAAAAAAATCTGGGCGGGCTGTTTTCAGCCTGCTAACTGTAGCGTGGCGCAGCGACTGCGCCAGCGAAAGGGCGGCGTTGTAAACCGCCCCCGCTTTGACAAAGAGGCTGCGCGCGTGAGCGGGCAGCCTCTTTGGGGCGACAGAGGTGACTCTGTCTTACTGCTTGGCAGCAGCCAGCTGTGCAGCAACTTCTTCAGCGAAGTTGTCGACTGGCTTCTCGATGCCTTCGCCTACCTTGAAGTAGGTGAAGGAAACGATTTCGGCACCGGCTTTCTTGGCCAGCTCGCCGACCTTGATTTCCGGGTTCATGACGAAGGCTTGCTCGACCAGGCTGGCTTCGGCCAGGAACTTCGAGATACGGCCTTTGACCATGTTCTCGACGATGTTCTCAGGCTTGCCTTTGATCTTCTCTTCGTTCAGCTGCAGGAACACGGCTTTTTCGCGCTCGATCGCTTCAGCCGAAACTTCCGACGGCAGCAGGAACTCAGGGTTGCTTGCCGCCACGTGCATGGCGATCTCTTTGGCCAGTTGGACGTCGCCGCCCTTCAGGACCACTGCAACACCGATCTTGTTGCCGTGCAGGTAGGTACCGACAACGTCACCTTCAACGCGCACCAGGCGACGGATGTTGACGTTTTCGCCAACCTTGGCCACCAGGGCTTCACGAGCAGCTTCACGCGCAGCGATCAGCGGCGCAGCGTCGGTCAGTTTTTCAGCGAAGGCTTGCTCGACGCTTTCGGCGACGAAGGCCTTGAAGTCGTCTTGCAGGGCCAGGAAGTCGGTCTGCGAGTTCACTTCCAGCAGGACAGCGGACTTGTCGTCGGCCTTGATGGCGATGGCGCCTTCAGCGGCAACGTTGCCAGCTTTCTTGGCTGCCTTGATGGCACCCGAAGCGCGCATGTCGTCAATGGCTTTTTCGATGTCGCCGCCAGCCTTTTCCAGGGCTTTCTTGCAATCCATCATGCCTTCGCCGGTACGCTCGCGCAGTTCTTTTACCAGCGCTGCAGTAATTGCTGCCATTTCAAATTCCTCTTGGATAGGTTTTCAACCATTCCACCCGATACCTGACGGGCGTTCAATTCTGGAAATCCACTGCCAGAGCACATGCAGTTCGCAATGATGCAACGGCGACGCTGACAAGAGGATTTCAAGGTGGCAAAAAGGGGGCCAAGCCCCCTTTTTGCGTGCCGAGTCGACGCTAAGCGTCAGCTACTCAGGCTTCGGCAGCCGGTGCAGCTGCTTCTTCTGCGAACACTTCGGTGCCGCCGGCAACGTTGTTGCGACCACGGATAACGGCGTCAGCCATCGAACCCATGTACAGCTGGATGGCGCGAATGGCGTCATCGTTGCCTGGGATGATGTAGTCAACGCCTTCCGGGCTGCTGTTGGTATCGACAACGCCGATGACCGGGATACCCAGCTTGTTGGCTTCGGTGATAGCGATGCGCTCGTGGTCAACGTCGATCACGAACAGGGCATCAGGCAGGCCGCCCATGTCCTTGATACCACCCAGGCTGCGGTCCAGTTTTTCCAGATCGCGGGTGCGCATCAGCGCTTCTTTCTTGGTCAGCTTGGTGAAGGTACCATCTTCGGCCTGGGTTTCCAGGTCGCGCAGACGCTTGATCGAAGCACGGATGGTCTTGTAGTTGGTCAGCATGCCGCCCAACCAGCGGTGATCGACGTACGGCGAACCGCAACGTGCTGCTTCTTCAGCAACGATCTTGCCAGCGGAACGCTTGGTGCCGACGAACAGAATCTTGTTTTTACCCTGGGCCAGGCGCTCTACGAAGGTCAGTGCCTCGTTGAACATCGGCAGGGTTTTTTCAAGGTTGATGATGTGGATCTTGTTGCGCGCGCCGAAAATGTACTTGCCCATTTTCGGATTCCAGTAACGGGTTTGGTGACCGAAGTGCACACCGGCCTTCAGCATATCGCGCATGTTGACTTGGGACATGATAGTTCCTTGATAAGTCGGGTTGGGCCTCCACGTATCCCAATGACCAACCCCGAAACCGAAGTCAGGGGCACCCAGGCCATCGTGTCGACACGTGTGTGGGTTTGAGCAGACGGGGCTATCCCCGAAAGCGGCGCATTTTATACCACACAAGTGAGCCGAGCGAAACCGAAAAAACAGACGACACCCGAGGGTTGCACCCGCCCTGCTCACGCAGCGACCGATGCAATCAACATAAATAGTAGGCAATGCCCCGCAGCCCAGGCCCCAGCCCGCCGCCTCGCTCTGTTAGAATCACGCCTTTCCCGTTTCATTTGCGCCTGCGCGCGCCGTAGAGAGCCTGCAATGACCGTCACTATCAAAACCGCCGAAGACATCGAAAAGATGCGCGTCGCCGGCCGCCTGGCCGCCGAAGTCCTGGAGATGATCGAAGAACACGTCAAGCCCGGTGTCACCACCGAGGAACTCGACCGCCTGTGCCACGACTACATCGTCAACGTGCAGCAGGCCATCCCCGCGCCCCTGAACTACAAGGGCTTCCCCAAGTCGATCTGCACCTCGGTCAACCACGTGGTGTGCCACGGCATCCCGGGCGACAAGCCGCTCAAGGATGGCGACACGCTGAACATCGACGTGACCGTGATCAAGGACGGCTACCACGGCGACACCAGCCGCATGTTCCACGTCGGCACCGTGCCGGTATGGGCCGAGCGCCTGTCCCAGGTCACCCAGGAGTGCATGTACAAGGCCATCGAGCTGGTCAAGCCGGGCTGCCGCCTGGGCGACATCGGCGAAGTGATCCAGAAGCACGCCGAAAAGAACGGCTTCTCGGTGGTGCGCGAGTTCTGCGGCCACGGTATCGGCAAGGTGTTCCATGAAGAGCCGCAGATCCTGCACTACGGCCGCGCCGGTACCGGCATGGAACTCAAGGAAGGCATGACCTTCACCATCGAGCCGATGATCAACCAGGGCAAGGCCGACACCAAGGTGCTGGGCGACGGCTGGACCGCCATCACCAAGGACCGCAAGCTCTCGGCGCAGTGGGAACACACCCTGGTGGTCACCGCCACCGGCTACGAGATCTTCACCCTGCGCAAGGACGACACGATCCCGCGCACTTCGGCCTGACCCTCACAGGAACGTCATCGATGCCCCAGGTGGACCCCGAGCTGTTCGACCGCGGCCAGTTCCAGGCGGAACTGGCCCTCAAGGCCAGCCCCATAGCGGCCTTCAAGAAAGCCATCCGCCAGGCCGGCGAGGTGCTCGACGGGCGCTTTCGCAGCGGCCGCGAGATCCGCCGACTGATCGAGGACCGCGCCTGGTTCGTCGACAACATCCTGCAACAGGCATGGAACCAGTTCAGCTGGAGCGAAGCCGCCGACATCGCCCTGATCGCCACCGGCGGCTACGGGCGCGGCGAGCTGCACCCCTACTCCGACATCGACCTGCTGATCCTGCTCGATGACGCCGACCACGAGGTGTTTCGCGACTCGATCGAGCGCTTTCTCACCCTTCTCTGGGACATCGGCCTGGAAGTCGGCCAGAGCGTGCGCTCGGTGGACGAATGCGCCGAACAGGCGCGCGCCGACCTCACGGTGGTCACCAACCTGATGGAAAGCCGCACCATCTGCGGCCCCGAACACCTGCGCCAGCGCATGCTCGAGGTCACCAGCACGGCGCACATGTGGCCAAGCAAGGAATTCTTCCTGGCCAAGCGCGCCGAGCAGAAGGCGCGCCACCACAAGTACAACGACACCGAGTACAACCTGGAACCCAACGTCAAGGGCTCCCCCGGCGGCCTGCGCGACATCCAGACCGTGCTCTGGGTAGCGCGCCGCCAGTACGGCACGCTCAACCTGCATGCGCTGGCCGGCGAAGGCTTCCTGCTGGAGAGCGAGAACAACCTGCTGGCCTCGTCACAGGAGTTTCTGTGGAAGGTGCGCTACGCCCTGCACATGCTCGCCGGGCGCGCCGAAGACCGCCTGCTGTTCGACCACCAGCGCAGCATCGCCGCGTTGCTGGGCTTTACCGATGACAACCCCAAGCGCGCCATCGAACAGTTCATGCAGCAGTACTACCGGGTGGTGATGAGCATCGCCGAGCTCAGCGACCTGATCATCCAGCACTTCGAGGAAGTCATCCTCGCCGATGACAGCGCCAGCAGCACCCAGCCGCTGAACCCGCGCTTCCAGCTGCATGACGGCTATATCGAGGCGGTGCGCAGCAACGTGTTCAAGCGCACCCCGTTCGCCATGCTCGAGATCTTCGTGCTGATGGCCCAGCACCCCGAAATCAAGGGCGTGCGTGCCGACACCATCCGCCTGCTGCGCGAGCACCGGCACCTGATCGACGACGAGTTCCGCAACGATATCCGCAACACCAGCCTGTTCATCGAGCTGTTCAAGTGCGAGATCGGCATCCACCGCAACCTGCGCCGCATGAACCGCTACGGCATCCTGGGGCGCTACCTGCCCGAGTTCGGCCTGATCGTGGGGCAGATGCAGCACGACCTGTTCCACATCTATACGGTCGATGCGCACACCCTGAACCTGATCAAGCACCTGCGCAAACTGCAGTACACCCCCGTGTCCGAGAAATTCCCGCTGGCCAGCAAGCTCATGGGGCGCCTGCCCAAGCCCGAGCTGATCTACCTCGCCGGCCTGTACCACGACATCGGCAAGGGGCGTCAGGGCGACCATTCCGAGATCGGTGCGGTGGACGCCCAGGCATTCTGCAGCCGCCACCAGTTGCCCGCCTGGGACAGCCGGTTGATCGTGTGGCTGGTACAGAACCACCTGGTGATGTCGACCACTGCCCAGCGCAAGGACCTCTCCGACCCGCAGGTGATCCACGACTTCGCCCAGCTGGTCGGCGACCTGGTGCACCTGGACTACCTCTATGTGCTCACCGTGGCCGACATCAACGCCACCAACCCGAGCCTGTGGAACTCCTGGCGCGCCAGCCTGCTGCGCCAGCTCTACACCGAAACCAAGCGGGCCCTGCGCCGCGGCCTGGAAAACCCGCTGGAACGCGAAGAGCAGATCCGCCAGACCCAGAGCGCAGCTCTGGACATCCTGGTACGCGAAGGCACCGACCCGGACGACGTCGAACAACTGTGGTCGCAACTGGGCGATGACTACTTCCTGCGCCACACCGCCGCGGACGTGGCCTGGCACTCCGACGCGATCCTGCAGCAGCCGGCCGACGGCGGCCCGCTGGTGCTGATCAAGGAGACCACCCAGCGCGAGTTCGAGGGCGGTACGCAGATCTTCATCTATGCCCCCGACCAGCACGACTTCTTCGCCGTGACCGTGGCCGCGATGGACCAGCTCAACCTGAACATCCACGACGCACGCATCATCACCTCCAGCAGCCAGTTCACCCTCGACACCTACATCGTGCTCGACAACGACGGCGGCTCGATCGGCGACAACCCGCAGCGCGTCAAGGAAATCCGTGAAGGCCTCACCGAAGCCCTGCGCAACCCCGACGACTACCCCACCATCATCCAGCGTCGGGTACCGCGCCAGCTCAAGCACTTCACCTTCGCGCCCCAGGTGACCATCCTCAACGATGCCCAGCGCCCGGTGACCATCCTCGAGCTCAGCGCCCCGGACCGCCCGGGCCTGCTGGCACGCATCGGCAAGATCTTCCTGGAGTTCGACCTGTCGCTGCAGAACGCCAAGATCGCCACCCTGGGCGAGCGGGTGGAAGACGTGTTCTTCATTACCGACGCCGACAACCAGCCGCTGTCCGACCCTGAACTGTGCCGCCGCCTGCAGGCCGAGATCGTCGAGCAGTTGCGCGTCGACCAGGCCACCGGCGTCGAGATGACCCGCCTCACCCTTTGACCGATTGACGAGACCCAGCGCCAATGAACAACGCTTTGAACCAGCTTCAGCCCTACCCGTTCGAGAAACTGCGTGCCCTGCTCGATGGCGTGACGCCGGCCGCAGACAAGCGCGCCATCGCCCTGTCGATCGGCGAGCCCAAGCACGCCTCGCCGGCATTCGTGGCCAAGGCGCTGGCCGACAACCTCGACAAGATGGCGGTGTACCCCACCACCCTGGGCCTGCCCGCGCTACGCGAAAGCATCGTGCACTGGTGCGAGCGCCGCTTCGGTGTACCGGCCGGCTGGCTGAGTGCCGCACAGCACGTGCTGCCCGTCAACGGCACCCGCGAGGCGCTGTTCGCCTTCACCCAGGCGGTGGTCAGCCGTGGTGAGGACGCGCTGATCGTCAGCCCCAACCCGTTCTACCAGATCTACGAAGGTGCCGCGTTGCTCGCCGGCGCCCAGCCGCACTACCTGCCGTGCCTGGACAGCAACGGCTTCAACCCGGACTTCGACGCGGTGCCAGCCGAGATCTGGCAGCGTTGCCAGATCCTGTTCCTGTGCTCGCCAGGCAACCCGACTGGCGCACTGGTGCCGCTGGACACCCTGAAAAAACTCATCGCACTGGCCGACGAGCACGACTTCGTGATCGCCGCCGACGAGTGCTACAGCGAGCTGTACTTCGACGAGCAGGCCCCGCCACCCGGCCTGCTCAGCGCCTGCGTGGAACTTGGCCGCAGCGACTTCAAGCGCTGTGTGGTGTTCCACAGCCTGTCCAAGCGCTCCAACCTGCCAGGCCTGCGTTCGGGCTTCGTGGCCGGCGATGCCGAGATTCTCAAGGCCTTTTTGCTCTACCGCACCTATCACGGTTGCGCGATGCCGGTACAGACCCAGCTGGCGAGCATCGCCGCCTGGAACGACGAGGCGCATGTCCTGGAGAACCGCGACCTGTATCGCGAGAAGTTCGACGCCGTGCTGCAGGTGCTGGCCCCGGTAATGGATGTACAGAAGCCCGACGGCGGTTTCTACCTGTGGCCGAAGGTCCCCGGCGATGACGCGCAGTTCTGCCGCGACCTGTTCGAACAGCAGCACGTGACCGTGGTGCCGGGCTCGTACCTGTCTCGCGAGGTGGAGGGCTTCAATCCGGGGGCCGGACGCGTGCGCCTGGCGCTGGTGGCCCCGCTTGCCGAATGTGTCGAGGCGGCCCAGCGCATCCGCGCATTCGTCGAAGGCTGAGCCGGTACGCCTGGTCGGCCGACCGATAGATAAGTAACGCCCAAGGCCCGGTCGGCCCGCCAATCATGGAGCTCCACTCAACAGGAGCTCCAGCATGGACATACCAACCTTGTGCAAGGTCACCCAGGTGGCCGATCAGCAGCAATCCTACGAAACAGCCCTGAAAGAAAACCCGCTCAACGCCCCGCAGCCCTCGCGCTCGGGTCGTCAGAAACGCGGCGTTGCCTACCACAGCCGCCTGTGGGCGCCGGGCCGCACCCTGCTCATCGCCTTCGCGGCCGACGTACCGGAACAGACGCAACAGAGCATCTTCGAGGTTGCCTGCCAATGGCTGGCGTACGCCAACCTCAAGTTCCAGCGCACCGCCGACTGGGCCGAGGCACAGATCAGGATCGAGATGAAGCCAAGCGGCACGGGGATCAACCATTCACTGGTCGGTACCGACGCCTTGCTCCGCGAAGACAGCACCATGACCCTCAGCGACTGGCCTGGCGATGAGCAGTTCCAGCGCAGCGTGCTGCATGAGTTCGGGCACGCGCTGGGCCTGGACCATGAGCATCAGCACCCGGATGCGGACATCCAGTGGAACCTGGCCAAGCTGCTGGAATACGCCGAACAGGTCGGCATGCCCATGGAAGAGATTGCTGAAAACTTCCTCAACAGGATCGAACGCACGCAGGCATTGCACAACGCCTACGACCCGGGTTCGGTCATGCACTACCCGATTCCGGCCACCTTCACCCTGAACAATGTGGCTTTCACCGGCTCGGCGCAGCTCAGTGACGGCGACAAGGCGCTGGCGGGCAAGGCCTACCCCTTCACCCCGGTACACCCGTGAAGTACACCCCGCCCAGCCCGGCAGCGGGCGAGACCTAGGCGCCAGCATGCGCCTGACCTGTCCGCGCGACTGACCCCCAGCGCGGGGCCGCCATGCGACCCCGAGCACTTCACTTGACCGGCCCCAGGTTGGCCTCGCTCATGTCCAGCTCACCCAGCACCTGGCGCACCACGTCATCACCGATCTGGTGCTGGCGGTGCAGGCTGTACAGCTCCAGGCGCTGCGCCCGCAGCGCCCGCAGGCGCAGGCGTCGCTCCAGCTGATCCATCTGCGCGGCCAGCGCCTGGGCCTCGGCACTGTCGTTGAACACGTCCAGTTGCTGCCGGTACTCGGCCATCAGGCGCGCCTTCAACTCGGCGGCCAGTGCGGCCTGGGAGGCATCCTGGGGCGCGCCGGGCTCCACCAGTTCCTCGGCCTCCAACGCATGGATCGCCGCCTCGGCGGTGCGCCGCCAGGCCTCGCGCGCCTCCTGGCGCAGGGTATCATCGGGGCTCTTCTCCACCCCGCGCAGCAGCAACGGCAAGGCAATGCAGGCCGATACCAGCGACAGCAGAATCACCCCTGCGGCAATGAAGATCAGCAGGTCGCGTTCGGGGAACGCCTTGCCCGCGCCGATCAGCAGCGGCACCGACATCACGCCCGCCAGGGTCACCGCCCCGCGCACGCCGCCCACGGTCAGCAGCCAGCACGAACGCGCGTTGGGCACCAGCACCAGGTCTTCCTTGCCGCGCCAGCGCCGGATCACCCCGATCAGGCGCCAGATGCTCTGCACCCAGATGAACCGCAGCGCCAGCAACACCAGGAAGATCGCCACCACATCCAGGCAGCGGTACAGCAGGGTTGGCCACAGCGATGCCTCATGGCTGGTCACCGCCTTGGCGATATCGGGCAGTTGCAGGCCCAGCAGCAGGAAGATCAGGCCGTTGAAGGCGAACTCCAGCAGCGACCACACACTGCGGTTGAGCAGGCGCGTGCTGGTCTGGCGCGGCAGCAGGTCAAGCCAGCTCTGCATCATGCCCGCCGCCACCGCCGAGAGAATGCCCGAGGCGCCCAGGCGCTCGGCCAGCACATAGGCGGCGAACGGCAGCAACAGCATGAATACCACGTGGGTGGCCGGGTCGTCCCAGCCGCGCGCGATCATCCACACCCGCAGGCGCCCCACCAACCAGCTCAGCGCCACGCCGATGGCCAGGCCACCCACGGCCACCAGCACGAAGGTCACACTGGCCTCGGCCAGCGAGAACACCCCGGTGATCGCCGCCACCAGCGCAAACTTGAACGTCACCAGGCCCGAGGCATCGTTCATCAGCGCCTCGCCCTGCAGCATGTGCATCAACGGGGTGGGCAGGCGATCCTGGCTGATTGCCGACACCGCCACCGCGTCGGTGGGCGACAGCACGGCGGCCAGGGCAAAGGCCACCGGTAGCGGTATGCTCGGCAGGATCCAGTGGATGAAATAGCCGGCCCCCACCACCGTGAACAGCACCAGCCCCACCGCCAGGGTCAGGATCGGCCCGCGCAGGCGCCAGAACTCGCGCTTGGGCATGCGCCAGCCATCGGAGAACAGCAACGGGGGCAAGAACAGGAACAGAAACAGCTCAGGGTCCAGGGCCACGTGCAGGCCCAGAGTCGGCCAGGCCAGCAGCGCACCGGCACCAATCTGCACCAGCGGCAGTGGAAGCGGGATCAATCGCCCCACCAGTTTCGAGACACTGACCAGCATCAGCAGGATGAGAACGGTATAGGCTGACTGCATACGGCGTGTTTTTCCTGTTCAGTTTCAAATACGCTCAACGGCCAGGGTTATGCCATTGAAACAACATGTTACCGGGATCTGCATGAACACAACCGCTCCACCTAAGTCGCAGACCCGCCGGCAATCTGTAACACAATGCTACAAATGAGGAGCCTCGCATGATCACCCCCGCGTCGACCCTATTGACCCACGATAGCCCCAACCGTGCGCTGCTGGTCATCGATGTGCAAAACGATTTCATCCCCGGCGGCGCCCTGGCGGTGCCCGGTGGCGACGAGATCGTGCCGCTGGTCAACCAGCTCGGCCGCCAGTTCGAGCGCGTGGTGCTGGCCCAGGACTGGCACCCGGCCGGGCACGCCTCGTTCGCCTCGAGCCACCCGGGCAAGAATCCGTTCGAGGTCATCGAACTGTCATACGGGCCGCAGACACTCTGGCCCGACCACTGCATTCAAGGGAGCCCCGGCGCACAGTTTCACCCGGACCTGAACATTGCCCACGCACAGCTGATCGTGCGCAAGGGCGGCAACCGCCAGGTCGACAGCTACTCGGCGTTCACCGAAGCGAACCAGACCACCCCCACCGGCCTGGCCGGCAACCTGCGCGAGCGCGGCATCGACACGCTGTTCCTGTGCGGCCTGGCCCTGGACTTCTGCGTGGCCTGGACGGCACTGCACGCACGCCGCGAAGGGTTCGCCACCTATGTGGTGCTGGACGCCTGCCGCGCCATCGATACCGCAGGCTCCTGCGCGGCGGCGATGGCACAGATGCAGGCTGCCGGGGTGCAGTTCATTCAGGCGCGGCAACTGGGCGGCGCCAGCCGTGGCGCCCTGCCCGATGTTGTCGCATAATCCAGCCCACCCATTCTTCGAGGAGTTTCGGGGCGGCTGCGGGAACACCCGCGCGCCCTTAACGTTCAATGGCTTATATTCTCTTCGGCATCAAAGCCTGTGACACGATGAAGAAAGCCCGTACCTGGCTTGAAGAACACCACATCCAGTACGACTTTCACGACTACAAGACCCAGGGTATAGACCGGGACCACCTGAACCGCTGGTGCGACGAGCACGGCTGGCAGGTGGTACTCAACCGCGCAGGCACCACCTTCCGCAAGCTCGATGACGCGCAGAAGGCCGACCTCGACCAGGCCAAGGCCGTCGAGCTGATGCTGGCACAACCCTCGATGATCAAGCGCCCGGTGCTCGACCTGGGCGGCAAGACCCTGGTCGGTTTCAAACCGGACCTGTACGCGGCAGCCCTGCGCTGAACCGCGACGCCTTCACTCAATTTCGCAAGAGGTAACCGCATGTCCACTTCACTGTTCAGCCTGGCCTTCGGCGTCGGCACTCAAAACCGTCAAGGCGCCTGGCTGGAAGTCTTCTACGCGCAGCCACTGCTCGCCCCGAGCGCCGAGCTGGTCGCAGCCGTCGCCCCGATCCTGGGCTATGAAGGCGGCAACCAGGCCATCGCGTTCAGCAACGCCCAGGCCGCGCAACTGGCCGAGGCCGTCAAGGGCGTCGACGCCGCCCAGGCTGCACTGCTGACCCGCCTGGCCGAAAGCAACAAGCCGCTGGTGGCCACACTGCTGGCCGAAGACGCCACCCTGAGCTCCACCCCTGAGGCCTACCTCAAGCTGCACCTGCTGTCGCACCGCCTGGTCAAGCCCCACGGCCTGAGCCTGGCCGGCATCTTCCCGCTGCTGCCGAACGTGGCCTGGACCAGCCAGGGCGCCATCGACCTGGCCGAACTGGCCGAGCAGCAACTCGAAGCCCGCCTCAAGGGCGAGCTGCTGGAAGTGTTCTCGGTCGACAAGTTCCCGAAAATGACCGACTACGTGGTGCCGAGCGGCGTGCGTATCGCCGACAGCGCCCGCGTGCGCCTGGGTGCCTATATCGGCGAAGGCACCACCATCATGCACGAAGGCTTCGTCAACTTTAACGCCGGCACCGAAGGCCCGGGCATGATCGAAGGCCGCGTTTCGGCGGGCGTGTTCGTCGGCAAGGGTTCGGACCTGGGCGGCGGCTGCTCCACCATGGGCACCCTGTCGGGCGGCGGCAACATCGTCATCAAGGTCGGCGAAGGCTGCCTGATCGGCGCCAACGCCGGTATCGGCATCCCGCTGGGCGACCGCAACACCGTCGAAGCCGGCCTGTACATCACCGCCGGCACCAAGGTGAACCTGCTCGACGAGAACAACGAGCTGGTCAAGGTGGTCAAGGCCCGCGACCTGGCTGGCCAGACCGACCTGCTGTTCCGCCGCAATTCGCTAAACGGCGCGGTCGAGTGCAAGACCCACAAGTCGGCCATCGAGCTGAACGAAGCGCTGCACGCCCACAACTAAGTGGTACGATCGGGTCTGGCCCTCTGCCAGACCCGATATCAGGCCCTACACATCATGTTCCAGCCCTCTCCCTGGCGCGCAGACTTCCCTGCCATCGCCGCCCTGCAACGCCAGCACCAGACCTACCTGGACAGCGCTGCCACCACGCAGAAACCCCAGCACCTGCTCGACGCCCTGAGCCACTACTACACCCAGGGTGCGGCCAACGTGCACAGGGCCCAGCACCTGCCTGGCGCACTTGCCACCCAGGCCTTCGAGGCCAGCCGCGAAAAAGTCGCCGCCTGGCTCAATGCCGCCGATGCGCAGCAGATCGTGTTCACCCATGGCGCCACCTCGGCGCTCAACCTGCTGGCCTATGGCCTGGAATGGCGCCTGGAGGCGGGCGACGAGATCGCCGTCAGCGCCCTGGAGCACCACGCCAACCTGCTGCCCTGGCAGCAGTTGGCCCAGCGCCGCGGCCTCAGGCTGGTGATCCTGCCGCTCGACGCCAACGGGCATATCGACCTGGAGGCGGCCCTGCAACTGATCGGCCCGCGTACCCGCGTGCTGGCGGTGAGCCAGTTGTCGAATGTGCTCGGCACCTGGCAGCCGCTGCAACCGTTGCTCGACCACGCCCGCGCCCAGGGCGCCCTCAGCGTGGTCGATGGCGCCCAGGGCGTGGTGCACGGGCGTCACGATGTACAGCAACTGGGCTGCGACTTCTATGTGTTTTCCAGTCACAAGCTGTATGGCCCGGACGGCCTTGGCGTGCTCTATGGCCGCCGCGAGGCGTTGGGCCTGCTGCGTCACTGGCAGTTCGGCGGCGAGATGGTGCAACTGGCCGGCTACCAGCAGTCGAGCTTTCGCCCCGCCCCGCTGGGTTTCGAGGCCGGCACGCCGCCGATCGCCAGCGTGATCGGGCTGGGTGCCAGCCTGGATTACCTGGCCAGCCTCGACGCTACCAGCGTGGTCGAACATGAAGCCGCCCTGCACCGCCATCTGCTGCGCGGCCTCAACGATCGTGAAGGGGTGCGGATACTGGGCGCGCCGCAACTGGCCCTGGCCAGCTTCGTGGTCGAGGGCGTGCACAATGCCGACCTTGCGCACCTGCTGACCGAACAGGGCATCGCCGTGCGCGCCGGTCATCACTGCGCCATGCCGCTGGTCAACAGCCTGGGCCTGGACGGCGCGATCCGCGTGTCGCTGGCGCTGTACAACGATTCCCACGACCTGGAGCGCTTCTTCAGCGCCCTGGACCAGGCCCTGGAGCTGCTGCGATGAGCCTGCCCGACGCCGCCCGCGAGGCGCTGGATGTATTCGAACAGGCTGCCGGCTGGGAGCAGCGCGCCCGCCTGCTGATGCAATGGGGCGAGCGCCTGGCCCCCCTGGACGCGACGCAGCAGTGCGAGGCCAACCGCGTGCACGGTTGCGAAAGTCAGGTGTGGCTGGTGGCCGAGCAGGTCGAAGGTCGCTGGCACTTCAAGGCCGCCAGCGATGCGCGGCTGCTGCGCGGCCTGCTGGCGCTGCTGCTGGTGCGGGCCGAAGGCTTGACCGGCAGCCAGCTGCAGCAGCTGGACCTGCCCGCCTGGTTCACCGCCCTGGGCCTTGGCCGACAGCTCTCGCCGTCCCGCAGCAACGGCCTGAACGCCGTGCTGCAGCGCATGGCTCAGCTCACCGACGGCGCCTGAGCCGCTACGCGATCGGCCGGGCGGCGCTTGCCACCCACCAGTTTCTCCACGGCCTTGCTGGCAGCGACCATGCCGAAGGTCGCCGTCACCATCATCACCGCGCCGAAACCGCCCGAGCAGTCGAGCTTGACCCCGTCCCCGACGAAGCTCTTCTGCAGGCAGATACCGCCATCGGGCAGCGGATAGCGCAACTGCTCGGTGGAGAACACGCACGGCACCCCGTAGTTGCGGCTCACGTTGCGCGAAAACCCGTGGTCGCGGCGCAGCGTCGAACGCACCTTGGAGGCCAGCGGGTCGTTGACCGTGCGGTTGAGATCGGCCACCTGGATCTGCGTGGGGTCGAGCTGCCCGCCCGCACCGCCGGTGCAGATCACCTGGATCTTGCGCCGCTTGCACCAGGCAATCAGCGCAGCCTTGGCCATCACGCTGTCGATGCAGTCGATCACGCAGTCGATATGGTCGGTGATGGTCTGGGCCAGGTTGTCGCGGGTGACGAAGTCCACCACCGCGTGCACCTTGCAGTCCGGGTTGATTGCGCGCAGGCGCTCGGCCATCACCTCGACCTTGGGCTTGCCCACGTTGCCCTGCAGCGCATGCAACTGGCGATTGGTGTTGCTCACGCACACGTCATCCAGGTCGAACAGCGAAATTTCGCCAACGCCGCTGCGGGCCATGGCCTCGGCCGCCCACGAGCCGACACCGCCGATGCCGACGATCGCCACATGCGCCTCGCGCAGGCGTTGCAAGCCCTGCTGGCCATACAACCGGGCAACACCGGCAAAGCGTGGATCTTCTGTACTCATGGCCCAACCCTGAAAAAACCGGCGCGCATTATAGGCCCCACAACGCAGGATGACAGCCCGCAACCGACGCACTGATTGCCATGAATTGGTAAACCTGGCGCCAACCCTGCTTTAATGACCGGTGCAAACCCTGCTTTGGACGGCAATTGTACGGGCTTCAGAACTTCAGCATCTGAGGAAAATCCAAGCGCTACATGCACCCGTTTCCTATACCACGCTACCTGCCTGGTGCGTAGGATCCGTGCCCGCCGGCGCTTGCCCGTTCCACTTTTCGGAACCCGAAATATCTATGTCATCGCGTAAATTTGGTATCAACCTGGTGGTCGTCATGGCGATTGCCGCGCTATTCACCGGGTTCTGGGCACTGATCAACCGCCCGGTGTCCGCCCCCGACTGGCCGGAGCAGATCTCCGGCTTCTCGTATTCGCCTTTCCGCCTGGGCGAAAGCCCGCAAAAGGGCCAGTACCCGACCGAAGCCGAGCTGCGCGAAGACCTCGAGCAACTGAGCAAGCTGACCGACAGCATCCGCATCTATACGGTGGAAGGCACCCAGGCGCTGATCCCGCGTCTGGCCGAAGAGTTCGGCCTGCGCGTGACCCTGGGTGTGTGGATCAGCCCCGACCTGGAACGCAACGAGCGCGAAATCGAGACCGCCATCCAGTTGGCCAACACCTCGCGCAGCGTGGTGCGGGTGATGGTCGGCAACGAGGCGCTGTTTCGCGAAGAGGTCACCCCCCAGGCCCTGATGGACTACATGGACCGCGTGCGCGCCGCAGTGAAGGTGCCGGTCACCACCAGCGAACAGTGGCACATCTGGAAGGAAAACCCCGAGCTTGCCGGGCACGCCGACCTGATCGCCGCGCACATCCTGCCCTACTGGGAATTCATCCCGGTGAGCCAGGCCGAGCAGTTCGTGCTCGACCGCGCCCGCGAGCTCAAGCAACTGTTCCCGCGCAAGCCGCTGCTGCTGTCCGAGGTCGGCTGGCCCAGCAATGGCCGCATGCGCGGCGGTGCCGACGCCACCCAGGCGGATCAGGCCATCTACCTGCGCAGCCTGGTCAACCTGCTCAACCGCCAGGGCTACAACTACTTCGTGATCGAAGCCTACGACCAGCCCTGGAAAGCCAGTGACGAAGGTTCGGTGGGCGCCTACTGGGGTGTGTTCAATGCCGCGCGCCAGCAGAAATTCAACTTCGAGGGCCCGGTGGTGGCCATTCCGCAGTGGCGCGTGCTGGCCGTGGGCTCGGTGGTGCTGGCGATGCTGTCGCTGACCCTGCTGCTGATCGACGGCTCGGCGCTGCGCCAGCGCGGGCGCACCTTCCTGACCTTCATCGCGTTCCTGTGCGGCTCGGTGCTGGTATGGATCGGCTATGACTACAGCCAGCAGTACAGCACCTGGTTCAGCCTCACCGTGGGTTTCCTGCTGGCGCTCGGCGCGCTGGGGGTGTTCATCGTGCTGCTGACCGAGGCCCATGAACTGGCCGAGGCGGTATGGACGCACAAGCGCCGCCGGCTGTTCCTGCCGGTGGAGGCCGACAGCGCCTATCGGCCCAAGGTGTCGGTGCATGTGCCGTGCTACAACGAGCCCCCGGAGATGGTCAAGCAGACCCTCGATGCCCTCGCGGCGCTGGACTACCCGGACTTCGAAGTGCTGATCATCGACAACAACACCAAGGACCCGGCCGTGTGGGAACCGCTCAAGGCCCATTGCGAGCTGCTGGGCGAGCGCTTCAAGTTCTTCCATGTGGCACCGCTGGCAGGTTTCAAAGGTGGTGCGCTGAACTACCTGATCCCGCACACCGCCAAGGACGCCGAAGTGATCGCGGTGATCGACTCGGACTATTGTGTCGACCGCAACTGGCTCAAGCACATGGTGCCGCACTTTGCCGACCCCAAGATCGCCGTGGTGCAATCGCCGCAGGACTACCGCGACCAGAACGAAAGCACCTTCAAGAAGCTCTGCTACGCCGAGTACAAGGGCTTCTTCCATATCGGCATGGTCACCCGCAACGACCGTGACGCAATCATCCAGCACGGCACCATGACCATGACCCGGCGCTCGGTGCTCGAAGAGCTCGGCTGGGCCGACTGGTGCATCTGCGAAGATGCCGAACTGGGCCTGCGCGTGTTCGAGAAGGGTTACTCGGCAGCCTATTCCCACGAGAGCTACGGCAAGGGCCTGATGCCCGACACCTTCATCGACTTCAAGAAGCAGCGCTTTCGCTGGGCCTACGGCGCGATCCAGATCATCAAGCGCCACACCTCCAGCCTGCTGCGCGGCAAGGACACCCAACTGACCCGCGGCCAGCGCTACCACTTCCTGGCCGGCTGGCTGCCGTGGATCGCCGACGGCATGAACATCTTCTTCACCGTGGGTGCGCTGCTGTGGTCGGCGGCCATGATCATCGTGCCGCAGCGGGTCGACCCGCCGCTGCTGATCTTCGCGATCCCGCCGCTGGCGCTGTTCGTGTTCAAGGTGGGCAAGATCGTGTTCCTGTACCGCCGCGCGGTAGGGGTCAACCTCAAGGACGCGTTCTCGGCGGCGCTGGCAGGGCTGGCGTTGTCGCACACCATTGCCAAGGCGGTACTGTACGGGTTCTTCACCAGCAGCATTCCGTTCTTCCGCACGCCGAAGAACGCCGACAGCCACGGGCTGCTGGTGGCACTGGCAGAGGCCCGCGAGGAGCTGTTCATCATGCTGCTGCTGTGGGGCGCGGCGCTGGGCATCTACCTGGTGCAGGGCCTGCCGAGCAACGACATGCGCTTCTGGGTGACCATGCTGCTGGTGCAATCGCTGCCGTACCTGGCGGCGCTGATCATGGCCATGCTGTCGTCGCTGCCCAAGCCCGCGGATGTCACGCAGCCCGCACCTGCCGCCTGATAAACCGCCATCGCGGGTCAAGCCCGCTCCCACAGGGATTGCGCAGTACCTTGTGGGAGCGGGCTTGACCCGCGATAGGCCCGCACAGACAGCACAGATCCACAGTCCCTTCCCCGCACTTTTGCTATAAGATAACGCCCCTTCTTTTTGCCCCAGCCTTGCACCCCGGAGTCCTTCATGACGGCCCCAGCCGACCTCTCGCCTACCCTTGAACTGGCCTGCGACCTGATCCGTCGTCCCTCGGTGACCCCGCTGGACTTCGACTGCCAGAAACAGATGATGCAGCGCCTGGGCGATGCCGGCTTCATGCTCGAACCGATGCGCATCGAAGACGTCGACAATTTCTGGGCCACCCACGGCAGCGACGACGGCCCGGTACTGTGCTTCGCCGGCCACACCGACGTGGTGCCCACCGGCCCGGTACAGGCCTGGGCCAACGACCCGTTCGACGCCCTGATCGACGCCGACGGCATGCTCTGCGGGCGCGGCGCGGCCGACATGAAGGGCAGCCTGGCCGCCATGATCGTGGCCACCGAGCGCTTCGTCGCCGACTACCCGAACCACAAGGGCAAGGTCGCCTACCTGATCACCAGCGACGAGGAAGGCCCGGCCCATCACGGCACCAAGGCCGTGGTCGAACGCCTGGCGGCGCGCAACGAACGCCTGGACTGGTGCATCGTCGGCGAGCCGTCGAGCACCACCCTGGTCGGTGACGTGGTCAAGAACGGCCGTCGCGGCTCGCTTGGCGCCAGGCTCACCGTGCGTGGCGTGCAGGGCCACGTGGCCTACCCGCACCTGGCGAAGAACCCGATCCACCTGGCCGCCCCGGCCTTGGCCGAACTGGCCGCCGAGCACTGGGACGAGGGCAACGATTTCTTTCCCCCCACCAGCTTCCAGATCTCCAACCTCAACTCGGGGACCGGCGCCACCAACGTGGTGCCAGGCGAGCTGACCGCACTGTTCAACTTCCGCTTCTCCACCGAGTCGACCGTCGAAGGGCTGCAGGCCCGCGTGGCGGCGATCCTCGACAAGCACGGCCTGGACTGGCAGGTGGACTGGGCGCTGTCGGGCCTGCCGTTCCTCACCGAACCGGGCGACCTGCTCGACGCGGTGTCGGCCAGCATCAAGGCCGTGACCGGCCGCGACACCCAGGCCTCCACCAGCGGCGGCACCTCCGACGGGCGCTTCATCGCCACCCTGGGCACCCAGGTGGTCGAACTGGGCCCGGTCAACGCCACCATTCACCAGGTCAACGAGCGGGTCCTGGCCAGCGACCTGGACGTGCTGACCGAGATCTACTACCAGACCCTGACCCGGTTGCTCGTCTGATGCTCATCTGCCCCATCTGCAGCGCCGCGCTCGGCGCCCTGGACAACGGTGTCGGCTGCCCTGCCGGGCACCGCTTCGACCGGGCGCGCCAGGGCTACCTGAACCTGTTGCCGGTGCAGCACAAGAACAGCCGTGACCCTGGCGACAACCAGGCCATGGTCGAGGCACGTCGCGACTTCCTCAATGCAGGGCACTACGCCCCGGTGGCACGGCGCCTGGCCCAGCTTGCGGCCGAGCGCGCCCCCGCGCGCTGGCTGGACATCGGCTGCGGCGAAGGCTACTACACCGCGCAACTGGCCGACGCCCTGCCCCAGGCCGACGGCTATGCCCTGGACATCTCCCGCGAGGCGGTCAAGCGTGCGTGCCGGCGCAACCCGGCACTCACCTGGCTGGTGGCGAGCATGGCCCGGGTGCCACTGGCCGATGCCAGCTGCCAGTTCCTGGCCAGCGTGTTCAGCCCGCTGGACTGGCAGGAAGCCAGGCGCCTGCTCAGCCCCGGCGGCGGCCTGATGCGCGTCGGCCCCACCCGCGGCCACCTGATGGAGCTGCGCGAACGGCTGTACGATGAAGTGCGCGACTATGCCGACGACAAGCACCTGGCCCTGGTGCCCGAGGGCATGCACCACGCCCACGGCGAAGTGCTGGAGTTTCGCCTGAGCCTGGCGGCCCCGGCCGACCGCGCCAACCTGCTGGCCATGACCCCCCATGGCTGGCGCGCCAGCGCAGAAAGACGCGCGGCCGTCATCGATCACCCCGAGCCCTTAGAGGTGACGGTATCGATGCGTTACGATTACTTTGTGCGCCAAGACTGAGCCGCACCCGGAGAGCCCCATGCGCCAACCCGATATCGAGATTTACCTGAAGGACGCCGACGTCGATCACAAGCAGATCGCCGCCTGGCTGGGCCAGGCCCTCGGCCCGTGCAGCGACTGGCAGCAGAAGGGCCAGACCTACAAGTGCAAGGCCGGTAACGTACCTGTTACCTGGCTGCCCAAGGCTGTGGGCAAATGGAACAGCCTGTACCTGGAAAGCGACCAGACCCCGTGGGAGGACGACATCGCCTGCGCCCGCGCCGCATTCGCCGCACTCAATGTCGAAGTACGCTGCGCGCCGGGTAGCTGGGTGGAAGAGGAAGGTGAAGAAGACGCCGACCGCTGGATCCGCATCAGCGCCGATGGCGAGGAAGAAATCACCTGGCGTACCAGTTGAGCCGTTGACCGGCTTTGCTTAGGCGCCAACCTTGCTGGCGAAGCCCGGCATCGCCGGGCCAAGGGGCTGCTGCACAGCCCATCGCCAGCAAGGCTGGCGCCTGCCGCTTTACAGCCCCACTACGTCTTCGGCCTGCAGGCCTTTCTGGCCCTGGGTCAGGTTGTACTCGACCTGTTGCCCTTCCAGCAGGGTGCGATGCCCTTCACCGCGGATCGCGCGGTAATGCACGAACACATCCGCACCGCCCTCACGCTGAATGAAGCCATATCCCTTGGCGTCATTGAACCACTTCACACTTCCAGTCTCACGAGACGACATCTGAACTACTCCGGATTTTTATTTTGGAATCGCCTTGTCGGCAGGGCCTCACCAGGCCCCACCTACGCCGCTTGCGGATTTGTCCTGCAAGTGGCGGACCGACTATAACGCAGCCATTCAACAATTTTCATGACCGGGGCGCTTTTTGCTGAACTTGCGCGGATACGGCACACTAACCTACTGAGCATCTGCTCGAATCCCATTACCCAGGGCACCTACCGAATGACCCGTTCCCCCTTGCGCCGCCTGATCTTCGGCGCCCTGCGCCGACTGCTGTACCTGTGGGTGCGCTCCGAAACCATCAACCAGTCATCCTTCTCGCTGAACCTGGACCGCAGCCGTCCGGTGTTCTACGTGCTGCAATCACCCGCGCTCACCGATCTGGCCGTGCTCGACCGCGAATGCACCAAAGCCGGGCTTCCGCGCCCGGTGCTGCCCGTGGCGGTAGGCCCGATGATGGAGCCGGCGGCGTTCTTCTACCTGACCCCCGAACCCGACTGGCTGGGCCGCCACGACAAGCGCGGCGCACCGCCGACGCTGACGCGCCTGGTCAACCTGGTCAGCCAGCACGCCGAACAGGACGCGCAGATCATTCCGGTCAGCGTGTTCTGGGGCCAGTCGCCGGCCAGCGAATCGAGCCCGTGGAAGCTGTTGTTCGCCGACAGCTGGGCCGTCACCGGGCGCCTGCGCCGGCTGCTTACCGTGCTGATCCTGGGGCGCAAGACCCGCGTGCAGTTTTCCGCGCCGATCCATCTGCGTGAGCTGGTCGAGCACAACAAGGGCCACGAACGCACCGTGCGCATGGCCCAGCGCCTGCTGCGGGTGCATTTTCGCAACCTCAAGACCGCCGTCATCGGCCCCGACATCTCGCACCGGCGCAACCTGGTCAAGGGCCTGATCCACGACCCGCTGGTACGCCAGGCCATCAGCGACGAGGCCCAGCGCGAGAACATCCCGCTGGCCAAGGCCGAGGCCCAGGCCCTGCGCTATGGCAACGAGATCGCCTCGGACTACACCTACACCGCCATCCGCTTCCTCGAAGTGGTGCTGAGCTGGTTCTGGAACAAGATCTACGACGGCATCAAGGTCAACCATATCGAACAGGTACAAGGCATCGCGCCGGGGCACGAGGTGATCTACGTGCCCTGCCATCGCAGCCACATCGACTACCTGCTGCTGTCGTACCTGCTGTTTCGCAACGGCCTGACGCCGCCGCACATCGCCGCCGGCATCAACCTCAACATGCCGGTGATCGGCAGCCTGCTGCGCCGCGGCGGTGCGTTCTTCATGCGCCGCACCTTCAAGGGCAACCCGCTGTACACCGCGGTGTTCAACGAGTACCTGCACACCCTGTTCACCAAGGGCTTCCCGGTGGAGTACTTCGTCGAGGGCGGGCGCTCGCGCACCGGGCGCATGCTGCAGCCCAAGACCGGCATGCTGGCGATCACCCTGCGCAGTTTTCTGCGCTCCTCGCGCACCCCGATCGTGTTCGTGCCGGTGTACATCGGCTACGAGCGCGTGCTCGAAGGCCGCACCTACCTGGGCGAGCTGCGCGGGGCGAGCAAGAAGAAGGAATCGATCTTCGACATCTTCAAGGTCATCGGCGCGCTCAAGCAGCGCTTTGGCCAGGTGGCCGTGAACTTCGGCGAGCCGATCCGCCTGGCCAGCTTCCTCGACCAGCAGCAACCGGGCTGGCGCGAACAGGACCACAGCCCGCAGTTCCGACCGGCCTGGCTCAACGAAACCACCTCGCGCCTGGGCGAGAAGGTCGCGCAGCACCTGAACGAGGCCGCCGCGATCAACCCGGTCAACCTGGTGGCCCTGGCGCTGCTGTCCACCAGCCGCCTGGCCCTGGACGAACGCGCCCTGGCGCGGGTACTGGACCTGTACCTGGCGCTGCTGCGCCAGGTGCCCTACTCGGCCCATACCACCCTGCCCGAAGGCGACGGCCTGGCGCTGATCGGCCACGTGCGCGGCATGGACCTGCTGGCCGAGCAGCAGGACGCGCTGGGGCGCATCCTGTACCTGGATGAAAACAACGCGGTACTGATGACCTACTACCGCAACAACGTACTGCACATCTTCGCCCTGCCGGCGCTGCTGGCAAGCTTCTTCCAGAGCAGCTCGCGCATCAGCCGCGAACTGATCGGCCGCTACACCCACGCGCTGTACCCGTATCTGCAGTCGGAGTTGTTCATCCGCTGGGATGCCCAGGAGCTCGACGGGGTGATCGACCAGTGGCTGGAGGCATTCGTCGAACAGGGCCTGCTGCGTTTCGAGAACGGCGTGTACCTGCGCCCGGCCCCGAGTTCGCGCCAGTTCGTGCTGCTGACCCTGCTGGCGCGGGCCATCACCCAGACCCTGCAGCGCTTCTACATGGCCACCGCGCTGCTGCTCAACAGCGGCCAGCACACCCTCAGCGCCGAAGAGCTGGAAGACCTGTGCGTGGTCATGGCCCAGCGCCTGTCGATCCTGCATGGCCTGAACGCCCCGGAATTCTTCGACAAGAGCCTGTTCCGCCACTTCATCCAGACCCAGATCGAACAGGGCGTGCTGCGCCCGGATGCGGCGGGCAAGCTCGGCTACCATGAAAAACTCAGCGAGCTGGCCGAAGGCGCCGCCAAGCGCGTGCTGTCGGCCGAGGTGCGCCTGTCGATCCGCCAGGTGGCCTTGCAGCGCAGCGACGAAACCACCGAACACACCGAGCAACAAGTCTGAACAGGAGTACACGATGAAGAAATTGACCCTGGCTGTGCTGGGCAGCCTGCTGGCCGCCTGCAGCAGCACCCCGTCACCCTCCAAGGCCAGCCTGGACGGCGAGGTGTTCTACCTGCAGCGCATCGCCCTGCCACCGGCAGCCACCCTGAGCGTCAGCCTGCAGGACGTGTCGCTGGCCGATGCGCCAGCCGTCACCCTGGCCAACCAGAGCGGCCCGGTAAAAGGCCAGGTGCCCCTGCCGTTTCACCTGAGCTACGACCCGGCACAGGTCAAGCCGGGCCACCGCTATGCCGTGAGCGCGCGCATCGAGCTGGACGGCAAGCTGCTGTTCATCAACACCGAACACCACGGCGTGCAGCTGGACGGTAGCGACGCCCAGCCTGTACGAATCAAGGTCGACGCCGTTCGCTGATCCCCTTTTTGCCTTTGGATAAGGATGCTGCCATGTTCCGCCCTGCTCTTACCTTTACCGGCCTGTGTGCCGGCCTGCTGTTGTCGGCCAGTGCGCTGGCCCTATCACTCGGCGACCTGTCGCAGAAGGACGCCACCGGCGGCCTCAAGGATGCCCTGACCCAGGGTGCGCAGATTGCCGTCAAGCAACTGGGCACCCCAGGCGGCTTCAGCAACAACCCGGACGTGCGCATCGAGCTGCCGGGCAACCTGGGCAAGGCTGCCAAGGCCATGAAGAAATTCGGCATGGGCGCCGAGGTCGACCAGCTCGAAGCCAGCATGAACAAGGCGGCCGAGGCGGCAGTACCGCAGGCCCAGGCGTTGCTGGTGGATGCGGTCAAGAAGATGAGCGTGGCCGATGCCAAGGGTATTCTCAGCGGTGGCAACGATTCGGCCACCCAGTACCTGAACAAGACCAGCCGCGAGCAGATCCGTGCCAAGTTCCTGCCCATCGTCAAGCAGGCCACCGACCAGGTCGGCCTGGCCAAGCAGTACAACAGCTTTGCCGGGCAGGCCTCGTCGCTGGGCCTGCTGGACAGCAAAAACGCCAACGTCGAGGGTTATGTGACCGAACAAGCGCTGGATGGCCTGTTCGAGATGATCGGCAAGCAGGAAGCGACGATCCGCCAGAACCCGGCGGCCGCGGCTACCAGCCTGGCCAAGAAGGTCTTCGGCGCCCTCTAGGGCCCTTCGCCGGCAAGGCCGGCTCCTACAGGATGCGCAGTGCCCCCGTAGGAGCCGGCCTTGCCGGCGAACGCCTTCTCAGGGCTTGCGCACCTTGAACCACGCCGCATACAGCGCCGGCAGGAACAGCAGCGTCAACGCCGTGGCCACGATCAGCCCGCCCATGATCGCCACCGCCATCGGCCCGAAGAACACGCTGCGCGACAACGGAATCATAGCCAGCACCGCCGCCAGCGCGGTCAGCACGATCGGCCGGAAGCGCCGCACCGTGGCCTCGATGATCGCCTGCCAACGGTCCAGCCCGGCCGCGATGTCCTGCTCGATCTGGTCCACCAGAATCACCGAGTTGCGCATGATCATCCCCGACAGCGCAATGGTGCCCAGCATCGCCACGAAGCCGAACGGCTGGCGGAACACCATCAGGAACAGCACCACCCCGATCAGCCCCAATGGCGCGGTGAGGAACACCATCACCGTGCGCGAGAAGCTGCGCAACTGCACCATCAGCAAGCTCAACACCACCACGATGAACAATGGCACCCCGGCATTCACCGAGTTCTGCCCGCGGGTCGAATCCTCCACCGTACCGCCCACTTCCAGCAGGTAGCCATCCGGCAGCTCGGCACGCACCGGCTCCAGGGTCGGCAGTATCTGCTTGACCAGGGTCGCCGGCTGCTCCTTGCCATAGATGTCGGCACGTACCGTCACCGTCGGCAGGCGATTACGGTGCCAGATGATGCCTTCCTCGAAGCCGTACTCCAGCGTCGCCACCTGCGACAGCGCAACGCTGCGCCCATTCTCGGTGGGCACCGCCAGGCTCGACAGGTTGGTCAGCTCGGTGCGTTCCTGGCGCGTGCCGCGCAGCAGGATCTCGATCAGCTCGTTGTCTTCGCGGAACTGGCTGACCGACGAACCGGTCAGCGAGCTTTGCAGGAACTTGGCCAGGTGCGCGGTGCTGATCCCCAGGGCCCGGGCACGGTCCTGGTCGATACTCAGGTAGATCACCTTGCTCGGCTCTTCCCAGTCCAGGTGCACGTTCACCACATGCGGGTTCTCGCGCACCCGGGCCGCCACCTTGCGCGCCAATGCACGCACCTCCTCGATGTGCTCGCCGGTGACCCGGAACTGCACCGGATAGCCCACGGGGGGGCCGTTTTCCAGGCGCGTGACCCGCGAACGCAGGTCCGGGAACTGCTCGTTCAGGGTCTCGATCAGCCAGCTGCGCAGCGCCTCGCGCTCCTCGATGGTCTTGGCCAGCACCACGAACTGGGCGAAGCTGGTTGCCGGCAACTGCTGGTCCAGGGGCAGGTAGAAGCGCGGCGAGCCGGTGCCCACGTAGGCCACATAGTTGTCGATGCCGGCGCGCTCCTTGAGCAGGGCCTCCAGGCGCGTGACCTGCTCGGCGGTGTTGCTCAGCGAGGCGCCCTCGGCCAGCTTCAGGTCGACCATCAGCTCCAGCCGTCCGGAGGCCGGGAAGAACTGCTGGGGCACGAAGCGAAACGACAGCACACTGAGCACGAACAGGCCCAGGGTCGCCACGATCACCGTCTTGCGGTGCGCCACGCACCAGCCCACCAGCCGCCGTACACGCTGGTAGAACGGCGTGCCATAGGGGTCGGTGGCGCCATCGGTGGTGCCGTGCTTGGCCGCGTGCAGCTTGGCCAGGTCTGGCAGCAGCCGCTCGCCCAGGTACGGCACGAACACCACGGCAGCGATCCACGAGGCAATCAGGGCAATGGTCACCACCTGGAAGATCGAGCGGGTGTACTCGCCCGTGCCCGACTGCGCCGTGGCAATCGGCAGAAAGCCCGCCGCGGTGATCAGGGTGCCGGTGAGCATCGGGAAGGCGGTGCTGGTCCAGGCGTAGCTGGCGGCCTTGAAGCGATCGAAGCCCTGCTCCATCTTGATCGCCATCATCTCCACCGCAATGATCGCGTCATCCACCAACAGCCCCAGCGCCAGCACCAGTGCCCCCAGGGAAATCTTGTGCAGGCCGATCCCGAGGTAATACATCGCGGCAAACGTCATCGCCAGCACCAGCGGAATCGCCAGCGCCACCACCAGGCCGGTGCGCATGCCCAGCGAGAAGAAGCTCACCAGCAGCACGATGGCCAGTGCTTCCACCAGCACCTGCACGAACTCGCCTACCCCGGTTTTCACGGCGGCCGGCTGGTCGGACACCTTGCGCAGCTGCATGCCGGCCGGCAGATTGGCCGAGATACGGGCAAACTCGACCTCAAGGGCCTTGCCCAGCACCAGGATGTCACCACCGGCCTTCATCGATACCGCCAGGCCGATGGCGTCTTCGCCCATGAAGCGCATGCGTGGCGCGGGCGGATCGTTGAAACCGCGGCGCACATCGGCCACATCGCTGATACGGAAGGTGCGCTCGCCCACCCGAATGGGGAACTGCTCGATCTGCTCCACCGTCTCGAAACGCCCGCTCACGCGCAGTTGCAGGCGCTCGCTGGGAGTTTCGAAAAAGCCTGCGGTGGTCACCGCATTCTGTTCCTCCAGCGCCTGCTGCACGGCTTCGAGCGGCAGGCCCAGGGTCGCCAGCTTGAGGTTCGACAGCTCGATCCAGATCTTCTCGTCCTGCAGGCCGAGCAGCTCGACCTTGCCCACATCCTTTACCCGTTGCAGCTGGATCTGCACGCGGTCGGCGTAGTCCTTGAGCACCGCGTAGTCGAAGCCTTCACCGGTCAGTGCATAGATATTGCCGAAGGTGGTGCCGAACTCGTCGTTGAAGAACGGCCCCTGGATACCCGGCGGCAAGGTGTGGCGAATGTCCGCGACCTTCTTGCGGATCTGGTACCACAGCTCGGGAACATCCTTGGAATGCATCGAGTCGCGGGCCATGAAAGTGACCTGGGACTCACCAGGGCGCGAGAACGAGACGATCTTCTCGTACTCGCCTGTCTCCATCAGCTTCTTCTCGATGCGTTCGGTGACCTGGCGCGAGACTTCCTCGGCGCTCGCCCCCGGCCAGTTGGTCTTGATCACCATGGCCTTGAAGGTGAACGGCGGGTCTTCGCTCTGGCCCAGCTTGGTATACGAAAGCGTGCCGACCAGGGCCAGCAGCACCATCAGGAACAGCACGATCTGGCGATTGCGCAGCGCCCAGGCGGAAAGGTTGAAACCCATCGGGACTTACTCCTTGGCCGCCAGATTCACCACGCGATTGGACCGGTCCACCGGTCGTATCTGCTGCCCTTCGTGCAGTACATGGCCGCCAGCCGCCACCACCCAATCGGTGGGCTTGAGGCCTTCGAGCACCGGCACGCTGGCCTGGCCGTAGGCGCCAACCCGCACCACGGTGCGCTTGAGCGTATTGTCAGGTTCCACCCGCCACACGTAGGTCTGGCCGTTCTCGGCGCTCAGGGCCGACAGCGGCACCGCCAGCGGCACCTGCTCGGCGTGCTGGATGAACACCCGAGCGCTCTGCCCCAGTTCTGCGGGCACCTTGCCGGCCGCGAACGCGATGCGCGCAGCGAAGGTACGTGACCGCGGGTCGGCGGCCGGCGACAGCTCGCGGATGCGACCCTCGAAGCGCGTATCCGGTTGCGACCACAGCTCCACCGACACCGGCTGGCCGACCTTGAAGCGGCCGAAGTTCTGCTCCGGCAGGCTGATCAGCACCTCGCGCTCGCCATCGGCGGCCAGGGTGAACACGGTCTGCCCGGCAGCCACCACCTGGCCCACCTCGACCTGACGCTTGGCCACCACCCCGTCCTGTGGCGCGCGCAGCACCGAATAGCCGGCCTGGTTGCCGGCCACATCGAATTCGGCGCGCACCTGGTTGGCTCGCGCCAGGCCTGCGCGGTACAGGTTTTCGGCGTTGTCGAACTGCGAGCGGCTGACCATCTGGCGCTCCAGCAGGGTCTGGTAGCGGTCGCGCTCGGCCTTGACCAGGCTCAGGTTAGCCTGGGCCGCTGCCATCTGCGCGCGGCTGGCCTCCAGCTGCAGGCGCACGTCCTGCGGGTCGAGCTCGGCCAATGGCTGGTCGGCCTTGACCCGCTGGCCCTCCTCCACCAGGCGCTTGCTGACCTTGCCGGGAATACGAAACGCCAACTCCGGCTCGAGCCGGGCGCGCACTTCGCCGGGGTAGCTGTCGACCGCCGCCGTGGACAACTGCGGCTGCACCACCATGGCCGGGCGCAGGGTGCTTGGCGGGGGACTCTCCTGCCCGCAGCCGCTCAGCAGCAAGGCAAGGGTAAGCGGGAATGCAAGGGGCAAGGCATGGCGCAACATGATCGAGAACCTTCCGTGAGTAGCGCATCTAATATTTATACCGACGGGTATAGTAAATCAGCGCAACGGCGCCGGGAAGCGATTGTCGGACAGAAATTTCAGGGTCGTCGCACGCATCGAACTGACACCTGGACCTGCCGCTTGGGTCCTCCGTGGAGCCGAAAAAGCCACCTCCACCCGCCATCACTGGCGCTGATAGGCGTTCAAAGCGCAGATTGCAGCCCCCCGGTGGCGACCACGGTGTACCCTGTACCCCTTAACGAACCTGTACGTGTCATTCATGCCAAACGAAACCAGCGCCCCCAACGGCCCCGGCCGGCCCAAGGACCTCGCCAAGCGCCAGGCCATCCTCGAGGCGGCCAAAGCCCTGTTTCTCACCCACGGTTACGCCAACACCAGCATGGATGCGGTCGCGAATGCGGCAGGGGTTTCGAAACTGACGGTCTACAGCCACTTCAACGACAAGGAGACACTGTTCTCCTCGGCGATCGTGGCCACCTGCACGGCCCAGTTGCCCGAACTGTTCTTCGAACTGACCGAAGGCACGTCGGTGGAGCAGGTCCTGCTGAACATCGGGCGCGGCTTCCAGGCGCTGATCAACAGCGATCAATCGGTCAAGCTCAGCCGCCTGATCATGGCCCTGGGCACCCAGGACCCCAAGCTCAGCCAGATCTTCTTCGAAGCCGGCCCGTTGCGCGTGCTGCGCGAGATGGAGGCACTGCTGCAGCGCGTCGACCAGCATGGCCTGCTGCGTATCGAGCAGCCGGCCAGGGCGGCCGAGCACTTCTTCTGCCTGCTCAAGGGGGCGCCGAACTATCGCCTGCTGCTCGGCTACTCCCCGGCGCTGGACGCCGAGGCTGCCGAGGCACATGTGCAGGACGTGGTGGCGGTGTTTTTGCGGGCCTACCGCCCCTAGTCAGGGCTTGAGGGCTTTCTTGGGGTAGATGTCGTAGCGGCTCGACTTGCCTTCCAGGCTATGGCTGGGCTTGGGCCCGTCGATGATCGGCGCCTTGCGCGGGCGCTTGACCACCACCCGGTGGCTGGCCAGGGCCAGGGCGGCCTCCAGCAGTGCCGGGGCATCCAGGTCATCGCCCACCAGCGGGCGGAACACGCGCATCTCCTTTTTCACCAGGGCGCTCTTGTCGCGGTGCGGGAACATCGGATCGAGGTAGATCACCTGCGGCGGTTCGCCCTGCCAGTCGCGCATGCGCTCGATGGAGTTGCCTGCCAGCAGCTGCATGCGCGCCACGATGGGGCCCACCTCGGCATCCGCTGCCGCACGCGCCAGGCCATCCTCGAGCAGCGCCGCCACCAACGGCTGGCGCTCGATCAGTTGCATCTGGCAGCCCAGGCTGGCCAGCACGAAGGCGTCCTTGCCCAGCCCTGCCGTGGCATCCAGCACCCGTGGACGCACGCCCTGGGCGATGCCGACCGCCTTGGCGATCATCTGCCCGCTGCCCCCGCCGAACACCCGACGATGGGCCGCCGCGCCCTCGACGAAATCCACCCGCACCGGGCCCGGTGCCTGCGGGCCCAACTGCTGGATCTGCAGGCCGGTCTCGCCCACCTGCACGGCAAAGGCCGCCGACGCATCCTGCAGCGGCAAGCCCAGGCGCACCGCCCAGTGCTCGGCCTGTGCCTGATACTCGGCAGCCAACGCCTCGACCCGGATACCGCCGTCCGCCAGTTGCTCCACCGCTCACCTTCCCCACACAAAAAAATTAAATGATTGCCGGCCTGTGCCGATAACCGCAGTAATCGCTATTTTGCCAGACCCGGACAGCCTTCGACTGCCATGTCAGACATTCTTCAGCTCCCTTCCGGTTATTTGTCGCCCGTCGGCGACTTTGCCCGGCACAACACCCAGACCCTCGGCGGCGTCAGCCACCTGTGGCAGGACTTCTTTGCCCAGGCGTTGGCAGAGCAGCAGGGTGAAGGTGCGCAGGAAGGTCAGCTGGCGGTCCCCGAGGTCGACACCGTCACCGGCGAACCGATTGCCGGCAGCCAGACCCTGGCGCAGATCCACAGCCAGCGCCTGTGCGACGTGCACGACACCATCGTCGCCCCGCCCGAGCCGCTGTTCCTGCCGATTGCCGAATTCGAACTGGACCTGCTGGACAAGCCTGCGCCGCCATTCAGCGCGCTGGAACTGGTGGAGCAGCAGCGCCAGCTGGACATCAGCAACAACTGGGTGCGCCCGGTGGTGATGAGCCAGGGTCATCCGCTGCCGCAGCCAGGCCCGGCGCCGCAACCCTACCCGCTGCACCTGCCGATCGCGGAGCTGGAAGCCAGCCTGCTCGACCCGGCGCCGGAGCCGTTCGACCAGGCCACGCTGCTCAAGCAGCAGTCGGACCTGGAGTTCGACCTCAGCTGGGCCCGTCCGGTGGTACTGAACAACGTGCGCATCGCCGCCTAACGGCAGATCTGCCAGAAGCCCATATCCAGGTGGAAGTGGTTGCGGTGGGCAGCGTTGTAGTCAGGCCCCAGCACCGTGTTGAAACTGTCGCAGCCGCCAGCCTGCACCTCGCGTAGAAACTTCGCCTTCACCCCCTCACCCGGCCAGTCGCGCAGCACCTCGATGCGCTGCCCATCGGCCAGCCTGAACCCGGCGATGTCGAGCGCATTGGCGCTGGCATGCTGGCTGCGCCGCCCTTCCTTGCGCCCGTACATATTGCGACAGGCAAAACTGCCCAGGTGATCGACCTGCACCACCGCCTGGCCGAATGCACGCTGCGCGGCCGGTTGCAGGCCGTGGCGCTCGAACAGCGCGAAGGCCACCGCGACTGGGCAACTGGCCAGAAAACTGCTGCTCAGGCGCACGCCCGAGCCCTGCACCCGCACCACGTTGTGCAGCGGGCAGGCCACATCTGGCGCGCTGTCGGCCTGCTTGCTGTAGCGCAGCGTCGAGGTGGCCAGGGCCTGTTCGCAAAGCCTGGGGTCATCCTGCAGGCGGCTCAGCTTGTAGGGGGTCAGCAGGTTCGGGGGCGCCTTGACGTCCAGCACCGCCCACGGGTTCCAGGCAGCCGGCAGGCGCCAGCCCTGTTGCCAGGCCACCAACCCCGCAGCCATCGCTATCACCAGGAAAATGCCCACTCCCCGCATGGACGATCAGCGCCTGAACAACTGGTTGAGCTGGTCGAACGGCAGCGCCTGTTCGGCATAGTCGAAGCGGCCCTGCTGCTGGATCCGTTCGGCGGCGTGGAAGAACGCGCCGTAGGCCGCACGCGCCAGCGACGAGCCGACGCTGATGCGCTTGACCCCGAGCGCCTGCAGGTCGCTTACGCTCAGGTCCACCCCGCTCAGTCCCATCAGCACGTTGACCGGCCTGGGCGCCACGGCCTGCACCACCTGGCGAATCTCCTCGGCGCTGCGCAAGCCCGGCGCGTACAGCACATCGGCACCGGCCTCGGCAAAGGCCTGCAGGCGCTTGATGGTGTCGTCCAGGTCCAGGCGCCCGTGCAGCAGGTTTTCGGCGCGGGCACACAGGGTGAACGGGAACTCCAGGCTGCGCGCCGCCGCAACGGCTGCCTCGACGCGCTCCACTGCCTGATGAAAGCCATAGATCGGCTCTTGCGGGTTGCCGCTGGCATCCTCGATGGAGCCGCCTACAAGCCCCACAGCGGCGGCCTGCAGGATGGCCTCGGCGCAGCCCTTGGGCGTATCGCTGAAGCCGTTCTCGAGGTCTGCAGCCACCGGCAGGGCGGTGGCATCGACGATGCTGCGCGCGTTGCCCAGGGTTTCCTCCAGGCTCATGGCGCCTTCGGCATCGGGGCGCCCCAGCGAGAACGCCAGGCCGGCGCTGGTGGTGGCCAGCGCCTCGAAGCCGAGGCTGGCCAGCAGCTTGGCCGAGCCTGCATCCCAGGGGTTGGGGATGACAAAGGCGCCATCACGTTCATGCAGCGCCTTGAAGGCTTCGGCACGCAGGGTTTGCACATCCATGATCACGACTCCAGAGCAGGCGGTACGGGGCGGTCAGAGCAGGCCAAGCTGCTCGGCTGCGGGCGCCCTGTGCAGTTCAGGCAAGGCCGGCAAGCCGGGCAGGCGCTCCATCAGGCCCTGATGAAAACGCTGCGCCAGCGCGGCTGCCAGGCGGTTGTCGGCAGTATGCAGGAAAACGTACGGGGTGCGCCCCTCCTCGATCCAGGCCGCGACCTTGTCCAGCCACGGCAACAGAAACGGCTCGTTGGCCGCCAGTTCCGGGTGGCCGATGAAGCGCACCTGCGGGCTCTGGCTGAAGGCGGCAGGGCGTGGCGGCACCCGCGGTTTCTTGGACTGGGCATGCAGCACGCCCGGATCGCGCGAGGTGCAACTGAACAGGGCACGCGGGTCCAGGCAGATGCGTTCGACGCCGCGATCGAGCAACAGCCGATTGAGCAGACGTTCCTCCTCACCCTTGGCGAAGAAGGCCTTGTTGCGCACCTCCACCGCCAGCGGCACGTCCACCTCGTCGATAAATGCCACCAGCTCGCCCAGGCGTGCTGGACCGAAGCTGGCAGGCAGCTGCAACCAGTAGGGCGCCACACGGGCGCCAAGCGGCTTTAGCAGGTTGATGAAGGTGTGCGCGGCCACGCATTGCTGACGCAGGTCGTCTGCATGACTGATGTCGCCGGGGAACTTGGCGGTGAAGCGAAAGTGCGCGGGCATGATCTGCGCCCAGCGTTCGAGGGTGGCGGGCGCGGGGCGCGCATAGAAGGTGGTGTTGCCCTCCACCGCATTGAACACCTGGCAGTAGAGGCCGAGAAAGTCGCTGGGTCTGGCCTCGGCGGGGTACAGGTACTCGCGCCAGGCGTTTTCACTCCAGGACGGGCAACCGAGAAAGTAAGGTAAAGGCGTCATGCCTCAAATGTACAGGTCCAACCCCAGCACTTCCATCTCCCAGTCCACGAAGCCGGCAGTGGTCAGGTAGCTGGCCAGGGCCTGGGCGGTGCGCTTGTTGCGCGCCCGCGGGAAGATCATGTCCTGCTGGCGCACCGGCAAGCCGCTGCGGCTGGCGCCGCCTGCAGCACCTGATGGCGACGGCTGCGCCTCGAACTCGCCCGGCAGGTCTTCGTCCACGTCCTCTTCGCGCACCGGCGGCTTGCGCAGCGGGCGCTTGATCGGATAGGACTGGGAAGAGAAGCCGTCGACACGCATGAACGATTACTCAGGAGCAATGATGGCAATTTAGCGGCACCTGAGAGACTTCGCAAATGCCCGACTGATAACTGGACCACATATCGAGCAAAAGGTTTATGCGCAACGGCGATAGACGACCAGCGGTTTACCGCGCCTTGGGCGTGGCCACCTTGTCGCGCAGGTACACCGGTTGGGCGAGATCGGGCGCAATACCTTCGCCCCGGTCCCAGGCGAACCGCGCCAGGGTCAGCAGGTCGAGGGCGTGGGGCAGCATGCCGGCGTCCTGGCCACTGACGGCCACCGGCAGGCGCTCGGCGTAGCCCCAGCCGGTACCGGCACCGAACCAGTCGCCGGCCGCGCCCGGCGGCAGGCTGACCTGTTCGGGGGCCAGCACCGCCTCGCTGCCCAGCAGGCGCATTTCGCCGGCCTGCTGCTGGTAGCAGCCCCAGTACACCTCGTCCATGCGCGCATCGATCGCCGCCGCCACCTGCTCGGCGCCGTGCTCGCGCAACGCGCGCTGGGCCAGCAGCGCCAGGTTGGACACCGGCAGCACCGGGCGCTCGAGGGCGAACGCCAGGCCCTGCACCACGCCGATGGCGATCCGCACCCCGGTAAAGGCGCCGGGGCCGCGGCCGAAGGCAATCGCATCGACGGCCGACAGGGCGATGCCCGCTTCGGCCAGCATCGTCTGGATCATCGGCAGCAGCTTCTGCGCGTGCAGGCGCGGGATCACCTCATAGTGGCTGAGCACCTTGCCGTCATGCAGCAAGGCAACGGAGCAGGCTTCAGTGGCGGTATCCAGGGCCAGCAAGGTGGTCATCGGGGGTTCCAGGGGGCAAGAAAAAAGAACGGCATTATAAACAACAACGGCCCGCAAGCGGGCCGTTGTGTGCACATCCGAGCGGTGATCAGCTCAGAGCGGCCAGCACCTTGGCGGTGATGGCATCGACCGAGCCCACGCCTTCGATGTGGCTGTACTTGGGCTTGCCACCGTTGGCAGCCGACAGCTTCTGGTAGAAGTCCACCAGCGGCTTGGTCTGCTCGTGGTAGACCGACAGGCGATGACGCACGGTTTCTTCGGTGTCGTCCTTGCGCTGGATCAGCGGCTCGCCGGTCTCGTCGTCCTTGCCTTCAACCTTCGGCGGGTTGTAGACCACGTGGTACACGCGACCCGAACCTTCGTGCACGCGGCGGCCGGCGATACGCTGGACGATCTCTTCGTCGGCAACGGCGATCTCGACCACGGCATCCAGCTCGACGCCGGCGCTCACCAGGGCTTCAGCCTGGGGAATGGTGCGCGGGAAACCGTCGAACAGGAAACCCTTGGCGCAGTCGGCCTGAGCGATGCGGTCCTTGACCAGGTTGATGATCAGCTCGTCGGACACCAGCTTGCCGGCGTCCATGATCGCCTTGGCTTCCAGACCCAGCGGGGTGCCGGCCTTGACCGCGGCACGCAGCATGTCGCCGGTGGAAATCTGGGGAATACCGAACTTCTCGGTGATGAACTTTGCCTGAGTACCTTTACCGGCCCCGGGAGCTCCCAGCAGAATTACGCGCATCTTGTGCTCCTCAATTTTTTATAAGCAAATCAATGGATTCGCCACTCAGGGCCAATCCCAAGAATCGGGTGATGACCGCAAATCGGTCAAAAGGCTGCTCAAGATACACAGCGCACCCGGACCACACAAGCGGTCGAAAGTCGGAAAAAAATACTGCGTGAGGCCCGTTCGTGCCCGGGTTGCGCCCGGCGCAACCGGGGGCGAAACCGCTTCGCCCGGGTGCTCGGGGCGCGCGCCGGGCACTGGCGCGCCACCCCTGCCCCGCCCTCAACCGGTGTTGCGCAGACCTGCCGCAATACCCGCCACAGTCACCAGCAGCGCCTGTTCCAAGGGGCTGTCCAGAGCGGCTTCGCGTGCGCGCGAGCGTGCCAGCAGCTCGGCCTGCAATAGATGCAGCGGGTCCAGATAGGTGTTGCGCAGACGGATGAATTCCAGGGTGTCAGGGCTGTGCGCCAGTAGCACCGGCTGCCCCGTGAGCCCCAGCACCACCTGGCACGCCTGCGACAATAGGTCGCGCAGATGGGCACCCAAAGGTCGCAGTTGCGGTTGCACCAGACGTTCGTCGTAGAAGCGCGCGATGTCGGCGTCGGCCTTGGCCAGCACCATCTCGAGCATGTCGATGCGGGTGCGGAAGAACGGCCACTGTTCGCGCATCTCGGCCAGCAGTTCGCCCTGGCCACGGGCCAGCGCATTGTTCAGCGCCGCCTCCCAGCCCAGCCAGGCGGGCAGCATCAGGCGCGTCTGGGTCCAGCCGAAGATCCACGGGATCGCCCGCAGGCTCTCGATGCCGCCAGCGCGCCGCTTGGCCGGGCGACTGCCCAGTGGCAGGCGGCCGAGTTCCTGTTCCGGGGTGGACTGACGGAAGTACTCGACGAACTCGGGGTTGTCGCGCACCACGCCACGGTAGGCCTTCACGCCGTCGGCGGCCAGCTGGTCCATCAGTTCGCGCCAGGCCGGTTGCGGCGGCGGTGGCGGCAGCAGGGTCGCCTCCAGCACCGCAGCCAGGTACAGGTTGAGGTTCTGCTCGGCGATGTCCGGCAGGCCGAACTTGAAGCGGATCATCTCGCCCTGCTCGGTGGTACGGAAGCGCCCCGCCACCGAGCCCGGCGGCTGCGACAGGATCGCCGCATGCGCCGGGCCGCCACCACGCCCCACGGTGCCGCCGCGACCGTGGAACAGCAGCAGTTCGACCTGTTCTTCACGGCAGATGCGCACCAGGGTTTCCTGGGCACGATACTGCGCCCAGGCCGCCGCGGTGGTGCCGGCATCCTTGGCCGAATCGGAATAGCCGATCATCACCTCCTGCGGCCCGTGCAGGCTGGCGCGATAGCCCGGCAGGCCGAGCAGGCGCTCCATCACCGGGCCGGCGTTGTCCAGGTCGGCCAGGGTTTCGAACAGCGGCACCACGCGCATCGGCCGGCGCACGCCGGCTTCCTTGAGCAGCAGTTGCACGGCCAGCACGTCGGAAGCGGCGCCGGCCATCGAGATCACGTAGGAGCCCAGCGAAGCGGCAGGTGCGGCGGCCACCTCGCGGCAGGTGGCGAGCACCTCGGCGGTATCGGCCTGGGGCTTGAAGTCGCCAGGCAGCAGCGGCCGGCGGTTGCTCAGCTCCTGCTGCAGGAAACGGATACGCGCGTCTTCATCCCAGTCGGCGTAGCGCCCCAGGCCCAGGTACTCGGTGATCTCGCTGAGTGCGTCGGCGTGCCGGGCGGCGTCCTGGCGCACGTCCAGGCGCACCAGAAACAGCCCGAAGGTAACGGCCCTGCGCAGGCAGTCGAGCAGCGGGCCATCGGCGATCACGCCCATGCCGCACGCGTGCAGCGATTCGAAGCACAGCAGCAGCGGCTCGAACAGGTCGCGGTTGTCGTGCAGTACCTCGGCGGGGGCCGGCTGCGGGCTGGCCAGCGAGCTCTGGGCCCAGGCCCGCGTCACCCGCAGGCGATCACGCAGTTGCTTGAGCAGGGTGCGGTAAGGCTCGGCCGAATCACCGACCTTGGCACGCAACGCCTCGCTGGCCTGCTGCATCGAAAGTTCGGCGGCCAACGAATCGATGTCGCGCAAAAACAGGTCGGCGGCCATCCAGCGCGCCAGCAGCAATACTTCGCGGGTGACCTTGGCGGTGACATTGGGGTTGCCGTCACGGTCGCCGCCCATCCACGAGGCGAAGCGGATCGGCGCAGCCTCCAGCGGCAGGCGCAGGCCGGTGGCCTCGTGCAGCGCCTTGTCGGCCTTGCGCAGGTGATGCGGGATGGCGTGCCAGAGCGAGTGCTCGATCACCGCGAAGCCCCATTTGGCTTCGTCCACCGGGGTCGGCCGGGTACGGCGGATCTCTTCGGTGTGCCAGGCCTCGGCGATCAGCCGTTGCAGACGCTGGCGCACCTGGTCGCGTTCGGCGGGGGTCAGGTCGCGGTGGTCCTGGGCGGCCAGTTGCGCGGCGATGGCGTCGTACTTCTGGATCAGCGTACGGCGCGCGACTTCGGTCGGGTGGGCGGTCAGCACCAGCTCGATGCTGAGCTTGCCCAGCTGGCGAGCCAGGGCGTCGTCGCTGTGCCCGGCGGCCTTGAGCCTGGCCAGCAGCTCGGGCAGCACGCGCGACTCGAACGGCGCGGGCTGGTCGGCATCACGACGGCGAATCAGCTGGTACTGCTCGGCGATGTTGGCCAGGTTGAGGAACTGGTTGAAGGCCCGCGCCACCGGCAGCAGTTCGTCTTCGGCAAGATCGTTCAGGGTCGAACTCAGCTGCTCGGCACTGCCGCTGCGGTCGGCCTTGGCGCTGCGACGTATGTCTTCGATCTTCTGCAGAAAGGCTTCGCCGTACTGCTCGCGCACGGTGTCGCCCAACAACTCGCCCAACAGGTGAACATCTTCTCGCAAGCGCACATCGATATCGGTCATCAGCCTTGCCTCCGCATCCTGGGAAAACAGCTCTGGGTCCAGAGTGCCCCGTCGAGGTTGGGCTTTCAAGCCGGGTGGGCGATGCAACCAAACTATGTGCGGTGGCGATGCTCTAACGAACACATCCACCTGTGGGAGGCCACCATGAAGATCCGTGATTTAGCCGAGCATTGGGAACACAGCGCCAAGGGCCCGTTGAGCGCCACCGGCCACGTCCTGCACCTGGACGTCGAAGCGGCGGCGCGCCTGGCGGCGCTGAGCGAAATGTACCCCAAGCGCCGGCCCGAAGAGTTGCTGGGCGAATTGCTCGGCGCGGCGCTGGAGGAGCTTGAGGCGAGCTTTCCGTATGTGAAGGGCCAGCAGGTGATCGCCACCGACGAGGAAGACAATCCGCTCTACGAAGACGTCGGCCCCACCCCTCGGTTTCTGGCGTTGTCACGCCGTTACCTGCGCGACATGAGTGAGCGCAAGGACGGGCCGGCGCACTAGTGATCCGCTGGCCGACTGCGGGCTGCGCTGTGGAGCGCCACAGCCCGCAGGCCTCTGCAACGGGCCGTGCAGCCGCCTCGAGAACCCCGCATTCAAGGCCCTTTGATGGCCCGAACCACAAACCCCGTCTATACCCATACAGGCACGCGTACTACGCACGCGCTGCAAAGTTCCCCCGAAAACCTACTGACCGATCAGTCAGATAAAAACACGATAAGGCGAGACTTTTTTCTGAACTATTCAAAAAACGCTTCGGTCACAGCCAATAGCCATTACGGCAAAACCCCTAAGCTACGGGCATATCGTGTTCCCCAGGCTGACGGGCCATGCCGATGGATTGTTACGGAATTCGTTGTTCATCAGGAGTGATCCAATGGAGTTGACCACCATGAAGACCCGCACCGAAAAAACCTCCTTCACCCAACTGCGCGGGCTCAAGCTGGCTGCGCTGGCATTGGGCAGCAGCCTGGTTCTGGCCGGCTGCGCAGGCAATCCGCCAACCGAGCAGTACGCCGTAACGCAGTCAGCGGTGAACTCCGCCGTCAGCGCGGGCGGTACCGAGTTCGCGGCGGTGGAAATGAAGGCGGCTCAGGACAAGCTCAAACAAGCTGAAATCGCCATGCATGACAAGAAGTACGACGAGGCCAAGCGCCTGGCCGAACAGGCCGAATGGGACGCTCGCGTCGCCGAGCGCAAAGCCCAGGCGGCCAAGGCCGAAAAAGCGGTGCAGGACGCCAACCAGGGCGTGCAGGACCTGCGTGAGGAAGGCATGCGCAGCGTGCAGTAAGCCGCTTGCCTCACCGACCCATGCATTCGTAATCGATAAAGGATGACCCACTATGCGTAAACACGTGATGATCCCCGCCCTTCTGGCCTTGAGCGTTGGTCTGGCTGCCTGCTCCACGCCGCCTAACCCGAACCTGGAATCCGCCCGCACCAACTTCTCCGCCCTGCAGAGCAATCCGCAGGCGAGCAAGGTCGCGGCGCTGGAAACCAAGGACGCGCAAGACTGGCTGAACAAGGCCGACCAGGCCTACATGAACAAGGAAGACGAGAAGAAAGTCGACCAGCTCGCCTACCTGACCAACCAGCGCGTGGAAGTGGCCAAGCAGACCATCGCCCTGCGTGACGCCGAAAACAACCTGAAAAGCGCTGCCGCCAAACGCGCCCAGGCTCGCCTGGATGCCCGTGATGCGCAAATCAAGCAGTTGCAGAACAGCCTCAATGCCAAGCAGACCGAACGCGGCACCCTGGTGACCTTCGGCGACGTGCTGTTCGACTTCGACAAGGCCAACCTGAAAAGCAGCGCCCTGCCGAACATCACCACCCTGGCGCAGTTCCTTCAGGAAAACCCTGACCGCAAGGTGATCGTCGAGGGCTACACCGACAGCAAGGGCTCTGCCAGCTACAACCAGTCGCTGTCCGAGCGTCGCGCCAACGCGGTTCGCACCGCACTGGTACGTGCCGGCGTAGACCCATCGCGCATCGTGGCCCAGGGCTACGGCAAGGAATTCCCAGTGGCTGACAACTCCAGCAACTCGGGCCGTGCGCAGAACCGTCGCGTGGAGGTCACCATCTCCAACGACAACCAGCCGGTAGCGCCACGCTCGGTAAGCAAAGCCTACTGACAGGCTGAGCAACCCGCAGAATCCCGCCTGTTACAGGGCGGGATTTTTTTTGCCTGCCCCTTGCGCAAATAACTACCACCGCCACCTGCCCGGCCTCTGGATCAATGCCACATTCCCCCTCCACCAGGACTGTGCACCATGCCCACTTCCAACACCGACGCGCAGGTGCGTCAATTCGATACCCTGTTCTCGCCGCTTGAAACCCAGGAGCAACCGGCCTGGCTGCAGCAGGCCAGCCCCGAGCAACGACGCCAGCTGCACCAGTACCAGGTACTGGGCCGGCTGGCCCGACGGCGGGCAACGCAGGCATTCGCGCAGGTTCAGAGCCTGTACACCTACAACCTTCTGGACCTGTCTGCAAAGGACTTCGCCACCGTCACCGCACAGGTGTTCCATCGCGTGCAGCAGCGCAGGAGCCTGGACGAGGTCTACCTGACCTACCTGCAGGCCATGCTCCAGCGCCGTACGCTGCTTGACGCCAAGCAGGATGCCTACCTGGCGACCCTGCGCGAGGAATACAGCATCGCGCACATCCGGGGCCACCTGGGCAGGCAAGGCAGGCAACTGCTCGAGTGGATCATCGGCGCCTATCCGGACGGTTCGGTGGAGTTCCCGCAACAGGGCCCGTACTTCGGCCCGGATGTAACGGTGTGCGCATCGCTCAGGCTGTTCGACGACCTGCTGGTGCCCGGCATCCTTCTGCTCGGCCCGCCGGTGGACGATGCCCCGTGCGTCGCGTACATGCCGGGCCACCCGCAGCACCCGCTGAAGCAGTACCCCTCGCGCACGCACTTCTTTTCCAACCTGCGTGGTGCGCTGGCGAGCACCACCTTCCAGCAGTACTTTCTGCGCTTCATCCCCCTGCGTCACCAGCAGCGGGTGGTGAGCAGTTGGCAGGCCAGCGACGCGATGCTGGACCTGCCGATGGACACCAGCGCCCTGGACCAGGGGCTGCGCTGGTTCGTGCAGAAGCACATGATCGAGCGCCTGCTCGACGATGCGCGCCTGCTGATCCCGACCACACCGCAGCAGGCCGACAGCCTGAACACCCTGTGCACCCCGTTCGCCAGCGCTCTCGAAGCGCATCTGCTGATCGGCGCCGGCGCGGGCCTGTGCTGCACCGAGGAAGACGAAGGCCAGGCACCTTCGCAGTGGGTCACACCGCTGCGTGTGATCAAGCCGGCACCCGCCGACTATCGGCGCTGGCTACCCGACCTGAGCAGTTACCGCCTTGACGCCGCCAGCTCCCCGACCGGGCAACCGGATGCCATGGGGCTCTACACCCAGGGCGCGCACAAGGCGATCATGATCAACCAGGCGTTCTACCGGGTGGAGCAGGCCCCCGAGGGCCACTGGCAGATACGCCACCCCACCGACAAGGATGCCTACTGCCCGCCTCTGTACCACAACGGTGCCGGAGCCTGGCACCATCGCCACGAGCAGCCCCAGCGCTGGGAACGCCTGTCGCTGCTGCGTCGCATGGGGCCGCTCGCGGCCGGCTTCGACGATGCGCGCCTGCTGGAGCTGGGTCGCGTCAGCGGGGCTGACAATTCAAGCCTGCGCCAGATGTACCTGCGCGACCGACCCGCGCCCGCGCTGCTGGTGCATGTGCTGCAGCGGGCACGCATTCAGGACCAGGTAACGCGCAGCATGGCCCTGATCGCCCAGGGGCTGGCGGTACCCGCAATCGATGATGTGCCCCAGCTGCAGGCCTTCTACCAGGCCGTGGCCGTCTATCTGGGCAAGGAACCGGCATCGAGGCGAACCCGTCGCAGCGGCGATTCGACCCCTACCCCCGGCGACACCGTCCCCCCCTGCACCACTGGCTGCAACCCGCCGCCGGCCGACCTGTACGATGCCTGGTCACCTCGGCTCAATCGGGCGATCGCCTTGCACCGCTTCGAACTGGCACAATTGGATACCGATCATGCGGTGCTGGAGCTCCAGCAACGCTATCCGAACCTGCCACTGAGTGTCGCGCAGCGACTGCTGGACGAAAACCGCCAGCGCATCTATGCCCCGCTGCAGGCGACCCCGCCGCTGCCCCTGCCTCTGGACGTGGCCGAGCAGGCGCGTGCCCTCGACCATGACGCGCGCCTGAGCAATGCCCTGGAGGGCTTTACCCAGCCGGCCTCGATCAACCAGGACACCTTCATCCTGGCCGTGCGCCTGCTCGAACACCTGGACCACTGGCCGGCCGGTACCGCGCTGCTGTTGCGCAGCGGCGCACGGTTCGGCACCCCGCTTGCAGCGCTGGGCCAGACCGATGTCGATACCACCTCGGTGTACCTGGATGAAGACGAGGGCTGGCACGCAATCAGCGCGACCCAGGTGCTGCTGGCCCAGGACACCAGCGAGTTCGGGTTCTACCGCGCATTGCTGCATGCACTGGGCGAGTCGCGCAGCACCCGCCTGGGCTTCGGACTCAACGAGCCGCAGCGCCTGCACCAGCGCCTGATGGAGATGGCACTGGCGCGCCCCACCCGCGCCCGCCTGCTGCTGGGCCTGCCGGTGCAAAGAAGCTGGTTGACCACCACCGCCAATGCCCCGGCCCAACGCAGTCCCAGCCGTGGCGAGCAGAACATGTTCAATCGCGAACCACTGCATACCCGCCTCGAACGCCTGATCAGCCACCATCGGCTGCCCATTGCGCGCCGCTACGTCAATGCCTACATCGCCCACCTGCTCAGCCAGAACCAGCCCATCGGCGCGCACGTGACGCAGCTGGAACAGGAGCGCCTGCAACTCGATGGCAGCCTGGATCGGTGGGTCGAGCAAAGTGCCGACGCCACGGCCCACGCCGAGCGCACAGAGGTGGCGCAGCAGCTGGTGCGGGCCTGGGAATGCCGCATTCTGCGCCGGCGGGACGAGGTTCGCATCGACAGCCAGCAGGCGTTGCCACCGTTGTCGGTGACGTTGCCGGCAGTGGTGGCGCTGAGGGTCCTGGATACACCGCGCATCGACGGCCTGGCAGCCTTCGTGCAGCGCTTTCCGAACCTGCACAGGCTGGAACTGGTCAACCTGCCCCTGACCGAGCTGCCGCAAGGTCTGGAGAACCTGCACCGGCTCAGCCACCTGAACCTGTCGCGTACCCGGCTGACCCCGACCCGCCTGGCCGAACTGGGCACCCTGAGCGGCTTGCAGACCCTGATCCTGAACGACATCGACGTGCCCGACTTCAGCTGGACGGCCCAGCACATGACCCGTCTGCTGACCCGCGACTCGCTGCGCATTCTGACCCTGCAGGGCTCGAGCGCGCGCTTCGAACAGGGCGTTTTCGCCGCACTGCAGCAGGCAACGCACCTGCACACCCTGAACCTGGCGCAGAACCTCATCAGCTTGAGCGAACAGGACATCATCGATCTGGGTGGCCTGCAGCGCCTGGTCAGCCTCGACCTGTCCGCCAACCCGCTTTCACGCATGCCGGACGTGACCCGCCTGCAGGCCCTGGAAGAGCTCGACCTGTCGTACCTGGCCTCGCCCGTCGACCAGTGGCCCACGGGCCTTGAGCGGCTGCCCCGGGTGCACAGCGCCGACCTGCGCGGCCTGGCCATTGCCAGCGTTCCCGAAGGGGCCGGCCTTGTACGCGGCCTGCGCATGGCATACGAGTACCTGCCCGAATCACAGCGCCAGCGGTTCGAGGACGACATGATCGCCACGGGCAACACGCTGCAGGACTCCGATGCATCCAGCGCCGGGAGCTCCGACTCGCAGGGCTCCACCGACGTCGAACCGGCCTCGGTGCGCCACGCCACGGCACTGCGCGACGCACCGCGCCTGTTCGAAGGCATGTCCGCTGACGATCAGGCACGGGCCCGGCAATTGCTCGAAGACAACGGCTCGGCGGTGATCGAGTTCTTCGCCTTGCTGCTGCGCCAGGACCGCCTGCACGCCTTGCCGCCAAGGCACACGGCAATGCGCACGCGAATCCAGGCATTGATCCGGGGTGCTTTCGGCCAGGACCTGCGCAGAACCCTGTATGAGGTGGCGCTCGAGGCGGTGAGTTGCATCGACCGCGATGCGGTGGTGTTCTCGCAACTGGAAAACCTGCTGCACGCCGACCTGGCGCTGGCCAGCGTGGGCGATGCGGCAGCCGAGGGCGAACTGATCGACATGGCGATCAGCCATTGGCGCGCACTGCGCCTGCGCGAGCATGTCAGCGCCAACCTGCCGGGCTGGCGCCGCCTGGGGCACCAGATCGACTACAGCGAAATCGAACTGCACTTCAGGATCGCGTTGACCACGCGCCTGGGGCTGCGCGACCAGCCGGCCACCCAGGCCTTCACCGGTTACACCCGCTGGGTTACCCCGGCCATGCTCGATGAAGCCTGCGAGGCCGTGTTGCGCTCCCAGATGAGCCAGTTGCCCGACTACCTCTATGGGCAGGCCTACTGGCAGCGCTACCTGGATTTTGCCGCGTCACCGCAACTGGAGCAGGTCAACCGCTGGCGGGATCGGATCAGCGAATACCTGGACGCCGTCAGCAATGAAGAACTGCCACCGCCCTTGAGCGAGGATGAACAGGCGCGCCTGCGCGACATCCTGCACCTGAGTGGTCGGCTGGGCCTGCATGAAGCGCTGCCGGACATGCTGTCGCTCAACAGCAGCGAATACCGCGCGGCCTACCAGGCCTTGATGAAACGGGTCGAACAGGCCCGCATGGAACTGACCAGGACCATTCTGCGCGAGCCGCGCCCGGGCCCTTCGTCACGTAGCTGACGCGTGCCCGGTACGCCGCAGGCGTTCACGCGGCGTACCGGGAACCGCTTACTGCTGGACCTGCTGGGGCGTCTCCTGCCCCATGCAGCGCACCGCCTGCTTGCGGTTGTCCACCAGCACGCCGGTCAGGCCCTTCTGTTCGGTGTCGAACAGCACCAGCACGCCATCGATGCACTGCGCCACCTGCGCCGCCGGCTTGAGCGAGATCTTGTAGTCCTCCCCCGGCACCGTCTTGAGCATGGTGTAGTCGGCCAGCAACAGTGCATCCTGGGGCTTGGCGAAATGCAGGTAGCCGTAGTACCAGAGCACGCCCACCGTACCGATGATGCTGCAGATACCGGTAATGATCAGCGGGATGGCGTTGCGTTCTTCACTCATTGCGACTTCTCGTCAGGGTAATTGGGGACTTCGGCCAAGCGCCGCAGCCCGTTGAAATGCTCGGGGTCATCCAGAAAGCGCAGCATCACCTGGCGCCAGGTCTTGTCGGCGAAGGTCTGCACATGCCCGCCACGGGTCAGTTGCAGAACCCGCGGTGGCGGCGCGGCGCGGTACAGCGCCAGGCCGTTGGCCAACGGCACGATCGGGTCGTCGATGCTGTGGAAGAACAGCTTGGGCGGCGAGCTCAACTGGTCGATCGACCCGATGGCGCTGTCGCCATCGGGTACCAGCCACGACAACGGCACCTGGAACGGCCAGGTCAGCCAGGAAGTGCTCAGGGCAAACTGGCCCACCTTGCGGTAGCTGGCCGGCACCCCGTCGAACACCAGGGCCTTGAAGCGCTGGCGCTGCTCGGGATGCTGCGCCAGGTAGTGAATGCCCATCGCCCCGCCCAGGCTCTGCCCCAGCAGCACCAGCGGCTTGCCCTGCACTTCGGGAGCCTGCTGCAGCCAGTCCATCGCCGCGGCGATGTCCTGGTACACCGCCGGCAGGGTCGGTTCGCCCTGGGACACCCCGTACCCCCGGTAGTCCACCAGCAGCACCTGGTAGCCCTGCTCGGGCAGCCACCAGCTGGCGCCCAGATGCCAGGCCAGGTTGCCGCCATTGCCATGCAGGTGCAGTACCGTGCCCTTGACCGGCACCCCGGCCTTGGCCGGCAACCACCAGCCGTGCAGGCGCGTGCCGTCCTCGGTGGTCAGGCTCACGTCGCGGTAGGCCAGCCCGGCCTTCTCGGGCGTGAACGGCAGGCCACGCTCGGGGTAGAACAACAGCGAACTGCAGCCGGCCAGGCTCAGCAGCGCGGCCAGCAGCCCGGCCCGCCAGTGCTCAGAGAATGTTCGAATAATCGGCTTCAATCCGGTCCAGGCTCAGGTGGTTGAGGAAGTTGGAAAAACACATCCAGGCCGACAGCGCGTTCAGGTCGCGGAACTGCTCGGGCAGGTACTTGGGTGGCTCCACCAGGCCTTCATCGACCAGTTGGCGCAGGGTGCGCATGTCTTCCAGGGTGGTCTTGCCGCAGAACAGCAACGGAATCTGCTCCAGCTTGCCCTTGCGCACGGCCAACTGAATGTAGTTGTAAACCATGATGAAGCCCTTGAGGTAGGACAAGTCCTTGGTGAATGGCAGGCCATTGGGCACCGAGCCGCGGAACACGCGGCTGGCATTGCCATAGCTTTCGGCCATTTCAAACCCCTGGGCACGGAAGAACTCGTACACCTGCATGAAGTCCGCCCCCTCCTCGACCATGTGGATGGCGCGGGTGCGGTTGGTGAGCTTGCGCAGGCGGCTGGGGTAGGAGGCAAAGGCGATCACTTCCATCAGGATCGCCAGGCCTTCCTGGGTCACCGTCGACGAGGGCGGGCCCTTGGCCAGGAAGGTGCAGATCGGCTGGTTGAGGCCGTTGAGCGTGGTGCCCACGTGCACCAGCCCTTCATGCACCTCCAGCGCGCGCACGTCGCGGCTGTTGAACATCGCGTCGCTGCGGATCTTGATGTAGTCGGCGCCCGCCGCCGCGTCGGCGACGATACCGTCGGACTCGAACACGCGGATGGTTTCCTCGGCCTCGCCGAACACCTTGTTCAGGCGGCCCTGGAGCAGCTCCACGGCCTGCTTGGCGGTGAGGTCCTTGGGTTCGTCCTTGAGGTCGCCGCGCCCGTCGATGTTGTTCAGGTAGTCCGAGAGCATCAGGCCCAGGTCGGCCAGGGTCGGGTCGCCGGCATGGAAGGCGTCGGAGGCGGCGCCGTAAAGCTCCTGGGAAATCAGACCGAAGTCTTCCGTGCCGCGCGCCTCGAGCATGCGCACCACCATGCGGTATTCCTTGCACATGCGCCGCATGATCTGCCCGACCGGGTTGAACTGGCCGAGCTGGCGGGTGATGTCGCGCTCGATGTTCTGGAACTCGAGCTTCACCGCGCTGGAGTCGAACGACAAGGGCCTGCCCTGGTAGTAGGCGCGGTCCACGGCCGGCATTTCCCGGCCCTTGGCCTTGAGGAAACCCTGGCGAATGCTGTCGTCCCATTTCACCGCATCGAGTACGCGAATAGGGGTTTGCGCCAGGACAATGCGATCAGACAGGGTGCGTATCGTCTGCTGGTACTCGTCCACCCGAAACTCCTTGTGTTGGCCAGCCTACTTGCCGGCCCGCTGAAAACGTGCGACTTCGATGAACAGGTCGGAGTTGGCCGGGTCGTCCAGGTAGGCCAGCACCCGCGCCGCCGGGCTGTCGATAAGCACGCCCTGGCCGTTTTCCTCCGGTATCTCGATGGCGCGACCGCTCAGTTCCTTGTTCTTCAGGGCCTGGTTGATCTGCTCGACATCCAGGTTGTAGATCACCAGTTGCTTGTTGTCGATCACCTCGAACCCGCCGATCAGGAAGTTGCCCCCCAGACGCTTGGGCACGCCGGCCGAGAGGTACCAGCGGTTGCCATGGCGGGCCACGGTGAAGACGTAGGTTTCAGGCTTCTTGCCCTTGGCGGTGGCCACCGCCTTGTAGGCGTTGTCGCCCCTGCGGCTGATCTGCAACGTCAGCGGCTCGCCCCAGGCGTCCTTGCTGGTCCATTTGCCGAGCAGGGCCTTGGGCGCCGGCTGGTTGGTCGGGATCGGCTCGTTGAACGTCACCAGGCAACCACTCAACAGCACAAACGACAGGGCCAACAGCACACGCCAGGCTTTCATCCGATACTCCTTGAATTAGGTAGAGCCTCAGGCCGATGCCAGCACCAGATGCAGGTATCGGGTAAGGATAGCGAGCATCTGCGCTTCGGCCTGGGGTTGTGCAGCATCGAGCAGGCCCTGATATTCCATCTGCTCGATGATGGCCGTCAACACTATGGCATCTTGCTGTGGCTGGCGCGAACCCACCACCTGCAACAGCTGGCAGGTGCCGCGCAGCAGGATCTGCGCATGCAGGCGCACCAGTTCGGCCAGCCGCGGGCACAGCAGCGCTTCCTGGCGAAACGCCTGCTCGGCCATCAGAAAGTCGCGGCGGTTGTGCAACTGGCGCTGCACGTACTCGGCGCCCATCTTCGCCACTTCGTCGGCCAGCTGCGCGCGGGCGCCGGGGCTGCCGTCGCCCTTGGCGATCAGCTGGCGCAACAACACCTCGGTGTTTTCCCACAGCTTGGCCATGTAGGCCGCGCTGCGTTCGACATACTGGGCGAAGGTGTCGGTGAGCAGGTCTTCGATGTCCTTGAAATAGTAGGTGGTGGCCGACAGCGGCACACCGGCCTCGGCGGCCACCGCACGGTGGCGCACGCCGCGCACGCCATCACGCACGATGATGCGCATGGCCGCGTCGAGGATCTGCTGACGGCGCTGCTCGCTGCCCTGGCGGCTGGCCTTGCGCCCCTGGTACTGAACACTTTCGGCTACCGCTGTGGCCACGCCAGCAGCACCTTGTTGAGCCATTGCAGTCGTCACTGGGGTCTACCTCGTTGAATGCTGACTGATCGATCAGCTTGTCGCAGACATGAAAAAGCCGCCCCTAGAGGCGGCTTGTTCAAGACACTCAGGCCTGCGGGCGCATGTGCGGGAACAGGATCACGTCGCGGATCGACGGCGAGTTGGTCAGCAGCATCACCAGGCGGTCGATACCGATGCCCTCACCGGCAGTGGGCGGCATGCCGTACTCCAGGGCGCGCACGAAGTCGGCATCGTAGTGCATGGCCTCGTCGTCGCCGGCGTCCTTGTCGGCCACCTGGGCCATGAAGCGCTCGGCCTGGTCCTCGGCATCGTTGAGCTCGGAGTAGGCGTTGGCGATCTCGCGGCCGCCGATGAACAGTTCGAAGCGGTCGGTGACGTTCGGGTTCTGGTCATTGCGACGGGCCAGCGGCGACACTTCGAACGGGTACTGGGTGATGAAGTGCGGCTGCTCCAGCTTGTGCTCGACCAGCTCTTCGAAAATCATCACCTGCAGCTTGCCCAGGCCTTCGAAGCCCAGCACCTTGGCGCCGGCCTGCTTGGCGATGGCGCGGGCCTTGTCGATGTCGTTGAGGTCGTCGGCGGTCAGCTCGGGGTTGTACTTGAGGATCGAGTCGAACACCGACAGGCGCACGAACGGCTCGCCGAAGTGGAACACCTTGTCGCCGTACGGCACGTCGGTGCTGCCCAGCACCAGCTGCGCCAGCTCGCGGAACAGCTCTTCGGTGAGGTCCATGTTGTCTTCGTAGTCGGCGTAGGCCTGGTAGAATTCGAGCATGGTGAACTCGGGGTTGTGCCGGGTCGAGACGCCTTCGTTACGGAAGTTGCGGTTGATCTCGAAGACCTTCTCGAAACCACCGACCACCAGACGCTTGAGGTACAGCTCCGGCGCGATGCGCAGGAACATCGGCATGTCCAGCGCGTTGTGGTGGGTTTCGAACGGCTTGGCCGCAGCGCCACCGGGGATGGTCTGCAGCATCGGCGTTTCCACTTCCAGGAAGTCGCGCTGGATGAGGAAGTTGCGAATATGGTTGATGACCTGCGAGCGCACACGGAAGGTGTGGCGGGTTTCCTCGTTGACCATCAGGTCGACGTAGCGCTGGCGATAGCGCTGCTCGGTGTCGGTCAGGCCGTGGTGCTTGTCCGGCAGCGGGCGCAGCGACTTGGTCAGCAGGCGCACGTTGGTCATCTCGACGTACAGGTCGCCCTTGCCCGAACGGGCCAGGGTGCCTTCGGCGCTGATGATGTCGCCCAGGTCCCAGGTCTTGACCGCTGCCAGGGTTTCCTCGGGCAGGGTCTTGCGGTTGACGTAGACCTGGATGCGCCCGGTCATGTCCTGGATCACCATGAACGAGCCACGGTTGAGCATGATGCGACCGGCAACCTTGACCGGGATCGCTGCAGCTTCCAGCTCTTCCTTGGTCTTGTCGACATACTGTTTCTGCAGGTCGTTGCAGTAGCTGTCACGGCGGAAGTCGTTGGGGAAGGCGTTGCCCTTGGCGCGCTCTGCGGCAAGCTTTTCCTTGCGCAGGGCAATCAGGGTGTTTTCTTCCTGTTGCAGGTCTTGCGGGTCGAGTTTGAGGTCGCTCATGTGGTCACATTTTCCATCAGGGGTTCATTGCCCCCGCCCGCAGGCGAGGGTCTTGTAGCGGGTCGCGAAACTTACAGCCCCTGCTTGAGGCTGGCTTCCAGGTACTCGTCGATATCGCCGTCGAGCACCTTGTCGCAGTCGCTGCGTTCGACGTTGGTGCGCAGATCCTTGATCCGCGAGGCGTCGAGCACGTACGAACGGATCTGGTGACCCCAGCCGATGTCCGACTTGCTGTCTTCCAGGGCCTGCGACGCGGCGTTGCGCTTCTGCATCTCCAGCTCGTACAACTTGGCCCGCAGCATCTTCATGGCGGTGTCCTTGTTGGCGTGCTGGGAACGTTCGTTCTGGCAGCTGACCACGGTGTTGGTCGGCACGTGGGTGATACGCACCGCCGAGTCGGTGGTGTTCACGTGCTGGCCGCCGGCACCCGAGGAGCGGTAGGTGTCGATACGCAGGTCGGACGGGTTGATCTCGATTTCGACCTTGTCGTCGATCTCGGGGGACACGAACACCGCCGAGAACGAAGTATGGCGGCGTGCGCCGGAGTCGAACGGGCTCTTGCGCACCAGACGGTGCACACCGATCTCGGTGCGCAGCCAGCCAAAGGCGTACTCGCCCTTGATGTGCACGGTGGCGCCCTTGATGCCGGCCACATCGCCTTCGGACAGTTCCATGATGGTGGCGTCGAAACCACGCTTGGACGCCCAGCGCAGGTACATGCGCAGCAGGATGTTGGCCCAGTCCTGGGCCTCGGTGCCGCCGGAACCGGCCTGGATGTCCAGGTAGGCGTTGTTCATGTCCATCTCGCCGCTGAACATGCGACGGAATTCGAGCTGGGCCAGGGAGTCTTCCAGGCCCTGGAGCACTTCGACGACGTCATTGACGGCGCCTTCGTCGTTCTCCTCGACAGCCATGTCGAGCAGCTCGCGGGCGTCGACCAGGCCGCCGGACAGTTCGTCCAGGGTGTCGACGATCTGCGCCAGCATGGCGCGTTCGCGGCCCAGTTCCTGGGCGTACTCGGGCTTGTTCCAGACGTTCGGGTCTTCGAGCTCGCGGTTGACTTCGATCAGGCGGTCATGCTTGTGATCGTAGTCAAAGATACCCCCGAATGGATTCGGAGCGCTCGGTCAGGTCCTTGATGGTGTTCAGGATCGGTTGGATTTCCATGGGCGGGCAGCTCTCGTGCGTATTCTGTGAAAAGCCGGAGAGTATAAACGAGTCTGCAGGTGCGCGGCAGCCCGTCGGGCGGCCTTTGGAGAAGCCGGCGCCTGATCGCGGATCAGCCGCCCCCACAAGGGCGGCACGATGCCCGTGGGAGCGGGCTTGACCCGCGATGGCGGTCTGTCAGGCCACCCCGACCTGATTGCGCCCGCCATTCTTGGCCTGGTACAGGCCCTTGTCCGCCGCCGAGATCAACTGTCGGCAATGGCTGCCGACTGCCGGCGTGTGGGTGGCCAGGCCGATGCTGATGGTCAGCACGCTGCCCGCCTGCGGCATGTTGTGCGAGATGGCCAGGCCCACCACGGTCTGGCGCAGCTTCTCGGCCACCAGCCGCGCCCCGCCCGGCGAAGTGTTGGGCAGCACCAGGGCGAATTCCTCGCCACCGTAGCGTGCCGGCAGGTCGCTGGGGCGGCTGCACGAGGCACGAATCGCCTCGGCCACCTGGCGCAGCGCCTCGTCCCCGGCCAGGTGGCCGAACGAGTCGTTGAAGGCCTTGAAATAGTCGACGTCGATCATCAGCAACGACAGCTGCGACTGGTCACGCATGGCCCGGCGCCATTCCAGTTCCAGGTACTCGTCGAAATGCCGGCGGTTGGACAGCCCCGTCAGGCCGTCGGAGTTCATCAGCCGCTGCAGCACCAGGTTGGTGTCCAGCAACTGCTGCTGGCTGACCCGCAGCGCCCGGTAGGCTTCGTCACGCTGCAGCAGGGTGAGGTAGGAGCGCGAGTGGTACAGGATGCGCGCGACCAGCTCGATGTTGTCGGGCAGCTTGACCAGGTAGTCGTTGGCCCCGGCGGCGAACGCGGCGCTCTTGACCAGCGCGTCTTCCTTGGACGACAGCACGATGATCGGGATGTCCTGGGTGGCCGGGTTGCTGCGGTACTCGCGCACCAGGCTCAGGCCATCGAGGCCGGGCATGACCAGGTCCTGCAGGATCACCGTGGGCTTGATCCGGATCGCCTGCGCGACGGCCTGATGCGGGTCGGCGCAGAAGTGAAAGTCGATGTTGGCCTCGTTGGCCAGGCCGCGACGCACGGCTTCGCCGATCATCGCCTGGTCGTCGACCAGCAGCACCATCGCCGAGTTTTCATTGGTGGTCGGGAACCCCACGAGCGGTAGATCATTCATGCGCGCCCTGCTCCCTGGCGAACGACCGGTTTGGTTCATTACACATCGTCATTTCGAAAAAATCTCCATCAGGCGCGGCGCAATGCGCTCCAGCGCACGTATCTCGACGGCGGCATCGATGGCCGCAGCCGCCTTGGGCATGCCGTAGACCGCACTGCTCTGCTGGTCCTGGGCGATGGTCAGAAAGCCCTGCTCGCGCATCAGCTTGAGCCCCTGTGCGCCATCGCGGCCCATGCCGGTCAGCAGTACGCCCACCGCATCGCCCTGCCAGAAGCGCGCCACGCTCTCGAAGAACACATCGATCGAAGGGCGGTAGATCGCGTTGACCGGTTCGGCGGTGTAGGCCAGGGTGCCGTCCTTCAACAGACGGATATGGTGGTTGGTGCCGGCCAGCAGCACCTGCCCGGGCTGGGGTGCTTCGCCCTCGCGGGCCAGGCGTACCGGCAGGCCGGAGGCGCTGCTCAGCCACTCGGCCATGCCGGCGGCGAACACCTGGTCGACGTGCTGGACCAGCACGATGGCCGCGTTGAAATCCTGCTCCAGGCTCTTGAGCAGCACCTCAAGCGCCGCCGGGCCACCGGCCGAGGAACCGATCGCCACCAGGCGCTGACGTTGTGCCCCCTGGCGCTGAGGGGCTGCCACTGCCCGCACACGGTTGCTGCCGTGCTGGCCGATCAGCCAGCTGATATTGAGGATCTTGCGCAACAGCGGCGCGGCCGCCTCACGCGGGTTGCCGGCGCCTACCGCCGGGGTGTCGACCACGTCCAGGGCGCCGTGGCCCATGGCCTCGAACACGCGGTGCACGTTCTGCTGGCGGTCGACCGTGACGATCACGATGGCGCAAGGAGTCCGGGCCATGATCTGGCGCGTGGCCTCCACGCCGTCCATGACCGGCATGATCAGGTCCATCAGGATCAGGTCGGGGGTGTGCTCGGCGCAGCGCTGCACCGCCTCGGCGCCATTGCCGGCCACCCAGATCACCTCGTGCTGCGGCTCGAACGCCAATGCCCGGCGCAGGGCCTCCACGGCCAGGGGCATGTCGTTGACGATGGCGATCTTCATCCCTGGGCTCCCCCGATAAGCTCCACCACGGCTTCCAGCAAGGCATCATCATGAAAACTGGCCTTGGCCAAATAGTAGTCGGCCCCGGCGTCCAGTCCACGACGACGATCTTCCTCGCGGTCCTTGTACGACACCACCATCACCGGCAAAGACTGCAACCGGCTGTCGCGGCGCAGCAGCGTGACCAGTTCGATGCCGTCCATGCGCGGCATGTCGATGTCGGTGATCAGCAGGTCGAAATCCTCGCTGCGCAAGGCGTTCCAGCCATCCATGCCGTCCACCGCGACGGCCACTTCGTAACCGCGGTTGGTCAGCAGCTTGCGCTGCAACTCGCGCACGGTCAACGAGTCATCCACCACCAGCACGCGCTTGCGCGTCGCTTCGCGGGCGGCGCGCTGGCCGCGCTCGATACGTTCCAGGCGGCCGGTGCTGAGCAGCTTCTCGACCGAGCGCAGCAGGTCCTCGACGTCCACGATCAGCACCACCGAGCCGTCATCGAGCAGGGCCCCGGCCGAGATGTCCTGCACCTTGCCCAGCCGCGCGTCCAGCGGCATCACCACCAGCACGCGCTCGCCGATCAGACGCTCGACGGCCACGCCATACAGGGTGTCGCGCTCACGGATGACCACCACCTTGATGGCCTGTTCCGCCGCCTGGCTGGGCGGCCGGTTGAGCAACTGGGAGGCGGCCACCAGGCCGATGTGCCGGCCTTCATGCCAGAAATGCTGGCGCCCCTCGATCTGCACGATGGCCTCGGCGGGCAGGTCCAGGGTGCGTTCGATATGCGCCAGCGGGAAGGCGTAGGCCTCGCCCCCCACCTCGACCACCAGGCTACGCACCACCGACAGGGTCAGCGGCACCTCCAGGTGAAAGCGGCTGCCCTGCCCGCTGTGCTGGCTGAGGTCGATGAAGCCGCGCAACTGGCGCACGCTGTGCTGCACCGCATCGAGCCCCACGCCGCGCCCGGAAACCTCGGTGACCTTGTCGCGCAGGCTGAACCCCGGCAGGAACAGAAACGTCAGCAGTTCGGCTTCGCTCATCTGCGCCACGGTGTCGGCCGGCGACAACTGGCGCTCGACGATGCTGTGGCGCAGGCGTTGCAGGTCGACGCCGCCACCGTCATCGCTCAGTTCCAGCACCAGCAGGCCGGCCTGGTGCGAGGCGCGCAGGCGGATCAGGCCCTCGGCCGGCTTGCCTGCCAGCAGGCGTTGCTCGGGCAGTTCGATACCGTGGTCCACGGCGTTGCGCAGAAGGTGGGTGAGCGGCGCCTCGAGTTTTTCCAGCACGTCACGGTCGACCTGGGTCTTTTCGCCCTCGATCTCCAGGCGCACCTGCTTGCCCAGCGACCGCCCCAGGTCGCGAACCATGCGGCTCTGCCCGTTGAGCACGTCGGCGAACGGGCGCATGCGGCAGGCCAGCGCGGTGTCGTACAGCAGTTGCGCGCGCTGGCTGGCCTGCCAGCCGAACTCGTCCAGGTCGGCGGCCTGCTGCTGCAGCATCTCGCGGGTTTCGCCGAGCAGGCGCTGGGCCTGCGCCAGCGCTTCCTGCACCTCCGGTCGCTGGCCGCCGGTGTCCAGCTCGGCCTTGAGCGTATCGAGGGCGCGAATGCTCTGGCCGTGCATGCGCTTGAGGCGCTGCAGGGTGGCCAGGTAGGGCTTCAGGCGCTGGGTTTCGACCAGCGACTTGCTGGACAGGTCGAGCAGGCTGTTCAGGCGCTCGGCCGTGACCCGCAGCACCCGCTCGCCGCCTTCGCTGCGCTTGCCCGGCGCAAGGGCCACGGGCTCGGCAGACGCCTCCGGTTGCGCGAGCGCCTCAGGCTCGGGCGCCGGGGGCACCAGCTGCGGCGCAGCCGGTGCGGGTTCAGGATTCTGCGTCGGCTCGGGCGCGTCGCCGATTGCCGGCCCCGTCGCCATCAGCGCACTGGCCGGATCGAGCAGCACGGCCATCTGCACCACGAAGGCCTGGACCGCCGCCTCGGTGGCCGCACCGCCCAGGGTGGCGATGCGCATCAGCAGGTCGGTGCCCTGCAGCAGCGCATCGATGTGCTCGGGGCGCAGGCGCAGGCGGCCTTCCTGGGCCTCGACCAGGCAGTCTTCCATCACGTGGGCGACGCTGACCCCGGCGTCGATCCCCACGATGCGCGCCGCGCCCTTGAGCGAGTGGGCGGCGCGCATGCAGGCTTCGAGCTGGTCACCCTGGGTAGGGTTGCGTTCCAGGGCCAGCAGGCCGGCGCTGAGCACCTGGGTCTGCGCCTCGGCCTCCAGGCTGAACAGCTCGAGCAGCGAAGCGTCGCGCATTTGCTCTGGGGTCATGACAGGCTCCGGTTCACGGCAGACAACAGCTGTTCTTCATCCAGCACCCGCACGCTGCGACCGCGCCACTGCAATACCGCTTCGGTGAAGCGTGCATCGGTGGCGGTGTCGCTGGCCGGCTGCCCGGGGTCGAGGGCATGGATACCGTCCACTTCGTCCACCGGCAGCACCACGGCGCCGCCGCTGGCACCCAGGATCAGCATGCGCGGCATGACCCGCGCCGACACCGCCACCGGGCTGCCGGGCTCGAGCCCCAGCAGGTCGCCCAGCGACAGGCACGGCACCAGCGCACCGCGCACATTGGCCACCCCCTGCAGCACCCGCGAGCGCTGGTGCGGCAAGGAGTGCACCGGCTGCAGCGGCGCCACCTCGACCAGGCAGCGGGTCGCCAGGGCCAGCCATTCCTCGCCCAGGCGAAACAGCAACAGCGAGCGCCCGACACTCACCGGTGCCTGCACATGCATCTGCGCATGGGCGTCCTGGGCCAGCGCATAGCGGTCCAGCAGGCGCGTGGCCGCTGCCGCGTACACCTGGCAGTTGCGACAGTGAATATGCTCGGCCAGCAACGGGCAGCTCTTGTCGCCGTGCACACCGATACGGTTCCAGCAATCGTCGATGGCCTCGACCGTGGCGGCCATCACGCCCAGCTCTGCCTGGCCGCTCATCGTTCAGGCTCCCGCTCGCTGCGCTCTCGGCGCGCCGCACGCTCCTGCAGGCGCCGGGCGCCCACCTCATCGCCCTGGGACGCCAGCAGCGCCGCCAGGTGCGCCAGGGCCTCGGGGTGCTGGGGTTGCAGGTACAGCACCTTGCGGTAGTGGCTCACGGCCTGGGCCGCATCGCCGGCGGTATCGCTGAGCAGGCCCAGCCAGTAATACACCTGCGCATCCGGTGCATGCTGCTGCAGGTAGCGTTCGCAGGCCGCGCGTGCCTCGTCGCTGCGGCCCTCGTTGGCCAGCGTGGCGATCTGCGCTAGCAGCTGTTCGGCGCCGGGCTTGCCGGCGGCTGGGGGCGCAACCCGGGCAGGCTGCGGTGCCGGGGCTGGCGCACGGCGCGCCAACGGCGCAGGCGCCCGCCGTGGACTGGGTGCAGGCATCGGGGGCGGCGGCGAAAGCACTGGGGGCGGCTCCTGCGGGATATGCCGTACATAGGCGAACGACTGCGCGATACCCAGCGGGCGCATGCCCATGCGTGCCAGCAGGCTGCCTTCGGCCGGGCCGATGAACAGTACGCCGTCTTCATGGGTGAGGCTTTTCAGTACGTCGAACACCCGTTGCTGGGTGGGTACATCGAAATAGATCAGCAGGTTGCGGCAGAAGACGAAGTCGTAGCTGCCCCTGCGGGTGCGCAGCGCCGGGTCGAGCACGTTGCCCACCTGCAGCTCGACCTGCTGGCGAACCCGCTCGTCGAGGCGATGGCCCTGCTCCACCTCGCTGAAGTGGCGCTGGCGGAAGGCGATGTCACTGCCGCGAAAGGAGTTGCGGCCATACACCGCCTGTTCGGCGCGGGCGATCGAGTTGGGGCTGATGTCGATGCCGTCGACGCGAAACCCGGGGCCGGCGATACCGGCATCGAGCAGGGCCATGGCAATCGAATAGGGCTCTTCACCAGTCGAACACGGCAGGCTGAGCACCCGCAGCGGCCGGGTGCCATTGAGCTCGGCCAGGCGCCTGAGGGCAAGCCCGGCCAGCGCGCTGAACGACTCGGGATAACGGAAGAACCAGGTTTCAGGCACGATCACCGCTTCGATCAGCGCCTGCTGCTCCGGGGTCGACTGCTGCAGGCGCACCCAGTAGTCGTCCAGGTCGCGGGCCTGCAGGGCAGCACAGCGCTGGCGCAGGGCCCGCTCGACCATCGGCGCGCCAACCGAGGCGACATCCAGGCCGATACGCTCCTGCAAGAAACGAAAGAACCGCTGCTCGTCGCTCATGGCTGCACCTCCACGGGCGGGTACAGCAAGGCGCGGGCCTGGTCGGTCAGCAGGTCCTGGACGCTGATGCGTTGCATCAGGCCCTGGGCATCTTCGCGCACCGGCCCCAGGTAGGGGGCCTGGAGGTTGTCGACGCCATAGGGGCGAAACTCGTCGGGGTGGCAACGCAGGGTGTCGCTGGCCTGCTGCAGGATCAGGCCCAGCAACTGCGGCTCGGCCTGCGCCTGGCCCCGGTAGTGCACCAGCACCAGCCGGGTGCTGGTACGCAGCGGCGCCGGGGTGCCGAACCCCAGGTCGCCCACGTCGATCACCGGTACCAGCGCACCGCGATGCGCCAGCACCCCCGCCACCCAGCGCGGGGTGTGGGCGATGGGCTTGAGTGTCAGGCGCGGCAGCACCTCCACTACCTCATGGGTGTCCAGGGCAAAGCGCTGCTCGCCGATACGAAATACCAGGAACAGGCGCCCTGGCGTAGGCACCGAAGTGTCGCGGCGTGACTGAAGGTCGCTCATCGGGGCTTCAGACTTTGAACCGCGACACACCACCACGAAGGCCGACCGCTACCTGGCTCAGCTCGTCGATGGCGAAACTGGCCTGGCGCAGCGACTCCACGGTCTGGCTGCTGGCATCGCCCAGCTGCGCCAGTGCATGGTTGATCTGCTCGGCACCGGTGGCCTGGGCCTGCATGCCTTCGTTGACCATCAGCACCCGTGGCGCCAGCGCCTGCACCTGGTGGATGATCTGGGTCAGTTGCTCGCCCACCTGCTGCACCTCGGCCATGCCGCGACGCACTTCCTCGGAAAACTTGTCCATGCCCATCACCCCGGCCGACACCGCCGACTGGATCTCGCGCACCATCTGTTCGATATCGTAGGTGGCCACGGCGGTCTGGTCGGCCAGGCGGCGCACCTCAGTGGCCACCACGGCAAAGCCGCGGCCATATTCGCCGGCCTTCTCGGCCTCGATGGCGGCGTTGAGCGACAGCAGGTTGGTCTGGTCGGCGACCTTGACGATGGTGACCACCACCTGGTTGATGTTGCCGGCCTTCTCGTTGAGGATCGCCAGCTTGTTGTTGACCAGGTCGGCCGCGCCCATCACCTGGTGCATGGTCTCTTCCATGCGCGCCAGGCCCTGCTGGCCGGAGCCGGCCAGTACCGAGGCCTGGTCGGCGGCGCTGGTGACCTCGGTCATGGTGCGCACCAGGTCCCGGGAGGTGGCGGCGATTTCCCGCGAGGTGGCACCGATTTCGGTGGTGGTGGCGGCCGTTTCGGTGGCGGTGGCCTGCTGCTGCTTGGAGGTGGCGGCAATCTCGGTCACCGAGGTGGTGACCTGCACCGACGAGCGCTGGGCCTGGGACACCAGCGTGGTCAGCTCGCTCATCATTTCGTTGAAGCCGGTTTCCACCGCGCCGAATTCATCCTTGCGGTCCAGGCTCAGGCGCACGCTGAGGTCACCGCCGCGCAGCTTGTCCAGCGCCCGCACGATCAGTTGCATGGGGCCGGTGATGGCGCGCATCAGCATCAGGCCGCAGATGCCGGCTGCAATGATCGCCAGCACCAGCGAGATCATCATGCTGACCTTGGCCGTGGTCACCGCGCTGACGATGGCACCGGTGGCCTGCTCGGCCGACACCCGGTTGCCTTCGATCACCGTGTTCAGGTGCTTGCGGCCCTCGTTCCAGGCCGGGGTCATGCTGTCCTGCAGCAGGCGCTGGGCCTCGGCGTAGTTCTTCTGCCGGTAGGCCTCCAGCACGCTGTCGAGCAGCTTCAGGTAGCCCTGCTCCAGGCGCACGAACTCCTCGTAGCTGGACTGGTCTTCGGAGGACTGGATGGTCTTCTGGTAATCGGCCATGTTCTGCTTGAGGCGATCCTCGAAGCTCTTGTACAGCTCGGCGTCGGCATTGGTCAGCTCGCGGTGGTTGCTCAGGCCGAGCAACTGCTGGGTGTTGACGTAGCTGTCGACCCAGGCGCTGCGGATCATCGAGCTGTAGTACACGCCAGGGATGCTGTCCGAACGCACCGCCTCCTCGCTGGACTCGATCGCCACCAGGCGCGAGTAGGCAGCGACCACCATCAACAGCATGATGGCAATGATCATGGCGAAGCTCGCCAGGATGCGTTGGCGCAATGTCCAGTTCTTCACAGTCAGCCCTCAAGGATTCTACGCGAGCAGAAAAATGCGCAGATTATAGCCCACGCACCTTATCTGCACGCGCTCTGGATCAAGACGGCTCGGGCAAAATGGCCTGCGCGATGGCCATATGCCCGCATTTGCTGACTCAGGCCTGGCGAACCTGTTTTTCCAGCTCGGCCTTGAGGGCCGGGTCGAGCTTGAGCTGCTTGGCCAGCTCGTCGAGGTAGGCGCGCTCCATGAAGTGTTCCTCGTCCACCAGCATGACGCTGGCGATGTACATCTCGGCCGCCATTTCCGGCGTTGTGGCAGCGCGGGCGACGTCGGCCGGGTCCAGCGGTCGGTTGAGTTCGGCATGCAGCCACTGTTGCAGCTCGTGGTCGTTGTCGAGCTTGACGAACTCGCCTTCGATCAGCGCCTTCTCGCGCTCGTCGACATGCCCGTCGGCCTTGGCCGCAGCCACCAGCGCCTTGAGGATGGCCTGGCTGTGCAATTCGACCTGGGCGGCAGGCAGGCGATCGAGGGTCTGCGGTTCGCGCTGCGGCGCACTGCCCTGCTGGGCCTGCCAGTTGCCGTAGGCCTTGTAGGCCAGCACACCGAGGGCGGCCAGGCCACCATAGGTGAGCGCCTTGCCCCCCAGGCTGCGCGCCTTCTTGTTGCCCAGCAGCAGGCCCATCGCGCCCGCCGCCAGCGCACCACCGCCGGCACCGGAGAGCAGCCCGCCCAGGCCACCGCCACCGGCGCCGCCGAGCAACCCACCCAGCCCGCCACTGCCCCCTGGCTTGGCGCTGGCACCTTTGCCGGCCTGGTTCTGCAGCAGCTCCTGACCGGACTTTAGCAACTGGTCGAGCAAACCTCGGGTGTTCATCTGAACGTCCTCAACAAGGAAATGAAACGCCAGAGTAAAGCCTGACCTGCGTCGTCACGCTGCGCATTTGCTTCTGGATGTTGCATTCGCGGGAACGCACTACGCTAGTAGGGAATGCACCGCTGCAGCACCGTCATCACTGCCCCTGCACAATTCCAATAAAAGAGGGAACATCATGCTTGTGCACACCACCGCATTGCTTGGCGCCCTGGGCGCCGGGATCCTCGCCAGCGCCAGCCTGCAGGCCGCCGAGCCGCTCAAGGCCGTGGGTGCCGGCGAAGGGCAACTGGACATCGTGGCCTGGCCCGGCTACATCGAGCGCGGCGAGAGCGACAAGGCCTACGACTGGGTCAGCGGTTTCGAGCAGGACACCGGCTGCAGGGTGAGCGTCAAGACTGCCGCCACCTCCGACGAGATGGTCAGCCTGATGACCAAGGGCGGCTACGACCTGGTGACCGCGTCGGGCGATGCCTCGCTGCGCCTGATTGCCGGCAAGCGTGTGCAGGCGATCAACACCGACCTGATACCCAACTGGAAGCACCTCGACCCGCGCCTGAAGGACGGCCCCTGGTACGTGGTCGACGCCAAGGTCTACGGCACGCCGTACCAGTGGGGGCCGAACGTGCTGCTGTACAACACCGAGGTGTTCAAGCAGGCGCCCACCAGCTGGGGCGTGGTGTTCGAGCCGCAGGACCTGCCGGACGGCAAGCCGAACAAGGGCCGTGTGCAGGCCTATGACGGGCCGATCTACATCGCCGATGCGGCGCTGTACCTGAAGACGGCCAAGCCGGAACTGGGCATCGACAACCCCTACGAGCTCAACGAAACCCAGTACAAGGCGGTGCTCGACCTGTTGCGCCAGCAACGCCCCCTGATTCACCGCTACTGGCATGACGCAACCGTGCAGATGAGCGACGTCAAGAACGAAGGCGTGGCGGCTTCCAGCTCCTGGGGCTACATGGTCAACGGGCTCAAGGCCGACAAGCAGCCGGTGGCCTCGACCATCCCCAGGGAGGGCGCCACCGGCTGGGCCGATACCACCATGCTGCACGCCGAGGCCAAGCACCCCAATTGCGCCTACAAATGGATGGACTGGTCGCTGCAGCCCAAGGTGCAGGGCGACGTGGCGGCGTGGTTCGGCTCGTTGCCGGTGGTGCCGGCGGCGTGTTCGGGCAGCGAACTGCTGGGGGCCGACGGGTGCAAGGCCAACGGTTTCGACCTGTTCGACAAGATCGCGTTCTGGCGCACGCCGCAGGCGCAAGGGGGCAAGTTCGTGCCCTATAGCCGCTGGACCCAGGACTACATCGCGATCATGGGCGGCCGTTAGGGCCTCTTCGCCGTCAAGGCCGGCCCCTGCAGGCGACTCGCACACCTGCAGGGGCCGGCCTTGACGGCGAAGCGAGCGCACCGCCCTCGCAGAACCGTGGAGTACCTCGCATGCCCCCAGCCGTACAGTTCACCCAAGTGTCCCGCCTGTTCGGCGAGTTCAAGGCCGTCGACCGGGTCTGCATCGACATCGAAGACGGCGAGTTCTTCTCCATGCTCGGCCCTTCGGGCTCGGGCAAGACCACCTGCCTGCGCCTGATCGCCGGGTTCGAACAACCCAGCCACGGCTCGATTCGCATCCACGGCGTGGAAGCCGCCGGCCTGCCGCCCTACCAGCGCGACGTCAACACGGTCTTCCAGGACTACGCGCTGTTCCCGCACATGAACGTGCGCGACAACGTGGCCTACGGGCTCAAGGTCAAGGGCGTGGCCAAGGCCCAGCGCCATGCCCGCGCCGAAGAGGCCCTGGGCATGGTGGCCCTGGCCGGCTACGGCGAGCGCAAGCCGGTGCAGTTGTCCGGCGGGCAGCGCCAGCGCGTGGCCCTGGCCCGCGCGCTGGTCAATCGTCCCCGGGTACTGCTGCTGGACGAGCCCCTCGGCGCGCTGGACCTCAAGCTGCGCGAGCAGATGCAGGGCGAGCTGAAGAAGCTCCAGCGCCAGCTGGGCATCACCTTCATTTTCGTCACCCACGACCAGACCGAGGCGCTGTCGATGTCCGACCGCGTGGCGGTGTTCAACCGCGGGCGCATCGAACAGGTCGACACGCCGCGCAACCTCTACATGCAACCGGCCACCCCCTTCGTTGCCGAGTTCGTCGGCACTTCCAACGTGCTGCGCGGCGAGCTGGCCCAACACCTGGTGGCCAGCCCGCAGCCGTTCTCGATCCGCCCGGAACACATTCGCCTGAGCGCGTCGGCCATCCCGGGCGACGTCCTCCAGCTCAGCGGCGTGCTGCACGATATCCAGTACCAGGGCAGCACCACCCGTTACGAACTGCAGCTGGACAACGGCCAGTTGCTGGCGGTGAGCCAGGCCAACAGCCAGTGGCATGCCGACGCCGCCCCCTGGCAGCCCGGCCAGCGCCTGCACGCCCACTGGCCGCGCGAGGCCATGACCGCGCTGCGCGAAACCGTGCTCGACGAGGGCCGCTGAGATGATGCGGCGCCTGGCCACCCTGCTCTACCGTCGCCCCAACCTGTACCTGGCGATGCTGTTGATACCGCCGCTGATCTGGTTCGGCGCGATCTACCTGGGCTCGCTGCTGGCGCTGCTGTGGCAAGGTTTCTACACCTTCGACGACTTCACCATGGCGGTGACGCCCGAGCTGACCCTGGCCAACTTTGCCGCGCTGCTGCAGCCATCCAACTTCGACATCATCCTGCGTACCCTGGGCATGGCGGTGGCGGTGTCGATCGCCAGCGCGGTGCTGGCGTTTCCCATCGCCTACTACATGGCCCGCTACACCCGCGGCAGCACCAAGGCGTTCTTCTACATCGCGGTGATGATGCCGATGTGGGCCAGCTACATCGTCAAGGCCTATGCCTGGACCCTGCTGCTGGCCAAGGGCGGGGTGGCCCAGTGGTTCGTCCAGCAGCTGAACCTGGAGCCACTGCTGCAATGGCTGCTCGGCATTCCCGGGGTGGGCGGCAGCACCCTGTCGACCTCGCACCTGGGGCGCTTTATGGTGTTCGTGTACATCTGGCTGCCGTTCATGATCCTGCCGATCCAGGCCGCGCTGGAGCGCCTGCCGCCCTCGCTGCTGCACGCCTCGGCCGACCTTGGCGCACGCCCGCGCCAGACGTTCGTGCAGGTGACCCTGCCGCTGGCGGTGCCGGGCATCGCCGCCGGCTCCATCTTCACCTTCTCGCTGACCCTGGGCGATTTCATCGTGCCGCAGCTGGTGGGCCCGCCCGGCTACTTCATCGGCAGCATGGTGTACGCCCAGCAAGGCGCCATCGGCAACATGCCGATGGCCGCCGCCTTCACCCTGGTGCCGATCATGCTGATCGCCGTGTACCTGACCCTCGTCAAACGCCTGGGAGCCTTCGATGCACTCTGACAACGCCTCGCCGGGGCTGCGCCTGGCCGCCTGGGGCGGGCTGCTGTTCCTGCACTTTCCGATCCTGATCATCGTGCTGTACGCCTTCAATACCGAAGACGCGGCCTTCAGCTTTCCGCCCCGGGGCCTGACCCTCAAGTGGTTCGGCGTGGCGTTTTCGCGCCCCGACGTGCTCGAGTCGATCAAGCTGTCGCTGCAGGTGGCGTGCCTGGCCACGCTGATCGCCCTGGTGCTTGGCACCCTGGCCGCCGCGGCCCTGTACCGGCGCAGCTTCTTCGGCAAGGAGAGCCTGTCGCTGATGCTGATCCTGCCCATCGCCCTGCCCGGCATCATCACCGGCATCGCCCTGCTGTCGGCGTTCAAGACCCTGGGCATCGAGCCCGGGATCTTCACCATCGTGGTGGGCCACGCCACCTTCTGCGTGGTGATCGTCTACAACAACGTCATCGCGCGTCTGCGGCGCACCTCGCAGAACCAGATCGAGGCGTCGATGGACCTGGGCGCCGACGGCTGGCAGACCTTTCGCTACATCGTGCTGCCCAATCTGGGGTCGGCCCTGCTGGCGGGCGGCATGCTGGCGTTCGCGCTGTCGTTCGACGAGATCATCGTGACCACCTTCACCGCCGGCCACGAACGCACCCTGCCGATCTGGCTGCTCAACCAGCTCAGCCGCCCGCGCGACGTGCCGGTGACCAACGTGGTGGCCATGCTGGTGATGCTGGTGACCATGCTGCCGATCCTGGGCGCCTACTACCTGACCCGTGGCGCCGAGAACGTGACCGGCAGCGACGGCAAATGACCTGAACCAGGAGGATCGAACACCATGCAAACCCGACTGCTGATCAACGGCCAGCTCGTCGCCGGCGAAGGCCCGGCCCACAGCGTGCTCAACCCCGCGCTGGGCAGCGTGCTGGTGGACATCAACGAGGCCAGCGAAGCGCAGGTGGATGCGGCGGTGCGCGCCGCCGACCATGCCTTCGACGGCTGGTCGCAGACCGCACCGAAAGACCGCGCCGCACTGCTGCTAAAGCTGGCCGACCTGATAGACGCCCATGCCGGGGAGCTGGCCAGGCTGGAATCGGACAACTGCGGCAAGCCCTACCCGGCCGCGCTGAACGACGAACTGCCGGCAATCGCCGACGTGTTCCGCTTCTTTGCCGGGGCCAGCCGCTGTCTGGGCGGCTCGGCGGCGGGCGAGTACCTGGCGGGGCACACTTCGATGGTGCGCCGCGACCCGCTGGGTGTGGTGGCGTCCATCGCGCCGTGGAACTACCCGCTGATGATGCTGGCATGGAAGATCGCCCCGGCCCTGGCCGCCGGCAACACCGTGGTGCTCAAGCCTTCGGAACAGACCCCGCTGACCGCCCTGCGCCTGGGCGAACTGGCGGCCGAGCTGTTTCCGGCCGGGGTGCTCAACATCCTGTTCGGCAAGGGCCAGAGCGTAGGTATGCCCCTGGTCACCCACCCCAAGGTGCGCATGGTGTCGTTGACCGGCTCGATCGCCACCGGCAGCCAGATCATCACCAGCACCGCCGACAGCGTGAAACGCCTGCACATGGAACTGGGCGGCAAGGCCCCGGTGATCATCTTCGACGATGCCGACATCGACGCTGCGGTGGAAGGCATTCGCACCTTCGGCTTCTACAATGCCGGGCAGGACTGCACCGCGGCCTGCCGGATCTACGCCCAGGCCGGCATCTACGACACCTTCGTGAACAAGCTCGGCGAGGCGGTGGCCAGCCTCCGGCACGGGTTGCAGGACGACCCGGACACCGAACTCGGGCCGCTGATCAGTGCCGCACACCGCGACCGGGTGGCAGCGCTGGTGGAGCGCGCCGTGGCCCAGCCGCATATTCGCCTGGTCACCGGCGGCAAGGCGGTGGCGGGCGACGGGTTCTTCTTCGAGCCGACGGTGCTGGCCGACGCCCAGCAGGATGACGAGATCGTGCGCCGCGAGGTATTCGGGCCGGTGGTGTCGGTGACCCGCTTCGAAGACGAAGCGCAGGCGCTGGCCTGGGCCAACGATTCGGACTACGGCCTGGCCTCGTCACTGTGGACCGCCGATGTCGGCCGCGCCCACCGGGTGTCCGCCCGGTTGCAGTACGGCTGCACCTGGGTCAACACGCACTTCATGCTGGTCAGCGAAATGCCCCACGGCGGGCAGAAGCTGTCGGGCTACGGCAAGGACATGTCGATGTATGGGCTGGAGGACTACACCTGCGTGCGGCATGTGATGTTCAGGCATTAAGGCCCATGGCGCAGGCAGGCGTTACCTGCGCAGGAGGGCCGCTCGGCGGCCCTTTGGCATAGCCTTCAGTCGCGCAGGTCGGACTCGTGGATCGGCTGGTCGCGGTGGGTCGCACGCTGGTACTGCGCCGGCCATATGGCCTTCTGCCCGCCCAGGTCATCGTCGGCATGCAGCGGCCAGTACGGATCGCGCAGCAGCTCGCGGGCCAGCAGGATGATGTCGGCCTGGCCGGTGCGCAGAATGTGCTCGGCCTGGGCCGGCTCGGTGATCATGCCCACCGTGCCGGTGGCGATCCCCGATTCCTTGCGCACCCGCTCGGCAAAGCGTGTCTGATAGCCAGGCCCGGTGGGAATCTCGGCATTCATCGAGGTGCCCCCCGACGACACGTCGATCAGGTCGGCGCCCAGGGCCTTGAGGCGCTTGGCCAGCTCGACGGTTTCATCCGGGTTCCAGCCATCCTCCACCCAGTCGGTGGCCGATACCCGCACGAACAGCGGCAACTCCGACGGCCACACCTCGCGCACCGCCTCGGTCACCTGCAGGGTCAGGCGAATGCGGTTCTCGAACGAGCTGCCGTACTGGTCGCGACGCTGGTTGCTCAATGGCGAGAGAAACTGGTGCAGCAGGTAGCCATGGGCGGCATGCACTTCCACGACCTTGAAGCCGGCCACCAGTGCACGTCGGGCGGCTTCGACAAAGGCCTGGATCACCTCGTGGATCTGCCCTTCGCTCAATTCGGTGGGCGCCGTGTGCTGCGGGTCGAAAGCGATTTTCGACGGCCCCACCGGCACCCAGCCACCGTCCTCGGGCTTGACGCTGCCGTGCTTGCCCAGCCACGGCCGATGCGTGCTGGCCTTGCGCCCGGCGTGCGCCAGCTGGATGCCGGGCACCACGCCCTGGGCTGTGATGAAGCGGGTGATGCGTTGCAGGGGGGCGATCTGTTCGTCGCACCACAGGCCCAGGTCCTGGGCGGTGATGCGGCCCTCGGCCGTGACGGCGGTGGCTTCGGTGAAGATCAACCCGGCACCGCCGACCGCGCGGCTGCCCAGGTGGACCAGGTGCCAGTCGTTGGCCAGGCCGTCGACGCTCGAATACTGGCACATCGGCGAGACCGCAATGCGGTTGGGCAGCGTCAGTTGACGCAGGGTATAGGGCTCAAGCAGCAGGCTCATGGGGCACCTCTCCAGTCTCCGAATGGTGGACCGGACCGAGCGCCTTGGCTTCCCCGCGGCTCAGTGCCGGTCTCTGAGAGACTAGACCAGTTTGCCCACCCAGGGGTTCAGCGCGGCTCGATGTGGGCGATCATCAACTGCACCGTCTCGTTGCCGCGAAACTCGTTGACGTCCAGCTTGTAGGCCAGCTCCACCCAGCGCACGGTGGGGTTGGGCCATACCTCGCGGTCGATGCCGAAGGCGATGCCGTCGAGGGTCACCGAACCGCATTCGCTCTTGAGCACCACCTTCAGGTGACGCTCGCCCACCACCCGCTGCTGCACCAGCTGGAACACGCCATGAAACAGCGGCTCGGGAAAATGCTGCCCCCACGGCCCGGCGTTGCGCAGGGCGCGGGCCAGCTCCAGGTGGAACTCCTCGACCGCCAGGCTGCCGTCGGACAGCAGCCGGCCGGTGAGGTCGTCCTCCTGCAACTGGCGGCGGACTTCTTCGTCGAACGCCTGGGCGAACGCCGGGAAGTTCTCGGCCGGCAGCGACAGCCCCGCCGCCATGGCGTGCCCGCCGAACTTGCTGATCAGCTCCGGGTTGGCCGCCGCCACGGCGTCCAGCGCATCGCGAATGTGAAAGCCCGGCACCGAGCGCGCAGAGCCCTTGAGCATGCCTTCGCCGGCATCGGCAAAGGCGATGGTCGGGCGGTGATAACGTTCTTTCAGACGCGAGGCCAGAATGCCGATCACGCCCTGGTGCCAGTCAGCCTCGTACAGGCACAGGCCGAACGGCATCGACTCCAGCGGCAGGTCCTTGAGCTGGGCCAGCGCCTCGCGCTGCATGCCCTGCTCGATGGACTTGCGGTCCTGGTTCAGTTCGTCCAGCTGCACCGCCATCTCGCGAGCCAGGGTCGGGTCGTCGCTGAGCAGGCATTCGATGCCCAGGCTCATGTCGTCCAGGCGCCCGGCAGCATTGAGCCGCGGGCCCAGGATGAAGCCCAGGTCGGTGGAGGTGATGCGCGCCGCTTCGCGCCGGGCCACCTCGAGAATCGCCTTGAGCCCCGGGCGCGCACGACCGGCACGGATGCGCTCCAGGCCCTGGTGCACGAGGATGCGGTTGTTGGCGTCCAGCGGTACCACGTCGGCCACGCTGCCCAGCGCCACCAGGTCGAGCAGCTCGCCGATGTTCGGCTGCGGGCGGTCGTCGTAGCGGCCCAGGCTGCGCAGGCGCGCACGCAGCGCCATCAATACGTAGAAGATCACCCCGACCCCGGCCAGTGCCTTGCTCGGAAACTCGCAGCCCGGCTGGTTGGGGTTGACGATGGCATCGGCCGCCGGCAGCGCATGGCCCGGCAAGTGGTGGTCGGTGACCAGCACCTTCAGGCCGGCCGCCTTGGCCGCCGCCACGCCTTCGACGCTGGAGATGCCGTTGTCCACGGTGATCAGCAGCTGCGGCGTGCGCTGCAGTGCCACCTCGACGATTTCCGGGGTCAGCCCGTAACCGTATTCGAAACGGTTGGGCACCAGGTAGTCGACGTGCGCGGCGCCCAGCAGGCGCAGGCCCAGCACGCCCACGGTGCTGGCCGTGGCACCGTCGGCGTCGAAGTCGCCGACGATCAGGATGCGCTGGCGCTGGTCCAGTGCCTCCACCAGCAGGTCTACCGCCGCGTCGATACCCTTGAGCTGCTGATAGGGCAGCAGGCGTGCCAGGCTCTTGTCCAGCTCGACGGCGCTCTGTACGCCACGGGCGGCGTACAGGCGGGTCAGCAGGGGCGGCAGGTCGCCAAGAAACGGCAGGGTGGACGGCAGTGAACGCGGTTCGATACGCATGGAGTGATCAAGGCTTCTCTGGTTTGAAAAAGGTCGGCGGGCGGATCAGCCGCGCTCGCCCAGCAGCCATTGCAACTGGACTTCGTGCTGGCCGCGGTCGTCGGTGACGAACAGCGTGCCTTCGCTGATCATCACATCCCACTTGATGGCGCGTGGCATGTCCTTGGCCAGGACCTCCAGCACCTCTTGCGGCACGGCGGCGATGTTGAGGTTCTTAAGGTTCTTGACCGCCGGGATCACCTTGGTTTCCCACACCCGCAGGCTGCCGTAGGCCAGCAGGCTGGTGCGCTCGGTGCGGCGCGAGCACCAGGTCAGGCGGTCGGCATCGGGCTGGCCGACTTCGATCCAGTGCAGCACCCGGTCATCCAGGCTTTTTTCCCACAACGCCGGCTCGTCGACGTCCGACAGGCCGCGACCGAACGACAGCTGCTCGTTGTACCAGAGGGCATAGGCCAGCAGGCGCACGGCCATGCGCTCTTCGGTTTCCGAAGGGTGGCGGGCGATGGTCTGCTTGACGCTTTCGTACACGCCGCGGTCGAGATCGGTGAGGTTCAGTTCAAACTTGTAGGTGGTGGACGGCTGGGCCATGGACGGGCTTCTGGTAACAGGAAAAGTCGCCCAGTCTAACCGATGCGCTGGCAATCAACGAACCGAACCGTACAATCTGCGGCCAACAGCAGTATCTGCCGCTGCCGCCCTGTGATAAAAACTAGCGCTCTGCCCTGCTGCCACGGAAGCCCCATGTCGTTGCCCACCAAACCGCTTGCCGGCCTCAAAGTCATCGAACTCGGCACCCTGATCGCCGGCCCCTTCGCCTCGCGCATCTGCGCCGAATTCGGCGCCCAGGTGGTCAAGGTCGAATCGCCCGATGGCGGCGACCCGCTGCGCAAATGGCGCAAGCTGTACGAGGGCACCTCGCTGTGGTGGTTCGTGCAGGCGCGCAACAAGCAGTCGCTCACGCTCAACCTCAAGCACCCCGAAGGCCTGGCCATTCTCAAGCAGCTGCTGGGCGAGGCCGACATCCTGATCGAGAACTTCCGCCCCGGCGTGCTGGAAAAGCTCGGCCTGGGCTGGGAGGTACTGCACGCGCTGAACCCGAAGCTGGTGATGGTACGCCTGTCCGGCTTCGGCCAGACCGGGCCGATGAAGGACCAGCCCGGCTTCGGCGCGGTCGGCGAGTCGATGGGCGGGCTGCGCTACATCACAGGTTTCGAGGACCGCCCGCCGGTACGCACCGGCATTTCCATCGGCGACTCGATTGCCGCGCTGTGGGGCGTGATCGGCGCACTGATGGCGCTGCGTCATCGCGAGGTCAACGGGGGCCAGGGCCAGGTGGTCGACGTGGCCCTGTACGAGGCCATCTTCGCGATGATGGAGAGCATGGTGCCGGAGTTCGACGTGTTCGGCTTCATCCGCGAGCGCACCGGCAACATCATGCCGGGCATCACCCCCTCCTCCATCCATACCAGCGCCGATGGCAAGCATGTGCAGATCGGCGCCAATGGCGATGCGATCTTCAAGCGCTTCATGCAGGCCATCGGGCGCGACGACCTGGCCGCCGACCCGGCGCTGGCCAGCAATGACGGGCGCGACCTGCGCCGCGACGAGCTGTATGCGGTGATCGACCGCTGGGCCCGCAGCGTGCCGCTGGACACCCTGATGCAGGTGCTCAACCAGGCCCAGGTGCCGGCCAGCCGCATCTATTCGGCCGAAGACATGTTCAGCGACCCGCAGTTTCTCGCCCGCGAGATGTTCCTCCAGGCCAGGCTGCCCGACGGCAAGCCGTTCAAGATGCCGGGCATCGTGCCCAAGCTGTCGGACACCCCAGGCTCCAGCGAGTGGGTGGGGCCGGCGCTGGGCGAGCACACCGCGCAGTTGCTGGGCGAGCTGGGCTATGACGCGGCGCAGATCGCCCATCTTCGCGAACAGGGCGCGGTCTGAGTCGCGCCATGTGCTGCAACCTGCACGGCGCACTGCTGGCTGTGCTGCTGAGCCTGCTGCCTGCCTCGAGCTGGGCCAAGGAAACCCTCACCTGGCTGTTGCGCGACCTGCCGCCGCTGACCGTGTTCGAGGGCCCCAAAACCGGCCAGGGCGCCATGGACCAGCTGCTGCCGCTGCTCATCGCGCAGATGCCCGAGTACCAGCACAGCATCGTGCGGGTCAACCGCGCGCGCGGCATGCAGATGCTCCAGGAGCCCTCCTTCACCTGCGACCCCACGCTGCTGCGAACCCCGGAGCGCGAGCGCTTCGTGAAGTTCTCGATACCGGCGCTGGCTGCGCAGAGCAACATGGTGATTGCCCGCCAGAGTGACCAGGCAAGCCTTGCGCCGTACCTGCACGATGGCGAAATCGACCTGGACGCCCTGCTGGCAAGCAACACGCACAAGCTCGGTGTCGTCGGCCAGCGCAGCTACAGCCCCGCCGTGGACGCGATACTGGCCAACGCCCCGCCCGCCACCATCAGCCGCCATTACGGCAACGATGCGGTGGGCAGCCTGCTGCAGATGCAGCAGCTGGGGCGCCTGAACCTGCTGCTGGCCTACTGGCCGGAAGTGCGCTACATGAACGAAAAGCAGCCGCAGCCCCAGGCCCTGACGTACTTCCCGATCAAGGGCGTGGCGCGCTACCAGCTGACCTACGTGGGTTGCTCCGACACCCCGCTGGGCCGCGAGGCCATCAGCCACCTCGACCAGTTGCTGCGCAACCTGCGCCTGCAGACCCTGGCACCGCTGTATGCACAATGGCTAGAGCCCGACCAGCGCAAGACCTACCTCGATGCGGCGCGCGAGCTGCTGAGCCAGCACTGACCCCGGCACGCGCTTTTACGCAGGCAAAAAGAAACCCCGAGCGGTGGGGAGGCCGTCGGGGTTAAACGAGGGCTGCTTGGAGCCTCGCACGAACAGCCTGGCGGCATCGGAGCAAAATGCCGTTCAACTGTCCTTAAGCTGTCTGAGTACCTGTCTGGACAAAGGTTCCCGTCACGCCGCAACGATTTGCGCGCGGCCCTGGCGGGCATGTTTGAGGGCTGCGATCATGCAGGGTTGCAGGCGTCCTTCGTGGATGCGCAGGTCACGTTGGATACCGTCCACCAGGTCGATGAGCAGGCGCTGGTCATGCAGCTGGCTGGCCTTGACACTGCGCTGCAGCACGGTGTCGCCGGCAGGGTCGACCAACTGCAGGTCGAAGTCGGCACTGGCATGCCGGGAGGTCAGCGTGACCTGATAGGGCGTCAATGCTTCACTTAGCAACAAGCTGATATTGTCCATCCATTCACCGTTCACGTTGTTGTTGAAGGGGGTCTTTCACTGACCCTCGGCACAGGCTGAAAGTTCTGCCGCGGCGCGCTGCACGTTCATCGAGCATGCCCGGTGCACATGACAGATTCATGCCACGGGCCCGGCCTCCGGGTGTTGCAGCAGCAACGGGTGCAACTGGCTGGGGCTGGCTGGCGCGGGGGTGCTGCCCAGCACCCGCAGGCCCGACAGCTCGATCAGTTCGACAACCCCTTGGAGCACGCTGCGCCTGGCGCCACTGAGGACAATCAGGGCACTGGCGAGGCCGTGCAGCGCCAGGTGCTCGACGAAGCCCATGCCATCGTGCTCGGGCGACAGCGGGTCACAGATGACGATATCCACCGGCCCCCGTCGTTCGAGCACACCGTGCGCCTGGAGGGTCGTTTCAGCCACGCGCACGTCGTAGATGCCCAGGCCATTGAGCATCTGGTGCAGGTTCATCAGCCGGAAGGCATGGGGCTCCAGAAGCAGAACCTTGAGTGAGCGCATGGGCGACTCCGGATTGGACGGGCGCCCACTCTAGGAAAGCCCGCGCGGGCGTCCCATAGGAAAAATCCGAAACCAGGGGGCGGCAACGTCCTCCTGTCGCCACGGTATCGACGCGTCGCGTCGGTTCGCCAGCAAAGCAGGTACCTGCCGTGGCATGGCGGGCCGCGCAACAAAAAGCCCCGGGGCTTGCGCACCGGGGCCTGGTTCAACGCTGCATACCGCTGCCGTCAGAGCGGCTTGCCACGGTTGCCGTGCTGGCTGACGAAGGCCTGCACCGCTTTCAGGTCGTTGGGCAGTACCGTGCATTTCTCCTCGCGGGAGAACAGGTCGGTCAGGTGCGCCGGCAGCTCCAGGGCCTTGCCCACGCCCGACTTCTCCACCGCCTCGGGGAACTTGACCGGGTGCGCGGTACCCAGCACCACCATCGGCGTGTCCAGGCTGCGACGGCACTCGCGGCCGGCCTTGACGCCAATCGCGGTGTGCGGGTCGAGCACTTCGCCGGTTTGCGCGAACACGTCGGCGATGGTCTCGCAGGTTTGCGCATCATCCACCGCCAGCGAATCGAACAGCTTGCGCGCCTCGGTCCAGCGGTCTTGCTCGACGCTGAAGCCGCCACCCTGCTTGAAGGTGTCCATCAGGCCGGCAATCTCGGCGCCATTGCGACCGTGCAGGTCGAACAGCAGGCGCTCGAAGTTCGACGACACCATGATGTCCATCGACGGCGACAGGGTGGCGTGCAGGGTTTCCTTGACGTACTGGTTGCCGCTCATGAAGCGGTGCAGGATGTCGTTGCGGTTGGTTGCCACGATCAGCTGGCTGATCGGCAGGCCCATGTTGCGCGCCAGGTAGCCGGCGAAGATGTCGCCGAAGTTGCCGGTAGGCACCGAGAACGCCACCGAACGCGCCGGGCCACCCAACTGCAGGGCGGCGTGGAAGTAGTACACGATCTGGGCCATGATCCGCGCCCAGTTGATCGAGTTCACGGCCACCAGGCGGGTGCCCTTGAGGAAGCCCTGGTCGGCGAAGCTGGCCTTGACCATCTCCTGGCAGTCGTCGAAGTTGCCTTCGATGGCGATGTTGTGGATGTTCTCGCCGAAGATGGTGGTCATCTGGCGGCGCTGAACTTCCGACACACGCTGGTGCGGGTGCAGGATGAAGATGTCGACGTTGTCGCAACGCCGGCAGCCTTCGATGGCAGCCGAACCGGTGTCACCGCTGGTGGCACCGATGATCACCACGCGCTCGCCGCGCTTGGCCAGCACGTGATCGAGCAGGCGGCCGAGCAGTTGCAGGGCAAAGTCCTTGAACGCCAGGGTCGGGCCGTGGAACAGCTCCAGTACCCACTCGTTGCTGTTCAGCTGACGCAGCGGGGCAACCGCGGCGTGGGCGAACTCGCCGTAGGTTTCTTCGAGGATCTTCTTGAAGTCGGCATCGGCAATGGAGCCGGTGACGAACGGGCGCATCACCCGGAAGGCCAGCTCGTGGTACGGCAGGCCGGCCCACGAGGCGATTTCTTCCTGGGTGAAGCGCGGCAGGTTTTCCGGCACGTACAGGCCGCCATCGCTGGCCAGGCCGGCCAGCAGGACATCTTCAAAATTCAGGGCCGGTGCCTTGCCGCGGGTACTGATGTAACGCATGACCTATTCCTCTAACTCAAAGACGGCTCAGTTCAGTTGTTCGACGCGGATGCGCACAACGCTGCCAACCACATCCTGCAGGGCTTCCAGGGCGGTGATCGCGTCGTCCATGCGCTGCTCGAGCACGCTGTGGGTGAGCAGGATCATCGGCACCAGGCCATCGTGCTCCTCGACTTCCTTCTGCATGATCGACTCGATATTGATGCCGCGCTCGGACAGGATGCTCGCCACCTGGGCCAGCACGCCCGGACGATCCTTGGCCTGGATGCGCAGGTAGTAGGCGCTCTCGCAGGCTTCGATCGGCAGGATCGGGTGAGCCGACAGCGAGTCGGGCTGGAAGGCCAGGTGCGGCACGCGGTTTTCCGGGTCGCTGGTCATGGCACGGACCACGTCGACCAGGTCGGCGATCACCGACGAGGCGGTCGGTTCCATGCCGGCGCCGGCGCCGTAGAACAGGGTGGAGCCTGCGGCGTCACCGTTGACCATCACCGCGTTCATCACGCCGTTGACATTGGCGATCAGGCGGTCGGCCGGAATCAGCGTCGGGTGCACGCGCAGCTCGATGCCATTGGCCGTGCTGCGGGCCACGCCCAGGTGCTTGATGCGGTAGCCCAGCGCTTCGGCGTAGTTCACGTCGGCCGTGGTCAGCTGGGTGATGCCTTCGGTGTAGGCCTTGTCGAACTGCAGCGGGATACCGAAAGCGATGGACGCCAGGATGGTGAGCTTGTGCGCGGCGTCGATGCCCTCGACGTCGAACGTCGGGTCGGCCTCGGCATAGCCCAGCGCCTGGGCTTCGGCCAGCACGTCGGGGAAGGTGCGGCCCTTCTCGCGCATTTCGGTGAGGATGAAGTTGCCGGTGCCGTTGATGATACCGGCCACCCAGTTGATGCGGTTGGCCGACAGGCCTTCGCGGATCGCCTTGATCACCGGGATGCCGCCGGCCACGGCCGCTTCGAAGGCGACGATGACGCCCTTCTCGCGCGCCCTGGCGAAGATCTCGTTGCCGTGCACGGCAATCAGCGCCTTGTTGGCGGTGACCACGTGCTTGCCGTTCTCGATGGCCTTGAGCACCAGCTCGCGGGCAATGGTGTAGCCGCCAATCAGTTCAATGACGATATCGATCTCGGGGTTGCTCGCGACCTCGAACACATCAGCGGTAATGGGGGTACCGGTAATCTGGCAGTTCGGGTTTGGCGTACGCATGGCGATTTGTGCCACTTCGATTCCACGCCCGGCGCGGCGGGCAATCTCCTCGGCGTTACGCTGAAGTACATTGAAGGTACCGCCACCGACGGTCCCCAACCCACAGATGCCTACTTTGACCGGTTTCACTGTGAACTCCCCATTGAACGACCGGCCATGCGCCGGTCGAAAAAACAGCCGTCTCCCCATGGTGACGGCTCACTGATTGAATTACTTGCTTGCGGTCAATGCCAGCTTGGCCACTTGCGGGGCCGGCTGATAACCCGGGATCACCTGACCGTCCTCGAGCACGATGGCCGGCGTGCCATTAACGCCGATCGACTGCCCCATCTGGAACTGCTTGCTGACCGGGTTCTCGCACTTGGCGGCCTTGATTTCCTTGCCGTCGACCATCTTGTCCATGGCCGCCTTGCGGTCGGTGGAACACCATACCGCCTGCAGCTGCTGGTCACCCGACGAGCCCAGGCCCTGACGCGGGAAGGCCACGTAGCGCACCTCGATGCCGCGCTTGTTCAGCTCGGGCACTTCGGCATGCAGCTTGTGGCAGTACGGGCAGGTGGTGTCGGTGAACACGGTGATGTGCGACTTGGTTTCGCCCTTGGCAGGGTAAACCACCATTTCGGAAGCCGGAATCGCATTGATGGTCTTGGCGATGGCCACGCGCTCGGCCTTTTCGGTCAGGTTGACCGGCTTGCCGTCCTGGATCTGGAACAGATAGCCCTGTACCAGAAACTGGCCGTCGGCGCTGGCGTACAGCACACGGCCGCCCTTGAGCTTGACCTCGTACAGGCCGTTGACCGGGCTGGCAGCGATGCTGTCGACCGGTATTTCCGACTCCAGCGACTGCAGCGACTTGCGAATCGCCTGCTCGGCATCGTTGGCCGCAGCCACGGCGAAGGAACTGGCCAGCGCCAGGGCGGCGGCGGCTAAAATCTGGGTCACGCGCATGAAAACTCCTGAAGGCGGACAGGGGGCCGAAAGCGGAACAGGCGTACCGAAAAACGGCCGCGATCCAGGGCCCGGGTGTAAACCGCGAAAGCGTACCACATTCGCCGCCCTGCATTGACTGCTGGCGACGCATGCAATGTGCGATCAGCGCTCAGCCGCGAGGGTGATGACGGGCATGCAGTTCCTGCAGGCGGGCGCGGGCCACATGGGTGTAGATCTGGGTGGTCGACAGGTCGCTGTGGCCCAGCAGCATCTGCACCACGCGCAGGTCGGCGCCGTGGTTGAGCAGGTGGGTGGCGAAGGCATGGCGCAGGGTGTGCGGCGACAGCGCCTTGCCGATCCCGGCCACCTGGGCCTGGTGCTTGATGCGGTGCCAGAAGGTCTGGCGGGTCATCTGCTCGCCACGCTGGCTGGGGAACAGGACATCGCTGGGGCGGCCGTTGAGCAGTTCGACGCGGCCGTCGCGCAGGTAACGTTCTACCCACACCACCGCCTCCTCCCCCATCGGCACCAGGCGCTCCTTGCTGCCCTTGCCCATCACCCGCAGCACGCCCTGGCGCAGGTTGACCTGATCGAGGGTCAGGCTCACCAGCTCGGTGACGCGCAGCCCGCAGGCATACAGCACCTCGAGCATGGCGCGGTCGCGCTGGCCGATGGCCTCGCCAAGGTCGGGAGCCTTCAACAGGGCCTCCACATCGGCCTCGGACAGCGACTTGGGCAACGGCTTGCCCAGTTGCGGCATGTCGACCTGCAGGGTCGGGTCGAGGGCGATCAGCTTCTCGCGCAGCAGGTAGCGATAGAAGCCACGCGCGCCCGACAGGAACCGCGCCGTGGAACGGGGCTTGTAGCCCTGGTCGAGGCGCCATGCCAAGTGGTCCAGGATCAGCTCGCGACCGGCATCGGGCAACACCATGCCACGTTCCTGAAGCCAGCCGTTGAACAGGGCCAGGTCGCTGCGGTAGGACGCTCGGGTGTTGTCGGAAAGCCCCTTCTCCAGCCACAGGGCGTCGAGGAACTGGTCGATCAGCGGGTGGTCGATGGCGGGCATGAAGACTCGGTGGTAGGCCGTAAAAATACCGCTAGTCTTCCATAACACCGCCGGCATAGGGAGCCCGAATGAACGAACAAGAGATATTGCTGGCATTCGGCGGGATCGGTGTCGCGGCCCTGGGCTGCCAGTGGCTGGCCTGGCGGCTGAAGCTGCCGGCGATCCTGTTCCTGCTGCTCAGCGGCATAATGGCCGGGCCGATCCTGGGTTGGCTCGACCCGCAGGAAATGTTCGGCCCGCTGCTGATGCCGCTGGTGTCGCTGGCGGTGGCGCTGATCCTGTTCGAGGGCAGCCTGACCCTGCACCTGTCGCAATGGCGCGAGATCGGCACGGTGGTGCGGCGCATGGTGACCCTCGGCGCGCTGTCCACCTGGGTGGTGATCAGCGCGGCCACCCACTGGCTGCTAGGGTTCGACTGGCTGCTGGCGATCCTGTTCGGCACCCTGACCCTGGTCACCGGGCCGACCGTGATCGTGCCGATGCTGCGGGTGGTACGGCCCAAGGCGGCGGTGGCCAACATCCTGCGCTGGGAAGGCATCGTCATCGACCCGATCGGCGCCCTGCTGGCGGTGGTGGTGTACAGCTTCATCATTGCCAGCGCCGCTGGCGACGGCCTGAGCCAGAGCCTGCTGACGTTCGCCGGGGTGATCCTGTGCGGCAGCGCCTTCGGCGTGGCCGGTGGCTGGCTGCTGGGCCAGGTGATCCGCCATCAATGGCTGCCCGAGTACCTGCACAACCTGGCCTCGCTGGCAGCGGTGCTGGGGATCTTCATCGCCTCCAACCAGGTGATGCACGAGTCGGGGCTGCTGGCGGTGACCCTGATGGGCATGTGGCTGGCCAACATGAAGGGCGTGGATGTGCGCCAGATCCTGCACTTCAAGGAGAACCTCAGCGTGCTGCTGATCTCCGGCCTGTTCATTCTGCTGGCGGCGCGCCTGGACCTGAATGCCCTGCTCGGCCTGGGCCCTGCGGTGCTGGCCCTGCTGCTGGTGATCCAGCTGATTGCGCGGCCGCTGAACGTGGCGCTGTCGACCTGGGGCTCGCAGCTCAACTGGCGCGAGCGTGCGCTGCTGGCCTGGATCGCCCCGCGCGGCATCGTGGCCGCGGCAGTATCGGCGATTTTCGCGATACGCCTGGACGAGGCCGGGCACGCGGGGGCCTTGCTGCTGGTGCCGCTGACGTTCGCGGTGATCATCGGTACGGTGGTGCTGCAAAGCGCCACGGCGCGGCCGCTGGCGCGCCTGCTCAAGGTGGCCGAGCCTGCCCCCAGCGGGTTTCTGATCGTGGGCGCCAACGCGCCAGCCAGGGCCCTGGGCACGGCCTTGCAACAACTGGGCAGCCGGGTGCTGCTGGCCGATTCGAGCTGGGAGAACATTCGCGCGGCGCGCATGGAGGGGTTGCCGACCTATTTCGGTCACCCGGCCTCGCAGCATGCCGATGCGCACCTGGACCTTGTAGGCCTGGGGCACCTGCTGGGGCTGTCACCGGCGGGCGAGCTCAACACCCTGGCATGCACGCGCTTTCGACATGATTTCGGGCATCAGCGCCTGTTCGTGCTGGCCAGCGGGCTGGAGCGCCAGCGCAGCGACAAGCACCGCGCCAGTGACGAACATCGCGGGCGCCTGTTTGGCAGCCAGGCGTTGACCTATGTGCAACTGGCCAACCTGTTCAACCAGGGCGCCGAGCTGTACACCACGCACCTGACCGAGGCGTTTGGCTGGGCGGACTACCAGGCGTTGCATGGCGATCGCGCGACCTTGCTGTTTGCCCGCGATGCCAGTGGCTGGGTGTATGTGGTAGGGCCGGATACGGCGTTGAAACCGGGGCCTGGGTGGACGCTGGTGGCGCTGGTCCAGCCGCAGGCAGGTTGATCGTGCGGGCTTGTTGGCCGTTCAGAAGCCGGGCAACACCGGCACCGGCCGCTTGTCTTCGTCGATGGCGACGAAGCTGAACAACCCGTGAATCGCCTTCTCGCGACTGTCGCAGCTCATGCTTTCGACAAACACCTCCACCTCGACCTTCAGGCTGGTGGTACCCACCTTCACCACCGTCCCCACCAGTTCCACGATCGAGCCGGCGGCAATCGGGTGCTTGAAGTCGATGCGGTCGGTCGACACCGTCACCAGCGGCAAGCGGCAGAAGCGCGTGGCGGCAATGAACGACACCTCGTCCATCCACGCCAGCGCGGTGCCGCCGAACAGGGTGTTGTGATGGTTGGTGGTCGAGGGGAACACCGCCTTGGTCACGCGGGTCACCGACAACTGGGTACGGCGCTGGATCTCTTGCTCTCTACTGTTCATGACATCTCTGAAACACGAATGACGGACAACAAAAAAGCAGCCCGAAGGCTGCTTTCTTTTCGCATGGCGGTCCCGTGCCCGCCGGTCAAACTAGCCTCAGGCCAGTTTTTCCTTGATGCGAGCGGCTTTGCCGGACAGGTCGCGCAGGTAGTACAGCTTGGCTTTACGCACGTCACCACGACGTTTCACGGCCAGGCTGTCGATCTGCGGGCTGTAGGTCTGGAAAGTACGCTCTACGCCAACACCGTTGGAGATTTTACGAACAGTGAAAGCACTGTTCACACCACGGTTACGCTTGGCGATAACAACACCTTCGAACGCCTGCAGACGCGAACGGTCGCCTTCCTTCACTTTCACCTGAACGACAACAGTGTCGCCTGGGGCAAAGGTCGGGATCTCTTTGGTCATCTGCTCGGCTTCGAGTTGCAGAATGATTTTGTTGGTCATGCTGTGCTCCTAAGATAGGTCGTCAGACCCACCATCGATACGTTAACTATCGTCCCGCTCTCGGAGATACTCCTCGAGCAGCTTCTTCTCTTCTCCAGAAAGTGAGCGACTTTCCAGAAGATCGACGCGTCGTTCATAGGTCCGCCCAAGGGACTGCTGTAAACGCCAGCGCCGGATGTGTGCATGGTTGCCACTGAGCAACACGTCGGGAACACGCTGATCCGCATACACCTCCGGTCGGGTGTAGTGCGGGCAATCGAGCAGACCATCGGTGAAGGAGTCTTCCTCCGCCGAGTCCGCATGCCCTAAAGCTCCGGGCAGCAGCCGCGTAACCGCATCGATCAGGACCATCGCCGGCAGCTCGCCGCCAGACAGTACATAGTCGCCAATCGACCACTCTTCATCGACATGAGCCTGAATGAACCGCTCGTCAATGCCTTCATAACGACCTGCGATGAGAATCAACGACTCTGCATTCGCCAGTTCGCGTACCGCCGACTGATTCAGCTGACGGCCTTGTGGCGACAGGTAGATCACCTTCGCCGCTTCCCCTGCCTGCTGCCTGGCCTGAACCAGCGCATCTTCCAGGGGCTTGATCTTCATCACCATGCCCGGACCACCGCCAAACGGCCGATCATCCACGGTGTGGTGGCGATCTGTGGTGTAGTCCCGCGGATTGTGGCAGGTCAGTTGCAACAACCCCTGCTTCACCGCGCGGCTGGTAATGCCGTACTCACTGATGGCCGAGAACATCTCGGGGAACAACGTAATCACTTCGACACGAAGGCTCGCCATCGTCTAGAAGTCCGCGTCCCATTCCACCCTCATTTCGCCTGCAGCCAGGTCGACCTTCAACACGCACTGCCCGGTATAGGGCAACAGGCGTTCACGATCATCCAGACTGCCCACGCAGGGCTTGACCACCATTACATCGTTCGCGCCGGTCTCCAACAGGTGATCAACCGTGCCGAACAGCTGTTCGTCCTGGTTGATGACTTTCAGACCTACCAACTGGTACCAGTAGTACTCGTCTTCGGTCAGGTCGGGCAAAAGGCTACGCGAGATGCAAATCTCGTAACCGCTCAGAAGACGGGCTTCATCGCGATCGTCGAGGCCTTTGAGCTTGGCAACCAGATCCTTTTGAGTGGATCGGCCGCTGACCAGCTCGACCTGCTTGACCACACCTTCGCGCCGGAGCGTCCAGTTGCGGTAATCCAACAGGTTTTCAATCGGATCGGTAAAGGAAAAGACCTTCACCTCGCCGCGAACGCCGTGAACCGAAAAAATCTTGCCAACAACGATCAGGTCATCAGCTTTTTCTGGCGTCGCGCTCATACTATTCAGGCAGCAGCCTTAGCAGCATCTTTCAGCAGTTTTGCAACGCGCTCGGATGGCTGTGCGCCAACGCTCAGCCAGTGAGCAACGCGATCCTGCTTAACGGACAGGCGAACTTCCTGGCCACGAGCGATAGGGTTGAAGAAACCAACCTGCTCGATGTGCGAACCGGTAACCGGGTTACGCGAGTCGGTCACGGTCAGGGTGTAGAATGGGCGCTTTTTGGAGCCGCCACGGGCAAGACGGATGGTTAGCATAGAACATCGTTCCTGTAGTCGGTGCTGCAAATCATAATGCACAGCGGGCACACGGGCGCCCGAAAGGCCGCATATTCTCAAGGAATACACGGACTTTTGCAAATGCCTTTTAACGGCGAGCGACAAGCCGCCGTGCTGATCTGCGAATGAGCCGCTTCTGTATATAGAAGGCGGCACGGGTCCCGCCAGCGGCGGGGTTCCGGTCGGTGCCCCACGGGAGGCACCGGCCTGAATGTGGTTACAGCTTGGGCATGCCGCCGCCAGGCAACATGCCGCCAAGGCCGCGCATCATCTTCGACATGCCGCCCTTGGTGGAAAACTTCTTCATCATCTTCTGCATCTGCTTGTGCTGCTTGATCAAGCGGCCGATGTCCTGCACCTGGGTGCCCGAGCCCATGGCGATGCGGCGCTTGCGCGAACCGCTGATCAGCTCGGGGTCGCGGCGCTCGGCCGGGGTCATGGAGTTGATGATCGCCTCCATCTGCTTGAACTGCTTCTCTGCCGCGCCCTGGGCATTGCCCATCTGCGACAGGTTGACGCCGCCGATGCTCGGCATCTTGTCCATCAGGCCGCTCAGGCCGCCCATGTTCTTCATCTGCTGCAGCTGGTCGCGGAAGTCCTCGAGATCGAAGCCCTTGCCCTTCTTCAGCTTCTTGGCCAGCTTGTCGGCCTTTTCCTTGTCCAGGGTCTGCTCGGCCTGCTCGATCAGGCTGAGCACGTCGCCCATGCCCAGGATCCGCGAGGCAATGCGGTCCGGGTGGAACGGTTCGAGCGCTTCGCTCTTCTCGCCCATGCCGATGAACTTGATCGGCTTGCCGGTGATCGCGCGTACCGACAGCGCGGCACCGCCACGGGCATCACCGTCGACCTTGGTCAGGATCACGCCGGTCAGCGGCAGCGCCTCGCCAAATGCCTTGGCGGTGTTGGCGGCGTCCTGGCCGGTCATGGCATCGACCACGAACAGGGTCTCGATCGGCTTGACCGCAGCGTGCAGCTGCTTGATCTCGCCCATCATCTCGGCATCGATGTGCAGACGCCCGGCGGTGTCGACGATGACCACGTCGATGAACTTGAGCTTGGCTTCGCGAATCGCCGCCTCGGCGATGGCCACCGGCTTCTGCGTGATGTCCGACGGGAAGAAGGTCACGCCGATGTCGTTGGCCAGGGTTTCGAGCTGCTTGATGGCCGCCGGACGGTACACGTCGGCCGACACCACCATCACGCTCTTCTTCTTGCGCTCCTTGAGAAAGCGCGCCAGCTTGCCGGCGGTGGTGGTCTTGCCCGCACCCTGCAGGCCGGCCATCAGCACCACGGCAGGCGGCGCGCTGTTGAGCGCGAGGTCTTCGTTGGCCGCGCCCATCAGCTCTTCGAGTTCGGCCTGGACGATCTTCACGAACGCCTGGCCAGGCGTCAGGCTGCGCGACACCTCGGTGCCGACCGCGCGTTCCTTGACCTTGTTGACGAAATCCTTGACCACCGGCAGGGCGACGTCGGCCTCGAGCAACGCCATGCGCACTTCGCGCAGGGTGTCTTTAATATTGTCCTCGGTGAGCTTGGCTTTACCGGTGACATGGCGCAGCGTCTGTGACAGACGGTCGGTCAGGTTTTCAAACATGGGGATCCTTTCAGGCTCTGTAGAACCGAGGTTTATCAGCTGCCCCTGGCGCATTCGGCCAGCCTTGGGCAAGGGCAGGCCGGCGATTATAGCGAAGACTCGCGCACGCGCACACCATGGCGTCGGCCACCAGTCTTCCTTGGCAGGCGCGTTGTATGCCAAACTCAGGGCCTTTCGGGCTTGCCTAACAGGACTTATGCTCCCCTTGTCACCCAGCTTGCTACCCAATCTGATCGCCGCCTGCCTGTACGCCGCCGCGATTTTCTATCAAGGCACCCGCCTGGCCCGAGGCACCAAGGCCGACAAGCGGCTGCTCGGAATGCTCGGCGCCTTCGCCGTGGTCGCTCAGGGCACCGCGTTGTGCTGGCAGCTGCTCACGCCGCTGGGCCTGAGCCTGGACTTCTTCAGCGCCGCCAGCCTGATCGCCACCGCAGTGATTGCCCTGACCCTGGTCGCCACCCTGCGCATCCCGGTGGAGAACCTGTTGCTGCTGCTGTTCCCGCTGGGCCTGCTGACCGCGCTGATGGCGCAGTTCGCGCCCTCGGGCACGGTGCCGCTGGTCAACGAGGAGCCCGGCATCCTGGCGCATATCCTGCTGTCGATCCTGGCCTACGGGCTGTTCACCATCGCGGTGTTCCAGGCCTTGCTGCTGCTGGTGCAGGATTACCAGCTCAAGCACAAGCACCCCTCGGGCCTGATCCGCAACTTCCCGCCGCTGCAGACCATGGAGAGCCTGCTGTTCGGCTTCCTGTGGGCCGGCTGGGCGCTGCTGTCGCTGTCGCTGATCTCCGGCTGGCTGTTCCTGGACAACCTGTTCGCCCAGCACCTGGTGCACAAGACCCTGCTCGCCTGCGTGGCCTGGATCGTCTTCGGCGTCCTGCTGTGGGGCCGCACCCGCCTGGGCTGGCGCGGTCACAAGGCGATCCGCTGGACCCTGGCCGGTTTCTGCCTGCTGATGCTGGCGTATTTCGGCAGCAAGCTGGTACGCGAATTCATTCTGCATATCTGACAGGCGACCTATGAACACTCTGCCGTTAGGCCCACAGGTCGCGGTACTGGCACTGACCCTGGTGTGGTCGGCGCTGTTCAGCGCAGTGGATGCCGCCCAGCAGCAACAGGGCGGCACCCGCCGCAATGGCCCCAGAAGCGAACGTGCACTGATGCTGGGCGCCACCCTGGGCAAGCTGCTGGTGTTCGCCCTGGCCTCGCTGCTGGGCTTTGCCCATGCCGGCGAGCGCGGCTTCTGGCTGGCCTGCGCGGCAGCGGCACTGGCCGTGCTGGTGCTCACCGACTACCTCCCCCGCCAGCTGGCCCGACGCTACCCCGACGCCCTGCTGGGCCTGGGCGAGAGCCTGCTCAAGGTGCCGCTCATGCTGCTGCAGCCACTGGCCTGGCTGCTCGATGGCGTTGCACGCCTGTTGCTGCGCCCCTTCGCGGGCAAGGTCACGGCCGTCACCCAGCATGACAATCGCCACGACACCCCCGGTGCCTCCGGTACGCCGGACGAGGAACATGCCCAGCACAGGAGCGACCTGCTCGGCAGCCTTCAGGCGCTGGACAAGGTGACGGTCAACGACATCCTGGTGCCGCGCAACGATGTCGACGGGATCAACCTCGACGAGCCGATCGAAAAGATCATCGAGCAACTGATCGTCAGCCGTCACACCCGCCTGCCGGTGTTCCACAGTGATATCAACCAGGTCGAGGCGATCCTCAACACGCGTCAGATCAGCCACCTGCTGCCCAAGGCCGAGCTGACCCTGGCCAACCTGCTGGCGGCGTGCTACGAGCCATACTTCGTGCCCGAAAGCACCCCGCTGCAGTTGCAGCTGCTGAACTTTCACAAACAGCAGCGGCGCCTGGGCGTGGTGGTGGACGAATATGGCGAAGTGCAGGGCATCGTCACCCTGGAAGACATTCTTGAAGAGATCGTGGGCGAGTTCGAGGAAGAGCACAGCCTGGACAACCCGCACATTCACCCGCAGCCCGATGGGCGCTACGTGATCGAGGGCAACATTTCGATCCGCGAGCTCAACCGCAGCCTGGGCTGGCACCTGCCCAGCGACGGCCCGAAAACCCTGAACGGCCTGGTGACCGAGGCGCTGGAAAGCATCCCTGCCAGCGCGGTGTGCCTGAAAATGGGCCGTTATCGCATGGAAATCCTCGAAACCGAGGACAATTGCGCCAGCCGCATACTGGTCTGGACCGTTTCCCGCTAGCTATACTCGAGCCCGCCGGCGCTTGCCCGCGGCAGGTGCCGGAGCCTTCGCAGCACTCGACAGGGAAACGTTCATGACGACCAGCAGCACCTATAACAACAACGATGAAACCGCAGCGCCCCCAGTCAACTCGCCCGCCCGGGTAGCCACGGCCAGCTTTATCGGCACCGCCATCGAGTTCTACGACTTCTACGTATACGCCACGGCAGCGGCCCTGGTGATCGGCCCGGTGTTCTTCCCGCAGACCTCGGGCACCGCGCAGATGCTCTCGGCCTTCCTCACCTTCGGCATCGCGTTTCTGGCGCGCCCGCTGGGTTCGGCGCTGTTCGGCCATTTTGGCGACCGCATCGGCCGCAAGTCGACGCTGGTGGCCTCGCTGCTGCTGATGGGCATCTGCACCACGCTGATCGGCGTGCTGCCGGGTTACGACAGCATTGGCGCCTGGGCGCCGATCCTGCTGTGCCTGCTGCGCTTCGGCCAGGGCCTGGGGCTGGGCGGCGAATGGGGCGGTGCAGCGCTGCTGGCCACCGAGAACGCGCCCAAGGGCAAGCGGGCGTGGTTCGGCATGTTCCCGCAGCTGGGCCCTTCGATCGGCTTTCTGGCGGCCAACGGCCTGTTCCTGACCCTGGCCATGACCCTTTCCGACGAGCAGTTCCGCAGCTGGGGCTGGCGCATTCCGTTCCTGCTCAGCGCCGCGCTGGTGATCGTGGGGCTGTATGTGCGGCTCAAGCTCGAGGAGTCGCCGGTGTTCGCCAAGGCCGTGGCGCGCCACGAGCGGGTGAAGATGCCGGTGGTCGAGCTGTTCGCACAGTACTGGGCGCCGACCCTGCTGGGCGCGGCGGCGATGGTGGTGTGCTATGCGCTGTTCTACATCTCGACGGTGTTCTCGCTGAGCTACGGGGTATCGACCCTTGGCTACAGCCGCGAGACCTTTCTGGCACTGCTGTGCTTTGCGGTGGTGTTCATGGCCCTGGCCACGCCGCTGTCGGCCTGGCTGAGCGACCGGTACGGACGCAAGCCGGTGCTGATCGTGGGTGGGGTGCTGGCCATCCTGTCGGGGTTCACCATGGAGCCGCTGCTGACGTCGGGGTCGACCGCGGGCGTGGCGTTGTTTCTGGCCATCGAACTGTTTCTGATGGGGGTGACGTTCGCGCCGATGGGGGCGCTGCTGCCTGAGCTGTTCCCCACGCACGTGCGCTATACCGGGGCCTCGGCGGCGTACAACCTGGGCGGGATCGTCGGGGCCTCGGCGGCGCCGTTCTTTGCACAGAAGCTGGTGGCCATGGGCGGCCTGAGCTGGGTGGGCGGGTATGTGTCGGCGGCAGCAGTACTGAGCCTGATTGCAGTGCTGTGCCTGAAAGAGACCCGGCATACGGAACTCTGAAGACAGGCTGCTGCGCAGCTATCGCGGGTCAGACCGCTCCCACAGGCATCATCACTGTCCCTGTGGGAGCGGGCCTGACCCGCGATGAAGTATCGAAGCCTTACAGCTCTACGTTGACTGCCTGCGAAGCCCGGGTCGCCTTGGCCCGCGCGGCTTCGATCGACTCGTCACGCGCCAGGCACACGCCCATGCGCCGCTGGCCATTCACCTCTGGCTTGCCGAACAGGCGCAGCGCGGTGTCCGGCTCGCTCAGCGCCGCGCCGAGGTTGGCGAAGGCGGTCTGCTGCGAAGTGCCTTCCACCAGAATCACTGCCGAAGCCGACGGCCCGAACTGGCGAATCAGCGGAATCGGCAGGCCCAGGATCGCCCGCGCATGCAGCGCGAACTGCGACAGGTCCTGGGAGATCAGGGTCACCAGGCCAGTGTCGTGCGGGCGCGGCGAGACTTCGCTGAACCACACCTGGTCGCCCTTGACGAACAGCTCCACGCCGAACATGCCGCGACCACCCAGGGCCTCGGTCACCGCACGCGCCACGCGCTCGGACTCGGCCAGCGCCTTGGGGCTCATCGCCTGCGGCTGCCACGACTCCTGATAATCGCCCTTCTCCTGGCGATGCCCGACCGGCGCGCAGAAGGTGGTGCCGCCCACATGGCGCACGGTGAGCAGGGTGATCTCGTACTCGAAGTCGATGAAGCCCTCGATGATGACCCGGCCCTTGCCGGCACGCCCGCCTTCCTGGGCATAGTCCCAGGCAGCCTGCACGTCATCGACGCCCTTGAGCAGGCTCTGGCCCTTGCCCGACGAGCTCATCACCGGCTTGACCACACACGGGAAGCCGAGGTCTTCGACGGCCTTGCGGTAGTCTTCGAAGGTGTCGGCAAAGTGGTAAGGCGAGGTTGGCAGGTCCAGCTCCTCGGCGGCCAGGCGGCGGATGCCCTCGCGGTTCATGGTCAGCTGCGCGGCGCGTGCGGTCGGCACCACGGTAAAGCCTTCGGCTTCCAGCTCAACCAGGGTGGCGGTGGCGATGGCTTCGATTTCCGGCACGATGTAGTGCGGCTGCTCGGCCTCGATCACTGCGCGCAGGGCGGCGCCATCGAGCATGTTGATCACGTGGCTGCGGTGCGCCACCTGCATGGCCGGGGCATCGGCGTAACGGTCCACGGCAATCACTTCAACGCCCAGGCGTTGCAGCTCGATCACCACTTCCTTGCCCAGTTCGCCACAGCCACACAGCAGTACTCGGGTCGCGGTCGGCGACAAGGGGGTTCCGATACGGGTCATCTCAGGTCCTCAGAGGGAAGGAATCCAGGGCCGCCCCAGCACGGTGCAACCCGGTGAAAAGAAGCGCCATTTTACATGGCGCAGGCGTTCTTGCGTGCGCGCCAGGCCATCGCCAGCCACACCACCGTCACCCCGGCGAACTTGGAGCCCAGCGCGGTACCGACCACGGCCGGGGTCAGTGCGCCGATCATGCCGAAGAAGATGAAGGTGTCCAGCGGGATGCTCAGCGCCGAGCTCAGCCACAGGCGGTCATGCAACGGGCGCTTGGTGATGCTGAACACCAGCCAGTCGATCAGCTCCGATACCGCGAACGCGGTGGCGCTGGCCAGGGCGATGGCAGGGTCGGAGGTGATATAGGACAGCACCAGGGCGCCAAGCATGGCCAGCAGGGCGCCGTGGCCGAAGCGGGTCTGCACCATGTCGCGCAGGATGAACACCAGCCCGCCCCAGGCGGACCAGATGACGTCCAGGTGCGGGGCACTGGAGAACGCGTAGTTGATCAGCACCACGCTGGCGATATAAGCAATCAGAAAGAACATAGAAACACCGGTTGGCAAGCCGTACAGGGTACTTGAGTGCCCCCGCACGGCCAAGCCCGGGATCAGCCGGCGGCCTTGCCCACCGTCATCACCAGCCCCGCCGCCACGGCGCGCTCATGGCACAGCACCAGCACCTGGCGTCGTTCGTCGTTGGCCATGCGGCCCCAGCGCGTGATCTCGCTGGCGGTGCGCTGGCAGCCGGTGCAGATATCCTGCTCGTCCAGCGCGCAGATGTGCACGCAAGGCGAGGCCACCGGTCGTTCAGGGCTGCTCATCAGTCCTCCTGGGGTACAAGGTCACGGGCATAGCGCTGGGCGTTGTGCACATAGTGGGCAGCGCTGGCCTCGAGCAGTTGCTGCTGCGCCGGGGTCAGTTCGCGCACCACCTTGCCCGGCGAGCCGACCACCAGCGACCCATCGGGAATCTCGCGCCCCTCGGGCACCAGCGCATTGGCGCCGATGATGCAGTGCTTGCCGATGCGCGCACCATTGAGGATCACCGCACCGATGCCCACCAGGCTGTAGTCGCCGACCGTGCAGCCATGCAGCATGGCGTTGTGGCCGACCGTCACGCCCTTGCCCAGGGTCAGTGGCCAGCCCATGTCGGTGTGCATCACCGTACCGTCCTGCACGTTGCTGTTCTCGCCGATGTCGATCAGCTCGTTGTCGCCGCGCAGCACCGCGCCGAACCAGACGTTGGCCCCCGCCTGCAGGCGTACCTTGCCGATCAGCGTGGCGGTGGGCGCTACCCAGCTCTGTGGGTGGGTTTCGACGCGCAGGTCGCCCAGACGGTATTTCATGCGTGGTTCCTCACGGTGGGAAGGCGGCGGGTGGGCCCGCTCATCTTGTAGGGGTGCGCTCAGGCGGATGGTGCAGGCTGATGCGCGCATCGTAAAGCAGGTTGACCAGCTCGACGATCATGATCGCCGACAGGCCCCAGATCTTGTACTCGCCGAAACGGTAGCTGGGCACGTACCAGCTGCGGCCCTGGTAGTCGATGCGGTGGGTATGGTCGCGCGGGTCCTGGCGGAAGAACTCCAGCGGCACGCTGAACACCGCGGCAATCTCGGCATCGTTGGCGCGGTACTCGACATAGTCGGGAATCAGCCCGACAAACGGCGTGACCTTCAGCCCGTGCAACGAAACCAGCGGGCTCAGCGGGCCGATGACTTCGACCAGCCCGGGCGGCAGGCCGATTTCCTCCTCGGCCTCGCGCAGCGCGGTGAACACCAGGTTCGGGTCTTCGGGGTCTCGCCGCCCGCCGGGGAAGGCCACTTCGCCGCCATGGGTCGAGAGCCCCTTGGCGCGCAGGGTCAGCACCAGTTCGGGCGACTCGCTGCGGGTGATGGGCAATAACACGGCAGCCTCGGGGAACCGACGATCGGTCTCCAGGGTGCCCGGCGTGTGATTGCTCATTCGGCGAAGTAACTCGTCCAGCATGGTCTCTCTCGTTCTGTCGGGTCTCTGCATGATGCACCAAAGGCGCAGCCCGCCCAAGCCCCCGCGACAATCGCGCTTGCGGGCCTGCGCGCACTGGCGCGAAGATAGGCGCAGCCACCAGGAAGATAAGCATGAATTACTGCAGTGCGTGCGGCAAACCGGTCACTCATCGCATCCCCGACGGCGACAACCGCCTGCGTCATGTCTGCGATCATTGCCACACCATCCATTACCAGAACCCCAATATCGTCGCCGGCGTGCTGCCCAGCCATGGCAGCCAGGTGCTGCTGTGCCGACGCGCCATCGAGCCGCGACGTGGCTACTGGACCCTGCCGGCCGGCTTCATGGAAAACGGCGAGACCATGGAGCACGCCGCCCGCCGCGAGGCCGACGAGGAAGCCTGTGCGCGCCTGGGGCCGATGGCCCTGTACCAGCTGTTCGACCTGCCGCACATCAACCAGGTGCACGTGTTCTACCGCGCCGAGCTGGCCGACCTGGCATTTGCGGTGGGCGTCGAGAGCCTGGAAGTGCGCCTGTTCGAGGAAAGCGAGATCCCCTGGGACGAGCTGGCTTTCAGGACCGTGAGTCGTGCCCTAGAATGCTACTATCTCGACCGCCAGGGGCAGCATTACCCGGTACGCACCGAATGCCTGTCCCCGCGGGTCGAACCGCTCACTTGAACCCCAACGTCGCCACTTTCAGGGATACCGTTTCATGCGCTGGTTGCTTGCCCTCTTCTGCCTCGGTGTGGCGTCGGTGTCCCAGGCGGCGTTCACCGAAACCATTGTGCGAAAACCGCTTGGCCAGGTGACGCCCTCGACCCCGGCGCCCACCCCCTCCGGCGCCCCGTTGATCGACAAGGTGCTGGTGATCAAGTCCGAACGCCGCCTGCAACTGATGAGCGGCGACACCTCGATGAAGAGCTACCGTATCTCGCTGGGCAAGCAGCCCACCGGTGCCAAGCTGCGCGAGGGCGACAAGCGCACGCCTGAGGGGCTGTACTGGCTCGACTGGCGCAAGGTGTCCGACCGTTACAACCTGGCCATCCACGTCTCCTACCCCAATGTCAGCGACTCAGCCCGTGCCCGCCGCGAAGGGGTGAAGCCGGGCAGCATGATCATGATCCACGGCACCCCGGACAGTGCGGACTACCCCGAGGCGCTGTTCCACACCCTGGACTGGACCGAAGGCTGCATCGCCATGACCAACCGCGACATGCGCGAAGTGTGGAACCTGGTCAGCGACGGCACGCTGATCGAGATTCGGCCCTGACCGAGCGTGCCCCTTCGCCGGCTCCTACCTGCCGCCCCCCAGACCTGCAGGAGCCGGCCTTGCCGGCGAAAAAGCGCCCACTGGCGAATCACCAGTTGAAGGACCACCGCACCGCGTGCTCTCCGGCCTGCAGCCACTGCCCGCCGACCAGCACCGGATACAGTGCCGCCCCCTGCTCCACCTGCCCTTGCAGCGTACCGCCTGCCACCCCCGCGTCCAGCGCCAGGTGGTGCTGACCCGCCGCCGCCAGTCGCGCCGATAGCCGCCAGCCTTCGTTGCACACCACGCGCACCTCGCCGCGCCCCAGGGCCAGCGTCCATGGCGCCACCAGGGCCAACTGATCCGCCACCAGCGCACCCTGCCCGCTCACGCACCGCGCGCCACGCCCACTCAGTGCCAGTTGCCCCGACCACTCACCCCCCAGGCGATACGCCGAAGCCACACGGCTGGCCGGCCCCTGCGGCGTGACGCTCGCTTGCCAGTCCCACGGCCAGCCGCGCAATACCAGCCCCCAGCGCTGGCCCTGATACCCTGCCTGCACCTGCACCGCCCACGGGCGCACCTGCCAGCTCAACGGGCCAACGTCGCCGATCCGCCCGGCCTGCCCCTGCCACACGCTACCGGCCACGCCCTGCGCAGGCCACGGCGCAGCCTTGAACAACCAGCGCGCCGGCAACCCCGCCAGCAACGTCAGGCAGAACACCAACAGCATCCACCCCAACCTCCTGCGGCTCATCGCGCCAGCACCAGATCGAAACTCAGGCCCGACGACGCCTGCTCCAGCCCCCATTGAAGCGGCTGAACGCCTTCACGCTGCAAGCTCAGCAACCACGCCTGAAGCCGCCGCTCGTCCTTGACCTGGCCGCGCACCTGCCACCCCGCGTCAACCGGCTGCACGTCGCTGAGCACGAGCTGCTGCGCCGCAGCCGACTGCTGCAATCGCTCCAGCGTCACCTCGGCGCCTGAGTGCATGGCCGTCGCCGAGGCGGCCAGTTCGCGCCACTGCGAAAGCTCGCGCCATTGGCCAAGGCCTTCGCGCACCACCAGGCTCAACAGCAAGAGGGCCACTGCGGTCCAGGCCAGCGGCATCAACCAGCGCCGTGCGGTGACGCTGCTCATGCTCCTGCCCCCAGGTCGAACACCAGTTGCACGGCATCTGCCGTGGTCGGCTGCACCGCCACCTGCGCCCCGGCACTGGCGGCCATGGCAGCCCACGGCGTGTCCGACGGTGCCTGCGCACCCTGCAACTGCAAGGTCCAGCGTGTGCCATCAAACCGCGCACGCTGCAGCCGCCAGCCAGGCTGCGCCGAAAGCCACTGCACCATGGCGCCCTGCAATGCCTCCAGCTGGCGCAGTCGCAGGTTGCGCTCATCCCGCGTCTGGCGCTCGCGCTTGAGCCACTGCGTAGCCTGGCGCGGGGTACTCAGCGGCCCGGTCACGGCCACCACCTGCGCCTTGTACAGCGTGGCCTGGCGCCACTGCAGGCCGAGCCACAGGCCACACCACACCACACCCAGCACGGCGCAGGCCATCGCCAGGCGCCGTTGCCCCTGTGCCAGGTGCGGTCGCGCGCGGGGCGTGCGGCGCAGCTCGAACAGGCCGGGCAGACGTTCCAGCGCCGCCAGCGACGCCGGCCACGCGCCCTCGAATGCCTGCACCTGCCGGTCACACCACACCGGCGGCGGGGTTGCCCCCAGCGCCGTCGGCCAGGCCAGCCACGCCTGGCGCCGGTCGGCGCCGCAACTCTTGAACAGGCTAAGGTCCGGGCTGCGTCGCCAGCACCAGGCATCGCCGGGGGCAAGCTCCGGCAGCAGCTGGAACTCCGCCCAGCAGCGCTCGACCTGCAGGCCCCAGCCCTGGCAAGCCTGCAACCAACCCGCCAGGCGTTGCCGGTCAATCACCGCCAGCTCAAGCCATCCCGAACCTCGCGACACACAACCGACATGGATCGCCTCGGCTGGCTGCAACACGCGATCTTCAAGCAGCAATGGCCACTCTTCACGCTTGAGACCCGGCGGCGCCTGCAAATGGAAGTGCGCGCATTCACTGCCCGGCACCACCAGCGCCACGCGATCGGCACCTTCCGGCGGTTGCCCGTGCCCCGCGCGCAGCACCTCACCGGCCCTCACCTGCAGCCAGCTCCAGCCGGCCTCATCGGGGCGCACCAGCAACCACGACCCAGGCTGGCGCCGTCGCCAGTATCGAATGTCAATCATTGGCTCTCCGGCAGGGCAAACGTACACACATAGGGGGCTCCATCACGCTGGAACTCGAGCCGTACACCACGATCGGGCGCAGCGCGTTCGGCAGAGGGCCAGGCCAGCCAACGGCTGCCCTGGCGAAACTCGAAAACGGGGCTGGACACCCCGGCCAGGCTGTCGCGCAGCACCCAGTGCGGGCGCTCGACGGCATACAGGTCGGCAGAGGTCTCCAGCAGCAGGCGTGCATCGCGCCGGTCATAGCGCAGGCGTTGGCGCTGCAAGCGCGAGCCGCCTTCGGCCGCCGGCCACGCCGTCAGCGCCACCCATTGCAGCTGCAACTCGGCAGGCTGCCAGTCCAGCCAATTCAAGGCCAGCGGCAGGCGCTGCTCGTACAACTGGCGCAGCACCGTGGCGTCGAAGCGGCGCTCCAGCCCCAGGCAGAAGCTCAGCACCGGGCTCGCCTGCGGCGCTTGGTCGAGTCGCTCACGTACGCTCAGCCAGCCATTGACCAGCGCCGCCAGCAGCACGCCCAGTACAGCGGTCAGTGCCAGCGCCACCAGCAGTTCGAGCAGGGTCAGGCCCTGCTGCCTGCGCCTCACGGGCGCACCAGAAACAGGCGGTACTGACCCAGCGGTTCACGTTCATCGCGGTCGGCGAACAGGCGCAGTTCGCCACCGCGCAGGTTGCGCACGCCGGTGGAACCCAGTTGCAACCGCCAGTGGCAGGTGCCCGGCCCCTGACGCAGCTCGCCGCTACTCAGTGCCTGCGCCGGCCAGTACTGCTCCACCACAAAGCGCGCCTGCAGTTCCCGGGCACACAGGCTGCCCAACCAATGCTGCTGCACGCCCTGCTGCACCACCAGGCGCTGGCGCAGTACCTGGCTGCTGATGATCGCCATGGTCGCGGCGATGCCCAGGGCCACGCTCACTTCGAGCAGAGTGAAACCACGCTGGCGAGCCTTCATGGCACGTTCACTACCTGCAGGCCGGCAGCATGACGCCAGTGCCAGCGCTGTCGGCCCTCGGCCCAGCGCCATTCCAGCCTCACCGGCCGGGCCAGCCCGGAGGGGGTGAACATCACCCGTGGCGTGCTGCCCGCAGGCCAGTCCGGGCGCAGCCCGGCCGGCCACTCGCCCAGCGCCACCGGCTCCACCTGCCACTGGTCGCCCTCGACCAGGCGCACGAACTCGGGCCGCTGCCCGTTCCAGCGCAGGCCGCGCACCTGCCCGCCATGCAGGGCCAGGTCGGCCTGCGCCCGCGACGCCGCGGCCAGGCGCTCCAGGGCCTGGTGCAAAGGCGCCTTGGCACCGTCGAGCGAGGCCACCGCCAGGGCGCTCATCAACCCGGCGATGGCGATCACCACCAGCAGTTCCAGCAGGGTGAAGCCACGCTGGGCCGGCATGCCTAGAGGTCCCAGTTACCGATGTCGGCATCGATCCCCTCGCCGCCCTCCACCCCGTCGGCACCCAGCGAATAGATGTCGATGCGCCCATGCTGCCCCGGCGCCCGGTACTGGTACGGTGTGGCCCACGGGTCCTGCGGGAGCCTGCGAATATAGCCATCGGCCCGCCAGGCACGCGGCACCGGCTCGGCCTGCGGCTTGCTCACCAGGGCCGACAGCCCCTGCTCGGCGGTGGGGAAGCGCAGGTTGTCGAGGCGGTACATGTCCAGCGCCTGCTCCAGGCTCGACAGGTCGGCCATCACCTTCTGCTTCATGGCCTTGTCCTGGCTGCCCAGCACACTGGGCGCCACCAGCGCGATCAACAGGCCGATGATGAAGATCACCACCATGATTTCCATCAGGGTGAAGCCGTGCTGGCGGGAACGTCGTGTCTGCATGGTAGTGCTCCTATTAAAGTGTGAGGCCCTGGTTGAGCTGCATGATCGGCAACAGCACCGCCAGCACGATGAACAGCACCACCGCGCCCATGACCAGGATCATCAGCGGCTCGAACAACGCCATCACGGTGTCGACCTGACGGGCAAAGCCGCGCTCCTGGTTGTCGGCCACGCGCTCGAGCATGTCGGGCAAGGTGCCGCTGGCCTCGCCGCTGGCGACCATGTTCAGCAGCATCGGCGGGAACTGCCCGCTGGCATCCAGCGCGCGGTGCAGGCTGACGCCGCCTTGCACATCGACCTGCACCCGCTCCAGCGCCAGGCGAATGCGTCGGTTTTCCAGGGTGGCGGTGGCCACCTGCAAGGCTTCGAGCAGCGGTACCCCGCTGCCGACCAGAATCGCCAGGCTGCGCGACAGCCGCGCGCTTTCCAGCACCCGCAGCAGCGCACCCACGCGCGGCAGGCGCAACAGCAGGTCGTCACGGCGCAGGCACCAGTGCGGCCGACGCAGCAGCCGCGCCGCGCCTGCCGCACCCAGCACCGCGGCGCCCAGCAGCCACGGCCCGGCCAGCAACAGCGCTTCGCTGGCGCCGATCAGCAGGCGCGTGATCAACGGCAGGCTCTGCCCGGAATGGGCGAATTGTTCGGTCAGCCTGGGCACCACGAAGCTCATCAGGCCGACCACCACCGCCAGCGACACCCCCATCAGCACGCACGGGTAGATCAGCGCGGTACGCGCCTTGTGCTGCTGGCGCTGCACCTGCTCAAGGTGGTCGGCCAGGCGTTCCAGCACCTGGGCCAGGCGCCCTGAGCGTTCGCCGGCCTCGACCAGCGCGCAGTACAGCGTTGAAAACACCCCGCCCTGGCGTGCCAGGCTGCGGGCCAGGCCCAGCCCCTCTGCCAGCGCGCCGCGCACCCCCACCAGCAGATTGCGCAGGGCCGGCTCCACCAACTGCCGCTCAAGGGTGGCCAGGGCATCCACCAATGCAATGCCGGCCCCTGTCAGCGTGGCCAGTTGCCGGGTCAGTTCACACAGCTGTGCGCGGCTCACGCGCTGGCGCCGTGGCAACACCTGCGCGTTGCCCTGCACCTGCAACTGGCGCGCGAACAGCCCCTGCTCGCGCAGCAACTGGCGGGCATGGCGCTCGCTTTCGGCCTGCAGGCTGGCCTTGAGGGTGCGCCCGGCGAGGTCAACGGCCTGGTATCGGTAGGTCGGCATGGCTCAGCCCTGCACCGCGCGCAGCACTTCGGCCAGGCTCGTCTGGCCCTGGCGCAGGCACTCGCTGGCCATGCCGGCCAGGCTCTGGCGCCGGCCCTGCAGATGCGCCTGCATGGCCACCTCACTGGCCCCGTCATACAGCAGGCCGATCAGCCCGGCGTCCAGCTCGATGAACTCATACAGCCCCAGCCGGCCGCGATAGCCGCTGCCCTGACACTGCGCGCAGCCCACTGCGTGATAACTGTGCTCAAGCTCGACCAGCTCCGGCCACAACGCCCGCTCGGCCGCCTGCAATGGCTGCGCCACGGCGCAACTGCACAGGCGCCGCACCAGGCGCTGGGCCATGACCCCGCGCAGGCACGAGGCAATCAGAAAAGGCTCCACGCCCATGTCGCGCAGACGCGTCACCGCGCCCACCGCACTGTTGGTGTGCAGGGTCGAAAGCACCAGGTGGCCGGTGAGGCTGGCCTGCACCGCAATCTGCGCGGTTTCGCGGTCGCGGATTTCGCCAAGCATGATCACATCCGGGTCCTGGCGCAGAATCGCGCGCAAACCGCTGGCAAAGGTCAGCCCGGCACGCGGGTTGATGGCGGTCTGGCCGATGCCGGTGATGGCGTACTCCACCGGGTCCTCGACGGTGAGGATATTGCGGCTGCCGTCGTTCAGGCTGTTGAGGCTGGCGTACAGCGTGGTGGTCTTGCCCGAACCGGTCGGGCCGGTGCTCAGCACGATGCCGTTGGGTCGCCCCAGGCAGGCGCGCAGGCCCGCCTCGACGGCACCGGGCATGCCCAGGTTGCCCAGCGAGAGCAGGCTGGCCTGCTTGTCGAGCACGCGCATCACCACTCGCTCGCCGTGGATACCCGGCAGCGTCGAGACACGTACATCGACCTCGCGCCCACCCGAGCGCAGGGTGATGCGCCCGTCCTGGGGCTGGCGCTTCTCGGCGATGTCCAGGCGCGCCATGACCTTGATCCGCGACACCAGCATGGCCGACAGCGCACGTGGCGGGCGCAGCACCTCGCGCAGGTGGCCGTCGACCCGCAGGCGCACCACCAGGCTCTGCTCGAAGGTTTCCACATGGATGTCCGAGGCCTGCTGACGCAGCGCCTCGCCGAACAGCCCGTTGATCAGGCGGATCACCGGGGCTTCGTCATCGCTTTCGAGCAGGTCCTCGACCCGCGGCATCTCGCTGATCAGGCCGTCCAGGTCGACCTGTTCGCCAATGCCCTCGATCAGCGCCGCCGTGGCGTTCTCGCCGGCCTGGTACAACTGGCCCAGGCGCGTGTCGAACTCCCCCGCGTCGAAATGGCACACGGTCTGGGGCGCGCCATACACCCGCAGCAGCTCGTGCAACTGGTCGCTGTCGACATCCGGGCGCAGCCACAGGCTCCAGCCGTCGGCGCCAGGCGCCATGGCCAGCCCGCCCTGGCGCGCCAGGCGATAGGGCAGCAACGGCTTCACCAGGTGCCCTCGTCCAGGCGCTGGCGGCTGGCCGGGAACACCCGCAGCAACTCGCTGCCATCGGCCAGGCTGGGCAGGGCAAGCGGCGTGGTCTGTTGCAGGTTGCGGTATTTTTCGCTGCTGAGGCTGGTCAGGCTGGCCCCGTCACGCAGGATCCGCGGGCGGATGAACACCATCAGGTTCTGCTTCACGCCACGGCTGGCATCGGAGCGGAACAACCGGCCCAGACCGGGGATATCCCCCAGAAACGGCACCTTCTGATGGCTGGAGGTGACCTCGTCGCTGATCAGCCCGCCGAGAATGATCAGGCCGTTGTCCTCGACCATGACCTTGGTCTTGATCTCGCGCTTGTTGGTGATCACGTCGCTGGCCGCAGCGGTGTCGGCAATCGACGAGACCTCCTGCACGATGTCCAGGCGCACGGTGTTGTCACTGTTGATCTGCGGCTTGATGCGCAGTTTTACACCGACCTCCTTGCGCTCGATGGTCTGGTAGGGGTTGGTGTTGTCCTGGGTTACCGAGCCGGTCACGAAGGGCACTTCCTGGCCGACCAGGATCGACGCCTCGGCGTTGTCCAGGGTCAGCAGGGTCGGGGTCGACAGCAGGTTGAAGCCACTGTTGCTCTTGAGTGCATTGACCAGCATGGCGAAGTTGAAGCCGCCGCCGAAGTTGCCGATGCCGGCCGTCACGCCGTTCACGCCCGACAACAGTTTGCCCAGCGCCGCGTTGTCGCCGCTGGCCACGGCCCCGGCAATGCCGGTGATGCTGGCACCGCCGGTACCGAAGTTGACTGCGCCGGCACCGAATTTCTCGTCGGCGAACAGCCACTGCACGCCCAGCTCCTGGGCCCGCGAGTCGGACACTTCGGCGATGATCGCCTCGACCACCACCTGCGCACGGCGGATGTCCAGTTGCTCGACGATGGTGCGGTAGGCCGCCAGCTCGCTGTCGGGCCCGACCATGACCACGGCGTTGGTACCCTCCTCGTATTCCAGGCGAATGCCCGAAAGGTTGACCGGCACGGGCGCCTTGGCGTCCTTGTCAGCTTCGCCCGGCGCAGCGCCGGCATCCTGGCTGAGGCTGCGCAGCACCTTGACCACCTCGCCGGCATTGGCGTGACGCAGGTAGATCACCTGAGTGTTGGAGCTGCGCAATGCGTCGCCGGGGCGGTCCAGCTGCGCCAGCAAGGCACGCACGCGCTCGCGGCTGTCGGCACTGCCGCGCACCAGCAGGGCATTGCTGCGCGGGTCGGCGACCACCTGGGCACTGTCGGCGCCCTGCTCGCGGGCCAGCAGGCGGGTGATCAACTGGCTGGTATCGCTGGCACTGGCATGGTGCAGCGGCATCACCTGCAGCGGTTCCTCGCTGACCTGATCGAGCTGGCGCAGCAGGCTGTCGATGCGCTCCAGGTTGCTGCGCCAGTCGGTCACCACCAGCAGGTTGGCGGCCGGGTACGGCGTGATCACCCCCACACGGGGGTCGATCAGCGGCTTGAGGATCGCCAGCATCTGTTCGCTGGCGGCGTTGCGCACGTTGAACACCCGGGTGGCGATGCCATCGCTGCCGGCCTGAGCCTTGCGCCCGCTCTCGACGGGCACCGGCTCCAGCCGCGCCGCCTGATCGGGCACGATCTTCACGCTGCCGTTGGGCAGGTCCACTGCAGCAAAGCCCTGGGCCCGCAGCTGGGCCAGGAAGATATCGTAGATCGCCTCGCTGTCGTGACGGTCCACCGTACGTACCGTGACCTTGCCTTTTACCCGCGGGTCGACGATGAACGTGGTCCCGGTGATGCGCGACACGCTGTCGATGAACTCGCCCAGGTCGGTGTCGACGAAATTCACCTCGTACAGCGGTGTACCGTCTTCGTCCGCTACCGCTTCGGGCTCGTCGAACGCCCAGGCCAGGTTGAGCCCCAGGGCCAGTACGCCAGCCACGCAGAATCTTGCGATCATCCCTTCATCCTTGGCGCTTGAAGCCGGTCACGGCGGGCCGTGGCGGCCAGGGCAAGCGCTCGCGCCGCCCCTGGTTGTCGAAAATCAGGCCATCGTCATCGATGTCCTGCAGCACGATGCCCGGTGCCAGGCGCTGGCCGCGAACGTAGGTACGCACCGCCTGCTCGTAGCGCAGCACCACCACTGTGGCGCTGGCGGGCACGGCCTTGAGGCCGCCCAGGTAATGCACGGGCAAGCGCGTGAGCGGCAGCGCGTCACTGGCCGGCGGCGCCTGCCAATGCCCGACCAGCAGGCCGGGCAGCGCAGCCGGTTCGGCCTCTGCGGCCGGCGCCGGCAGCGGCGCGCGGGCGGCCAGCAGCACGCACTGCGCAGCCAGCCAGCCGGCCAGGCTCAACAGCACGCCGTCGAGCACGCGGCCCGGGCTGATCAACTGGCCAGCCCGCGCGGGTGCCAGCCAGGGTGGCCCTGGACGTAACGCACCTGCGGCAGGGCCAGCGGCGGCAACTGCCAGCCCGGGGGCTGCTGCGCCAGCCATGCTTCCACCCGCTGCCACAGTGGCTCGCCGGCGTCGCTGTCGAATTGCAGGCCGAAGGTGCGGCACTGGCCATCCTGTGCGGCTACCCCGGAGACCCGTTTGCCGCCCGGGCTGTAGCTGACCTGCCAGGGCGCGCCAAACCAGCGCGGCAAATCCTGGCTGTTGTCGAGCAGCAGCGGCGTGCCGAACAGTTGCTCGGCAGCGTTTTCCAGCACCTGCTGTACCTGGCGCGCCGGCACCTGCACCACCGGGGCCGGGTAGCTGCCGGTGAGGCTGATCAGGTGTTCGCGGGTGATCGGCTGGCCGGCCGCCAGCGGGCTGTCGTAGCGCAGCCCCGGCAACAGCACCGGTGCCCCGCTGTCATCGGCCAGCGCCTGGTGCAGCAGGTTGTCCCAGCTGCCGCCACGGGTATCGCGTCGCCACAGGTTTTGCGGTGCCTGTGCCAGGGGTTGGTCGAGCCAGGCGGCATGCCCGGCGCGCTGTTGCTGCAACTGCGCGCGCAACGGCTCGACCCGCGCGCGGGCAGCCGGCGTGAGGCGGTGTTCGAAGGCGGGATGAAACTGCGCGGTGAACTGCCAGCGCCCGTCGCGATGCAGGCAGTTCACCGCGAACACGCCGCTGGCACGGTTGCCGGCCAGCAGCACCGGCACCTGCTTGCCGCTGGCCTGCAGTACCGAGACAGGCTGCGGCCACAGGTCCTGGCCACGGGCGCACAGCAGCAGGTCGGCATCGCTCAGACGCTCGGCCAGCCACAGCCCGGGGCCGGTGCCCACGTCCGCCAGGGCGATCACCAGGTCCGCCGCCTGGCGTGCCTGTTCGAAGGCCGGCAGCAGCGCCTGATACCACTGTTTGAGGGATGCGTTCTGGTCGCGGGCGTACGGGTCGGTAATGCCGACCACCGCCACCCGCACGCCGCCGCGGTGCAGCACAGTGAAGGCCGGCGTGCCCAGGGCCTGGGCGCGTTCGGGGGCCAGCCCCGCACCAAGCACGGCCTGACCGTACTGGCGATACAGGCCGGCGCACTGGCGCGGCCACAGCACCCGCTCATCGCTGCTCACGCGTACCTCGCTGCCCAGCATCCGGCTGCCCTGCACGCCACTGGCGCCCTGGGTCAGGTAGGCCAGGCCACTGCCGTTCCAGCCCTGGCCATTTTCCAGGGTCAGGCAGTTGCCCCGCCCCGCCGCCTCGCGCAGCTGTTCGAGCAGGGCACCCAACACCGCATACCCGCCGGTCTGTACGCCTTCGGCAAGGCTGGCGTCGAGCAGCGGGTTGAGCTCGGCACGCCCCTGGCGGGCATTGATACCGCTCATCCACGGTGCCTGGCCAAGGTGGCTGACCGGCCCCAGGCGCGTCGCCGGCACCACGGGCATGCCGGGCTGGCGCGCATCCAGGGTGTCGGCGAAATACAGCAGCTCCACCGTGCCGGCCTCTGCCGTCGACGGTGTGGCCAGGCTGGAACAGGCGGTCAGCAGCGGCGCCATTGCGCCAACGCCCATCCAGCCCAACACATCGCGTCTGTACATGCTCGCCATCTACTCCATCGCCCTCGGGCTGATCAACTGTCGCAGCGGATAGTGCGGCGAGGGGATTACAGTTTGATGGCAGTTATTCGACAGGGCGTACAAAACCCCATCCAAATCAAATGGTAAGGATTCATTTCCTTAAAGGTCTGTTCACAAAACTGCCAATCAATCATCACACTCGCTCTCTACAGTGCCGGTTTCCGTAGAAGCCACTTCACCCAACAAGGATATGAAGAGATGAGTCGAGACACCGGCGACAACCTGGACCGCAACACCAGTGGCAACCTGCCAATGGCGACTGTCCTGGATGCCTACCTGAGCCGCCGCAGCGTGGTGCGCGGCAGCCTCGGTGCCGCGATCGCGATGATTGCAGGGACAGGCCTGAGCGGCTGCTTCGACAGCGGCGGGGGCT
>NZ_QLAD01000002.1:308214-455171 GCF_024355235.1 Pseudomonas sp. S12(2018)
GCGGGGGCTCGAGCCACAAGCCGACCCCTCCGGTGGAACCCGAGAAACCGAAACTCAAGCTGGGCTTCAACTCCATCGCCGGTTCGCGCACCGACGCCTGCGTGGTCGCCGACGGCTACAGCGCCTACGTGCTGGCACCCTGGGGTACACCGCTGAACAGTGCGGGCAACCCGTGGAAAAGCGACGGCACCAACACTGCCGCCGACCAGGCCAACGCCATGGGCATGCACCATGACGGCATGCATTTCTTCCCCATCAACGGCAGCTCCGACGACGGCCTGCTGGCGATCAACTTCGAGTACATCGATGCCGACGCCCTGCACCCGGCCGGCCCGACCGTGGACGGCAGCGGCAAGCGCCCGGCCGAGGAAGTGCGCAAGGAAATCAACGCCCACGGCGCCGGCGTGGTGCGCCTGAGCAAGGTCAACGGACGCTGGCAAGTGGTCGACAACGACCCGCTCAACCGCCGATTCACCACCGCCACGCTGATGGACCTGGCCGGCCCGCTGCGCGGCAGCGACCACGTCAAGACCGTGTTCTCCAACACCGGTACCCAAGCCCGCGGCACCAACAACAACTGTGGCAATGGCTTCACCCCGTGGGGCACCTACCTCACCTGCGAAGAGAACTGGCCAGGAATTTTCGTCAACACCAGCGGCGCCGTGCCGGACGATCAGCGCCGCATCGGGGTGAGCACCAGCAAGGGCAACTACGCCTGGGAAAGTGCTGCCGGCGATGCCAGCGAAGTGGACGGCGAGTTCACCCGGTTCATTCTTGACCCCACCGGCGCGACGGCCACCGACGACTACCGCAACGAAGCCAGCACCTACGGCTACATCGTCGAGATCGACCCCTATGACGCCAGCACCCGTGCGGTCAAGCGCACCGCCCTGGGGCGTTTCCGCCATGAAGGCTGCTGCCCGGCGCTGCCGGTAGCCGGCAAGCCGGTGGTGTTCTACATGGGCGACGACTCCAACAACGAGTACCTCTACAAGTTCGTCTCCACCGCCCTGTGGGACACCGCCGACGCCAACCCGAGCAACCGCCTGGCTACCGGTGCCAAGTACATGGACGACGGCAAACTGTACGTGGCGCGCTTCGACGCCGACGGCAGCGGCCACTGGCTGTTGCTGGACGTCGCCACCACCACCAAGGCCGGCACCACCCTGGGCGCGCTGTACACCGACCTGCCGGGCATCATCCTCAACACCCGTGGCGCCGCCGATGCCCTGGGCGCAACGCCTATGGACCGTCCGGAGTGGACCACGGTCAACCCGCTCAACGGCGACGTGTACCTGACCCTGACCAACAACAGCAAGCGCACCCCGGCCACTGTCGACAACGCCAACCCGCGCGGGCCGAACAAGCATGGCCACATCATCCGCTGGCACGACAGCGACGACCACCTGACCTTTACCTGGGACATCTTCGTGTTCGGCGCCAACGCCGCCGGCAGCGCCGACATCAACCGCTCGGGGCTGACCGAACTCAACCAGTTCGCCAGCCCCGACGGGATGAGCTTCGATAGCCGCGGCATCCTGTGGTTCCAGACCGACAACGGCGAATCGACCCTGACCGACTACACCAACGACCAGATGCTGGCGGTGATCCCCACCGACCTGGTCGATGCCAGCGGCAAGCAGGTGCCGATCAATGCCCAGAACCAGGTCGACCTGCGCCGCTTCTTCGTCGGCCCCAACGGCTGCGAGGTGACTGGCATCGCCTTCACGCCGGACAACAAGTCGATCTTCGTCAACATCCAGCACCCGGAGAACTGGCCGTCGACCGACGTCGCAACCTCCGTCACCCCCGCCGGCACCACCGTGCGCCCACGCGCCTCGACAGTGGTGATCCAGCGCAACGATGGCGGTGAAATCGGCGTCTAGACCCGACCGGCACCGCTGCCCTTACCAGGGCAGCGGTTCGCGCCGGGTTACCCGCACCTGCTGCACCGGCACCAGGGCATGCCACTGCACCACGCCACGGGCATGTACCTGGTACTGGCTGCGCAGCACGTGAGCGTCCTGCTCGATCTCCAGCTGCAACAGAAAGTCCCCGCTGTTGAGCAACAACCCCTCACTCAAGCGTTCGAAGGTCGCATCGTCCAGCGCACCGAGTGCCTGGCGCAAGGCGCCGGCATCCCGGTAGCCGGTGGCCGGGCGTGCAGTGACCACCCGGCTCAGCAGTGAGCGGCTCATCCTTCCCTCATACAGCGCCTCCAGCAACGGCAACTGTTCAAGGCTCAGCGCATTCGCATTGAGCCGCCAGTGCGTGGTTTCGGGCAACGCACACAGCTGCGGGTAACGTGCCTGGCGTTGCGGGTCGGGGCCCAGCAGCAGGTTCAACTCGCTCATGTCCAGCATCAGCTGATTGGCCGCCAGGCGCGGCGGCGACTGGCGCAGGTAATGATCGTTCTCGGCGCCCTCGCGACGCGCCTGGTGATCGCTGTCGATCCAGTCGGCCAGGGCCTGGGCCAGCTGGGCGGCGGCCATGTCGCCGCCCAGCAGGTACTGCAGTTGGCGTTCGGCACGCTCGGCATCCTCGCCCACCAGGCTGTTGACGTTGAAACAGGTGTGCAGGTCGCGGATGCGCAGGGTCGCCGAACCGCCGTCGAACGCATACGGCAGCGCCTGGCCACGCAGCGCCTGCCAGAACAGCGGGCTGGCACGCCAACTGGGGTCTTGCAGGGCCTGCTCGGCAAAGGCCAGCCCGGCCCGCTCCAGCCCGCGCGCCTGCACGCGCTGCTGCACCAGGCGCACCGCATCGACCTGGGCGCGCCCCTCCTGTACCAGCCATGCCAGGCCACCGGCGATCATCGCCAGCACCACCAGCACCATCAGCAATGCCGCGCCCTGCTGTCGCTTGCCACCCATCGTCACGCTACCTCTGCCAAAGAGCGGCCAGTCAACACGGCGGATGTTTCAGGCACATGGCAAAGGCGTTGCCCGTCACCTTTGCGTCATAAAGCGCAGGCAGGATAAACCCTTCTTTTTCATGACCTTGGAGTGCTTCACATGGGCGGTATCGGGATCTGGCAACTGGTTATCGTGTTGATGATCGTGTTCATGCTGTTCGGCACCAAGCGCCTCAAGGGCCTGGGCGCGGACGTGGGCGAGGCGATCCAGGGCTTTCGCAAATCCATGGGCAACGGCCCGCAGGCCGACACCCCGGACGCCCCTGCCCCGGTGCAGCAGGTACAGCAGGGGCAACCGGAACAACGCAGCTGATGTTCGAGATCGGCTTTACCGAGCTGCTGCTGGTGGGCGTGGTGGCGCTGCTGGTGCTGGGCCCCGAACGCCTGCCGGTGGCGATGCGCACCGTGGGGCGTGGCGTGGGCCAGGCCAGGCGTGCCATGGGGGCGCTGCGTGCACAGGTGGAGCGTGAGCTCGACACCCAGGCACTGACCCAGGAGCTGGATGCCGAGCCACTGCGGCGTCTGGAACAGGAACTGCGCCAGGGCGTGAGCCTGCAGGCGCAGCCGACCCCGACTTCGACCAATGGACCCTGCCCATGACTGATACCCAAGCGGGCATGCCCCTGACTGCCCACCTGACCGAACTGCGGCGGCGCCTGGTGCGCTGCCTGCTGGCCGTCACGCTGGTGTTCCTGGGTTTGTTCCCGTTCGCCCAGACCCTCTATACCGCCGTGTCCGAACCCTTGCGCCGTTACCTGCCCGAAGGCGCGAGCATGATCGCGACCAGCGTGACGTCGCCGTTCCTGGCGCCCTTCAAGCTGACCCTTATGGCTGCGCTGTTCGTCGCCATGCCGGTGCTGCTGCACCAGGTGTGGGGGTTCGTGGCACCGGGGATGTACCGCAAGGAACGGCGCATCGCCTTGCCATTGCTGGTATCGAGCATCGTGCTGTTCTATGCCGGCATGGCCTTCGCGTTCTTCGTGGTGTTTCCGATGATGTTCGGTTTTTTCGCCAGCGTGACCCCGGCCGGGGTGTCGATGATGACCGACATCAGCCTGTACCTGGACTTCATCCTGGCGCTGTTTCTGGCGTTCGGGCTGGCGTTCGAGATACCGGTGGCCACCTTCATCGTGGTGTGGGCGGGGGTGACGGATGTGGCGACACTGCGCAAGAGCCGGCCTTACGTGATCGTCGGATGCTTTGTGGTGGGCATGCTGCTGACCCCGCCGGACGTGTTTTCACAGACCTTGCTGGCGGTGCCGATGTGGATACTGTTTGAAGTGGGGTTGCTGGCGTGTGCGGGGGTGCAGCGCAAGCAGGAGCAGACGATGGAGGTTGCCTGATCGGACCTCTTCGCCGGCAAGGCCGGCGCCTACAGGGTGTTGCGTCGCACATGAACCCTGTATGAGCGAGCCTTGCCGGCGAAGAGGCAGACCTGCCAATCAGAAATCAGCGAGCTGCCAGACCTCGTAGGCCGGGGTCTCGTAGGGGTGGCTCGCCTTCAGGGCCGCGACTACCGGCCCCACCAGCGCATCGTCCACCACCAGCTCGACCCGCCACTCCTCGACCTGCTCGACCACCCCGCTCTGCCCGATGAACGGCTGGCTGCCGCTCAACGGACGGAACTGGCCCTGGCCCAGCACCTGCCACGCACAGCTGTCGTAGGCGCCGATGCGTCCGCCACCGGCGGCGAACACAGCGGCCTTGACCTGCTCCACATGGCTGGGCGGCACGAAGAAGGCGAGTTTGAACACCCTCAGTTCACCCAGGCCCGCGCGTTGCGGAACATGCGCATCCAGGCGGCGTCTTCGTTCCAGTCATCCGGGCGCCACGAGTTCTGCACCGCACGGAATACCCGCTCAGGGTGCGGCATCATGATGGTGACGCGCCCGTCGCGGCTGGTCAGGCCGGTGATCCCGCGCGGCGAACCGTTCGGGTTGGCCGGGTAGGTCTCGGTGACCTTGCCGTGGTTGTCGACGAAACGCAGGGCCACGCAACCGGACAGGTCGGCTTCCAGCAGTGCCTCTTCGCTGGCGAACTCGGCATGCCCTTCACCGTGCGCAATGGCGATCGGCATGCGCGAACCGGCCATGCCCTGCAGGAAGATCGAGTTGGACTCCTGCACCTGGACCATCGCCACGCGCGCCTCGAACTGCTCGGAGCGGTTGCGCACGAAGTGCGGCCAGAACTCGCTGCCCGGGATCAGCTCGTGCAGGTTGGACATCATCTGGCAACCGTTGCACACACCCAGGGTGAAGCTGTCGCTACGCTCGAAGAAGCCCTGGAAGGCGTCGCGGGCGCGGCTGTTGAACAACGCCGACTTGGCCCAGCCTTCACCGGCACCCAGCACGTCACCGTAGGAGAAGCCGCCGCAGGCAACCATGCCCTTGAACTCGTTCAGGTCGACGCGACCGGCGAGGATATCGCTCATGTGCACGTCGATGGCGTTGAAGCCGGCACGGTCGAACGCCGCAGCCATTTCCACCTGACCGTTGACGCCCTGCTCGCGCAGTACCGCCACCTGTGGGCGAATGCCCTTCTTGATGTAAGGCGCCGCGATGTCGTGGTTGACGTCGAAGCCCAGCTTGACGCTCAGGCCCGGGTTGTCTTCCTCGAGCAGGCCGTCGAACTCCTGGTCGGCGCAGTCGGCGTTGTCGCGCAGGCGCTGGATCTGGTAGCTGGTCTCGGCCCACTGGCGCTGCAGCAGGCGGCGGTCGCCGGTGAACAGCACTTCGCCGTTCAGGCTGATGGCCACGTCGGCACAATTGACCGGCTTGCCGATCACCGCCACGCAGTCTTCGCCAAGGCCGGCGGCGCTGAACTGGGCCAGCACGTCCGGGGTGGCGTCCTGGCGCACCTGGATCACCGCACCCAGCTCTTCGTTGAAGAGGATGGCCGCGACTTTCTCGCGCTTGCCGGTCAGGGTGTCCAGTTCCAGGTTCAGCCCGCAATGGCCGGCGAAGGCCATTTCCAGCGCGGTGGCCAGCAGGCCGCCGTCGGAGCGGTCGTGGTAGGCCAGCAGGTGACCGTCGGCGTTCAGGCCCTGGATCCGCGAAGAACGCCTTGAGGTCTTCGGCGTCGTCGACGTCCGGTGCCTGGCTGGCGAGCTTGCCGTGGGTCTGGGCCAGGATCGAGGCGCCCATGCGGTTCTGGCCGCGACCCAGGTCGATCAGGATCAGGTCGGTTTCGCCCTTGTCCATGCGCAGTTGCGGGGTCAGGGTCTTGCGGATGTCGGTAACCGGGGCAAAGCCGGTCACGATCAGCGACATCGGCGAGGTCACGGTCTTCTCGCGACCTTCATCTTCCCAGCGGGTCTTCATGGACATCGAGTCCTTGCCCACCGGAATGGTCAGGCCCAGCTCGGGGCACAGTTCCATGCCCACGGCCTTGACCGCGTCGTACAGGCGCGCGTCTTCACCGGGGTGGCCGGCAGCCGACATCCAGTTGGCCGACAGCTTGATGTCGGACAGCTTGCCGATGCGCGAGGCCGCCATGTTGGTCAGGGTCTCGCCGATCGCCATGCGCCCGGACGCCTGGGCGTCGAGCAGGGCCAGCGGGGTGCGCTCGCCCATGGCCATGGCTTCGCCGGTGTACACGTCGAAGCTGGTGGCGGTGACGGCCACGTCGGCCACCGGGACCTGCCATGGACCGACCATCTGGTCGCGGGCGACCAGGCCGGTGATGGTGCGGTCACCGATGGTGATCAGGAAGTTCTTGCTGGCCACGGCCGGGTGGCGCAGCACGCGCTGTACCGAGTCGGCGAGGTCCAGGGTGCTCGGGTCGAAATCGTCGCCCAGCTCGGCTTCGCGGCTGACCGAACGGTGCATGCGCGGGGCCTTGCCCAGCAGCACTTCCAGCGGCATGTCCACCGGGCTGTTGCCGAAGTGGCTGTCGGTGACGGTCAGTTGCGGTTCGGCAGTGGCTTCGCCGACCACCGCGAACGGGCAGCGCTCGCGTTCGCAGATGGCGGTGAAACGCTCCAGGTCCTTGGCGTCGACCGCCAGCACATAGCGTTCCTGGGACTCGTTGCTCCAGATTTCCAGCGGCGCCATGCCCGGCTCGTCGTTGGGCACGTTGCGCAGCTCGAAACGACCGCCACGGCCGCCGTCGTTGACCAGCTCGGGGAAGGCGTTGGACAGGCCGCCCGCGCCGACGTCATGGATGAACGCGATGGGGTTGGCATCGCCCAGCTGCCAGCAGCGGTCGATGACCTCCTGGCAGCGGCGTTCCATTTCCGGGTTTTCGCGCTGTACCGAGGCGAAATCGAGGTCGGCAGAGCTGGCGCCGGTGGCCATCGACGAGGCAGCACCGCCACCCAGGCCGATCAGCATGGCCGGGCCGCCGAGCACGATCAGCTTGGCGCCGACGGTGATCTCGCCCTTCTGCACATGGCCTTCGCGGATGTTGCCCATGCCGCCGGCGAGCATGATCGGCTTGTGGTAGCCGCGCACTTCTTCGCCGTGGGGGGTGTTGATCGACTGCTCGAAGGTACGGAAGTAACCGGTCAGTGCCGGGCGCCCGAATTCATTGTTGAACGCCGCGCCGCCCAGCGGGCCTTCGATCATGATGTCCAGCGCGGTGACGATGCGCTCCGGCTTGCCGTAGGGCTTTTCCCAAGGCTGTTCGAAGCCCGGGATCTGCAGGTTGGACACGGTGAAGCCGGTGAGGCCGGCCTTGGGCTTGGCGCCGCGACCGGTGGCACCTTCGTCGCGGATCTCGCCGCCGGAACCGGTGGAGGCCCCCGGGAACGGCGCGATGGCGGTCGGGTGGTTGTGGGTCTCGACCTTCATCAGGATGTGCACCGGCTCCTGCACCGCGCCGTACTGGCGGGTTTCAGGGTTCGGGAAGAAGCGCCCGGCGGTGGAACCGACGATCACCGAGGCGTTGTCCTTGTAAGCGGACAGCACGCCTTCGCTGTGCATCTGGTAGGTGTTCTTGATCATGCCGAACAGGCTTTTTTCCTGGCTCTGGCCGTCGATATCCCAACTGGCGTTGAAGATCTTGTGGCGGCAGTGCTCGGAGTTGGCCTGGGCGAACATCATCAGTTCGATGTCGTGCGGGTTGCGCTTGAGGCCCTGGAAGCTGGTGACCAGGTAGTCGATCTCGTCTTCGGCCAGGGCCAGGCCCAGCTCGACGTTGGCTTTTTCCAGCGCGGCGCGGCCACCGCCGAGGATGTCGACGGCGGTCAGCGGCTTGGGTTCGGCATGGCTGAACAGGCCGGCGGCCTCTTCGAGCCTGCCCAGCACGATCTGGGTCATGCGGTCGTGCAGCAGCTCGGCGACGGCGGCCACATCGGCCTCGCTCAGTTCACCGCCGACATAGAAGGCAGTACCACGCTCCAGGCGCTTGACGTTCTCCAGGCCGCAGTTGTGGGCGATGTCGCTGGCCTTGCTCGACCAGGGCGAGATGGTGCCGAAACGCGGCATGACCAGGAACAGGCGACCGCTGGGCTCCTGTACCGGCACGCTCGGGCCGTACTTGAGCAGGCGCGCGAGCACATGCTGTTGGTCGGCACTCAGCTCGCCGTCAACCTCGGCGAAATGGGCGAATTCAGCGTACAAACCACTAACAGCGGGGACTTTCTGGCTCAGTTGCTCGAGTAATTTACCGTGGCGAAAGGCAGAAAGGGCAGGAGCGCCGCGCAGGATCAACATCGTCGGGACAGCCTCAGGAAGGGGGTGTGCTTAGAGGCCGTGCATTCTAGCCTAAACCGCCGCCGACGGCACCCGAAACGCTGCATCGGCGACAGGCCGAATGTCGGCAAGCCGACAAGAGTGCTTCACGAGATGACAAAAACCCGTCCCGACGCGGTTTTATCGGGCTGTGCTAGCAGACAAGCCGGATGTTGTCGAGATATGGCGCGGCAGGTCCTTTGCGTATACTGCACCCTATGTTTGCCCAGACTGCTTTGCGCCAGCGTTGTGCCAAATGGCTCATCGCAACCGGACTCTTCCTGATGCTCGGTGCCTGTGTTGAAAAACCCAGCACCCTGGAGCGTGTCAAGGAGGACGGCGTGCTGCGCGTGATCACCCGCAACAGCCCGGCCACCTACTTCCAGGACCGCAACGGCGAAACCGGCTTCGAGTACGAGCTGGTCCAGCGCTTTGCCGACGACCTGGGCGTGAAGCTGCAGATCGAGACCGCCGACAACCTCGACGACCTGTTCAACCAGCTCGGCCAGCCGAACGGCCCGGTGCTGGCGGCAGCGGGCCTGGTAAGCAGCGAGCAGCGCAAGCAGCAGGTACGTTTTTCCCACCCGTATCTCGAAGTCACCCCGCAGATCATCTACCGCAACGGCAAGCCCCGCCCCACCGACGCCGGCGACCTGGTCGGCAAGCGCATTCTGGTACTCAAGGGCAGCAGCCATGCCGAACAGCTGGCAGAGCTGAAAAAACAGTACCCGGCCCTGCAATATGAAGAGTCCGACCAGGTCGAGGTGGTCGACCTGCTGCGCATGGTCGACGAGGGCCAGATCGACCTGACCCTGGTCGACTCCAACGAAGTGGCGATGAACCAGGTGTACTTCCCCAACGTGCGGGTCGCCTTCGACCTGGGCGACGGGCGCGACCAGCGCTGGGCGGTGGCGGCCGGCGAAGACAACAGCCTGCTCAACGAAATCAACGAATTCATCGACAAGGTGCACAAGAACGGCACCCTGCAACGGCTCAAGGACCGCTACTACGGCCACGTGGACGTGCTCGGCTATGTCGGCGCCTACACCTTCGCCCAGCACCTGCAGCAGCGCCTGCCGCGCTACGAGAACCACTTCAAGACCTCGGCCAAGAAGGAACAGGTGGACTGGCGCCTGCTGGCGGCGATCGGTTACCAGGAGTCGATGTGGCAGGCCGAGGTCACCTCCAAGACCGGCGTGCGCGGGCTGATGATGCTGACCCAGCGCACCGCCCAGGCCATGGGCGTGTCCAACCGGCTCGACCCGCGCCAGAGCATCGAGGGCGGGGCCAAGTATTTCATGCATGTGAAGAAGGAGCTCGATGACGACATCGAGGAGCCGGACCGCACCTGGTTTGCCCTGGCCGCCTACAACGTGGGCAGCGGCCACCTGGACGATGCACGCAAGCTGGCCAAGCGCGAGGGGCTGAACCCGAACAAGTGGCTGGACGTGAAGAAGATGCTGCCGCGCCTGTCGCAGAAGCAGTGGTACAGCAAGACCCGCTACGGCTATGCCCGTGGCGGCGAGCCGGTGCATTTCGTGGCCAACATCCGGCGCTACTACGACATCCTGACCTGGGTGACCCAGCCGCAGCTGGAGGGGAGCCAGGTGGCCGAAGGCAACCTGCATGTGCCGGGGGTCAACAAGACCAAACCGGCCGACGCTTCGCCGCCGCTCTAGTTTGCAGCGCCTGTATCGCGGGCCCAGCCCGCTCCCGCAACAACGGGGGAGCGGGCTTGACCCGCGATGGTCACACCACGGTTATCAGGCCTTGGCCCGCCGAGCCCTGAAGAACTCGGTCAGAATCGCCCCGCACTCCTCGGCCAGCACCCCGCCCTCGAACAGCACCCGGTGGTTCAGAAACCCCTGGGTAAAGAATTGCCCCTGGCTCTGCACGATCCCGGCCTTGGGTTCCAGGGCCCCGAACACCACGCGGTTGACCCGCGAATGCACGATCAGCCCGGCGCACATGCTGCACGGCTCCAGCGTCACATACAGCGTGCTGCCCGGCAGCCGGTAGTTGCTGGCCGCCTGCGCCGCCGCGCGAATGGCCACCATTTCGGCGTGCGCACTGGGGTCGCTGCCGCTGATCGGGCAGTTGAAGCCCTGCCCGATCACCTCGCCGTGCTGCACCAGCACCGCGCCCACCGGCACCTCGCCCAATGCAGCCCCCTGCGCCGCCAGCTCCAGCGCCAGGCGCATGAAGTGCTGGTCGCGGCTGCGGTCGATGATCTGCGGCTGACGCATCACGCCACCTCGATGGCGGCCATCAGGCCGGTTTCCATGTGATCGATCACGTGGCAATGGAACATCCAGGTGCCGGGGTTATCCGCCACCAGCGCCACCTGCGCCCGCTCGTTCTTGCCCAGCAGGTAGGTGTCGGTGAAGTACTGCTCCGGGATCTTGTGGCGATTGGAGCTGAGCACCTTGAAACTCATGCCGTGCAGGTGGATCGGGTGCTGGTACTGGGTCATGTTCTTGAGCTCGAAGATGTAGCTCTTGCCCTTCTTCAAGGTGGCAATCGGCCGGTCGGAACAGGTCTTGTCGGTGATGTCCCAGGCCTGCCCGTTGATCTGCCACAGGCTTGGCGGCTTGCCGTTCTCGGTATTGACCGACACCGAGCCTACCCACTCGAAATTGAAGTTGATCTTCTCGGCGTTGGCCAGGTCCGGCTCGGCGATGGGGTTGGCCGGCAGCGCCGGTGGCCAGTCGCCCGGTGCCTCGCTGCTGGCCACCGAACGCAGGGTGCCCAGGCGCACCGAGCCGTCGCGCAGCGACAGCTCCTCACCGGCTGCCGGCATGCGGATGGCCAGGCAGATGCGCATGCCGGGGCCCAGCCAGTAGTCCTTGCCCAATGGGCGCGGGGTGATCGGGTTGCCATCCAGCGCATAGATACGCGCCTCGAAGTCGCCCTTGAGATTGATGCGGTAGGTCAGGGTGTTGTCCAGGTTCAGCAGGCGCACCCGCACGATCTGCCCGGCGGGCATTTCCACCACCGCGTCGGGCTGCCCGTTGATGGTGATCAGGCGCCCTGCGGTGCCGCCACGGGCCGCTTCGCGCGGCACGCTGAACTCGACGAAGTTGCCCTGCTCGTCCACGTGCCAGTTCTTCAGGCTCAGGGTGCGCTCGTGCTTGAAACCGGTGGGCTCGCGCTCCTCCACGATCAGCGGGCCGACCAGGCCGCGGCCCAGCTCTTCGCTGCTGTTGACGTGGGGGTGGTACCAGAAGCTGCCGGCATCCGGCACGCGGAACCTGTAGTCGAAGTACTCGCCCGGCAGCACTGGCAGCTGCGACACGTAGGGCACGCCGTCCATTTCCAGCGGCAGGCGGATACCGTGCCAGTGGATGGTGGTGGCCACCGGCAGGTGGTTGATGAACCGCACCCGCAGCCACTGCCCCTGGCGCACCCGTAGCTCGGTGCCCGGCGCGGACGGGCCGAACGCCCAGGCCTGGGTGGTGTGCCCGGCCACCAGCTCGACGTCCAGCGGCGCGGCGATCAGTTCATAGTCATGCCCGGCCTGCTCGTCCTCGACCTTGCCCATCCAGTAACGTGCGGCGCCCCCGGCGCCCAGGCCAACCACCACCAGGCCAGTCAGCCCCTTGAGCATTTGTCGACGGGTAAAGGACATCGGAACAGGCACCTCGTATCGCGAAAACAGCCTGCCAGCCATGACCGGGCTGGCGGTAAGGGCGAATACGATACACCTGCATTTGCGAAACTTTAAGTGAAGAGTTGCCCCGGCAGCGGCACACGATGCCGCACCCACCCGCGCAGCACTATCTACCGCACCTGCCCGCTGGAGCCAGCCCATCCTGCCATGGCCCAGACCAAGGAAGGATCGCCATGCCCCAGCCCCCCAACCCACAACGCGCGCAGCTTCAGGACATTGCGCGCCAGCTCGTCGTCAACTGCCCGGACATGCGCCAGATGGCCCGTGAGGTGGCCGTCGACGCCCTGAAGAAGTTCGCCCGCAGCAGCCTCGATCCGGACACCGTGTACCTGCACCGTTTCAAGGCGGCCCAGTCCAACCCCAGAAGCTTCAGCGGCTGGGAGCACCGTGAGCTGCCCTACCAGTCGCTGACGTTGCCGCAACTGGTGATGCAGCGCTTCGACGCCAACGACCAGGACAACGCCGACCTGCTCGGCTACCGCACCGGCTTCTACCGCGAAGGCGCGCATGCCGGGGTGTTCGATGAACGCAACGAAGTCCCCATGGCACCGGCCGATGTGCTGCGCTACTTCTGGCAGATCGACTTCAGCTCGGTCTTCAAACAGAAGATGCAGGCGTTCTGGGCCGACAGTGCAGAGGCGTTTCGCAGCATGGCCAAGGCCAACTTCCTGAGCAAGGTGGTGGAAGCCTGCGAACACGCAGACCTGCCCGAACAGCGCAAACGCTACCGCCTGCTGGCCCGGGCACTGGCCGGCGTCACCGACTGGCCGCCCACCCTCGAACAACTGCAGCAAACGCATGTTCCCGACCAGGGGGTGCGCCTGCATGCCTTCGACATCGGCGGCTACGTCGCCAGCGACATGCTGCGTGCCGTGCTGCCCGATGGCTACCAGGTGCTGTACATGCCCGGCGAGGTCACGGCCCTGCACCTGTTTGCCAACCCTGCGCAGCTTTACTGGTGGGTGCTGCAGAACACCAATGCCGCAGATAACCGCGCGCGCCTGATGGCCCACTTCGCGTTGTCCAGCCATGCCGAAAACCCCGCCGGGGTCGGGCTCGAGCATCTGATCGACCTGCTGTTCTCCAACTGGGCCGGCAGCGCACACGATGCCATCAACCTGCTGGACAAGCCGGTCGAGCAGGATGCATTCAGCTACCTGCGCGATGCGGCGCGACAGCGCATGAGCGACGACGCGCACTTCGCCCTGCGCTCCAACGCCGACCTGCGCAAACAGATGTGGGTGGCGGACCTGCATGCCTTTACCCGGTTCGCCGGGGCAATGGCCGCCTTCGACTGGCCGGTTGCACTGGCTGCCGTGGGCGCAGGGCTTGGCGAGACCGGCCTGTCCATCGACGAGGCGATCAACGGCCACACCACTGCCGAGCGCCAGGCGGGCGTCATCGGCGCCGTACTGGCCTCCATCGACACGCTGTTCAACGCGACGCTGCTCGGCGAGGAGACCGGTGAAGCGATACGGGTCGACGGCGAGGTGCCCGCCGTCGCCGAGCCCTATGTGGAGGCCGAGGACGAACCCCTTGCCACTGCCGAGGATATTGACGCCCAGGTGCCCGCCCCCCTGCGACCGACACCGGCTTCCCAGCGCCTGGCCACCTTCGAGACCAATGCCCTGCTCGATGGCGAAAAACCCGGGGTTGGCAAGATGCAGGGCATCTACTCGCTGGCCGACGGTTTCTATGTAGCGATCGGCGATTTCGCCTACCAGGTGCGGTACGTGGGCGAGCTCAAGAGCTGGGTGGTGATCGACCCGAACGCGCCCTTTTCGTTCTACCGCAACGTGCCCATCCGGCTCACTGCGCAACAGCAGTGGGAGCCCGTCGCGCAGGGCCGCCTTCTGGGGGGTACACCGCGCTTTCGCCTCAAACTGTGGGGCCGCAGCGACTACGCGCCACCCCCTGCCGAACGTATCCCCACGCCCTACGAGCTGCTCCCGCGCCAGCAGGCACAGCTGCGTTCAGTGGATGACGAACAGCTCAGCGGCATTACCTACCGGGCCAATCAGCCACACCTGGAAGAAGCCTGCGACCTGTTTCGCAAGCTGCGCAGCAAGCTGCTGAACGACGCCAGGGAGTACCTGAGCACGGTGGAGCTGCCGCCACGCCCGCAACTGCCGCTGTTCGAAAGCAACCCGGCGCCCAAGCAGATCTTGTGTGGTTGCTACTCCCGCTGCGACGGCGTGGTGATCGGCGAATGCCACGCACACCTGGGCAGCAAACGCTTTCTGATCGACAACATGGCGCAACTGCGCAAGCAGAAGGTCAAGGTGCTGTACCTGGAGCATCTGCTGACGGACTTTCATCAGGCCGACCTCGATGCGTTCAACCGCACAGGCAACATGAGCCAGCACCTGCGCGACTATGTGGCCGAACTGGACCGAAGCCAGGCCACCGACAGCAGCGGACGCTATACCTTCCAGCAGGTGATGCTCACCGCACAGGCCAACCAGGTCCGCCTCCAGGCCATCGACTGCATGGCCAGCTATCGTCAGGCCTGGCTGGCCACCCCGCCGGGCCCGATCCGCCAACAGATGATGAACTTCTTTGCCCATCGGGTCATTGCAGCAGACCAGGCCCTGCACCCCAGCAGGTGGATCGCCTTCGTGGGCAACACCCACACCAATACGTTTGACGGCGTGCCAGGGCTTGCCGAGCTGCAGGGCGCCATCGGCCTGCGCATCGAAGACATCGAGTGCGGGCTGCCTGTGCGATTCGGCGTGGACCCCGGTATCCAACCCGACCAGGCGGCCAACCTGGCGGCGGTCAAATGCGATCTGCTGCTGCAGGTGCCCATTGCTCCCGCACACGGCGTGGCACGCACCCTGGAAGAAAAGCTGCGCGCTGTCGGCTCCTTCAGTTTCACCCAGGTGGAGGGGACCTTGCAGATGATCCACCGCAGCAAGGACCTGACGCTGCACTACACCCCCATCCAACGGGACGGCACGTTCTACTACATCGATCGGGCGAGCTGGCCACGCGTGGACAAGCGCCGCATGCCAAGCCTGGCGCAACTGTCGACCCTGGTGACATCCAACGGGCTGACCTTCGTGCCACTGTAACGGCGCCGCCCAGCTTTGCTTGCTGCCTGGACGGCCCGGGCTGGCTGGGCGGCCCGCACTACTTACTTACCGCACGCTGCTCGCCGCCCCCGGCCAAGCTGGCCCCTCGCCCCTGACACGGAAGTACCGCCATGCCCCTGACCGCCCAACAGACCCACGACCACGAACAGCTGCAGAACCTGGCCCGACAACTGGTCAAGCATTGCCCCGACATGCGCCAGATGGCCCGCGACATCGCCAGCCATATCCTGAAGAAGCACACCCGCAGCACGCTGGACCCGGACGCGGTGTACCTGCACCGGTTCAACACCGCGCATAGCAGCCCGCGCACCTTCAGCGGCTGGGAACACCTCGGCCCGCCCAGCGAATCGCTGACACTGCCGCAACTGGTGATGCAGCGGTTCGATGTCAACGACCAGGACAACGCCGACCTGCTCGGCTACCGCACCGGCTTCTACAGCCGCGGGCCGGGTACAGGCCTGTTCGATGAGCGCGATGAAGTGCCGATGGCCCCGCGCGAGGTACTCGACGAGCTGTGGAAGGTCGACTTCTGCAGCGCCTTCCACCAGGACCTGACCCGCTTCTGGGCCCGTCATTCGGACAACTTCCGCACCCTGGCCAAGGCCAACTTCCTGAGCAAGGTGCTCGAAACCTGCGCACACCAGACCGACCCCGCCCGCCTGGCACGCTTGCGGCGGGTGGCCACTGCCCTGGCCGGTGACGCCAGCTGGCCGCCCTCGCTGAGCCAGTTGCAACAACAGGCCAGGCCGGTGGCGGGGGTGCGCCTGTGCACCTTCGACATCGGCGGCCATGTGGCCACCGATATCCTGCGGGTAGAACTCGACGACGGTTACCAGTTGCTCTACATCCCGGGCGAGGTCGACGCCCTGCACCTGTTCGCCAACCACAGCGAGCTGTACTGGTGGGTGCTGCACAACACCAATGCGGCGCAGAACCGCGCACGCTTCATGACCCACTTCGCCCTTGCGGACCACGGCGAAAAAGCCAGCGCGGTGGGGCTCGAGCACCTGATCGACGTGCTGTTCAACAACTGGGGCGGCAACGGTCACGACGCACTCAACCAGTCGAACACGACCGTGCATGGCGACGGGTTCACCCACCTGCGCGATGCAGCGCGTCAGCGCATGATCGACGATGCGCACTTCTCGCTGCGCTCCAACGCCGACCTGCGCAAGCAACTGTGGATCGGCTACCTCAAGGCCTTCGGCACGTTCGCCAGTGCCATGGCCGCGGTCGACTGGCCGGTAGCGCTGGCTGCCGTGGGCGCCGGGCTGGCCGAAACCGGCCTGAACATCGATCAGGCGGTCAACGGGCACACCACTGCCCAACGCAAGGCCGGCGTGATCGGCGCCGTGCTGGCGGCCATCAACACGCTGTTCAATGCCACCCTGCTCGCAGGCCCGGCCGTCACCGGTGAAATCGCCGAGATCGAACCCAGCCTGGACGCGGGCACGCAGACTGCACCCGTCGAGCCCGAACACACGCCAATGGCCACCCCGGCGGAACTCGCCGAGTGGGCACCTGCGCCGCTGATACCGGCCGAGCGCTCGCAACTGCTGGCCCCGTTCGAAACCAACGTGCTGCTGGACGGGCACGCCACCGGCAGCGGCAAATTCCAGGGTATCTACACCCTGGACGATGGCTTCTATGCCCAGATAGACGGGTTCCCCTATCACGTGCGCTACATCGGCGAGCTGCGCTCATGGGCGGTGGTCGACCCGCAGAACCCCTACTCGTTCTACCGCAACGTGCCCATTGGCCTGAACGACGAAGGCGTATGGCAACCGCTGGAGCAGGGTCTGAAAGGCGGGGCGCCACGCTTTCGCCTCAAGCTCTGGGGCCAGGCCCAGGTACCCGCGCCCGGCCCGGAACGCGTGCCCACCCCCTATGAAGTCGACAAGGCGCTGCAGCCCGAATTGCTCAAGGCCTCCAACGGTGGCGAGGAGTCGAACCTGAGCGGGCGCACGTTCTCCCCCAACAACCCCGCCCGCGAACAGGCCTACGCGCAATTTCGCACCTTGCGCGACCTGCTGGTCGACGACGCCGAAGCGTTTTTCAGCACCGCAAGCCTGCCGCAGCGGCCACCGCTGCCAACATTGGCTGCCGATGCCAGCGCCAGGCAGATCATTCGCAGCGTGTACGAAAACAGCGAGGGCCTGGTGGTCGGCGAAGCCCATTCACAACTGGGCAGCAAGCAGTTTCTGATCGAGAACATGGCCCTGCTCAAGCAGCAGAAGGTGCGGGTGCTGTACATGGAGCACCTGATGACCGACTTCCAGCAGGCCGACCTGGACCTGTTCAACCAGACCGGGCAGATGCCCCAGGCACTCAAGACCTACGTGACCGATCTGGACCGCGGCTGGCACACCGACCCCGCCCAGCGCTACACCTTCATGCAGGTGCTCAGGAGCGCGCAGAAACAGGGCATCCGGATACAGGCCATCGATTGCATGGCCAGTTACCGCCAGGCATGGATGGGCCCCCGACCACCCGCGATTCGCCAGAAGATGATGAACTTCTTCGCCCACCGCGTGATCGCTGCCGACCAGGCTGCCCATGGCGCCGGCAAATGGGTTGCACTGATGGGCAACACCCACGCCAACACCTTCGAGAGCGTGCCCGGGGTCAGCGAACTGCAAGGTGTGATCGGTGTGCGCGTCGAGGACATCGAAATCGGCAGCAGCGCAAGCGTGGGCCGCGACCCGGGGCTTTACGCAGTGGACGACGGTATCCGCGAAACCCGCGTGCAGGGCGACCTGCGCCTGCAGGTGCCGATTGCCCAGCCGCCCTCGGCCTCGGGCACGCTGGAAAGCCGGCTGGCCAAACCGGGGGCGTTCGGCTTCAAGGACATCGACGGCAAGATGACCCTGATACACCGCAGCAAGGACCTGGCGCTGCACTACACGCCCATCGCAAGGGACGGTGAGTTCATCTATATCGAACGCGCCAGCTGGCCATGGCTGGACAAGCGACGCCTGCCGGACCTGTCGGAAATGGCCTTCCAGCTGTCCCGGTACGGCTTGAAGTACGTGCCGCTGTGACGCCAGGCAGGCGGCGATGAAAAAAGGGCAAGGCCGCCTGGCCTTGCCCTTGCTTTCGCCTCGCGGCAACCGGGCCGCTAGGCCTGGTGCGTCAACTAGTGCTTGAACATCACATGGCGCACGGTGGTGTAGTCCTCCAGGCCATACATCGACATGTCCTTGCCATAGCCGGAGAGCTTGGCGCCGCCGTGGGGCATTTCGCTGACCAGCATGAAGTGCGTGTTGACCCAGGTGCAGCCGTATTGCAGGCGTGCGGCCAAACGGTGGGCGCGGCCCACGTCGCGGGTCCAAACCGAGGAGGCCAGGCCGTAGTCCGAATCGTTGGCCCACGCCAGGGCCTGGGCCTCGTCGTCGAAGGCGGTGACCGTGACTACCGGGCCGAAGATCTCATGGCGCACCACCTCGTCGTCCTGCCGGGCGCCGGCAAGTACGGTCGGCTCGAAGAAGAACCCTGGCCCGGCGACACGCTGGCCACCGGTCACCACCTCGATGTGCGACTGCTCGCGGGCGCGCTGCACAAAGCCTTCCACGCGCTCCAGATGCTGCTGGGTGATCAGCGGCCCGAGCTCGGTGTCAGGGTCGTCCTGCAGGCCGTAGCGGATGCTGGCCACCGCCTCGCCGAGCTTCTTCACGAACGCCGCGTACACGCCCTTCTGCACATACAGGCGGCAGGCGGCGGTGCAGTCCTGGCCGGCATTGTAGAAGCCGAAGCTACGCACGCCTTCGACCACGGCATCGATATCGGCATCATCGAACACGATCACCGGGGCCTTGCCGCCCAGCTCCATGTGCATGCGTTTCACGCTGTCGGCGGTGCCGGCGATGATGCGGCTGCCCGTGGCCACCGAGCCGGTCAACGACACCATGCGTACCTTGGGGTGCCCGGTCAGGGGCTTGCCGACACTCGGGCCGCGGCCGAAGACCACGTTCACCACGCCTGCCGGGAAAATCTCCGCCATCAGTTGCGCCAGCTTGAGGGTGGTCAGCGGCGTCTGCTCGGACGGCTTGAGCACCACGGTATTGCCTGCGGCCAGGGCCGGCCCGAGCTTCCAGGCGGCCATCATCAGCGGGTAGTTCCACGGTGCGATGGAGGCCACCACGCCCACCGGGTCGCGGCGGATCATCGAGGTGTGCCCTTCCAGGTACTCGCCGGCGGCGCTGCCTTGCAGGCAGCGGCTGGCACCGGCAAAGAAGCGGAACACGTCGGCCACGCCCGGCAGCTCGTCGTTGAGCGCCGCCGCGTAGGGCTTGCCGCAGTTGTCCGCTTCCAGGCGCGCCAGCTCCGGGGCGTGGGCGTCGATCGCATCGGCCAGTTTGAGCAGCAGCAGCGAACGGTCCTTGGGGGTGGTCTGCGACCAGCTGTCGAACGCCGCATCCGCAGCGCACACCGCGGCATCGACCTGGGCCAGGCTGGCCTCGGGGATCTCCACCAGCGTGGCCCCCAGGGACGGGTTGAGCACCGCCAGGGTTTCGCCTTCACCGGCGATGAGTTGTCCATTGATCAGCAGGCAGGTTTGCATGGGTTCTCCTGTGCGGCGAGGTTGGCCGCCGCCATAAAAAAGTCGCAAGCGCCCCGTGCCCGCAGCCGGGCTGCGCACAGGGGGAGCATTACAGGGGGGGCAGGCGCCGGGCGCCCGCAGGTTCAGAGTGCGGCTTCAGGCACTGCCGTGCTGAACAGCCGGGTGCGCCAGGCCAGGTACACCAGCCCCAGCAGCACCCAGCAACAGCCGAGAATCAGCGCGTCGGCATCCAGGCTGATCAACATCCAGCCCGAGGTGAAGGCGCCGGCCAGGGGGAAGATCACCCCGCGGACCACGCCGGCCTTGTCGCCGATGCTGCGGTCGAAGGTCAGTTTCAGTGCGCACAGGTTGACCGAGGTGAAGGCCAGGAAGGCGCCGAAGTTGACCAGCGAAGTAGCCGTGGCGATGGTCAGGCCGAACCCGACGAAACCGAAGGCCCCGCACAGGGCGATGTTGAATACCGGAGTCCTGTAGCGCGGGTGCAGCACGCCGAACAGCTTCTGCGGCAGCTGGTTGTCGCGGCCCAGGGCATACAGCAGACGCCCCACGCTGGCCTGGAACGACAGGCCGGCGGCGAAGTGGGCAATGATGATGCCGGTGAGCACCACGCCGAAGAACAGGTCGCCACCGATGGTCTTGGCGATTTCGAAGGCCGCGCCGTCGATGTTCTCGAACAGGCCCGCCGGGTGCGCCAGGTACATGAAGTACGAAGAGCCCACGTACAGGCTGCCGCCGATCAGGGCCACCAGCAGGATGGCACGCGGGATGGTGCGCTCGGGCTCGACGGTTTCTTCGCTCAGGGTCGACAGCGCGTCGAAGCCCAGGAACGAATAGGCGGCGATCGCGGCCCCGGCCATGGTGGCCGAGAACGGCACGTCGGCATTGAAGAACGGCTTGACCGAGAGCAGACCGCCCGGGCCGTTGATGGCCGACACGTAGTGCCAGCACAGCGCGATGAACACCGCGATGATGGTCAGCTGGATCAGCATCAGGATGATGTTGAAGCGGTTGGCGACCTGGATGCCCAGGATGTTGAGCAAGGTGGTGGAAACGATGAAGCCGGTGATCCAGCACCACTGCGGTACATCCGGGAACGCCAGGCTCAGGTAGCTGGCCCCCAGCAGCCAGATCAGCATCGGGATGAAGAAGTAGTCCAGCAGCGCGGCCCAGCCGACCATGAAGCCGATGCCAGGGTTGAACACCTTGCGGGTGTAGGTGTAGGCGGAACCGGCCGCCGGGAAGATCCGCACCAGGCGCCCGTAGCTCAGGGCGGTGAAGATCACGCCGATGGAGGCCACCACATAGGACAGCGCCACGGTGTTCTGGCTGGCCTGGGCGATCACGCCATAGGTGCCGAACACGATCAGCGGGGCGATGAAGGCCAGGCCGAACAACAGCACGGACACCGGCCCGAGGGTCCGGCGCAGGTGCGCGGAGGAAGTCGATGCGCTCATGGTTAGGGCCTCAGGCTGCGTAGGTGTAGGCGGCGCGGATCACGTCGAGGTAGCTCTCGACTGACATCTCCTTGGCGTTGCTCGCATCGGAAATGTTGCTCTTGGACTTCTCTGCGATGGCCAGGAAGTCCTCCTCGCGCACCCCGGCCACATCGGCGAAACGCGGAATACCCAGCTCGCGGTTCATGCGGAACAACTGCTCCACGCCCGCTTCGGCGGCAGCGCTGGCGCCAAGATTGGGGTCGATGCCCAGGGCATAGGCGACATCGGCATGGCGGCGCAGGTCGGCGTCGCGGTTATGGCTGAACACGAACGGCAGGAAGATCGCGTTGCCCACCCCGTGCGGGGTGTCGTACATGCCGCCGATGGCTTCGGAGATGCAGTGCACGCTGGCGATGTCGGCATTGCCGAAGGCCATGCCGGCAATCAGGCTGGCGATCAGCATCTGTTCGCGGGCCTCGCGGTTGTCCGGCTCCTGCACGGCGGGCTTGAGGTACTGCGCGATCAGGCGAATGGCATGCAGGGCCAGGCCGTCGCTGATCGGGTTGGCCGGCTTGCCGGTGTAGGCCTCGATGGCGTGGGTCAGCGCGTCCATGCCGGTGGCGGCGGCGATGTGCGGCGGCAGCGTGGCGGTGATGTCCGAGTCGAGCAGCGCCAGAACCGGGCCGATGCGGTAGTCCAGGATGCTCATCTTGAACTGGCGGCGGGTGTCGGTGATCACCGAGAAGAACGTGACCTCGCTGCCGGTGCCTGCGGTGGTCGGGATCGCCACGATTGGCAGCACCGGGCCCTTGAGGGTGAAGGCACCTTCGTAGTCCTCGACCTTGCCGTCGTGGGTCAGCAGTACGCTGATCGCCTTGGCCGCGTCCATCGCACTGCCGCCACCCACTGCCAGCACGCCGTCGATGCCCTTGCCGCGATACAGCTCGGCGGCGCGGTTGACGTCTTCGCTGCGCGGGTTGGGCTTGACGTCGACGATCTCGTCATAACGCACGCCGGCCTTGTCCAGGCTGGTATAGATGCTGTCGAGCAGGCCGGCGTTCTTCACGCCCGGGTCGGTGACCAGCAGCACGTGGCGCAGGCCCAGGTCGGTCAGGTGCTCGCCGGTACGCTGGCGCAGGCCAGGTTCCATGACGATCTTGGTAGGTAACAGAAACTGGAATTGCATCGGTAGGTTCCTCTCGCACTGGGGCGCACTTGCAATGTTGTAGTTATGGCAGACGAGTCAGAGGGGCCGCCTGGGCGGTGGGTGTCTGGTTATTGTTGTGGCGGTAGCCGATCGCCGAAGCCGATGGACCGCTTGTCCAGGCGCTGCACGGTGGGCACAGGCCGGTATGGGGCCAGACACTAAGACACGGGTAGCGGATCGACAATTACTAAAAACTCAAGGGAGCATTCGATTAAATCGAATGCTCCCCGTGCACCGGGGGTAGCGGCCTACAGGTGCTGCCCGTGGCGCGCCATGATGTGCCGCACCACGCTGTAGTCCTGCAGCGAGTCGCTGGACAGGTCCTTGCCGTAGCCCGAGCGCTTGAGCCCGCCGTGGGGCATTTCGCTGACCAGCATGAAATGGCTGTTGATCCAGGTGCAGCCGTACTGCAGGCGCGCCGCCACCTGCATGGCCTTGTCCAGGTTCTGGGTCCACACCGACGAGGCCAGGCCATACTCGGAGTCGTTGGCCCAGTCCACGGCCTGGGCCAGCTCGTCGAAACGGGTCACGGTGACGACCGGGCCGAACACCTCGCGCTGGACGATCTCGTCGGTTTGCCGGCAGCCTGCCAGCAGCGTCGGCTGGTAGTAGAACCCGGGCCCGGCATGCATCGCCGCACCGGTGACGCACTCCACGTGCGGCTGGCTGAGGGCGCGCTCGACGAAGCTGGACACCCGGTCGCGCTGGCGCGTGCTGATCAGCGGGCCGATCTCGTTGTCGGCATCGTGCGCGCCGGCATAGCGAATGCTGCTGACCGCAGCCCCGAGTTCGGCCACCAGCCGGTCGTGGATACCGGCCTGGGCGTAGACCCGGCACGCCGAGGTACAGTCCTGCCCGGCGTTATAGTAGCCATAGGCACGCACGCCCTCGACCACCGCCTGCAGGTCGGCATCGTCGCAGACGATCACCGGGGCCTTGCCGCCCAGTTCCAGGTGGGTGCGCTTGAGGGTTTTGGCCGCTGTGGAGAGGATCTTCTGCCCGGTGACGATATCGCCGGTCAGCGAGACCATGCGGACCTTGGGGTGGCCGACCAGGTGAGCGCCGACGTTCTCGCCACCGCCGCAGATGATGTTGATCACCCCGCGCGGCAGGATCCGCGCCAGCGCCGGCGCCAGGGCCAGGATCGACAGCGGGGTGTGCTCGGACGGCTTGAACACCAGGGTGTTGCCTGCGGCCAGGGCCGGCGCGATCTTCCAGGCGGCCATCATGATCGGGTAGTTCCACGGCGCGATCGATGCCACCACCCCGATCGGGTCGCGGCGCACCATGCTGGTGTAGCCGGGTACGTATTCGCCACTGAGCTGACCGGTCTGGCAGCGCACCGCGCCGGCGAAGAAGCGGAACACATCGACGGTGGCGCTCAGATCATCCTTGCGCGCCAGGTGCAGCGGCTTGCCGCAGTTCAGCGCTTCGAGCCGGGCGAAGGCGTCGGCGTGCTGCTCGATGGTACTGGCGATCTCCAGCAGCAGGTTGGAGCGCTGCTGCGGCGTGGTGCGGGCCCAACCGGCGAACGCGCGGTGGGCGGCCAGGATCGCGGCCTCGGTCTGCTCGGCGCTGGCTTCGGCGATAGGGGTCAGCACCTGGCCGGTGGCCGGGTTGAGGATCGGCTCGACGACGCCCTCGCCTGCGACTAGTTCGCCATCGATCAGGAGTGCGGTGGACAACGGGGTCTGCGCGACTGGCATGTGCAGGGTTCCTTCTTGTGGTGTGGCCATGCGGCTAAAGGGATGACTTGCGCCCGCCGTGGGGCTGCTCGCGGGCGACCGTCAGAAACGGGTCGACCAGCGCCGGGCGCGCCGTGCCGCGGCGCCAGGCCAGGCCCACGTCGAGGGTCTGGGTCAGGTCGGCAATCGGGCGGGCCTCGATGATGTCGCCTTCCAGCGACCACGGGCGGTAGGTCATGTCAGGCTGTATCGACACCCCCAGGCCCGCTGCCACCAGGCTGCGCACCGCCTCGGTGGAGGCCGTGCGCAGGGTGATGCGCGGCTGCAGCCCGGCCTGCGCCCACTGGCGCTGGGCGGTGTGGTCCATCTCGTCGACGTTCAGCTGGATCAGCGACTCCCGGGCCACGTCGCCCAGGTTGATGCTGTCGTGTTCGAGCAACGGGTGCTGGGCCGGCAGCCACAGCCGGTAGGGCGAGTGGGTCAGCACCTCCGATTGCAGGGCGTGACGGTCTTCGAGGTTGGAGAGTATCAGCACGCCCACATCGATTTCGCCGCTGACCAGCAGGTGCTCGATGTACGGTCGCTCGTCTTCCATCACGCGGATTTCGACGTTGGGGTAGGCACGCTGGAAGCGCGTGAGCAGGTCGGCCAGGTAGTAACCCGCCACCAGGCTGGTCACACCCACCACCAGCTGGCCGGCGACCTGGTCGGTGCTCTGCTGCAGGCTGCGCTTGGCGTTGTCCACCGTGGCCAGGATCAGGTGCGCCTGGCGCAGGAACTGATGGCCCTGGTGGGTCAGGTGCATGCCCTTGGCGTGGCGATTGAACAGGCTCACGCCGATTTCCTGTTCCAGCTGCTGGATGGCCAGGGTCAGGGTGGACTGGGAGATGTACACCGCCTGGGCCGCAGCCGAGATCGAACCGGTCTCGGCCACGGCAATGAAGTGGCGGATCTGACGCAGAGTCATCATGGGCATTACCCGGTACGTTGTTTTTATAGATGCAGGCGAGTGTATATCTTTTTTATCGATGGCTTGGTGAAAACCGCCGCGCCTGCGGTTCAACGTCAAACCGCGTGGGCGGCCCCGGGTGGTTACAAAAAGGTGCGTACTTGTGGGGATCTGGCGCCCGCCCTAGATTGCCCGCCTCAATCACTGGAGTCCCGAGCCATGCGCACCCTGATCATTCTCGCCCACCCCAACCTGGAAAAATCCGTGGTCAACCAGGCCTGGTTGAAAGCCCTTGAAGCCAGCGACATGAACGTCACCCTGCACCGCCTGTACGAGGTGTATCCCCTGGGCGGCGCGCTGGACGTGGAAGCCGAGCAGGCACTGGTTCGCGCCCATGACAGCATCGTGTGGCAGTTCCCGTTCTACTGGTTCAGCACCCCGCCGCTGCTCAAGCAATGGCAGGACGAAGTGCTCACCCACGACTTTGCCTACGGCCACGGCGAAGGGCAGCGCCAGCTGGCGGGCAAACGTGTTGGCATGGCGATTTCTGCCGGCATCAGGCAAGACGATTACAGGGCCGGCGGGCGTTACAGCTACAGCCTGGACGAACTGCTGCGCCCGCTGGAAGTCACCCTCCGCTACATCGAAGCACTGCCGGTACGCCCGTGGGTGTTCTATGGTGCCGAGTACGCCATCGACCCGGCGGAGCTGGAGGCCAACGCCGAAGGTTACCTGGATTACCTGCGCCAATTTGCCCAGGCAGCCTGAGTTCAGCCTTCGGCGGGCGCCGGCGGTGTCTCGGTGGCCAGCGCATTACCTGAATGCAGGGCACCCCACTGGCACATCGCATCGATGATCGGCTGCAAGGTGCGGCCGTGCTCGGTCACCCGATACAGCACCTTGGGCACCTTGCCAGGGAAGGCTTCGCGCTCGACCAGCAGATCGCCCTGCAACTCCTTGAGTTGCTCGGTGAGCACCTTCGACGACAAGGGGCGCATCAGGCGCAGCAGCTCGCCTGTGCGCTTGGGGCCTTCCATCAGGTGGCACAGGATGGAGCACTTCCAGCGCCCGCCGATGGCCTCGATGGTAGCGTCGATGGGAAAGTTGAACACGCGGTTGACCATGTACTTCTCCTGACAAAAGGCGCGTAGCAAAAAGCCCGCAATTACGCGGGCTTTCGGCTGTAGGTCGCTAGCGGGTTCCGGCGGATGCCGGACGCCCGATCATTCCCACTCGATCGTCGCAGGCGGCTTGCTCGATACGTCGTAGGTGACGCGCGAGATGCCTTCGATCTCGTTGATGATGCGGCCGCTGACGGTTTCCAGCAGTTCGTATGGCAGGTGCGCCCAACGCGCGGTCATGAAGTCGATGGTCTCGACCGCACGCAGCGCCACCACCCAGGCGTAACGACGGCCGTCACCGACCACGCCCACCGATTTCACCGGCTGGAATACCACGAAGGCCTGGCTGACCTTGTGGTACCAGTCGGCCTTGCGCAGCTCTTCGATGAAGATGTGGTCGGCACGACGCAGCAGGTCGGCGTATTCCTTCTTCACTTCACCCAGGATGCGCACACCCAGGCCCGGGCCCGGGAACGGGTGACGGTAGACCATGTCGTACGGCAGGCCCAGCTCCAGGCCCAGACGACGGACTTCGTCCTTGAACAGTTCGCGCAGCGGCTCGACCAGCTTGAGGTTCATTTCCTCCGGCAGGCCACCGACGTTGTGGTGCGACTTGATCACGTGGGCCTTGCCGCTCTTGGCACCGGCCGACTCGATCACGTCGGGGTAGATGGTGCCCTGGGCCAGGTACTTGATGTTGTGCAGCTTGTTCGACTCGGCATCGAACACGTCGATGAAAGTGCGACCAATGATCTTGCGCTTCTTCTCGGGGTCCGCTTCGCCGGCCAGGTTGTTCAGGAACTGGTCCTCGGCGTTGGCACGGATCACCTTGACGCCCATGTTCTCGGCGAACATGGCCATCACCTGCTCGCCTTCGTGCAGGCGCAGCAGGCCGTTGTCGACGAACACGCAGGTCAGCTGGTCACCGATGGCCTTGTGCAGCAGCGCCGCAACCACAGAGGAGTCCACGCCGCCGGACAGGCCCAGCAGCACGTTGTCGGTGCCGACCTGGGCGCGCACCTGGGCGATTGCGTCTTCGGCGATCTTCGACGGGGTCCACAGTGCTTCGCAGCCGCAGATGTCGAGGATGAAGCGCGACAGGATGCGACCGCCCTGCTTGGTGTGGGTCACTTCCGGGTGGAACTGCACGCCGTAGTAGCCGCGATCATCGTTGAACATGCCGGCGATCGGGCAGCTTGGGGTGCTGGCCAGGATGTGGAAGTCTTCCGGGATGCGGGTGACCTTGTCACCGTGGCTCATCCACACGTCCAGGCCGAATACGCCGTCAGCGTCGACGTGGTCTTCGATGCCGTCGAGCAGGCGGCTCTTGCCGACCACATCGACACGGGCGTAGCCGAACTCGCGCAGCTCGGAACCTTCAACCTTGCCGCCCAGTTGCTCGGCCATGGTCTGCATGCCGTAGCAGATACCGAATACCGGTACGCCCAGGTCCCATACGGCCTGTGGCGCGCGCGGGCTGTCGGCTTCGTGCACCGACTCGGGGCCGCCGGCGAGGATGATCCCGCGGGGGGCGAATTCGCGAATCGCCTCGTCGTCCATGTCGAACGGGTGCAGTTCGCAGTACACGCCGATTTCGCGCACGCGGCGGGCGATCAGCTGGGTGTACTGGGAACCGAAGTCGAGGATCAGGATACGGTGAGCGTGAATGTCGAGGGCCATGACTCAATCTCGTCAGTGGTAATCGGAAACGACGCGGGGCTGTCGTGAACAGCCCCGCTTACAGGTATTGCCAGGAGCATCAACCTACGCGGTAGTTTGGCGCTTCCTTGGTGATCTGCACGTCATGCACGTGGGACTCGGCCATGCCGGCACCGGTGATGCGCACGAACTCGGGCTTGGTACGCATTTCTTCGATGTTGGCGCTGCCGGTGTAACCCATCGAGGAACGCAGGCCGCCCATCAGCTGGTGGATGATCGCGGTCAGGGTGCCCTTGTACGGCACGCGGCCTTCGATACCTTCCGGTACCAGCTTCTCGGCACCGGCCGAGGAGTCCTGGAAGTAGCGGTCCGAGGAACCCTGGGCCTGGGACATCGCACCCAGCGAACCCATGCCGCGGTAGGCCTTGTAGGAACGACCCTGGAACAGCTCGATCTCGCCCGGGGCCTCTTCGGTACCGGCGAACATCGAACCCATCATCACGGCGCTGGCGCCGGCGACGATGGCCTTGGACAGGTCACCGGAGAAGCGGATGCCACCGTCGGCGATCAGCGGTACGCCGGTGCCTTCCAGCGCGGCAGCCACATTGGCGATGGCGCTGATCTGCGGCACGCCGACGCCAGCGACGATACGGGTGGTGCAGATCGAGCCAGGGCCGATACCGACCTTGACCGCGTCGGCGCCGGCTTCGGCCAGGGCCTTGGCGGCTGCGCCGGTGGCGATGTTGCCGCCGATCACCTGCACGTCGGGGAAGTTCTGCTTGACCCAGCGCACGCGGTCGATAACGCCCTTGGAGTGGCCGTGGGCGGTGTCGACCACCACCACGTCGACGCCGGCAGCAACCAGTGCGGTCACGCGGTCGCCGGTGTCCTTGCCGGTACCCACTGCAGCACCGACGCGCAGGCGACCCTGGTCGTCCTTGCTGGCGAGCGGGTAGGCCTTGGCTTTCTCGATGTCGTTGACGGTCATCATGCCCTTGAGGGCGAACTTGTCGTCGACGATCAGTACGCGCTCGATGCGGTGCTTGTGCAGCAGCTCGCGGGCCTCGTTCTTGTCGGCGCCTTCGCTGACCGTGACCAGACGCTCTTTGGGCGTCATCACTTCACGCACGGTGGCGTCGAGGCGGTTTTCGAAGCGCACGTCACGGGAGGTGACGATGCCGACCAGGTCGCCGTTGTGCAGCACCGGCACGCCGGAGATGTTGTGCAGGCGGGTCAGTTCGAACAGGTCGCGTACGGTGGCGTCGGCCTCGATGGTGATCGGGTCCTTGACCACGCCGGCCTCGAACTTCTTGACCTTGCGCACTTCGGCAGCCTGCTGCTCGATGGTCATGTTCTTGTGGATGATGCCGATGCCGCCTTCCTGGGCCATGGCAATGGCCAGACGGGCTTCGGTCACGGTGTCCATGGCGGCGGAAACCAGTGGAATATTCAGCTCGATGCCACGGGTCAAACGGGTCTTGAGACTGACTTCGTTAGGTAGCACCTCGGAGTAACCGGGTACTAGGAGAATGTCGTCGAAGGTCAGGGCTTCTTGGCTGATACGCAGCATCGCGGGGGCTCCCGGGCGGGAAAATGGAAGCGCGCCATTATACTCATGCGCGCCGTGTGACTCAATGTAAAGATGGGCCTTCGGTCAGTTGTCTTGCAGCTTTACCTGCACCACTGCCACCGGCTGGTCGAGCCAGTCGGCAAAGGCATCGATGAAAGACGGCTTGAAACCGGCCTCGCCCCAGTTGTTGAAGATGAACCCCAGGTTGGAAAAGGCACAGGGCTGCAGGTAAAGGAAGCCGTTGATGTCGTCTTCATGGCCGCAGCGCGGGCAGGTGAAGTTGTCGCTGATGCCGGGCATCCACTCTTCCAGGCTGGCGAACAGTTCCACCCCCACTTCCCGGCGGCACTCGGCGCAGCCGGCTTCTTCGAGAAAGCCTTCGGTAGGTGTATAGATGCAGCGCTTGTAGATGACTTCCAGGCCATTGACGGGCTGGCCGTACGGTAGCAGCTGCGGCCGCTCGACCACCTTGCGCGCACCCTCGGCGATGGCATAGCCCATGCGGTTGCCGGTGCGCCCGCAGGTGCTGAGCTGTTCCTCGATCACCTTTTCGCGTACCAGCCAGCGCAGGATCGCGCGGGCGCGCGGCTCGTGCACCGGCACGGTGGAGATCTTGGGGACGATGATGCTCTGGAATGTCATGAAGGCGGCCGAACAGGTTAAAGGTGCCAGTTTACCTCACTCAGGTAGCGCGCGATCAGCGCGATGCCGCTGGCCAGCACCAGCCAGGTGACCAGCCGCACGAAGGTTTCTCGGGACATCTTCAGGGTCAGCCGGCGCCCCACCCACAGGCCGGCGAACATCATCGGCAGCAGGCACAGGGCAAGCAGCAGCAACGGCAGGTCGGCGTATACCCCGGCAATCAGGAACAGGCTCAGGCGCACCACGGTGCTGCAACTGATCAGCGCGCTCTGGGTCGCGCGCACCTGCTCCTTGGCGTCGAGCCGGGCATTGAGGTAGATGGCATAGAGGAAGCCGCCGCTGCCGAACAGCGCACCGAACAGGCCGCCGGTGATACCCATCGGCACCGACCAGCCGGCATTCAGGCGCGCCGGCTTGACCTTCACCGCCAGGCTGTAGAGCGCATAGGCGCTGATGAACAGGCCCATCAGCAACAGCAGCAGGTCGGACTTGAGGTTGAGCAGGAACACCACGCCCAGGGTGCAGCCGATGGCCATGCACGGCAGCAGGCGCAGCAGTTCGCCGCGCACCACGGCCTTGCGCGCCGGCAGCCAGTTGCCGAAGGCAGCGACGAAGTCCAGCAGCACCAGCAACGGGATGATGCGCGACAGCGGCATGAAGTTGATCAGGACCGGCCCGGCGACCAGTGCGGTGCCGAAGCCGGCGATGCCGAACACGATGTAGGCGACGCCGATGCCAAGCAGTATCGGCAGCCATTGGAGCGCAGTGAAAGGGAGCGAGTCGAGCAGTGTGGAGAGCATGGTGTATGCCTGAGTCGTGAGTGAGGCAGCGTTCAGACGAACTTTAGCCATTGGCCAGCCATGCCGACTAATATGCAATTGCGCCATCAGCCATCTCGAAAAGGCATCCCTCATGATCTCCACCCGACAGTTACGCTACTTCGTCGAGATTGCCGAGTCCGGCAGTTTCAGTGCCGCCGCCGAGCGCCTGTTCGTCGCGCAGTCGGCGCTGAGCCGGCAGATAAAGGAGCTGGAGAGTCAGCTGGCCACCCCGCTGTTCGAACGCACCGCCCGCCAGCCGCGCCTGACCGCAGCGGGCCTGGCGTTTCTGCCGCGGGCCCGCAACCTGCTGGGCGAGCTGGAAAAGGCCTGCCGCCTGGCCACCGAAATCGGTCAGGGCCTGCGCGGCAGCCTGCGCCTGAGCCATTCGAGCACGGTGCCGCTGACCGGCGCGCTGCTGGATCGGCTCACGGGCTACCTGCAGCACAACCCCGGCGTGTCGATGGACATCGCGCAGCTATCTTCCGAGGCGCAACTGGAGGAACTGGCCGAAGGTCGCCTGGAGTTCGGCCTGCTGCGCCTGCCGGTGCTGCGCCAGCACGAAGGGCTGTGCGTGCAGCCGCTGTTCGACGAACCGCTGCTGCTGGCGGTGGCCGCAGACCACCCGCTGGCCGATGAGCCCAGCGTGTACCTGGCGCAGTTACGCGACGAGGCGTTCATTTCCATCCCCCACCGCCAGCGCGGTGGCTTGAGCTACCTGTCGGCCGAGCTGTGCATGCGTGAAGGGTTCTTCCCTCGGGCTGCGCGGGTGGTGTCGCGCAAGACCACGCAGTTGCAGTTGATCCAGGCCGGGTTCGGGGTGGCCTTGCTGCCACGGTGCATGCGCGATATCGCGCCGGCGGCGCTGCGCTTCGTGCCGCTGGCCGACGCGGGGTGCGTGAGTACGGTGGCGCTGGCCTATCGACGCGATGCCGGGCCGTTGGTGCATCAGTTTGTGGAGCACATGCAGGGCTGAGCCGGCAACGTCGGCTCCTGCAAGAGACCGCGCATGACCTGTAGGAGCCGGCAAGCAGCGCCGCCACCTGCCGGGACTGCAAAGACCGCACGATTCCCTTTATGATGCCCCGCATGATCAGAGACCCTTTCGAAAGACTCGGCCTGGACCGCGAGGTCCTTACCGTCAGCCAGCTCAACGGCCGCGCCCGCGTGCTGCTCGAGGACGTGTTCAGCAACATCTGGGTCGAGGGCGAAATCTCCAACCTCGCCCGGCCCGCCTCCGGCCACGTCTACTTCACCCTCAAGGACAGCGGCGCCCAGGTGCGCTGTGCACTGTTTCGCAACAACGCCGCCCGCGTGCGCCAGGCATTGCGCGACGGCCTGGCGGTCAAGGTGCGTGGCAAGGTCTCGCTGTTCGAGGGGCGCGGCGACTATCAGCTGATCCTCGACACCGTCGAACCGGCCGGTGACGGCGCCCTGCGCCTGGCCTTCGACGCGCTCAAGGAAAAGCTCGGCAACGAGGGCCTGTTCAGCAGTGAACGCAAGCGCGCCCTGCCCGCCCACCCGCAGCGTATCGGCATCGTCAGCTCGCCCACCGGCGCGGTGATCCGCGACATCATCAGCGTGTTCCGCCGCCGCGCCCCGCAGGTGGAGCTGACCCTGATACCCACCGCCGTGCAGGGCCGCGAAGCCATCAACCAGATCGTGCGGGCCCTGCAACGCGCCGATGCGCAAGGCTTCGACGCGCTGATCCTGGCCCGTGGCGGCGGCTCGCTGGAAGACCTCTGGTGCTTCAACGAAGAAGCCGTGGCCCGTGCCATCGCCGCCTGCGTCACGCCCATCGTCAGCGCCGTGGGGCATGAAACCGACGTGTCGATCAGCGACTTCGTCGCCGACGTGCGCGCCCCCACCCCTTCGGCCGCCGCCGAACTGCTGGCCCCCGACAGCAGCGACCTGGGCCGACGCCTGGAAAGCCTGCAACGCCGCCTGCTGCTGCGCATCCAGAACCGCCTGGCCCATGACCGGCTGCGCCTGGACAGCCTGGCGCGGCGTCTGCGCCACCCCGGCGAACGCCTGCGCCAGCAGGCCCAGCGCCTCGACGACCTGGACATGCGCCTGCGCCGCGCCTTCGAGCAGCGCCTGAACCAGCGCCGCGAACGCCTGGCACGCCTGGATACCCGCTTGGCCGCGCAGCACCCCGGGCGTGCCCTGGCGCTGCTCAAGCAACGCCTGGACAACCTCGCCGAGCGCCTGCCGCGAGCCATGCGCCAGACCCTCGCCACCCGCCGCCAGCACCTGCAGGTGCAGGTGCAGACACTGCAGGTGGTCAGCCCGCTGGCCACCCTCAGCCGTGGCTACAGCATCCTGCTCGACGAGCGCGGCCAGGCCATCCGCAGCGCCGCGCAGACCCGCAACGGCCAGCGCCTGACCGCCCGCCTGGGCGAAGGCGAGCTGCAGGTGCGGGTCGAAGACAACCACCTGACCCCGGTCACGCTCTCTCTACTGGACTGACTCATGCCCCGACTGTTTGCCCCGCTGCTCGCCCTCTGCCTGGCCTTCGCCGGCACCGCCCAGGCCAGCTACATCACCCGCCAGTTGAACAAGCCGGTGCCCGGCGGCGTCGCGGTGGTCGACCTCGGCCCCGCCGCCCAGGCCCCTCAGGCACGCTTCGACGGCAAGCCGGTGCTGGTGGTACGCGAGCAGGACACCTGGCTGGCCATTGTCGGCCTGCCGCTGACCCAGAAGCCCGGCACCGCCAGCCTGACCCAGGGCGAGCGCACCCTGAGCTTCACGGTCGCCAGCAAGAAGTACCCCGAGCAGCGCATCACCCTTAAGAACCAGCGCCAGGTCAACCCCAACCCGGCCGACCTCAAGCGCATCGACGCCGAGCTGGCCGAGCAGCTCAAGGCCTACCGCAGCTTCAGCCCCAACCTGCCGAGCAACCTGCTCCTCGACAAGCCGGTCAACGGCCCGCTGTCGAGCAAGTTCGGCGTGCGCCGCTTCTTCAACGGCGAGGAACGCAACCCGCATGCCGGCCTGGACTTCGCCGTGCCCGCCGGCACCCCGATCAAGACCCCGGCCAACGGCAAGGTGATCCTGATCGGCAACTACTTCTTCAACGGCAACACCGTGTTCGTCGACCACGGCCAGGGCTTCATCAGCATGTTCTGCCATATGTCGAAGATCGACGTGAAACCCGGCCAGCAACTGAGCCGTGGCGCCATCGTCGGACGGGTGGGCTCCACCGGCCGCGCCACCGGGCCGCACATGCACTGGAACGTCAGCCTGAACGACGCACGGGTCGATCCGGCGATCTTCATCGGGGCCTTCCAGCCCTGATCAGCGTCTTGCGCCAATCAAAAAGACCGCGCAACTGGCGCGGTCTTTTTGATTGGTCGGCGCTATAAAATCACGACAATCTTCAGTTTTTAAGCATTCCTCTCAATTTTTTTGCAGTGCTTGCCATCGTTCACCCCACTGGTTAGGGTTGACCCATGAAAACCACGCACACCCTCATCCTGCTTCGCCAACATCGCAGCCTTTGCCTGGTCAGTGCCCGACTACCAAGCTGAATCGCGTCGCCTCGCCCATTCATCACTTGTACGTTCGGCGGGCCCCTTTCAAGGCCGCACAATAAGGATTGCCTTCATGACCATGCTCAAAGACCCTTCGAAAAAATACCGTGCCTTCGCTCAGGTAAACCTGCCTGACCGCACCTGGCCCTCGAAGACCATCACGGCCGCGCCGATCTGGTGCAGCTCGGACCTTCGCGACGGCAACCAGTCGCTGATCGAGCCGATGGATGCGGTCAAGAAGCTGCGCTTCTGGAAGACCCTGGTCAGCGTGGGCGTGAAAGAAATCGAGGCCTCCTTTCCATCGGCCTCGCAAACCGACTTCGACTTCGTGCGCACCCTGATCGAAGACGGCCACATCCCGGACGACACCACCATCCAGGTGCTGACCCAGGCCCGTGAAGACCTGATCGCACGTACCTTCGAATCGCTGCGCGGGGCCAAGAAGGCCATCGTGCACCTGTACAACGCCACCTGCCCGGCATTCCGCCGCATTGTCTTCAACCAGGACAAGCAGGGCGTCAAGGACATCGCGGTGAACGCGGCCAAGCTGTTCGTCAAGTACGCCGCCCAGCAGCCGGAAACCCACTGGACGTTCCAGTACTCGCCAGAGACCTTCAGCGCTACCGAACTGGAGTTCGCCAAGGAAGTCTGCGACGCGGTGATCGAGGTGTGGAACCCGACCCCCGAACACAAGGTGATCCTCAACCTGCCAGCCACCGTGGAAGTTTCCACCCCGAACATCTATGCCGACCAGATCGAGTGGTTCGGGCGCAACGTGTCGCGCCGTGACAGCGTGATCATCAGCCTGCACACCCACAACGACCGTGGCACTGGCGTGGCTGCCACCGAGCTGGGCCTGATGGCCGGCGCCGACCGTGTCGAAGGCTGCCTGTTCGGCAACGGCGAGCGTACCGGCAACGTCGACCTGGTGACCCTGGCCCTGAACCTCTACACCCAGGGCGTGGACCCGGAGCTGGACTTCTCCGACATCGACGGCGTGCGCAAGGTGGTCGAAGAGTGCAACCAGATCCCGGTGCACCCGCGTCACCCGTATGTAGGCGACCTGGTGCACACCGCGTTCTCCGGCTCGCACCAGGATGCGATCCGCAAGGGCTTCACCCAGCAGAAAGAAGACACCCTGTGGGAAGTACCGTACCTGCCGATCGACCCGGCCGACATCGGCCGCAGCTACGAGGCGGTGATCCGCGTCAACAGCCAGTCGGGCAAGGGTGGCATCACCTACCTGCTCGAACAGGAATACGGCATCAGCCTGCCGCGTCGCATGCAGATCGAGTTCAGCCAGGTGGTACAGGGCGAGACCGACCGCCTGGGCCTGGAAATGACCGCCCAGCAGATCTACAAGCTGTTGCAGAGCGAGTACCTGCAAGCCAACGCCCCGTACGCGCTGGTCAGCCATCGCCTGCAGGAAGAGAACGGCCACAGCGCCGTGGAAGTGGAAGTGGCCGGTGAAGGCGAAACCACCCTGCACTGGCGTGGCAAGGGCAACGGCGCCCTCGAGGCCCTGGTGGCCGGCCTGCCGGTAGCCGTGGAAATCATGGACTACAACGAGCACGCCATCGGTGCCGGTACCCACGCCAAGGCGGCGGCCTACATCGAACTGCGCGTGGCTGGTGGTCGTCCGGTGCACGGCGTGGGTATCGATGAAAACATCACCACCGCCAGCTTCAAGGCGCTGTTCAGCGCACTGAACCGCTCGCTGAGCCAGCAGGCTGCTAAGGCGGCGTAAACGCCAACTGACACGCTGCTGCATGCAATGCCCGCCTCTGATACGGAGACGGGCATTTTTTTTGGTTGTGCGAAAGCCTGCGGGGCGCTGGCGTGCTCGGTATACTGCCGGCCTCATTATTTTTGCCACACCTGTAAGGACACTCAATGAGCCACTACCTGGAACGGGCACTCACCAGCCTGCGCACCATCGGCATCAACTTCATCCAGCCCGTTCAGGATGCCCCGGTTCTGGTACTGCTGGACCGCGTGGCCCACTACGACACCACCAAGGTCACCTCCATCGCCACCGTGTTGCAGCAGGCCACCAGCTTCAACAGCATGGTGCGCGAGCAGATCGAAGGCATGGACATCTCCACGCGCTTCATGGACATCACGCAGAGCTTCACCTCCATCCGCGAGGACGCCGCCGCCATGGCCGGCTGGATGGATGACGGGCGCCTGGACGCGATGGAAAAGATCAAGCTGACCTGGATGAACGTGCGTCGCGGCTCCATCCCCAGCCGCTTTGCCGATATCCGCGAAAACTACCTGAAGGTGTGCAAGTCGGCCAACGACCAGATCGCCCGCGAGAGCGTGATCCTGGAGTCGTACATGGACTTTCGCATGGCCATGAAAGCCGCCGAGGTGGAAGCCCAGCAGGTGCTGGCCATCGCTGGCGAGGCCCTGCAGCAGCGCACCCTGGCCCTGAACGAGGCCAACGCCCGGGTCGCCGACGCCGAAAGCGCCGAGCCCGCCGCACGCGCCGCGCTGGAACTGGGCCGCGATGAAGCCGTGCGCGCCCTGCAGGACGAAGACAAGCGCTACCAGATCATCAAGGACATCGCCGATGACCTGAAGGTCGGCTACAACACCGCCGAAATGGTCTTTGCACGCATCAATCAGGTGCACGTGATCAAGGAGCGTCAATACCAGCGCATGGTGTCGTTCTTTTCCACCAACGAAGTGGTACTCACCGGGCTTGCCGTGTCGTTCACCGCCAACAGCGGCCTGGCCGAAGCCACCCACACCCTCAATGCCACCACCGACGGCATCAGCCAGGGCCTGGAGTCGCTGGGCAGCACCGGCAACCAGCAGCTCGAAGCCGCGGTCAAGGCCAGCTACGGCTCGACCATCAAGGTCGACTCGGTGCGCGCCCTGGCTGACGCCACGCTGTCGTTCCAGACCGACATGAAGCAGATGGCCGACACCTACCGCGCAGAGTCGAGCAACGCCGCCCGGGATATCGCCGAAGCTGTCGAAGAGGCCAAGCGCAAGTTCGCCGCCCTGCTGACCAAGGCCGCCTGATGAGCAGTGTTCCTCTGTCCGAACAGCTGGGCGCGATGGCGGTGGTCGACCAGCTGCGCCATCAGCAGATGCAGGTGCAGGAGCACCTGAACCTGCCGCAGCGCCGCGCTGAAGTCGCCGAGCGTATCCGCACCTACTACCAGGCCCAGGGCATCGCCTATGACGATGCACTGATCGAACAGGGTGTGCGGGCGTTCTTCGCCCGGCGCCTGGCCTTCGAGGCGCCCGAACAGACCGCACTGCAACGCCTGACCACGCGCCTGCTGCTCAACCGCAGGAAGCTCATGCGCATCCTGCAACTGATCGTCGTCGCGCTGCTGGCCGTACAGTGCACCCGGGTGGTGAACGACACCGCCAAGACCTCCAAGGTGCAGGACAACGTCCGTACGGCCGAGTATCGCAGCAGCGATCTGAGCGCCGACCTTGCGCAGCACCAGTCGCGCCTCGATGCGTTGCAGCAAGCCGTCGCGCAACAGCCCGAGCCCGCGGCCACGCGCCTGCTGGGGCCGCTTGCCGAGCGGCTGACGCAGGTTCAGACACTGCTGACGCACCGACCGTGGCCGCAACTGATCGACAGCGACAACCGCGACAGCGTGCAGCAGGACCTCGATACCTACGAACGCAACACCCAGTCGGCGCGCGCGCAACTGAGGCAGGCCGACAAGGGCCTGAACGACGTCCAGGCCATTATCGATGCCCGCAGCCGCCTGCAGGCCGTACTGCACAACCCGGCGTTCACCGCAGGCGCCAAGCGTTTCGGGGTGATGGCGCAGCAGGCCCGGGTGGCCGACCAGGCCATCGGCAACGCCGACACCCAGGGCATCGAGGTGGTCGACCGTGAAGTCGGTGAGCTCGAAAGCCAGCTCGATCGCATTCAGCAAGTCCAGCCGCTGATCCGGCGCCTGGACGAAATCGAGCAGCAGTTGCCCGCCCTGCGCCTGCCGCCGAACGACCTGCGGGTGGTGCGTGCCCAGGCCGCCCAGGTCGACAAGGCCATCGACGCCCTGCAGGCACGCCAGGCCAGCGACCACCTGTCGACGCTTGACAGCCTGCTGGTGTTCGCCCGTCAGGCACTGGAGCTGCGGGTGGTGGACCGCTACGGCGTCAAGTCGGGGGTCGAGCGCTGCTATGACCAGGCGCTGTGCAACCAGGGCGGTGACTCCCTGCAGGGCAAGAGCTGGTACCTGGTGGTCGAGGCCGTGGACGCCGCCGGCAACCCGATCAGCGTGCCGGTCACCAGTTCGGAAACCGGCGAATCGCGCTGGGCGTCCTACTTTGGTGTGCGGGTCAGCCAGGCCGAGTACCTCAAGGTCAAGGAAGACAAACTCAGCGACGGCCACATCGACGACCTCGCCATGGGCAGCAAGCCTGCCAACATGCTGAGCCTGAAATTCAACCAACGTGTCGCCAAACCCGACATGATCCTGGACTGGTGATGACATGAGACCCAGCAAGCTCATCGGTATCGTCGCCGACAATGCACGCAGTTTCGAGCACGTGCTGCGCGACGCAGAACAACAACTGGCCAGTGCCACCGAGCGCCAGATGGCGCTCGAACAGGACATCCTGACCCGCCTGCGCAGCATCGCGACCCTGCAGCTGGAGCACGCCCCGTCGCTGCAGGACGAGGTGGTTCAGGCCCTGCACGAACGCCAGCTGGCCCAGGGGCAGTTGCGCCAGCAACTGCTGGAGGTCGAGCAGCAGATCGCCCAGTCGCTGGAGGCGACCGCGCAGGTACAGGAGCGCCTCGACGACCTCGACCGCCAGGCCCGCGACCAACTGGCCCAGGACCCGACCTACACGGCGCAGATGCACCAGCTGGAACAGGCCATCGCCGCCAACCTCGAAACCGTCACCGGGTATGCCGACATTCGCCAGGAGTGTGCCGACAAGCTGCCGATGTTCGGCCGCAACCCGATCTACCACTTCCTGCGTGATCGCGATTTCGGCACCGAACAGTATCGGTTGGGCCGCATCAGCCGCTGGCTCGATGGCTGGCTGGCCAGGCAGGTCGACTACAGCGGCAACCGCAGCAACGAGCTGAACCTGCTCAACATGCAGCAGCGCAACGAGGCACTGCAGCTCGAGCGCGACGCGCACATTGCCGCGCTGGAGCAAAGCACCGGCCAGCAACTGGCCGACGCCCAGCAGCAGGCAGGCATGGAGCCGCTGCGCGAAGCGCACAAGGCGTTGTACAAGCAGACCGTGGCCAGCAAGCAGCAGGCCAACGACATTCACGCGCAACTGACCGCATTCACCCACAACCAGGACCCGCACTACCTGCGTGCCCGCCAGTGGCTCACCGACCAGTTGCAGGCCAAGAGCATCGAGCAACTGCTCGAGCAGGTGAAGAAGACCCCCGATACCGCAGACGACCAGATCGCCTTGCAGCTGCAGCGGCTGTACCCGCAGGTCGACGGCGTGGAACGGGCACTGGCCGAGGCGCGCCAGACCCATGGCCTGGCCCAGCAGTCCTATGACCGGGCCAAGGAGCTGGAGCGCGCGCTGCGCACCGACTTCTTCCGTGACGACGGCTATCAGTACAAGGCAACGCTGGGCATCGAACGTCTGCTGTCGGACTACATGACCCGCGATGTCACTCTGGGCTATCTGGTCGGGACCATCCGCGAACACCGCGAGCTGGTGCCGCGCGTCGCCGTCGAGCGCAGCTCGTACAGCAGTAGCAGCTCGGGGTCGAGCTGGAGCAGCTCCAGTTCCAGCAATTCGAGCAGCAGTTCCAGCAGCAGTGGCGGCTTCTCCAGCTCCGACAGCAGCGGGGGCGGCGGCTTCAGGACCTCGGACAGCTTCTGATGGCATGCCCGCTGGCCTGCCGACGCAGGCCAGCGCGGCGCATCACCCGCGCGGGTAGCGCTCGTTCACGCTGAAATCGAAGCGCCAGCAGCCCGCGTTTTTCCGGGAACTGTAGTGCTCGAACAACACCTTTTTCTGCAGTTCGTCCCAGCCGAGCGGGTCCACCGAGGCCTCCTCCAGCACCGTGACCAGCGTGTCTGTGGCAACCGACGACAGGTAGATCAGGTCTTCGCGCATCACCTGCGCGTTGGCATCGAGAATCGGCAGCACCTTGTTGTGCTCGAAGTAGTAATCGATCTCCGACGCGCCCATCACACAGTGTGCATACAGGATGTGCACCTGATAGGCATAGAACACCCCGGGGCCGACCAGCTTGCGGGTGTGCTTCTGGGTGGTGGAGTCGTTCCAGCTTTGCGCAGCCTGGAACGATACCCGGACCTCTGAACTCACTCCCACGCCCTTGAATTCCAGCTGCACGCCACCAGACACTTCGGTGGTACGGCTGAAGCTTCGGGTAAAGCCATGGGTGACCTCGAAGGTGCGTTCATCCTCGCCGTTGCTCGGCACCTGGACGGTGCCGACATGCTCCACGTAAGCGGCAACCGGCACCGAATACATGTCCCACCACCGCTTGCCGTCGAACATCTGGCCGAACTCGGTGGCATCCTTTATCCAGCAGGCCTGGCGTACCTTGTCACCGCCAAAGAGGTACTTGTCGATGTGGTAGCTCCCGCGCTGTGCGGGGGAGTCGGCGCCAAACACGTTGTCTTCACTCATGACGGTTCCCTCAGTACTTGTAGTGAATCTTCTGGCTTGCGGAAAAATCGAACGACCAGGCGCCGGCATTGCATTCAACCTCGTAACCTTCGGTCAGCACCTTGCGCTGCAGGGCATCCCAGGCAATCGGAGGGGTGGCCGCGGCATCGGCCACCGCCACATACACGGCCGTGCTGATGGCCGACAGGAAGTACAGGTCGGTACGCCCCTGCGTGGCCAGCGTCTTGCTGGTGCGAAACGCCTTGCTCAGCTGTCCGGCCGAGGTCGCGCAATGGGCATACACCAGGTTCATCTGGTAGATGGCGAACACTCCGCTGCCGGGCAGCAGCAGCGTCAGACGGTTGTCGTTCGGCGCCCCCCAGGCGATGTCGTCGACAAAGCCGGTGTGCAGGCTGGAGAGGATATTGACCCGCTCGATGGCCGACGACACCGAATAGGGCGCGTCCACTTCACGGATGAACTGCTTGCTGTGGCCCTGGGCAAAGGTGATGGCATGGCGCTGGTTACTCAGGCCGTTGAGCCGCAGGGTATCCACCGCTGACAGGTAGGCGAACACCGGTCGGGTGTAGGTGGCCCAGGCACTGGAGCCAATGCGGATATCGCCGTAGACGGTCTTGCCGTTGACCCAGCAGCCGGGTGCCAGGCGCTTGCCGCCGATCAGGTGGCGCTCGAGCGAATAGGACCCGGTCTTGACCGCGTAGCCGCTGAGTCGCGGATTTGTAGCGTGTTCGATTTCGTCGTCCAAGGTATGCACTCCCTGCAGAAAACCCATGAGTTTTCGATACTAGGGAGGCCGCGACAGGCTCGGCAGCGGGACGTGCTTCCTGGATGGGCAGCGGCCTTGCCGGTCAATGGCGCCGGCAAAAAAAAAGGTGCGCCGACCAAGCGCACCTCAAAGCCGTACAGCACACAACGAATTCTCTAGTCCAGCAACGCCAGCGCCTGGGCACTGCACGCCTGCACGCGTGCCCACTCGCCGTTCTTGATCCAGCTGCTGTCGAGCATCCAGGTTCCGCCCACGCACATCACATTGGCCAGGGCCATGTACTGCTTGACGTTGCCCGGGTTGACCCCGCCGGTGGGGCAGAAACGCACCTCGCCGAACGGCCCGCCGAATGCCTTGATCGCCGCCGCCCCGCCGCTGATCTCGGCCGGGAACAGCTTGAAGCGCCGATAGCCCAGCGCGTAGCCCATCATGATCTCCGAGGCGCTGCTGATGCCCGGCAACAGTGGCAACGGGCTCTCGACCCCCGCCTCCAGGATGTCCTGGGTGCACCCCGGCGTGACCACGAACTGCGCACCGGCCTGTTCCACCGCCGCCAGCATGCTGCGGTCGAGCACCGTACCGGCTCCGACGCACAACTCCGGGCGCTGTTCGCGCAGCAGGCGGATGGCGGTCAGGCCGTGTTCGGAACGCAGCGTCACCTCGAGCGTCTTCAGCCCCCCGGCCGCCAGCGCATCGGCCAGCGGCAGGATGTCCTGCTCGCGGGCGATGGTGATCACCGGCAGAATGCGCGCCTGGCCGCAGATGCGGTCGATCAGGGCAATCTTGTCGGCCATGGAAATGCCCGGCTGTGAAGGTTCAAGGGTTGTCATAACGGCGTGTCCTTGGTTCATGGGCACCAGTAGATTTCCAGGGGGTCTTGAAGAAAGGCGCGAATCGGCATCTGCGCCGGGTCGTCACCGCCCAGCGCGGCGCGCAGGGTAGCGAGTTTGCCTGGCCCTTGCACCGACAACAGTGTCGCACCTGCACCGGCCAGCACACGCCGGGTCAGGGTCAGGCGCTGATGCGGCACGCTCGGCGCCAGCATCGGCAGTACCCGGCGCTGGCTCTGGGCCTGCAGGCCCTCGGCCAGGTTGGGGCTGCCCGGAAACAGCGAGGCGGTGTGACCGTCATCGCCCATGCCCAGCACCAGCACATCGATCGGCGGCAGTTGGGCAAGCGCCTGGTCCGCCTGCTCGGCAGCGGCTTCGAGGCTCGCGGCGGGACGGTACAGGCCGACCAACCGCGCCTTGGCCGCCTCGCCCTGCAACAGGTGCTGCGCCACCAGGCCGGCATTGCTGTCGGCATGTTCCACCGGCACCCAGCGCTCGTCCGCCAGGCTGACCACCACCCTGGACCAGTCCAGCGGCTGCCTGGCCAGGCGCTGGAAGAACGCCACCGGGCTGCGCCCGCCCGACACCACCAGGGTGGCCTGGCCGTTTTCGTCCATCGCCGTGCGCAACCGCTGCGCCACATCCACAGCCAGGCCCTCGGCCAGGTGCGCCGCATCGGCAAACTCATGTGCCGTCACGCTCGCCGGCAGCTGCAGTTCAGATATCGCCATACCATGCCCTCCCATCGCGGGTAATCAGTGCTATCGAGCTCATCGGCCCCCAGGTGCCCGCCGCATACGGCTTGGGCGCATCACCGGCGTGTTTCCAGCCGGCGATCAACTGGTCGCACCATTTCCACGCATATTCGATTTCGTCCTTGCGTACAAACAGGTTCTGGTTGCCGCGCATCACTTCCAGCAGCAGGCGCTCGTAGGCATCCGGAATGCGTGCGCTGTGCCAGGTATCGGAAAAATTCAGCTGCAACGGGCCGCTGCGCAGTTGCATGCCCTTGTCCAGGCCCTGCTCCTTGGTCATCACCCGCAACGAAATGCCTTCGTCCGGCTGCAGGCGGATGATCAGCTTGTTGCCGATCTGCAAACGTTGTTCCGCCGCGAAGATGTAGTGCTGCGGCTCCTTGAAATGGATGACGATCTGCGACAGTTTCTGCGGCATGCGCTTGCCGGTGCGCAGGTAGAACGGCACCCCGGCCCAGCGCCAGTTGCGGATATCGGCCCGCAGCGCGACGAAGGTTTCGGTGTCGCTCTGGGTATTGGAGTTGTCTTCCTCGAGGTAGCCGGGCACAGCCCGCCCCTCGCTGTAGCCCGCTATGTACTGGCCACGCACCACCTGGGTGCTCAGGCCCTCGCCGCTGATCGGTGCCAGTGCCTTGAGCACCTTGACCTTCTCGTCGCGAATGCTGTCGGCCGAGAGGTCGCTGGGCGGGTCCATGGCGATCAGGCACAGCAACTGCAGCAGGTGGTTCTGGATCATGTCGCGCAGTTGCCCGGCCTTGTCGAAGTAGCCCCAGCGGCCCTCGATGCCGACCTTCTCAGCCACGGTGATTTCCACGTGGGAGATGGAGTTCTGGTTCCACTGGGTTTCGAACAGGCTGTTGGCAAAGCGCAGGGCAATGAGGTTCTGCACCGTCTCCTTGCCCAGGTAATGGTCGATGCGATACACGCGGTTTTCGGGGAAGTACTGCGCCACCGCGTCATTGACCCTGCGCGACGACTCCAGGTCATGGCCGATGGGCTTTTCCAGCACCACGCGGGTGCGCTCGCTCAGGCCGACCTTGTCGAGGTTCTCGCAGATGCCGCCGTACACCGCCGCGGCGGTGGCGAAATAGGCGATCAGTGGCGCGTCGGGTTGTACCTGTTCGAGCAGCGCCGGGTAGTCCTGAGCCTGAAGAAAATCCACATGCAGGTAGCTCAGGCGCGCCATGAAGCGCTGCAGGGCCAGGGCCTCGATATCGCTGCCCACGTGCTTGTGCAGGTGCGCCTCGATCGTCGCCAGGTGCTCCTGCGGGCTGCCGGCTTCGCGGGCCAGTGCCAGCACGCGGGTCTGCTCATTCAGCAGGCCCGCGCGATCGAGCTGGTACAGCGCCGGGAACAGCTTGCGCAACGCCAGGTCGCCCAGGGCGCCGAACAGGGCAAAGGTGCAGGGTTCAACGGTGATCGAAGCCATGATGTTGGTTCTTTTATCAAGTTGACGTAGAAATACCGGTTTCAATCGCAGTTTTCAAGGGCTAATGTAGTAAAACTAACAACATATTGCCGTGTATACAGAATCAAGTGGTGCGCCAACCGTGCCATCAGTACGATAGGCCACCGCGTCAAAAGCCGTCTGCCCGTGGCAGCCGGCGGCCTCCCCGACCCAAGGACATACCCCCATGGACCGCGTGCGAAACCTCCTGGAGCAGATCCAGGGCCGCCTCGACGAGCTGAACAAGGCTGAGCGCAAAGTCGCCGAAGTCATCCTGGCCAACCCGCAGCAAGCCACGCGCTTCAGCATCGCGGCGCTGGCCCAGGCAGCCAAGGTCAGCGAACCCACCGTCAACCGCTTCTGCCGTTCGTTCGGCGTCAGCGGCTACCCCGAGCTCAAGCTGCAACTGGCGCAGAGCCTGGCCAGCGGCGCCGCCTATGTCAGCCGTGCGGTAGAAGCCGACGACGACCCTGCATCCTATACCCAGAAGATCTTCGGCAGCGCCATCGCCTCGCTCGACAGTGCCTGCCAGCAGCTCGACCCGCAACTGGTCAGCCGCGCCGTCGACATGCTGATCCAGGCGCGCCAGATCCACTTCTTCGGCCTGGGCGCCTCGGCCCCGGTGGCACTGGACGCACAGCACAAGTTCTTCCGCTTCAACCTCGCCGTGTCGGCGCATGCCGACGTGCTGATGCAGCGCATGCTGGCCTCGGTGGCCCATACCGGCGAGCTGTTCGTGATCATCTCCTACACCGGGCGCACCCGCGAACTGGTCGAAGTGGCACGCCTGGCACGGGAAAACGGCGCCTCGGTGCTCGGCCTCACCGCTGCCGACTCGCCACTGGCCAAGGCCAGCAGCCTGAGCCTGAATATCCCGCTGCCCGAAGACACCGACATCTACATGCCGATGACCTCGCGCATCATCCAGCTGACCGTGCTCGACGTGCTGGCCACCGGCATGACCCTGCGCCGTGGCGTGGACTTCCAGCCGCACCTGCGCAAGATCAAGGAAAGCCTCAACGCCAGCCGCTACCCGATCGACGACGAACTCAATTGAGCGAATGCGCCTGCAACTGCAGGTGCGCCCGCTCCCCCGGCGCCAGGCTGAGGCTGTCGCTGCTGCCACTGGCGGCCTCGACGCAGATGAAGCCCTGGGTCTCGCTGCCGCTCACGCCCATCAGCGGCCGGCTGCCCGGATGCCACACCACGGTGTCGTCGCTGTCGCCGGTATCGATGCACAGCTGACGCTGCCAGGCCGGGTCGTTGACCTGCAGGGTCGCAGCATTCTGGAACACCCGCTGACAGCCGCCCTGCACTTTCAAGGCGCCCTTCTGCTGGCATGCCTGACGCCTCAGATGATCGTACCCCCTCGCATTCTCTAGCCCAGATAGCGCTATCTCAGAAACGTCACTAATACGCCAGTAGGCCAGCAGAGCATGACTCAACTGGCACGGCAGGCTGTCCTGGTGCTCGGTGCTCAGTTGCAACTGCATGCGCTGGCCCAGGTTGGCTACCAGGTCGACCTGCCAGTCGCACAGTTGCAGGCGCCACATGAGGGTCACACCTTCGTCGCTTTCGCTGCTGTCGATCAGTTTCCAGTCGAGCAGGCGCGCCCAGCCGTGGGCCGGCCACATGTCTTCACTGGGGTGACGGCCGTACCAGGGCCAGCACACCGGCACACCGCCACGAATGGCGCCGACCTGCGGCCACTGCGCCGCGCACCACAGCCACGGGCGTTCGCCACGGGGCTGGAAGTGCAGCAGTTGCGCGCCCTGGCGACTGAACACCGCCTGGCACTGGGGGTGATCGATGATCAGCACGTCGCGCTGCTGGTAACGCTCCCACTCGAAGGTCGGTCGCGGCCGCTGCGAGGTGAAGAAGCGTTGAAGCGGGTGCTCGGACATGTTTCGGGACTCTTGTTGTTAGGGGGGCCTGTTCGCCGGCAACGCCGGCTCCTACAGAAGTCGACCTTGCCGGCGAAACGCCGAATTGGCGTAAATTTACAACATATCCCCTCAGAACGACGACTGAATCTTCAGCCCGGCGACGACCGCATTGTCCACCTCGCTCACCCCGCCCGGGTGACGGATGTACTGAAGGTTGGGGCGCACGGTCAGCCAGTTGGTCACGTGCACGCCGTAGTACAGCTCGGCGTTGTACTCGGTACGCTGGATCGGCACGAAGCCCATGTCGTTGTAGTCATCGATACCGCTGACCCCATTGAGCTGCTGCGCACGCTTCTTCACGTCATCGTTGACATGAATGCGCGCCACGCCGAAGCCGATGTCGTCCTTGGGCCGCGAATCGAAGGCGCCCTTGTACACCATGCCCACCTGCTGGTAGTTGTCGACCACGTTGGTGGCCTTGTCGTGCACGGTAAAGTTGGCGAACAGGCTCAGGCCGCGATTGGCATCGCCGTTGTGCGCAGTAACCTGCTGCTGCGCCACCACCCACCAGCCATGCTTGCTCGAATGCGACTTGGGGTCTGCGCCAGTCAGGCCCTGGGGTTGGCCATTGACGTCCTCGTAGATGTCATCGGCCTTGGCAGTGCTGTAGTAGTAACCCAGGCGGTACTCGCCGGGCAGGCCGTTGACCCTGGGGGCCCACACCAGCTCCACCGGCAGGATCATGCCCTTGGTGCCGCTGCCGCTGAGCTTGAAGCCATTGCCCGTCTCAAGGTTCGAAGGGTTCTGCTCGAACACCCCGACCTGGGCGAAGAACTCCGGCGTGAGGTTGTATTTGGCGCGCAACGCCCACTGGCTGACCGGCCAGTTGTACCAGATGCTGCCCACCCAGTTGCCCACCTGCGAGCCGCAGAAAGCCAGGTTCTGGAAATCGCAGGGGAAGCTGTTGAACTCCTCGCCCGGGCCGAAGCGCCCCGCCTTGAGGTCGAGCTTGCCGTCGAAGTAGGTCTGCTTGACCCACATCTGGGTCAGGCGCCAGGTCTGCCCGCGGCCCCACACCTCCTGCACCGAGCTGAACTGCCCGGCCCGAGGGTCGCTGATGCGGTCGTTGGACAGGTTGCGCCCGCTGCGCTCGGTGATCGCCAGCTTGAACTCGGCGTCGTGCCAACCCAGGATCTTCTCCAGGTCCATCTTCACGCCCAGGGCGAACTGGTCGCTGTAGCGCGCCGTCTTGTCGTTGTTGTAGCCACCCTTCAGGTTGCCGGCAACCTCGCCCACGTAATCCAGCGAAAAATCGTAGCCCTTGTCCAGCAACTCGGTGCGTGTGCCGCCCCAGTCGCCGCTCATCCACTTCGACTCCGGGTCGAAGGCGCCGGCAGCGTGCGCCCCGCAACTGACCCCGAAGGCCGCCAGCAGGGTCATGCAGCCCCGCGGCAAAACACGTTTGAAATGATCCATCCCCTGTGTCCTCGTCTTATTGTTTTCGATGGTGTCCATGCTTTACAACGAATTCAGCGGCCCCTGAATTGGGCAATGTTGTCGGTGCCGACCGTATCGACCGGTGCCCGCCCGCGCCCCAGCCGTTCGCCCGTTTCTGCATCGAACAGCAGCACCCGCGCAGGATCGAACTGCAAGCTCAGGCTTTCACCGACCTGCGGCGCGAACTCCGGTGCCAGTCGGCAGCACACCTTGGTCTGGTTGAGGGTCACGAACACCAGGGTGTCCGGCCCGGTCGGCTCGGTGACCTGCACCTGGGCGCGAATGCTCGGCAGGCCATTGCCTTCGACCGCCGCCAGGCTGATCTGCTCCGGGCGAATGCCCAGGATCACCTCGCGCGCCTCCAGCCCCGCCTCGCCGATGCCCAGTGGTAGCTCGCAGCGCCCCTGGCCGCTGTCGAGCAGGGCCAGCAGGCGACCCTCCTGGCGTTGCAGGCGCAAGGGTATGAAGTTCATCGGCGGCGAGCCGATGAAACTCGCCACGAACAGGTTGGCCGGGTCGTTGTAGATCTGCTGCGGGGTGCCGAACTGCTGGATCAGCCCATCCTTCATCACCGCCACCTTGTCGCCCAGGGTCATGGCCTCGATCTGGTCGTGGGTCACGTACACCGTGGTGGTCTTCAGGCGCTGGTGCATCAGCTTGATCTCGGTGCGCATCTCCACCCGCAGCTTGGCGTCGAGGTTGGACAGCGGTTCGTCGAACAGGTAGATCCTGGGCCGACGCGCCAGCGCCCGGCCCATGGCCACGCGCTGCTGCTGCCCACCGGACAGCTGGCCGGGCTTGCGCCCCAGCAGGTGCTCGATCTGCAGCAGCTTGGCCACTCGCGCCACCTCTTCGTCGATGGCCGCCGGGGTCATCTTGCGAATCTTCAGGCCGAAGGCGATGTTGTCGCGCACGTTCATGGTCGGGTACAGCGCATACGACTGGAACACCATGGCGATGTCGCGATCCTTGGGGCTCATGCCACTGATGTCGGCGTCGTCCACCAGAATCGCCCCGCCGCTGATCTGCTCCAGCCCCGCGATGCAGTTCATGAGGGTGGATTTGCCGCAGCCCGAAGGGCCCACCAGGATCAGGAACTCGCCCGAGCCGATCTTCAGTTCGATGTTCTTCAGCGTGTCCGGCAGGCCGCTGCCGTAGGTCTTGTTGACGTTGCGCAATTCAAGCGTTGCCATGTTCTACCCCTTGACCGCGCCGGCGGTGAGCCCACGCAGGAAATACTTGCCAGCCAGCACATAGACCAACAGGGTCGGTAACCCGGCGATCATCGCCGCCGCCATGTCGACGTTGTATTCCTTGGCCCCGGTGCTGGTGTTGACCAGGTTGTTGAGGGCCACGGTGATCGGTTGCGCGTCGCCACTGGCGAACACCACGCCGAACAGAAAGTCGTTCCAGATCTGGGTGAACTGCCAGATCAGGCACACCATGATGATCGGGATCGACATGGGCAGCAGGATGCGCCCGAAGATGGTGAAGAACCCCGCGCCATCCAGCCGCGCCGCCTGCACCAGGGCCTGGGGCACGCTGGTGTAGTAGTTGCGGAAAAACAGCGTGGTGAAGGCCAGGCCGTACACGATGTGCACCAGCACCAGGCCGGTGGTGGTACTGGCCAGGCCCAGCTTGCCGAGGGTGAACGAGGCCGGCAGCAGCACCGTCTGGAACGGCAGGAAGCAGCCGAACAGCAGCAGCCCGAAGAACAGCTGCGAGCCGCGAAAGCGCCACATCGACAGCACGTAGCCGTTGAGCGCTCCCACCAGGGTGGAGATCAGCACCGCCGGCACGGTGATCTTCACCGAGTTCCAGAAATAACCGCCCACCGCGTCCCAGGCCTTCACCCAGCCGATGCCGGTGATCACCTCGGGCCAGCTCAGCAGGTTGCCGGTGCGGATGTCGTCGGGGCTCTTGAAGCTGGTCAGCAGCATCACGATCAGCGGCACCAGGTACACCAGGCAGGCCGCGATCAGGGTGGCGTAGACCGCCAGGCGGCTCAGGCTCGGTCGACGAGCAGCAAGTGAATTACTCATGGCGCTTGCTCCTGAGTTCCGAATACAGGTACGGCACCAGGATCGCCAGGATCGCACCCAGCATCAGGATCGCGCTGGCCGAGCCCATGCCCATCTGGCCGCGGCTGAAGGTGAACGAATACATGAACATCGCCGGCAGGTCCGAAGCGTAGCCCGGGCCACCGGCGGTCATTGCCGCCACCAGGTCGAAGCTCTTGATCGCGATGTGCGCCAGGATCATCAATGCACTGAAGAACACCGGGCGCAGGCTGGGCAGCACGATGCGCAGGTAGATGGTCGGCAGGCTCGCGCCATCGACCTGGGCGGCGCGGATGATCGACGGGTCGACCCCGCGCAGCCCGGCCAGAAACAGCGCCATGACGAACCCCGAGGCCTGCCACACGGCAGCAATCACCAGGCAGTACACCACGCGATCGGGGTCGACCAGCCAGTCCAGGCGAAAGCCTTCCCAGCCCCAGTCGCGCAGCATCTTGTCCAGGCCAAGACCGGGGTTGAGCAGCCATTTCCAGGCGGTGCCGGTGACGATCATCGACAGCGCCATGGGGTACAGGTAGACGGTGCGGATAAAGCCTTCGCGGCGGATACGCTGGTCAAGCAGCACCGCCAGCAGCACGCCGACCACCAGGCTGATGCCGATGAACATGCCGCCGAACAACAGCAGGTTCTTGCTGGCGACCCACCAGCGGTCGTTGTCCATCAGGCGGGCGTACTGGGCCAGGCCCACCCACTTGTAGCTGGGCATGAAGCTTGAATTGGTGAACGACAGGACGAAGGTCCACAGGATATAGCCGTAGAAGCCCACCAGCACGATCAGCATGCTCGGCGCCAGTACCAGTCGGGGCAGCCAGCGTTGCAATGCATCGAGGGGTGAGGCCTTGTTGAGGACGGCGATAGTGCTCATCGGAAGGTTCTCGGTTGGAAAGGCGGCGCGTTGCGCCGCATCGCGGGTCAAGCCCGCTCCCACAAAGTCATCGCAGTACCTGTGGGAGCGGGCTTGACCCGCGATGAGGCCCGAAAGATTCAGCGGATCATTTAGCCGACTTGATCGCCGAATCCAGCTGCTTGACCGCCTTGGCCGGGTCGGCCTTCGGGTCGTTGAGGAAGTTGGTCACCACATCGAAGATGGCGCCCTGCACCGCCAGGCTGGTGGCCATGTTGTGCGCCATGCTCGGTTGCAGGCCATCGCCCTGCTCGGCCGCCTTGAAGTCCGCAGCGGACTTTTGCGTGCAGGCATCGAACGGGCCCATGTCCATGTCCTGGCGTACCGGCAGCGACCCCTTGTTCTGGTTGAACACGGTCTGGAACGCCGGCTCCAGCGCCACCTTGGCCAGGTCGTTCTGGGCCTTGATGTCGTTCTCGTCCTTGAGCCTGAACATCACCAGCGAGTCGATGTTGTAGGCAAAGCTGCCCTGGGTACCGGGAAACGCCACGCACTCGTAGTCCTTGCCGGCGATCTTGCCCGCAGCGGTCCATTCGCTCTTGGCCCAGTCGCCCATGATCTGCATGCCGGCCTTGCCGTTGATGACCTCGGCGGCCGCAACGTTCCAGTCACGCCCGGCACGGTTGGGGTCCATGTAGGTGCCCAGGCGCTGCAAGGTGCTGAACGCCTCGATCATCTGCGCACCGGTCAGGGTCTTTTCATCCAGCTCGACAAAGGCGGCGTGGTAGCCCTTGGGCCCGAGAATGCTCAGCACCACGTCCTCGAACACGGTACTGTCCTGCCACGGCTGGCCGCCGTGGGCCAGGGGCACGAAGCCGGCAGCCTTGAGCTTGTCGGCGGCGGCGAACAGTTCGTCCAGGGTGGTCGGCACCTTGGCCCCGGCCTTGGCGAACACCTGCGGGTTGATCCACAGCCAGTTGACCCGATGGATGTTCACCGGCACGGCCACGTAATGACCGTCGTACTTCATGATGTCGGCAACCTTTCTGGGCAGCAGCGCGTCCCAGTCGTTGGCCTTGGCCACATCGTCCAGGTTGGTCAGCAGGCCCAGCGCGCCCCAGTCCTGGATGTCCGGGCCCTTGACCTGGGCAGCGGCTGGCGGGTTGCCGGCCACCGCGCGGCTCTTGAGCACGGTCATGGCGGCCGCGCCGCCGCCCCCGGCCACGGCGTTGTCCTTCCACACAAAGCCGTCCTGTTCGATCTGCTTGCGCAGCGTGTCCACGGCCGCCTTCTCGCCACCGGACGTCCACCAGTGGGTCACCTCGACCGTGCCGGGTTCGGCAGCCAGGGCGCTCAATGGCAACAGGGAAGCAAGGGAAACAACGGCGGCGAGGCGATTGATCGCATTCATCAAGGGAAACCTTTCTTGTTGTTATGCCGGTGCAAGTCATGCTGCTTGCGCGTGAATCGAAGTCTAGCCACCCCCTGGGGCGGCAGAAGTAACGAAGGGATGCGCGAATGTCACCGACCTGTGACATTCACCCGCTGGCCCGCACTGCGCGGCAGGCTCAGGGTGACCCGCAGGCCGCCTTCGCGCAGGTTGCGCAGGCTCACCTCGCCGCCGTGGCTGTGGGCGATGTTGCGCGCGATGCCCAGCCCCAGCCCGTAGCCCTGCTGCTGGCCGGCCAGGCGCACATGTGGCTCGAACACCTGTTCCTGACGCTGCTCCGGCACGCCGGGGCCCTCGTCGTCCACCTGCAGCACGAAGCCGGTGGCACTGTCGATGATGCGCAGGTGCGCACGCTCGCCGTACTTGAGCGCGTTGTCGATCAGGTTGCCGATGCAGCGCTTGAGCGCCAGCGGCTTGCCCGGATACGCCGCCAGCGCCCTGCCCTGCACGGTGACGCGCGCACTGGCCAGGTAGGGTTCCACCAGGCAGTCGAGCACCTGGTTGAGGTCGATGGGTTCGATGTTCTCGTGGATGTCGGTGTCCTTCACGCACTGCAGGGCGCCCTTGACCAGCAGCTCCAGCTCGTCCAGGTCACGGCCGAACTTGTGTTGCAGCTGTTCATCCTCCAGCAGCTCGACGCGCAGGCGCAGGCGCGTGATCGGCGTGCGCAGGTCGTGGGAGATCGCGCTGAACAGTTGGCTGCGCTCGGTCAGGTAGCGGCTGATGCGTTCGCGCATGGCATTGAAGGCGCGCCCCACCTCCACCACTTCGCTGCCGCCGCCCTCTACCTCCGGCGGCGCGTCGGCGCCCAGCGACAGCTCCCGCGCCGCGCGTGCCAGGCGCTTGAGCGGACGGGTCTGCCAATGCACCAGCAGGCCGATGAACAGCAGCAGAAAGAAACTGGTCAGTGCGATGAACCCCACCTGCTGGCGCGGCAGGCCCTCGGCCTCGAGACTGGTGTAGGGCTCGGGCAGCAGCGAGGCGATGTACAGCCATTCACCCTCGCCCAGGCGGATCTGGGTCACCAGCACCGGCGGGTTGACCGGCTCCAGGGTCAGCGAGTAGTGCGCCCAGGAGCGCGGCAGTTCATCGAGCTTGAGCCCGCTGTTGAACAGACGCAGTTGCTCGGGGCCGACGAACTCCACCGAGATTTCCATCTGCTCGCCCAGGCGCTCGTGCAGTACCTGCTCGAACGCCTCGATCACCGCCTGCTTGCGCGGGGTCACCGGCAGCACCTGCATGTCCAGCGGCCGGTCGTTGAGCGACACCACGAAGCGCGTGCCCCCCATGCTGCGCAGCTGGTCCAGCACCAGCGGCCGGTAGGCCAGCGGCAGCGAACGAAAGTAACTGACACTGGCGGTCATCGAATGCGCCAGGCTGCGCGCGCTGGCCAGCAGCCCTTCGAGCTGGCTGGCACGCAACTGCGACACCCAGATCACGCTGGACAACCCCTGGGCCGCCGTCACCACCAGCAGGGTCAGCAGCAGCATGCGCCCCAGCAGCGAGCGTGGCAGCGGCAGGCGCCAGCGCCGCTCAGTGCGCGGGCGCAACACTGGCCGCCAGCAGGTAGCCGCTGCCGCGTACGGTGCGGATCAGTCGCGGAGGTTTTTCGGTATCGCGCAGACGCTGGCGCAGGCGGCTGACCGCCATGTCGACGATACGGTCCAGCGGCATCGGCTCGCGACCACGGGTGGCATTGCCGATGGTGTCGCGGTCGAGGATCTGTTGCGGGTGGTCGAGGAACAGCTTGAGCAGGGCGAAATCGGCGCCAGACAGGATCACCTCTTCGCCGTCGCGGTGGAACAGGCGGTGGCTGACCGTATCCAGGCGCCACTCGTCGAAGGTCAGCACGTCACCGCCGGGGCGTTCATGCATGAAGCCGGCGCGGCGCAGCAGGGCCTTGATGCGGGCTTGCAGCTCGCGGGGGCTGAAGGGTTTGCCCAGGTAATCGTCGGCGCCCAGTTCCAGGCCGATGACGCGATCGGTTTCGTCGGAACTGGCGGTGAGCATGATGATCGGCACACGGGCCTGACGCGGGTGCTGTCGCACCCAGCGGCACAGGCTGAAACCGTCTTCGTCGGGCAGCATCACGTCGAGGATCACCAGGTCGGCGCCGTGTGTGTCCAGGGCCTGGCGAAAACCCTGGCCATCGGCCTGGGCCTGCACCTGGAAGCCGCATTTGCTCAGGTAGGCCTGCAGCAGTTCACGGATGTCCTGGTCGTCATCGACCAGCAGAATCGACTTGGTCACGGTTGTTGTCCTTGTCAGTGCATTCCTTGGCGGCCCCATCGCGGGTCAAGCCCGCTCCCACAGGTACGGCATCGAACCTGGTGGGAGCGGGCTTGACCCCCGACAGGGACCGGCCAGTCACTCCAACTCAGGCGTGCTGGGCCAGTGCCTGCTGCAACGCCACTCCCGCCCCTTCCAACCCGGAATACTCCGCCGTCACCAGCCACACCGGCACCCCTTCAAGGTAGGCGCTCATGCAGCCCTTGTCGGCAAAACTCGCGGCAAAGCCGCTGCGCAGGAACAGCTCGGCAAAGCGCGGAATCACCCCGCCCACGATGAACACCCCGCCACGCCCGCCCAGGGTCAGCACATTGTTGCCGGCCACCCGCCCCAGAAAGCGGCAGAACTGCTCGATCACCTCCAGCGCCACCGGGTCGTCGTGCAACGCCGCATCGGTGATCTGGGCCGGCGTGCCCAGCGTGGGGGCATGCCCGTCCAGTGCACAGATGGCGTGGTACAGGCGCAGCAGCCCGCCGCCGCTGAGCACGGTTTCGGCGCTGACGTGGCCGGTGTCCAGCGCGATCGCCTGGCGAATCGCCGCCTCGCGCGCACTGCCCACCGGCAGGTCGACATGCCCGCCCTCACCCGGCAGTGCCAGCCAGCGCTGCTCGCCCAGGCCAAGCAAGGTCCCGACACCCAGGCCGGTACCCGGCCCGATCACCACCGCCGGACGGGTGGTGTCCGGGGTGCCGGCGCACACATTGCGCACTTCATCCGGCTGCAGGCGGGTCATGCCCAGTGCCATGGCGGTGAAGTCGTTGATCAGCAGCAGGTGCTCGACCTGCAGGTTGGCGCAGAATGCCTTGCGGCTCAGGCGCCAATGGCTGTTGGTGAAACGAAATTCATCGCCGCTGACCGGCCCGGCCACCGCCAGGCACACCGCCGCCACCTCGCCCTTGGCCAGGCCCTGCGCGGCCAGGTACACGCCGATGGCCTGCTCGGGGCTGGTGTAGTCAGCCGTGGGGAACACCTGCACCGCGTGCAGCGCGTTGTCGCGCCACAACGCAAAGCGGGCATTGGTGCCGCCTATATCACCGACCAGTGCGACCTTCATTTGAAGTTCTCCAGGGCCGAGGTGAAGGCGCTGGCGCCCTGCTCGGCCGAGCTCAGCGCCACGCGCAGGAAGCCGAACAGCTCGCGCCCGCAGCCCAGGTCATTGCCCAGCGGCGCTGCCGGCAGCTCGCGAGCGGCCAGTTCGGCCGGCTCGACGCGCACCTGCAAGGTGCCGGCCACGCCGTCCACGCGCACGATGTCGCCATCGCGCACCCGCGCCAGCGGGCCGCCATCGAACGCTTCCGGGCACACATGAATGGCCGCCGGAATCTTGCCCGAAGCCCCCGACATGCGCCCGTCGGTCACCAACGCGACCTTGAAGCCGCGGTCCTGCAGCACACCCAGGAACGGGGTCATCTTGTGCAGTTCGGGCATGCCGTTGCAGCGCGGGCCCTGGAAGCGCACCACGGCGACGAAATCGCGCTCCAGCTCGCCGGCCTTGAACGCATCGGCCAGTTCCTGCTGATCGTGGAACACCCGCGCCGGGGCTTCGACCACCTGGTGCTCGGCCGCCACCGCAGACACCTTCATCACCCCACGGCCAAGGTTGCCTTGCATCACCCGCAGGCCGCCCTCGGCGGAGAACGGGTTGGCCACCGGACGCAGGATGCTTTCGTCAAGGCTGGCCTCGGGGCCTTCGCGCCACACCAGCCTGCCGTTGTCCAGGAACGGCTCCTGGGTATAACGGCGCAGGCCGGGGCCGGCCACGGTGTTCACGTCTTCGTGCAGCAACCCGGCATCGAGCAGCTCGCGGATCAGGAAGGCCATGCCGCCCGCCGCCTGGAAGTGGTTGATGTCGGCCTTGCCGTTGGGGTACACGTGCGACAGCGTTGGCACCACCTCGGACAGGTCGGCCATGTCCTGCCAGGTCAGCTGGATGCCGGCCGCCTGGGCAATCGCCGGCATGTGCAGGGTATGGTTGGTGGAGCCGCCGGTGGCGTGCAGCGCGACGATGGAGTTGACCAGCGACTTCTCGTCGACGATCTCGCCCAGCGGCATGAAGTTGCCACTGGCCCTGGTCAGGCGCGTGACCTGCTGCGCGGCCTCGACGGTGAGCGCATCGCGCAGCGGCGTGTACGGGTTGACGAACGAGGCACCGGGCAGGTGCAGGCCCATCACTTCCATCAGCAACTGGTTGGTATTGGCCGTGCCGTAGAAGGTGCAGGTGCCGGGGCTGTGGTAGGACTTCATTTCCGACTCCAGCAGCTCTTCGCGACTGGCCTTGCCCTCGGCGTAGCGCTGGCGCACGTCGGCCTTTTCCTTGTTGGAGATACCCGAGGGCATCGGCCCGCCCGGCACGAACAGCTGGGGTAGATGGCCAAAGCGCAGCGCCCCCATCAACAGGCCCGGCACGATCTTGTCGCAGATACCCAGCAGCAGCGCCGCGTCGAACATGTTGTGCGACAGCGCAATCGCGGTGGACATGGCGATCACTTCACGGCTGGCGATGCCCAGCTCCATGCCCGGTTCACCCTGGGTGACGCCGTCGCACATGGCCGGCACCCCGCCGGCAAACTGGCCCACCGAGCCGATTTCGCGCAGCGCCTGCTTGATCTGCTGGGGGAAGTGCTCGTAGGGCTGGTGCGCCGAGAGCATGTCGTTGTAGGCCGAGACGATGGCGACGTTGGCCGCGTTCATCATGCGCAGGCTGTGCTTGTCGTCGCTGCCGCAGCCGGCCACGCCATGGGCGAAGTTGGCGCATTGCAGCTTGGCGCGCATCGGGCCGTCGCTGGCCGCCCCGCGAATCAACTGAAGGTAGCGCTCGCGGGTAGGACGGCTACGGGCGATCAGCCGTTCGGTGACCTCAAGAATGCGCGGATGCATGTACTGGACTCCAGGCTAAGGGGCAGCAACCTCTGCGGCGGTTTCCCTTACAAACGATTGCGACCTAGGCTCAAGGCAGGGGCGCGAATGTCGGTGGGTAACGGCTTGGCCGGTCACTCGTTGTAGATTGAACAAAATACTGCCAGCAAAAAGGCTTGTTTTCTATTTTTTTACGAATAATCTTGTAATTCCAACAACAAAATCAGATTCAGGCTCTTTCCGGGGCTCAGACAGTCTGCCAGAGGTAGCTCCATGACATTACGTATCGCAATCAATGGTTTTGGCCGCATCGGCCGCAACATTCTTCGCGCACTGTATACCCAAGGCTACCGTCAGGACCTGCAGGTCGTCGCCATCAACGACCTGGGCGACAGCTCGATCAATGCGCACCTGCTCAAGTACGACAGCGTGCACGGGGCATTCGATGCACAGGTTCACAGCGATGGCGAGAGCATCACGGTCAACGGCGACCGAATTGCCGTCAGCGCGATTCGCAACCCCGCCGAGCTGCCGTGGCAGGCGCTGGGTGTGGACGTGGTGTTCGAATGCACGGGCCTGTTCACCGAGCGCACCCGGGCCGCGGCCCATCTTACTGCCGGGGCACGCAAAGTCATCATCTCGGCCCCTGGCAAGGGCGTGGACGCAACAGTTGTGTACGGGGTCAACCACGACATCCTGCGCCCCTCGCACCAGATCATCTCCAGTGCTTCGTGCACCACCAACTGCCTGGCGCCGGTGGCGCAGGTACTGCACCGCGAACTGGGCATCGAACAGGGCCTGATGACCACCATCCATGCCTACACCAACGACCAGAGCCTGACCGACGTGTACCACAGCGACCCGTACCGGGCGCGGGCGGCCACCCAGTCGATGATCCCGAGCAAGACCGGCGCAGCCGAGGCCGTGGGCCTGGTGTTGCCGGAACTGGCCGGCAAGCTGACCGGCATGGCGGTGCGGGTGCCGGTGATCAACGTTTCGCTGGTGGACCTGACCCTGAACGTGACACGCGAGGCCAGCGTGGAAGAGGTCAATGCGCTGATGAAAGAGGCCAGCCAGCACTCGAAGATCCTCGGTTACAACACCCTGCCGCTGGTGTCGTGCGACTTCAACCACAACCCGCTTTCGTCGATCTTCGACGCCAATCACACCAAGGTTGCCGGCAAGATGCTCAAGGTGATGGCCTGGTACGACAACGAATGGGGCTTTTCCAACCGCATGCTGGACAACTGCCTGGCGCTATGGGAGGCGCAATAGTCTCAACCCGCAAGCTTCAGGCGGCAGGCAGGCAGGGGGTAAGCCTGCTTTTCCTCCTGCCGCCTGGCGCTGAAAGCTTGCCGCTGCTTTTCCCCCTTGACCAACAGCATTGATGATAAGCATTATCATTCGCTGAAATCCCGGTCAGGTATCGCTGTGAGTCAGTCCCACTTCAACGCCGTCTTCCTCGCCCAGCGGGTCACCCTGCTACGCACCCTGCAGCGCATGGTCGACAACCCCAGCACCGCCGAAGACCTGCTTCAGGAAACCTACCTGCGCGTCACCCGCGCCCTGGGCGAACGCCCCATCGAGCACCTCGAACCCTTCGTGTTCCAGACCGCCCGCAACCTCGCCCTGGACCACCTGCGCGCCCGCCGCGTGCAAGCCCGCACCCTGCTCGACGATGTGCCCGAGGCGGTGCTGCACAACGTGGCCGCCAGCCACGGCAGCGCCGAGGACGCCACCCACGCGGAGCAGTTGCTGCGCCGCCTGAGCACCTCGCTGGGCGAGCTCAGCGCCCGCCAGCAGCGCATCTTCATCCTCAGCCGATTGCACGGCGCCAGCTATCTGGAAATCGCCGAACAACTGAAGGTGTCCGCCAGCACGGTTCAGAAGGAACTGAAACTGATCATGGCCATCTGTGTAGGCGTAGCCGATCGTCTCAATCGCGATTGAGCCTGCTTGCCTCACATGCCGATACACTTGATCATTACCTGATACACAAGCATGCCAAGGACCCTCCGTGACCGACAGTGCCCCTGACCGCCCTGCGCCGCCAGACCCGGCTGCCTGCGACAGCGCCATGGACCAGGCGCTGGACTGGCTGATACGCCTGCAATGCGCCACGCCCGAAGACACCCGGGCCTTCGAGGCCTGGCTCGAGGCCGACCCGGCCAATGCCCCGGCCTACGTGCAGGCCGAAGCCCTGTGGCACGGCGACAGCGTGCGCGCCGCCGCGCTGCAGCTGCAGCAACGCCAGCGCCCCTCACGCCTGGCCCGCCTGCGCCCGCACTGGAAGCCGCTGGCCACCGCCGCGGTGCTGCTGGTGGGTGTGTTCACGGTCGGCAACCTGCCCATGCGCCTGCAGGCCGATCACCTGACCGTGGTCGGCGAGCGCCAGCGCCTGGAACTGCAGGACGGCTCCAAGGTACTGCTCAATACCAATTCGGCGTTCTCCAGCAACATCAACGACCGCCAGCGCATCGCCCGGCTGTACCAGGGCGAAGCCTACTTCCAGGTCCCCGGCGGGCAGCAGCCCTTCGAGCTGCGCGCCGGGCCGTTGCGCGCCAGCGTGCGCGACACCGATTTCGCCGTGCGCTACCTCGACGGCCAGGCACAGGTGCGGGTGCAGCGCGGCGACGTCGACCTGCTGGGCAACAGCGACCAGCGCATCCGCCTGTCGGCCGGCGACAGCATCAGCCTCGGCCCCAATGGCTTCGGCCAGCGCGAGCGCCTGGACGGGCAAAAGGACCTGGCCTGGATCGAAGGCCGGCTGGTGTTCGAGAACTGCCCCCTGAGCCAGGTGCTGGCCGAGCTGGGGCGCTATTACCCGGGCTGGATCATCAACACCAGCGAGCGCCTGCAGAACGTCGCCGTCACCGGCAACTACCGCCTCGACCAACCCCTCGAAGCGGTGCGATCGCTGGCCCACATCACCTCCGCACGCCTGCAGGAGTACCCGGCACTGGTGATTCTGAACTGAGTCGGAATCTTTTTTTACGCGATGCCCCGTGGTCACACGTCTCGTTATAGCCAATGCAACTGATTCTTATTTTTGAATCGGCCGCACCTATAACATTCGCGCGACAGGGAGCGCTTTCGATGTCCAGAGGTTTCACTCGCCGGTCTACCGTCTCCACCCGCACAGCGGGCCTGCAACGTTGCACGCTGTCGCTGCTGACCCTGGCCATGCTGGCCGGCGGCGTCTGCAGCCTGCCGGCGCTGGCCGCCGAGCCCGCCCAGGCAGCCAACCCGCGCATGGGTGACTACCGCTTCGCCATTGCCCAGCAGCCGCTGGTGTCGGCGCTCAACGCGTTTACCGCCGTCACCGGCTGGCAGGTGGGGTTGTCCGCCGAGCTGGCCGAAGGTGTCGCCTCGCCAGGCGTACGCGGCTCGATGCCGCCCGAGCAGGCCCTGCGCCAGATGCTCGCCGGCACCCAGCTGAACTACCGCAAGCTCAGTGCCGGCAATGTGGTGATCGAGCGCGCCGCCTCCAACGCCATCACCCTGCAGCAGGTGACCGTCAGCGCCACCCGTACCGCGCAGGACGTGAACCAGGTGCCAAGCACGGTGAGCGTGCAGACCCGCGAGCAGCTGGACCGCAGCAACGTCAACACCATCAAGGACCTGGTGCGCTACGAGCCAGGCGTATCGGTCAGCGGCGTCGGCCAGCGCAGCGGCCTCAACGGCTACAACATCCGCGGCATCGATGGCGAGCGCGTACTGACCCAGATCGATGGCGTGTCGATCCCCGACAGCTACTTCTACGGCCCCTACGCCCAGACCCAGCGCAACTACGTCGACCCCGAGATCGTCAAGCGCGTGGAGATCCTGCGCGGCCCGGCGTCGGTGCTGTACGGCAGCAACGCCATCGGCGGCGCGGTCAGCTACTTCACCCTCGACCCGGACGACATCATCAAGCCGGGCAAGGACGTGGGCGCACGCCTCAAGGCCGGCTACAGCTCGGCCGACGAGAGCTGGCTGACCTCGGCCACCGTGGCCGGGCGCGAGGGCGACTTCGACGGCCTGCTGCACCTGAGCCAGCGCAACGGCCACGAGACCGAGTCCTACGGCAGCCACAGCGGCGATGGCCTGGCGCGCACCGAGGCCAACCCGCAGGATGCGCGCACCACCAACGTGCTGGCCAAGCTGGGCTGGAACTACGCGGACGACGCGCGGCTGGGCCTGACCTACGAGCGCTACAAGGATGATCGCGATACCAACGTGCTGAGCGCCGTTGGCGGGCCGTTCATTCCAGGTTTTCCCGCGATGAATTCCTATCGCGCACGCAGCGGCAACGACACCGTCAGCCGCGAGCGTTTCGGCCTCAACCATGAGCTTGCCCTGGACAGCCTGCTGGCCGACAACATGAAGTGGAGCCTGAACTATCAGGTCGGCAAGACCGATCAGCGCACTGACGAGCTGTATGTGGCCGGTGGGCGCGAAGTGGCGCGCGATCGCAAGACACTCTACCAGGACCGCCAATGGATACTCGACGCCCAGTTCGACAAGGCCTTCACCCTGGGCAGCACCGAGCACCTGCTGACCTACGGCACCACACTCAAGCAGCAGAAGGTCACCGGGTCGCGCAGCGGCACCGCCACCTGCCTGAATGCCGGGGGCACTTGCGGCGCCATCGGCGATGCCAGCCCGCGCGACGCCCAGGTCAAGGTCAGCGACTTCCCGGACCCGACCATCAATACCTACAGCCTGTTCGCGCAGGACGAGATCCGCTGGAACGACTGGACCTTCCTGCCGGGTGCGCGCTATGACTACACCCAGCTCAAGCCGCACCTGACCGACGAGTTCCTGGCCACCCTGCCTACCGGGCCGACCACCACCGTCAACGACAAGCAGAAGAACTGGCACCGCGTGTCGCCCAAGTTCGGCGTGACCTATGCCTTCAACGACAACTACACCTGGTACGGCCAGTACGCCGAGGGCTTCCGCACCCCGACGGCCAAGGCACTGTACGGGCGCTTCGAGAACCTGGCCGGCAACTACGTGGTCGAGCCCAACCCCGACCTGGAGCCGGAGAAGAGCAAGGGCTACGAGACCGGCCTGCGCGGCAACTTCGACGCGGGCAACTTCGCCGTCGCGGTGTTCTACAACAAGTACCGCGACTTCATCAACGAAGACGCCCTGGTCAACGGCAAGGACGCGATGGACTTCCGTGCCGAGAACATCAAGCACGCCACCATCAAGGGCGCCGAATTCAAGGGCCGCCTGAACCTGGACCACTTCGGTGCACCGCAGGGCCTGTACACCCAGGGCTCGGTGGCCTACACCTACGGGCGCAACAACGACACCGGCGAGCCGCTCAACAGCATCAACCCGCTGACCGGCGTGGTTGGCCTGGGCGTTGATCAGGAAAACTACGGCGGCCTGCTGAGCTGGACACTGGTCAAGCGCAAGACCCGTGTCGACGACAACCAGTTCAAGGCGCCCGATGGTGCCAGCAGCCACTTCCGTACCCCCGGCTACGGCGTTCTGGACCTGAGCGGCTTCTACAAGGTGAGCAACGACGTGACGATCAACGCAGGCATCTACAACCTGGCCGACAAGAAATACTGGCAGTGGGATGACGTTCGTGCCTACGACGGTGTCGGCGAGGCATCGGTGACCCAGCCGGCCAACATGGACCGCCTGACCATGCCGGGGCGCAACTTCGCCATCAACCTGGTGTGGGATATCTAGACGCTACGCCGGCAAGGCCGGCTCCCACAGGGAGCTGGCCTGCCGGCGAATGGCCCGCAACCTTTTTTACTATTTCCACGCCCCTCATTCGTCTAGTTACTAACGTCTAGTCACCCGCTCACCATTTCCCAAGGATGCCCCATGACCGCAACCGCCGAACGCCCTGCCCTGCGCTCGCAGCGCCTCAACCAGCTCACCCATGCGCCGCACAGCGAGCTCGATGCGCTGGTCAAGTCCCATGCCCCCTTCGACACCCGCGAAAGCTTCGCCCGTTTCGTGGTCGCCCAGTACCTGTTCCAGTCCGAACTCCAGGCGCTGTACAACGACCCGCAACTGATCGCCATCGTGCCCGACCTGGCCGAGCGCTGCCGCGCCGCACAGGCCCGCCTCGACCTCGCCGACCTCGACACCGCAGTACCGGCCGCCTTCCCCGGCGCCGTGCACAACCCGAGCCTGGGCGCCGCCATGGGCTGGATATTCGTCTCCGAAGGCTCCAAACTCGGCGCCGCGTTCCTGATCAAGCGCGCCGTCGGCCTGGGCCTGTCGGACAGCTTCGGTGCCCGTCACCTGGGCGAGCCGGCCGGCGGTCGCGCCGAGGGCTGGAAGCAGTTCACCCGCATCCTCGACGGTCTGGAGCTCAGCGCCGAAGAAGAAGCGGCCGCTGAACAAGGCGCCGTGGCTGCGTTCGAACGTTTTACCGAGTTGCTCAAACACGCCTACGCCACCGCGCCCAAGGCCGAGCTGGCCTGATGCGTGCCGGGCCGGCCAGCCGCGTTGGCAGCCGGCCCTCACCTGTGCAGTCAATGGACCCCATGACCCGCCCATCCACCTCCAAGCTGTCCCGCGTGCTGTTCGGCCTGCTTGCCTATGTAAGCCTGGGCATCGGCCTGGTGGCCATCGTGATCCCCGGCCTGCCGACCACCGAGTTCATCCTGCTCGCGGCCTGGGCTGCCACGCGCAGCTCGCCGCGCCTGAGCGCCTGGCTGGAAAACCACCGGTTGTTCGGGCCGATCCTGCACAACTGGCGCAACGGCAAGGTGATTCAGCGCCGGGCCAAGGTCAGCGCCACGCTCAGCATGCTGCTGTGCGCCTGCCTGATGCTGGTGTTCATCGGCCTGCGCTGGCCGGTAGGGCTCGCCATCGGCGGCATGGCCCTGGGCAACCTGTGGATCTGGTCGCGCCCCGAGCGCGTGCCTGCCGCCCCGCATTTGACCAACCAGCCCTGATGGTCTGCAATGGCCCACCAACGGGAGGGCCAACCATGAGTCATGTTCTCAACAGCATCGTCAGCGCCCTGGGGCTAGCCCAGGATGCGCTTGAGCACCTGCACCTGCACACTGCAGGAGCCCTGCCATCGACCTTCGAAGTCACCGAACTGGCCAGTGCCAGCATTGCCGCCACGGGCCTGGCCATCGCCGACCTGCTCGCCGGCCAGACCGGCACGCGCCCCGGGGTGCAGGTGGACCGACGTCTGAGCTCCCTGTGGTTCGCCACCAGCATTCGCCCCCAGGGCTGGAGCCTGCCGCCGCTGTGGGACGCCGTGGCAGGCGATTACCCGACCCGCGATGGCTGGATCCGCCTGCACACCAATGCCGCGCATCACCGCGCCGCTGCCGAACGGGTGCTGGGAGCGGTACAAGACCGCGATCAGATGGCCCGGCGGGTTGTCGAGTGGGAGGCAGAGGCGCTGGAAACTGCCGTGGTGGCTGCGGGCGGATGTGCCGCGCAGATGCGCAGCTGGCAGCAATGGTCGGCGCACCCGCAGGGCATGGCGGTCAATGCCGAGCCGCTGATCGATCGCAAGGCTGGGCCGGCTGGCGAACTCAAGGGCTGGACCGGCACCGCGGCGCAGCCGCTCAAGGGGGTACGCGTGCTGGACCTGACGCGCATTCTTGCCGGGCCCGTTGCCAGCCGCCTGCTGGCGGGGTTCGGTGCCGACGTGTTGCGCATCGATCCGCCGGGCTGGGAGGAGCCCTCGGTGGTGGCCGAGGTGACCTTGGGCAAGCGCTGCGCGCGCCTGGACCTGCATGCTGCAGAGGACCGCGCCGTGTTCGAAGGCCTGCTGGCAGGTGCCGATATCCTCCTGCACGGCTACCGCGCCGACGCGCTGGAGCGCCTCGGCTATGGCGCCGAACAACGGCGCAGGCTCAACCCCGGGCTGATCGATGTCAGCCTCAATGCCTATGGCTGGAGCGGCCCGTGGCAGCATCGTCGCGGCTTCGACAGCCTGGTGCAGATGAGCAGCGGGATCGCTCGCGAGGGCATGCGCTGGCGTCAGGGCGAGCGGCCGGTGCCGTTGCCGGTGCAGGCCCTGGACCATGCCACCGGCTACCTGATGGCGGCTGCCGCGATCCGTGCACTGGATGAGCGGCTGCGCAGCGGCTGTGGCGGCTCGGCGCGTCTGTCGCTGGCGCGCACGGCCAAGCTGCTGGTGGACCAGGGCACGGTGATCGAGGACTTGCCGTTGGCCGGCGAAACCGAGGCAGACCTGGCCCCGGCCGTGGAGCAGACGCCATGGGGGCCGGCCAGGCGCCTGCAGGCGCCGTTGCAGGTGCAAGGCGCGCCGCTGGCATGGGCGCGGGGGGCTTGCGAGCTGGGGTCGGCCGAGCCTCGCTGGTGACCGCCAGAGGCTCTTCGCCGGCAAGGCCGGCTCCTACAGAAGGTCGCACCAACCTGTAGGAGCCGGCCTTGCCGGCGAACGCCTCGACACCGCTCTAAAGCGTCAACCACCCCGCATACAACGCATACGCCGCCACCCCCGCCCCCACCAGCACCGCCGCGAAAATCAGTTTCTCCCACCCGGTGAACAGCGGCTGCCCCTGCTCGTGCTTGGCGCGGTAGAACAGGATCACCCCCGGCGCGTACAACAGCGCCGACAGCAGCAGGTACTTCAGCCCCCCGGCGTAAAGCAGCCAGATCGCATACACCAGCGCCACCCCGGCCACCAGCAGGTCCTTGCGCCGCGCCCCGGGGTGGCGCTCATAGGTTTCCCCGCGCAGTGCCAGCAAAAACGCATAGGCCGCCGACCACAGGTACGGCACCAGGATCATCGATGACGCCAGGTAGATCAGGCTGGTGTAGGTGCCCGCAGAGAACAGCGTGATCAGCAGGAACAGCTGGATCATGCAGTTGGTCATCCACAGCGCATTGACCGGCACATGGTTGGCATTCTCGCGGGTCAGAAACCGCGGCATGGTCTTGTCGCGGGCGGTGGCGAACAGGATCTCGGCACACAGCAACGCCCACGACAGCAGCGCCCCCAGCAGCGACACCGCCAGCCCCAGGCTGATCAGCAGCCCGCCCCAGGGCCCGACGATATGCTCCATCACCGAGGCCAGCGACGGGTTCTGCAAGCCGGCAAGCTCCGGCTGGGTCATCACCCCCAGCGACAGCACGTTGACCAGCACCAGCAGCGCCAGCACCCCGAGAAAGCCGATCACCGTGGCCTTGCCCACGTCCGAACGCCTTTCGGCACGGGCCGAATACACGCTGGCGCCCTCGATGCCGATGAACACGAACACGGTCACCAGCATCATGTTGCGCACCTGGTCCAGCACCCCGCCGAACTTGGGGTTGCTCAGCCCCCAGATGTCGCGAGTGAAGATATCGGCGCGAAACGCCACCGCCGCGATCACGATGAACATCACCAGCGGCACCACCTTGGCCACGGTGGTCACCAGGTTGATGAACGCCGCCTCCTTGATGCCGCGCAGTACCAGAAAGTGCACTGCCCACAGCAATAGCGAAGCGCAGGCGATGGCGATCGGCGTGTTGCCCTCCCCGAACACCGGAAAGTAGAAGCCCAGGGTGCTGAACAGCAGCACGAAGTAGCCCACGTTGCCCAGCCAGGCGCTGATCCAGTAACCCCAGGCCGACGAAAAGCCCATGTACTCGCCAAACCCGGCCTTGGCATAGGCATATACACCCGAATCGAGCTCGGGCTTGCGATTGGCCAGGGTCTGGAACACGAACGCCAGCGCCAGCATGCCCACGGCGGTGATGCCCCAGCCGATCAGCACGGCGCCGACGTCGGCCCGCGCGGCCATGTTCTGCGGCAGCGAGAAGATACCGCCACCGATCATCGAGCCCACCACCAGCGCGACGAGCGCACCCAAGCGCAGTTTCTGTCCTGGTTCGGACATGCAGTTCCCCTTTTCGTCCCGCGTTGTCATGGCGCTGTTACACACTAGGCCTAAATATAAGCACAGCCCTGACGTTTATAGTGGATTGTCTTCAAAACTATAACCTTCATAACTAGTACGTCTATGCCGAGGCGAACTAAACAGTGAGTTTTGCGTACCCCATCTACTTCATCAAGCAAACAAGATCTTTTCTCGTCAAAAATTTGCTAAACCCGTAAAAGCGACTAGCTTCAAATCTCGCAGCCATTCAGAGCGAATGCTCTAGAAAAAGGCTGGAGGTGCCATTGCACAAGGCTTGCGGGGTGTCGGCGAGGCGCCGGCTGCAGCGCTTCAAGTCCTTCAACAACAATGGAATGTATCAATGAACTGACCTGAATCAGCTCTCGTCACGCTTGCTGGATTTATTCTGGCATCTCTCTTCTCCTGGAATGGAGTTATCCAATGTCAGACACTCCCGGAAAACTACGACTGGGTGCGTTAGTCGCACTTGTAGTGGGTTCCATGATCGGCGGCGGCATCTTCTCGCTGCCGCAGAACATGGCCGCCAGCGCCGATGTCGGCGCCGTGCTGATCGGCTGGGGCATCACCGCCATCGGCATGCTGACCCTGGCCTTCGTGTTCCAGACCCTGGCCAATCGCAAACCTGACCTGGACGGCGGCGTATACGCCTACGCCAAGGCCGGTTTTGGCGACTACATGGGCTTTTCGTCCGCCTGGGGCTACTGGATCAGTGCCTGGCTGGGCAACGTGGGCTACTTCGTGCTGCTGTTCAGCACCCTGGGCTACTTCTTCCCGATCTTCGGCGAAGGCAACACCCCGGCGGCGATCATCGGTGCCTCGATCCTGCTGTGGGCAGTGCACTTTCTGGTGCTGCGCGGCATCAAGGAAGCAGCGTTCATCAACCTGGTCACCACCGTGGCCAAGGTCGTGCCACTGGCGCTGTTCATCCTGATTGCCCTGTTCGCGTTCAAGCTGGACATCTTCACCGCCGACATCTGGGGCACGATGAACCCGGACCTGGGCAGCGTGATGAACCAGGTGCGCAACATGATGCTGGTCACCGTGTGGGTGTTCATCGGCATCGAGGGCGCCAGCATCTTCTCGGCCCGTGCCGAAAAACGCTCCGACGTGGGCAAGGCCACCGTGATCGGCTTCATCACCGTGCTGCTGTTCCTGGTACTGGTGAACGTGCTGTCGCTGGGCATCATGACCCAACCGGAACTGGCCAAGCTGCAGAACCCGTCGATGGCCGCAGTGCTGGAGCACGTGGTCGGTCACTGGGGCGCGGTGCTGATCAGCGTCGGCCTGATCGTCTCGCTGCTGGGGGCCCTGCTGTCGTGGGTACTGCTGTGCGCCGAGATCATGTTCGCCGCAGCCAAGGACCACACCATGCCGGAGTTCCTGCGCCGCGAGAACGCCAACCACGTGCCGGCCAACGCCCTGTGGCTGACCAATGCCATGGTGCAGATCTTCCTGGTCATCACGCTGTTCTCGGCCAGTACCTACCTGTCGCTGATCTACCTCGCCACCTCGATGATCCTGGTGCCCTACCTGTGGTCGGCGGCCTATGCGTTCCTGCTGGCACTGCGCAGCGAAACCTATGAACAGGCCCTGGCCGAACGCAAGAAAGACCTGATCATCGGCGGTATCGCACTGCTCTATGCCATCTGGCTGCTGTACGCCGGTGGCGTCAAGTACCTGCTGCTCTCGGCCCTGCTGTATGCCCCTGGCGTGGTGCTGTTCGCCAAGGCCAAGCGCGAGGTGGGCCAACCGATCTTTACCAACGTGGAGAAGCTGATCTTCGCCGCCGTAGTCATCGGCGCCCTAGTGGCGGCCTATGGCCTGTACGACGGCTTCCTGACTCTGTAACCCCCCGTATTCGCAACTTGGAGGAAATGAACCATGTCCACGGAAAAAGCTAAGTACGGCGTACATTCCGAAGCCGGCAAACTGCGCAAAGTGATGGTTTGCTCCCCAGGCCTGGCTCACCAGCGCCTGACCCCGAACAACTGCGACGAACTGCTGTTCGACGACGTACTCTGGGTCGCCCAGGCCAAGCGCGACCACTTCGACTTCGTGACCAAGATGCGCGAGCGCGGCATCGAAGTGCTGGAAATGCACAACCTGCTGACCGACATCGTCGCGATGCCCGAAGCACTGGACTGGATTCTGGAGCGCAAGGTCACCGCCGACTCGGTGGGCCTGGGCCTGATCAACGAAGTGAAATCCTGGCTGCGCAGCCTGGAGCCGCGACACATCGCCGAGTACCTGATCGGCGGCGTCTCGGCCGATGACCTGCCCGACAGCTTCGGTGGCAAGACCATCCAGATGTTCCGCGACTTCCTGGGCCACTCCAGCTTCATCCTGCCGCCGCTGCCCAACACCCAGTTCACCCGCGACACCACCTGCTGGATCTACGGCGGCGTGACGCTGAACCCGATGTACTGGCCGGCGCGTCGCCAGGAGACCCTGCTGACCACCGCCATCTACAAGTTCCACCCGCAGTTCACCAATGCCGATTTCGAAATCTGGTACGGCGACCCGGACAAGGACCACGGCAACTCCACCCTCGAAGGCGGCGACGTGATGCCTATCGGCAACGGCGTGGTACTGATCGGCATGGGCGAACGCACGTCGCGTCAGGCCATCGGCCAACTGGCGCTGAACCTGTTCAAGAACAAGGCCGTGGAACGCGTGATCGTGGCCGGGCTGCCGAAGTCCCGCGCTGCGATGCACCTGGACACCGTGTTCAGCTTCTGCGACCGCGACCTGGTCACGATCTTCCCCGAAGTGGTGAACCAGATCGTCGCCTTCACCCTGCAACCCGACGAAAGCAAGCAGGGCGGCATCGACATCCGCCGCGAAGAAGCCAGCTTCCTCGATGTGGTGGCCAAGGCCCTCAAGCTGCCCAAGCTGCGCGTGGTTGAAACCGGTGGCAACAGCTTCGCCGCCGAACGCGAGCAGTGGGACGACGGCAACAACGTGGTGGCCGTGGAGCCGGGCGTGGTCATCGGCTACGACCGCAACACCTACACCAACACCCTGCTGCGCAAGGCCGGTGTCGAGGTCATCACCATCAGTGCCGGCGAACTGGGCCGCGGACGTGGGGGCGGCCACTGCATGACCTGCCCGATCGTGCGCGACCCAATCGACTACTAAAACGACCATCGTCCGGCCGCGCCCACAAGGCGCCGGCCGGGCCGATCAGCCCTTTGCGTTCTAAAAGAACAGGAGCAACATCATGGCGTTCAACATCCACAACCGCAGCCTGCTGAGCCTGGAACACCACACCCCGCGCGAGCTGCGCTACCTGCTGGACCTGTCCCGTGACCTCAAGCGTGCCAAATACACCGGCACCGAGCAGCAGCACCTCAAGGGCAACAACATTGCGCTGATTTTCGAGAAGACCTCGACCCGCACCCGTTGCGCCTTCGAAGTGGCCGCCTATGACCAGGGCGCCAACGTCACCTACATCGACCCCAACTCCTCGCAGATCGGCCACAAGGAGAGCATGAAGGACACCGCCCGCGTGCTCGGGCGCATGTACGATGCCATCGAGTACCGTGGCTTCAAGCAGGAAGTGGTCGAGGAACTGGCCAAGTTCGCCGGCGTACCGGTGTTCAACGGCCTCACCGACGAATACCACCCCACCCAGATGATTGCCGACGTGCTGACCATGCGCGAGCATGCCGACAAGCCGATCCACGACATCAGCTACGCCTACCTGGGCGATGCGCGCAACAACATGGGCAACTCGCTGCTGCTGGTCGGCTCCAAGCTGGGCATGGACGTGCGTATCTGTGCGCCCAAGGCCCTGTGGCCGCATGACGACCTGGTGGCACGCTGCAAACAGTACGCAGAGGAAAGCGGTGCCCGCATCACCCTCACCGAAGACCCGAAAGCTGCGGTCAAGGGCGTGGACTTCATCCACACCGACGTGTGGGTATCGATGGGCGAGCCGGTCGAAGCCTGGGGCGAACGCATCAAGCAACTGCTGCCATACCAGGTCAACGCCGAGCTGATGAAGGCCACCGGCAACCCACGCACCAAGTTCATGCACTGCCTGCCGGCGTTCCACAACTCCGACACCAAGGTCGGCAAGCAGATCGCCGAGCAGTACCCGCACCTGGCCAACGGCATCGAAGTGACCGATGACGTGTTCGAGTCGCCGGCCTGCATCGCCTTCGAGCAGGCGGAAAACCGCATGCACACGATCAAGGCGATCCTGGTGTCGACCCTGGCCGACCTGTAACCCCGCCGGGAGCCGGCGCTGCCGGCTCCTGCACCCTAGAAAGGACATCATCATGCGTATCGTTGTTGCATTGGGCGGCAACGCCCTGCTGCGCCGCGGCGAGCCCCTGACCGCCGACAATCAGCGCGCCAACATCCGTATCGCCGCCGAACAGATCGCCAAGATCCACCCCGGCAACGAACTGGTCATCGCCCATGGCAACGGCCCGCAGGTCGGCCTGCTGTCGCTCCAGGCGCAATCCTACAAACCCGACGAAGCCTACCCGCTGGACGTGCTCGGTGCCGAAACCGAAGGCATGATCGGCTACATCATCGAACAGGAGCTGGGCAACCTGCTGGACTTCGAGGTGCCCTTCGCCACCCTGCTGACCCAGGTGGAAGTGGACGCCAACGACCCTGCCTTCAAGGACCCGACCAAGTTCATCGGCCCGGTCTACGGCAAGGAAGAAGCCGAGCGCCTGGCCAAGGAAAAAGGCTGGGTGGTCAAGGCCGACGGCGACAAGTTCCGCCGCGTGGTGGCCAGCCCCAAACCCAAGCGCATCTTCGAGATCCGCCCGATCAAGTGGCTGCTGGAAAAGAGCAGTATCGTGATCTGTGCCGGGGGTGGCGGCATCCCCACCATGTATGGTGAGAACGGCAAGCTGCAGGGCATCGAGGCGGTGATCGACAAGGACCTGTGCTCGTCGCTGCTGGCCGAACAGCTGGACGCCGACCTGCTGGTGATTGCCACGGACGTGAACGCGGCGTATGTCGACTTCAACAAGCCGACCCAGAAAGCCATCGCCCAGGCCCACCCGGACGAACTGGAGCGCCTGGGCTTTGCCGCAGGCTCCATGGGGCCGAAGGTGCAGGCCGCTTGCGACTTTGCCCGGCACACCGGCAAAGTAGCGGTTATCGGCTCGCTGGCCGATATCGAAGACATCGTCAAGGGCACTGCCGGCACTCGGGTGAGTACGTCCAAGCCTGGTATCGACTACCGTTGATGCAGTTGGGCGGATCTGCAGGTCCGCCCGTTTCAACCTTCCAGAGGAGCCGCCATGGCCATATTCGAACCCGGTCATCTGCACATCGAGCGCCATGCGCTGAACAAGGCCGATTACAGCTACAACCTGTGCATCGACTACAAGGTTGAGCAGGATCCCAAGGAAGGCAAAGGCATGAGTTTTCGCATGCATGGCACCATCGAGGACAAGCCGATGGACGAAACCTTCTTCATGCCCAAGGACCAGGCCTTCGACTTCGCGCGGCAGGCCTCGATCATCGCGCAGAAGTACGGCATGCCCAAAACCGCCAGCATCAGCTCGCTGCACAAGATCTACGACATGATGTTCGAGGATGTGCGCGCACAGCTCGATGTGAAATCGGGCGACCCGGTCAAGCCCGAGCACCTGGGCTAGCCCACCACGACCTCATCGCGGGTCAAGCCCGCTCCCACAAAAATCACCTGCGCCTGTGGGAGCGGGCTTGACCCGCGATTCGACCGCACCGCGCCCGCCAAGGCATACTTGCCATCCCGGCAAGCCAGAACATCCCCCCATGCGTATCCACGTCAGCTTCATCGACCGCGTCGGCATCACCCAGGAAGTGCTGGCCCTGCTCGGTGCCCGCCACCTCAACCTGGACGCCGTGGAGATGGTGCCGCCCAACGTCTACATCGACGCCCCGACCCTGAGCCCCGACGTGCTCGAAGAGCTGCATGACGCGCTGTTCAACGTGCACGGCGTGCAAAGCGTGAAAGTGGTCGACATCCTCCCCGGACAGCGCCGCCACCTGCAGCTCGATGCCCTGCTCGCCGCCATGAGCGACCCGGTCCTGGCCCTGGACAGCGCCGGCCATGTGCTGCTGGCCAACCCGGCGCTGATTGCCCTGTGCGGCCAGGACCCGGAGGGCCGCTCGGTGGGTGAGCTGTTCGGCGACCCGCAACTGCTCGATGCGCTGATCGAACAGGGTTTCCACCTGCCCCTGCGCGAAGTCACCCTCAACGGCCAGACCCTGCTGCTCGACGCCACCCCGATCACCAACGCCGGCGCCCTGCTGACGCTGTACCAGGCCAACCGCATCGGCGAACGCCTGTCGGCCCTGCACCACGACCATGCCGAAGGCTTCGACGCGCTGCTCGGCGACTCGCCGCCCATCCGTACCCTCAAGGCCCGCGCCCTGCGTGTGGCGGCGCTGGATGCGCCGCTGCTGATCCACGGCGAGACCGGCACCGGCAAGGAACTTGTAGCCCGTGCCTGCCACGCCATCAGCAGCCGCCACAACGCACCCTTCCTGGCACTGAACTGTGCGGCGCTGCCGGAGAACCTGGCCGAGAGCGAGCTGTTCGGCTACGCCCCCGGTGCCTTCACCGGCGCGCAACGCGGCGGCAAGCCGGGGCTGATGGAGCTGGCCAACCAGGGCACGGTGTTTCTCGATGAAATCGGCGAGATGTCGCCTTACCTTCAGGCCAAGCTGCTGCGGTTTCTGAGCGATGGCAGCTTTCGCCGCGTGGGCGGTGATCGCGAGGTCAAGGTCAACGTGCGCATCCTCAGCGCCACCCACCGCGACCTGGAAAAGATGGTTGCCGAAGGCAGTTTTCGCGAAGACCTGTTCTACCGCCTGAACGTGCTCAACCTGGAAGTGCCGCCGCTGCGCGAGCGTGGCCAGGACATCCTGATGCTGGCGCGTGCCTTCATGCGCCAGGCCTGCACGCAGATCCAGCGTCCGCTGTGCCGGCTGGCGCCGGGCACCTACCCGGCGTTGCTGGGCAACCGCTGGCCGGGCAACGTGCGCCAGTTGCAGAACGTGATCTTTCGCGCTGCGGCCATCTGCGAGAGCAGCCTGGTGGATATTGGTGACCTGGACATTGCCGGCACCTCGGTGGCGCGCCAAAGCGATGGTGAAGTGGCCAGCCTGGAGCAGGCCGTGGAGAACTTCGAGCGTGGCCTGCTGGAAAAGCTCTACGCCACCTACCCCTCCACCCGCCAGTTGGCCAGTCGCTTGCAGACTTCGCACACGGCTATCGCGCATCGGCTGCGCAAGTATGGCATTCCCGGAAAGGAAACCCTTCCGTAGCGAATTCGATACACCGTATCGATTTCGCTACATCGCCCGTTTGCCACTGTAATGCAAGGTTTTGATCCCTCTGCGCTTTTTCAATACTCGACAGGTGTAGCGATTTCGCTACGACCTGCATAACGAGCACCGCTGAAAAATACATAACTATTTGATTTGTAGGCATTTTTAATAAATGGCCACGAACTTGCTAAGGAGATGTCAGTTCCGGGCTGGCCTGATGGTGAGCCCTACCGCACCCCTGAGGAGTTCCCATGAGCGAGTTGCGTTTTACCGAAGATCACGAATGGCTGCGCGCCGAAGCCGACGGCAGCGTCACGGTCGGGATCACCGCCTTTGCCCAGAACGCATTGGGTGACGTGGTCTACGTGCAACTGCCGGAACTGCAAACCTACGAAGCCGGGGCCGAAGCCTCCACCGTCGAATCGGTCAAAGCCGCCAGCGGCGTGTACATGCCGCTGACCGGTGAAGTGGTGGCAGTCAACGAACAGCTGCAGGACAGCCCCGAGCTGGTCAACGAAGATCCGCTGGGCGAAGGCTGGTTCTTCCGCTTCATCCCGGCCGATGCCGGCGCCGTCGCGCAACTGCTCGACCAGGACGCCTACGACCGTCTGATCAAAGCCAACGCCGACGCCTGAGGAAATCACCATGACCATCAACCTCGGCACCGCCAATCAGTTCATCGCCCGTCATATCGGCCCGCGCGACACCGACGAGCAGGCCATGCTCGCCACCCTGGGCTTCGACTCGCTGGAGGCCATGAGCGCCGCCGTGATCCCCGACAGCATCAAGGGCACCAGCGTGCTCGAGCTCGGTGACGGGCAGAGCGAAGCCGATGCCCTGGCTTCGCTCAAGGCCATCGCCGGCAAGAACCAGCTGTTCAAAAGCTTCATCGGCCAGGGCTACTACAACACCCACACCCCGGCACCGATCCTGCGCAACCTGCTGGAAAACCCGGCCTGGTACACCGCCTACACCCCCTATCAGCCCGAGATTTCCCAGGGCCGCCTGGAAGCGCTGCTGAACTTCCAGACCCTGATCAGCGACCTCACCGGCTTGCCGATCGCCAACGCCTCCCTGCTCGACGAAGCCACGGCCGCCGCCGAAGCCATGACCTTCTGCAAGCGCCTGAGCAAGAACAAGGGCAGCCACGCCTTCTTCGCCTCGGTGCATTGCCACCCGCAGACCCTCGACGTGCTGCGCACCCGTGCCGAGCCGCTGGGCATCAAGGTGGTGGTGGGCGACGAGCGCGAGCTGGGCGACGTGAGCGCCTTCTTCGGCGCCCTGCTGCAGTACCCGGCCAGCAACGGCGAGGTGTTCGACTACCGCGAACTGGTGGAGCGCCTGCACGCCGCCAACGCGCTGGTGGCGGTAGCCGCCGACCTGCTGGCGCTGACCCTGCTGACCCCGCCGGGTGAGTTCGGCGCCGACGTGGCCATCGGCAGCGCCCAGCGCTTCGGCGTGCCGCTGGGCTTCGGCGGCCCGCATGCGGCGTACTTCTCCACCCGCGATGCGTTCAAGCGCGACATGCCCGGGCGCCTGGTCGGCGTGTCCATCGACCGCTTCGGCAAGACCGCCCTGCGCCTGGCCATGCAGACCCGCGAGCAGCACATCCGCCGCGAGAAGGCCACCAGCAACATCTGCACCGCCCAGGTACTGCTGGCCAACATCGCCAGCATGTACGCCGTGTACCACGGCCCGCAGGGCCTCAAGCAGATCGCCCAGCGCACCCACCAGCTGACCGCGATCCTGGCCTGCGGCCTCAAGGCACTGGGCGTGAACGTGCAGAACGCCGCGTTCTTCGACACCCTGACCCTGGCCACCGGCGGCGCGACTGCCGCGCTGCATGAACAGGCGCGCGCCCGCCAGCTCAACCTGCGCCAGATCGATGCCGACCACCTGGGCCTGTCGCTGGATGAAACCAGCACCCAGGCCGATGTCGAGGCCCTGTGGCAGCTGTTCGCCAATGGCCAGGCCGTACCGGACTTCGCCGCGCTGGCCGCTGCCACGCCAGCACGACTGCCGGCCGCCCTGCTGCGCCAGTCGGCCATCCTCGAACACCCGGTGTTCAACCGCTACCACAGCGAAACCGAACTGATGCGCTACCTGCGCAAGCTGGCCGACAAGGACCTGGCGCTGGACCGCACCATGATCCCGCTGGGCTCGTGCACCATGAAGCTCAATGCCGCCAGCGAAATGATCCCGGTGACCTGGGCCGAGTTCGGCAACCTGCACCCCTTTGCCCCCGCCGAGCAGAGCCAGGGCTACCAGCAACTGACCGACGAGCTGGAGGCCATGCTGTGCGCCGCCACTGGCTATGACGCCGTGTCGCTGCAGCCCAACGCCGGTTCGCAGGGCGAGTACGCCGGCCTGCTGGCGATCCGCGCCTACCACCAGAGCCGGGGCGATGCCCGCCGCGATATCTGCCTGATTCCCTCATCGGCCCACGGCACCAACCCGGCCACCGCACACATGGCCGGCATGCGCGTGGTGGTCACTGCGTGCGATGCCCGTGGCAATGTCGACATCGACGACCTGCGCGCCAAGGCCATCGAGCACCGCGACCAGTTGGCTGCGCTGATGATCACCTACCCGTCCACCCACGGTGTGTTCGAGGAGGCCATCGGCGAGATCTGCGCGATCATCCACGACAACGGCGGCCAGGTGTACATCGACGGCGCCAACATGAACGCGATGGTCGGCCTGTGCGCCCCGGGCAAGTTCGGCGGCGACGTGTCCCACCTGAACCTGCACAAGACCTTCTGCATCCCCCACGGCGGTGGCGGCCCGGGCGTCGGCCCGATCGGCGTCAAGGCGCACCTGGCGCCGTTCCTGCCGGGCCATGCGCACCTGCACAACCCCCAGGGCGCGGTATGCGCGGCGCCGTTCGGCAGTGCCAGCATCCTGCCGATCACCTGGATGTACATCCGCATGATGGGCGGCGCCGGGCTCAAGCGTGCGTCGCAGATGGCGATCCTGAATGCCAACTACATCGCCCGCCGCCTGGAAGAGCACTATCCTGTGTTGTACACCGGCGGCAATGGCCTGGTGGCGCACGAGTGCATCCTGGACCTGCGCCCGCTCAAGGACAGCAGCGGCATCAGCGTCGACGACGTGGCCAAGCGCCTGATCGACTTCGGCTTCCATGCCCCGACCATGTCGTTCCCGGTGGCCGGCACGTTGATGATCGAGCCGACCGAGAGCGAGGCCAAGGAGGAACTGGACCGCTTCTGCAACGCCATGATCTGTATTCGCGAAGAGATTCGCGCAGTGGAGAACGGCAGCCTGGACAAGGACGACAACCCGCTGAAGAACGCCCCGCACACCGCGGCCGAACTGGCCGGCGAATGGCCCCACGGCTATAGCCGCCAGCAGGCGGTGTACCCGCTGCCATCGCTGGTGGAGGCCAAGTACTGGCCACCCGTGGGGCGTGTCGACAACGTGTTCGGCGACCGCAACCTGATCTGCGCCTGCCCGTCGATCGAAAGCTATCAGGACGCCTGAGGGCCTCTTCGCCGGCAAGGCCGGCTCCTGCAGAGCCCGCGCGCATCTGTAGGGGCCGGCCTTGCCGGCGAAGCTTTTCAACCTGCACGAGGGTACGACCATGTCACTCAGCGTCTTCGACCTGTTCAAGATCGGCATCGGCCCCTCCAGCTCCCATACCGTCGGGCCGATGCGCGCAGCCGCGCGTTTTGCCGAGGGCCTGCGCCGCGACGACCTGCTGGCCAGTACCGCCAGCGTCAAGGTCGAGCTGTACGGCTCGCTCGGCGCCACCGGCAAGGGCCACGGCAGCGACAAGGCGGTGCTGCTGGGGCTTGAGGGCGAACACCCCGACAGCGTCGACACCGACACCATCGCAGCGCGCCTGCAGGCGATCCGCAGCAGCGGGCAGCTCTACCTGCTGGGCGAGCACGCCATCGAGTTCAACGAAAAACAGCACCTGGCGATGATCCGCAAGCCGCTGGCCTTTCACCCCAACGGCATGATCTTTCGTGCCTTCGACGCCGCCGGCCTGCAGGTACGCAGCCGCGAGTACTACTCGGTGGGCGGCGGTTTCGTGGTCGACGAAGGCGCCGCCGGGGCCGATCGTATCGTCGAGGACAGCACCACACTGCCCTACCCGTTCAAGACGGCCCGGGAACTGCTTGGCCACTGCACCACGCATCACCTGAGCATCAGCCAGGTGATGCTGGCCAACGAATCGGCCTGGCGCCCCGAGGCCGAGACCCGCAGCGGCCTGCTGCACATCTGGCAAGTGATGCAGGACTGCGTGGCCGCCGGCTGTCGCAACGAGGGCATTCTGCCCGGCGGGCTCAAGGTCAAGCGCCGCGCTGCGGCCCTGCACCGCCAGCTGTGCGCCAACCCCGAGGCGAGCCTGCGCGATGCGCTGTCGGTACTCGACTGGGTCAACCTCTATGCCCTGGCGGTCAACGAAGAGAATGCCTCCGGCGGTCGAGTGGTCACCGCACCCACCAATGGCGCTGCCGGCATCGTGCCGGCGGTGCTGCACTACTACATGCGCTTCATCGGGGGGGCCAGCGAAGACGGCGTGGTGCGCTTTCTGCTCACCGCCGCTGCCATCGGCATCCTGTACAAGGAAAACGCCTCGATCTCGGGGGCCGAAGTGGGCTGCCAGGGTGAGGTCGGGGTGGCCTGTTCGATGGCAGCCGGGGCCCTGTGCGAGGTGCTGGGCGGCAGCGTGCAACAGGTCGAGAACGCCGCCGAAATCGGCATGGAACACAACCTGGGCCTGACCTGCGACCCGATTGGCGGGCTGGTCCAGGTGCCCTGCATCGAACGCAATGCCATGGGCTCGGTCAAGGCGATCAACGCGGTGCGCATGGCCTTGCGCGGCGACGGGCAGCACTTCGTCTCGCTCGACAAGGTGATCCGCACCATGCGCCAGACCGGCGCCGACATGAAAAGCAAATACAAGGAGACCGCCCGCGGCGGTCTGGCCGTCAACATCATCGAGTGCTGACAACCTCAAGCCTCTAGAAGGAGTCATCAATGTCCACCGACACACTGCTGCAAACACCGCTTCATGCCCTGCATCTGGAACTGGGCGCGCGCATGGTGCCGTTCGCCGGCTACGACATGCCCGTGCAGTACCCGCTGGGAGTGCTCAAGGAGCACCTGCACACCCGCGAACAGGCCGGCCTGTTCGACGTGTCGCACATGGGCCAGATCCGCCTGGTGGGCGCCGATGCCGCCAAGGCCCTGGAAACCCTGGTGCCGGTCGACATCATCGATTTGCCGGTGGGCATGCAGCGCTACGCGATGTTCACCAACGAACAGGGCGGCATCCTCGATGACCTGATGGTGGCCAACCTGGGCAACGACGAACTGTTCCTGGTGGTCAACGCCGCCTGCAAGGACCAGGACCTGGCCCACCTGCGCCAGCACATCGGCACGCTGTGCCAGGTGCAGCCGCTGTTCGAAGAGCGCGCCCTGCTGGCCCTGCAGGGCCCGGCGGCGGTCAAGGTGCTGCAGCGCCTGGCCCCCGAGGTGGCGGACATGACCTTCATGCAGTTCAAGCCCGTGGTGTTGCTGGGCGTGGACTGCTACGTGAGCCGATCGGGCTACACCGGCGAAGACGGCTTCGAGATCAGTGTGCCCAGCGCCAGCGCCGAGGCCCTGGCCCGTCACCTGCTGGCCGAGCCGGAAGTGGCCGCCATCGGCCTGGGCGCGCGCGACTCGCTGCGCCTGGAAGCCGGCCTATGCCTGTACGGGCATGACATGAATGCCGACACCACGCCGATCGAGGCAAGCCTGCTGTGGGCCATCTCCAAGGTACGCCGCGCCGATGGCTCGCGGGCGGGAGGCTTCCCCGGCGCTGCTGCGATCTTCGCCCAGCAGCACAGCGGCGTGGCGCGCAAGCGCGTCGGCCTGCTGCCGCAGGAGCGTACCCCGGTGCGCGAAGGGGCCGAGATCGTGGATGAGGCCGGCACGGTGGTCGGCAGCATCTGCAGCGGAGGCTTCGGGCCCACGCTGGGCGCGCCAGTGGCGATGGGATATGTGGACCAGGCCCATGCAGCGCTCGATACACCGCTGTGGGCCATCGTGCGCGGCAAACGGGTGGCGATGAAAGTCAGCAAGATGCCGTTCGTTGCCCAGCGCTACTATCGCGGCTGAAACAGCGCAATTGAAACAAGGTGTCATGGCGCGTTCGGGATATTCGTTTTCGAACGCGTTTTACAACTTTCGAACACGCCCGACAGCGGCCCGCAAACAGCCCCGGAAATTTCCCGCCAGGCCCCGTGGTGCGGCGCTCTGCGGGACTTGTTTTTGCAATCGAAATGAGTGTAGATTCACTGCACTGTGTTTGCATGGGTCGCTATGGTTCGTGACCTGGGCAGTAGCGCCGAGTTTTGCTACAACCCGTTCGACGTCTCTTACTTTCCTGCAACCCAGCCCAGTACTCTTTCAATGAAAGAAACTGTTACTAATTCTAAGTTTCAAAGGAAATAAGACAATGTCCCAACGTCAGAGCGGTACCGTCAAGTGGTTTAACGACGAGAAAGGTTTTGGTTTCATCACTCCAGAAAGCGGTCCGGATCTGTTCGTACACTTCCGCGCTATTCAGGGCAACGGCTTCAAGAGCCTGAAAGAAGGCCAGAAAGTGACCTTCGTTGCTGTGCAGGGCCAAAAAGGCATGCAAGCCGACGAAGTTCAAGCCGAAGCCTGATCTTCATCAACGAAAGAGCCCCTGCTGGCAACAGCAGGGGCTTTTTTGTGCGCGCAATTCCGTAGAATGGGCGCTTTGTCACCCGGAGCCTGAGCGCATGCCCAAGCAACTTCTTCAACCACAGGGCGAGTTCCCCGTGGTCGGCCTGGGCCGTCGCCTGGCCGCGATGTTCTATGACTTCCTGTTGTGCACCGCCCTGCTGATGGTGACCACGCTGGTGTACAAGATGGTGCAGATGGCGATCATCGGCGAGACGCGCATGCGCGCCCTGACCGAGGCGGGGGCGCTGGATGGCGATCCGTTGCTGTCGACCGTTCTGCTGTTCATGCTGTTCGGCTTCTTCGCCAAGTTCTGGACCCACGGCGGCCAGACCCTTGGCATGCAGGTATGGGGCATCCGCGTGCAGAATGCCGACGGCAGTGCCATCAGCCTGTGGCAGGCACTGCTGCGCTTTGTGGTGTCGATTGCGTCGTGGCTGTGCCTGGGCCTGGGGTTTCTGTGGTCGCTGGTGGACAAGAAAAAACGCGCCTGGCATGACATGTACTCGGAAACCCAGCTGGTGCGGATTCCCAAGCGCAAGAAGTAGAACCGCAGCGCACCGTTCGCCGGCACAGGCAACCAATGAAAAAGCCGACCCTGAGGTCGGCTTTTTGTTGGCCAGGGTAATCGCTACCCCGCCCTGCGTAGCAACCACACCCCCGCCAGCGCACAGATTGCCCCCGGGATCACCACCGCCAGCAGCGGCGGGAAGCCGAACACCTGGCTCGAAGGGCCCAGCAGGTCCTGGGCGATGCGGAACACGAAGCCCACCAGCACCCCGGTGAACACCCGCTGGCCCAGCGTCACCGAACGCAGCGGGCCGAAGATGAACGACACCGCCATCAGGACCAGCGCCGCCGTAACCACCGGTTGCAGCACCTTGGTCCAGAACGCCAGCCAGTAGCGCGCGTTGTTCAGGCCCTGGTCGGAGAGGTAGTGAATGTAGTCCCACAGCCCGCTGATCGACAGCGACTCGGGCGCCAGTACCACGGTGCTGAGCAGCTCGGGGGTCAGCGCGACGTCCCAGCGCTCCTCGGCATTGTGGATGACTTCGGTGTGGTCCCCACGGAAGTGCGTGGTGGTCACGTCGGTCAGTTCCCAGTGGCCCTGGGTGTATTGCGCCCTGCGCGCAAAGCTGGAGGTCTGCATGTGACGCTCGTTGTCGAAGCGATAACGCGTCACGCCCAGCAACAGCCCATTGGGCTGCACGGTGTTGATGTGCACGAACTCTTCGCCCTGACGGTGCCACAGGCCGCGCTTGGAGCTTTGCGCCTCACCGCCACCCTGCGCCAGCGAACGGTCGGCCTGGGCCTTGTTCTCGGTCACGGGTGCCAGGTACTCGCCCATCAGCACGCCGATCAGCATCAGTACCAGCATCGGCTTCATGACCGCCCACACGATGCGCCCGATGGACACGCCGGCAGCGCGCATGATGGTCAGTTCGCTGCTGCTGGCCAGGCTGCCCAGGCCGATCAGGCAGCCGATCAGCGCGGCCATCGGCAGCATGTCGTACAGGCGCCGTGGCGCGGTCAGCAGCACGTAGTTGCCCGCGTCCCACAAGGTGTAGGTATCGCTGATGTCGCCCATCTCGTCGATGAAGGCGAACAGCGACGCCAGGCCGAGGATGATCCCCAGCACGGCGAGGATGGCCATGAACACGCTCTGGCCGATGTAGCGATCGAGTTTAGCCACGGGCCACCTCCGCACGACGGCTGGCGCGCTTGAGGCGCAGCGGTTCCCAGAACATCAGGCCCAGGCCGATCAGCAGGAACAGCCCATGCACCGGCCACAGGCCCAGGCCGATCGGCAACTTGCCTTTCTCCAGGGCGCCGCGGGCGGCAATCAGAATCGTCAGGTAAGCCATATACAGAAGGATCGCCGGCAGCAGCTTGAGGAAACGGCCCTGGCGCGGGTTGACCCGCGACAGCGGCACCGCCATCAGGGTCACGATGAACACCAGCAGCGGCAGCGACAGGCGCCACTGCAGTTCGGCACGCTCGCGCAGCCCGGTACTGCCGATCAGTTCGGACGTCGGAATGGCCTCGCGCTCGGTGACTTCCTGGCTGACCTCCGGCTTGGGCAGCAGCACACCGTAGGTGTCGTACTTGATGGCGCGGTAATCGGCCTGGCCCGGGTTGCCGTCGTAGCGGTAGCCGTTTTCAAGGATCAGGTAGCGGTTGCCGTCGGCCTGCACTTCCTGACGGCCCTTTTCGGCCACCAGCACGGAGATACCACGGTCCTTGCTCTTGTCCTGGGACAGTCGCTTCTCGGAAATGAACACGCCGGCCAGCTTTGAACGGTCATCCGACAGCTGCTCGGTGTAGGTGACCCGCGAACCGTCGCGCAGGTTCTGGAAGCGGCCCGGCACCAGGGTGTCGAACTCGGTCAGCGCATCCTGCTGGTTGATGATCTGCGATACCTGGGTCACGCCCTGGGGCGCCAGGCTCAGGCTCAGCCAGGCTACCAGCACCGCGATCAGTGCCGCCGGCATCAGGGTCATGCCCAGCAGGCGCTGCTGGCTCATGCCGGTTGCCGAGAGCACGGTCATCTCGCTTTCCAGGTACAGCCGGCCGTAGGCCAGCAGGATGCCCAGAAACAGGCCCAGCGGCAGGATCAGTTGCAGAAAGCCCGGCAGGCGGTAGCCCATGATCAGGAACAGTACGCCCGGATCGAGCATGCCCTGGGCCGCCTGGGCCAGGTATTTGATGAAGCGCCCGCTCATGATGATGACCAGCAGCACAGCGCTGACGGCACTCAAGGTCACCAGGACCTCGCGGGACAGATAACGGAAGACGATCAAACCAGACACTCCTGGGTTGTCAGGCTCGGACAGCCGAACAAGGGAAAACGTTGCAACCAAGATAGTCGCCCGCCCGCCAAAGGCGAACCCGGACAAAAGTGCGCGCATTATCCTGTGAATGGCCGTGCCTGTCACTTGGCGCCGTGCAAAGCTTCATCTCGGGGTTGTCAGCGCGCCCGCCGCAGGCTCAAACTGGGCGCTTTCTGACTGGCCCGCCACGGCGCGCCAGGCCGCTTCGAGCGCCTGCACCGCCAGCGCGCACTGACAGTTCATTCGGGGACCCTGACATGGAATTGGTTGTAAAAAGCGTAGCCGCAGCATCCTTGAAAACCGCCACCCTGGTACTGAGCGTGGGTGAAGGCCGCACACTGGGCGCTACCGCCAAGGCCGTGGACGACGCCAGCAACGGCGCCCTGAGCGCAGTGCTCAAGCGCGGCGACCTGGCCGGCAAGGTCGGCCAGACCCTGCTGCTGCAAGGCCTGGCCGGGGTCAAGGCCGAGCGCGTGCTGCTGGTGGGGACCGGCAAGGACGCCCTTGCCGACCGCGCCTGGCGCAAGCTGGCAGGCAGCGTGCTCAACGTGCTCAAGGGCCTGGCTGGCAGCGATGCGGTGCTGGCACTGGACGACGTTGCCGTGACCGGCCGCGATGCCAACTACGGCAAGGTACGCCTGCTGGCCGAAAGCCTGCTCGATGGTCAATATGTATTCGATCATTACAAGAGCAAGAAGGCCGAGCCGATCGCCCTGAAGAAGATCACCCTGCTCAGCGACAAGGCCGGCCTGGCCGAGGTGGAGCGCGCCGTCAAGCACGCCACCGCGATCGCCAACGGCATGGGCTTCACCCGCGACCTGGGCAACCTGCCGCCGAACATCTGCCACCCAAGCTATCTGGCCGAACAGGCCAAGGCGCTGGGCAAGGAGTTCAAGGGCCTCAAGGTCGAGGTGCTGGACGAGAAGAAGATCAAGGACCTGGGCATGGGCGCGTTCTACGCCGTGGGCCAGGGCAGCGATCAGCCGCCACGCCTGATCGTGCTCAGCTACCAGGGCGCCGCCAAGAAGAGCGAGAAGCCTTACGTACTGGTGGGCAAGGGCATTACCTTCGACACCGGCGGCATCAGCCTCAAGCCCGGTGCCGGCATGGATGAAATGAAGTACGACATGGGCGGTGCAGCCAGCGTGTTCGGCACCCTGCGTGCCGTGCTCGAACTCAAGCTGCCGATCAACCTGGTGTGTGTACTGGCCTGTGCCGAGAACATGCCCAGCGGTGGCGCCAGCCGTCCGGGCGACATCGTCACCACCATGAGCGGGCAGACCGTCGAAATCCTCAACACCGACGCCGAAGGCCGCCTGGTGCTGTGCGACGCACTGACCTACGTGGAGCGCTTCAAGCCGCAGGCGGTGATCGACATCGCCACCTTGACCGGCGCCTGCATCGTCGCCCTGGGCAGCCATACCTCGGGCCTGATGGGCAACGACGACGAACTGATCGGCCAACTGCTGGACGCCGGCAAGCGTGCCGACGACCGCGCCTGGCAACTGCCGCTGTTCGACGAATACCAGGAGCAGCTCGACAGCCCGTTCGCCGACATCGCCAACATCGGCGGCCCGAAGGCGGGCAGCATTACCGCCGGCTGCTTCCTGTCGCGCTTTGCCAAGGCCTACCACTGGGCCCACCTGGACATCGCCGGCACGGCCTGGACCAGCGGCGGCAAGGACAAGGGCGCCACTGGCCGCCCGGTACCGCTGCTGACCCAATACCTGCTCGACCGCGCCAACGCCTGAGGCGCCGTCCACCGGCCGCACTGCAAGGCGTAGCCGGTGGGCCACCCCACCATGAGCAAAGTCGACTTCTATATCCTGCCCAGCCCCGCGCCTGCCGCGCGGCTGGATTTCGCCTGCAAGCTGTGCGAAAAGGCCTGGCGCCTTGGGCACCGCGTGTACCTCAACTGCAGCGATGCGGCCCAGCGCGACGAGCTGGATGCGCGGCTGTGGGCGTTCAAGGGCGAGGCCTTCGTGCCCCACAGCGCGCTCGAGGACGACCCGCACGGCGCGGTGGCGCTGGGGGTCGGTGACGACCCGGGCGATCATCAGGACCTGCTGGTCAATCTCGACCTGAAGGTACCCGGTTTTGCCGCACGCTTTGCCCGCATTGCCGAGATCGTGGTGGAGGAGCCGGCCATTCGTGCGGCGGCGCGGGAGAGTTTCCGTTTCTACCGTGAACAGGGCTATGCTCTGCAAGACCACCGTTTACAGCGACTCTGATGATGGACAAACCTGCCCCCATGCCAAAACCTGCGCATTTGCTGGACGATCTGGAGTCGATTCGCCAGTTGCTGGGTGACGATGCCCTGGAACCGCCACTGCTGACCGAGACCGTCGAGGAGCAGATACCGTTGCTGCTCGAGCCGGCCGAACCGGCAGCGCGGGCCCCGGTGGCTGCCGAGCCGGCTGCCGAGCCCGACCCGCAGGCGCGCCGCCAGGACACCCTGCTGCACCTGGACAGCGAACTGCGCGCGGCGGCGCAGTTGATCATGCAGGATGTGATCAAGGACTTTACCCCGCATATCGAGAACGAGATCAAGCGGCGCCTGGATGCCCGCCTGGAGCGGTTGTTGAACTCACGCTCGTAATCAAAAACGGGGGGCGAGCCTTTGGCTCGCTTCGCCGGCAAGGCCGGCTCCTACGCGAAGAATTCCCCACAGTTTTTTGCCCCACTCCCGCACCTCACGCTACGCCCCGGCCCTTATCCCCGCTATACTTCTCGGCTTTCCTGAATAAATGCCATAGGGTCCCGCCGCGCATGGATAAGACCTACCAGCCGCACGCCATTGAAACTTCCTGGTACAACACCTGGGAGTCAGAGAATTATTTCGCCCCGCAAGGCGCGGGCGATTCGTACACCATCATGATCCCGCCGCCGAACGTGACCGGCAGCCTGCACATGGGTCACGGCTTCAACAACGCGATCATGGACGCCCTGATCCGTTTTCGCCGCATGCAGGGTCGCAACACCCTGTGGCAACCAGGCACCGACCACGCCGGCATCGCCACGCAGATGCTGGTGGAGCGTCAACTGGAGGCCAAGGGCCAGAACCGTCACGACCTGGGCCGCGACAAATTCCTCGAGAAAGTCTGGGAATGGAAGGATCAGTCCGGTGGCAACATCAGCCGCCAGATCCGCCGCCTGGGCTCGTCGGTAGACTGGAGCCGCGAGCGCTTCACCATGGACGACGGCCTGTCCGAAGCGGTCAAGGAAGCCTTCGTGCGCCTGCATGAAGACGGCCTGATCTACCGCGGCAAGCGCCTGGTCAACTGGGACACCAAGCTGCACACGGCGATCTCCGACCTCGAAGTGGAAAGCCACGACGAGAAAGGCCATCTGTGGAACCTGCGCTACCCGCTGGCCGACGGTGCCACCACGGCCGACGGCAAGGACCACCTGGTGGTCGCCACCACCCGTCCGGAAACCCTGCTCGGCGACGCCGCCGTGGCCGTCAACCCGAACGACGAGCGCTACCAGGCGCTGATCGGCAAGTTCGTCAAGCTGCCGCTGGTCGGTCGCCTGATCCCGATCATCGCCGATGACTACTGCGACCCCGAATTCGGCACCGGCTGCGTGAAGATCACCCCGGCCCACGACTTCAACGACTACGAAGTCGGCAAGCGCCACAACCTGCCGCTGCTCAACATCTTCGACAAGAACGCCGCGGTGCTGCCGGCAGCCCAGGTGTTCAACCTCGACGGCAGCCTGGACGAAAGCCTGGACGCCAGCCTGCCTGCCGCCTACGCCGGCCTCGACCGCTTCGTGGCGCGCAAGCAGATTGTTGCCGACCTGGATGCCGCAGGCCTGCTGGTCAGCGTCGACGACCACGCCTTGAAAGTGCCCAAGGGCGACCGCTCCGGCACCATCATCGAGCCATGGCTGACCGACCAGTGGTACGTGTCGACCAAGCCGCTGGCCGAGCCTGCGATCGCCGCCGTCGAAGATGGCCGCATCCAGTTCGTGCCCAAGCAGTACGAGAACATGTACTTCTCCTGGATGCGCGACATCCAGGACTGGTGCATCAGCCGCCAGCTGTGGTGGGGCCACCGCATTCCGGCCTGGTACGACGTGTCGGGCAAGGTCTATGTGGGGCGCAGCGAAGAAGAAGTGCGCGCCAAGCACCAGCTGGGCGACGACGTGGTCCTGAACCAGGACAACGACGTGCTCGACACCTGGTTCAGCTCGGGCCTGTGGACTTTCTCCACCCTGGGCTGGCCGCAGCAGACCGAATTCCTCAAGACCTTCCACTCCACCGACGTGCTGGTGACCGGTTTCGACATCATCTTCTTCTGGGTTGCCCGGATGATCATGTTGACCATGCACCTGGTGAAGAACGAGGACGGTACCCCGCAAGTGCCGTTCAAGACCGTGTACGTGCATGGTCTGGTTCGTGATGGCCAGGGCCAGAAGATGTCCAAGTCCAAGGGCAACGTGCTCGACCCGCTGGACATCGTCGACGGCATCACCCTGGACGCGCTGCTGGAGAAACGCACCAGCGGTCTGATGCAGCCCAAGCTGGCCGACAAGATCGCCAAGCAGACCAAGGCCGAGTTCCCCGAAGGCATCGCCAGCTACGGCACCGACGCCCTGCGCTTCACCTTCTGCTCGCTGGCGTCCACCGGTCGCGACATCAAGTTCGACATGGGCCGCGTCGAAGGCTATCGCAACTTCTGCAACAAGATCTGGAACGCCGCGCGCTACGTGCTGGACAAGGGCGAGGACTGCGGCCAGAACGGCGAGGCCTACGAGCTGTCGCTGGCCGACCGCTGGATCATCTCGCAGCTGCAGCGCACCGAAGCCGAAGTGACCCGCCAGCTGGACCAGTTCCGCTTCGACCTGGCCGCCCAGGCGCTGTACGAGTTCATCTGGAACCAGTACTGCGACTGGTACCTGGAGCTGTCCAAGCCGGTACTGTGGGACGAGAACGCACCGGTCGAACGCCAGCGCGGCACCCGTCGCACCCTGGTCCGCGTGCTGGAAGTGGCGCTGCGCCTGGCGCACCCGTTCATGCCGTTCATCACCGAGGAAATCTGGCAGCGCCTGGCGCCGCTGGCCGGTATCGAAGGCAAGACCATCATGCTGCAGCCGTGGCCAGTGGCCAACGAAAGCCGCATCGATGAAGCCGCCGAAGGCGATATCGAGTGGCTCAAGGAACTGATGCTGGGCGTGCGCAACATCCGTGGCGAAATGAACATCGGCCCGGGCAAGCCATTGCAGCTGTTCCTCAAGAACGCCAGTGCCGAAGACGTGCGTCGCCTGCAGGAAAACGAGGCGCTGCTCAAGAAGCTGGCCAAGATCGAATCCTTCACCGTGCTGGGCGAGCAGGACGAGGCGCCGCTGAGCGCCACCGCCCTGGTCGGTGACCTGCAGGTGCTGGTGCCGATGGCCGGGCTGATCGACAAGGATGCCGAGCTGGCGCGTCTGAACAAGGAAATCCAGCGCCTGCAAGGCGAAGTGCAGCGGGTGGGCGGCAAGCTGTCCAACCCGGCGTTCGTCGACAAGGCGCCGCCTGCGGTGATCGACAAGGAGCGCGCCAAGCTGGCCGAGGCCGAACAGGCCCTGGCCAACTTCACCGAGCAGCATGCGCGGATTGCCGCCTTGTAATAGCGCTGATCACAGCGACGCCATCGCGGGTCAAGCCCGCTCCCACAAGGAACTGTGCATGCAGCCCCTGTGGGAGCGGGCTTGACCCGCGATGCTTTTCACCGGACACAAACATGACCACACCCAACAAACCCACCCTGCACCCGCGCAACCGCCACCAGGGTCGCTACGACTTCCCGCAACTGATCAAGAGCAGCCCCGAGCTGGGCCGCTTCATGATCACCAACCCCCACGGCAAGCCGAGCATCGATTTCGCCGACCCCGAGGCAGTGCGCGTGTTTAACCGCGCCCTGCTCAAGGCCCAGTACGGCATCCAGCACTGGGGCATCCCGGCCGACTACCTGTGCCCGCCCATACCCGGCCGCGCCGACTACCTGCATGGCCTGGCCGACCTGCTGGCCACCGACAACGGTGGCGAGATTCCGCGGGGGGCGATGATCCAGGCACTGGATGTGGGGGTCGGGGCCAACTGCATCTATCCGCTGCTGGGTCACGTCGACTACCGCTGGCGCTTCCTGGGCTCGGACATCGACCCGGTGGCCCTGGGCGCCGCCAAGGCCATCGTGCAGGCCAACGGCCTGGGCAAGGTCATCAGCCTGCGCCAGCAGGGCAATGCGCGGCAGATCCTCGCCGGCCTGCTCAAGAGCGACGAACGCTTCGACGTCACCCTGTGCAACCCGCCCTTCCACGCCTCGCGTGACGAAGCCACCCGTGGCAGCCAGCGCAAATGGCGGGCGCTGGGCAAGGCCGACCCCAAGCGCAAGCTGCCGGTACTGAACTTTGGCGGGCAGAACAACGAGCTGTGGTGCGAAGGCGGTGAAATCCGCTTTGTCAGCCAGCTGGTGAATGAAAGCGTGGCCCTGGGCCAGCAGGTGCTGTGGTTCAGCAGCCTGGTGTCGAAGGCATCGAACCTGCCGGGTATCGAGGCGGCCCTGAACAAGGCCGGCGCAGTAGAGCACCGCGTGCTAGAGATGGGCCAGGGGCAGAAGCAGAGCCGCCTGGTGGCCTGGACCTTCCAGACACCTCAGGCGCGCGCAGCGTGGCGCCAGCTGCGCTGGACGAAACCCGCCCCCTAGGGGCATGCGCAGCACCCACAAAAAAACCGCGCCTGGCTCGCACCGGACGCGGTTTTCAGAAGCTGTTTACAATTACTTGTTTACAGCGTCGGTCAGCACTTTGGCTGGAACGAACTTGACGACTTTCTTGGCAGCGATTTCGATGGCGGCGCCAGTCGAAGGGTTACGACCGGTACGGGCAGGACGCTCGGTGATCTTCAGCTTGCCGATACCCGGCAGGGTGATTTCGCTGCCATTTTCCAGTTGATCAGCAACGATCTGGCCCAGTTGCTCCAGAGCGTTACGCGCGGTGGTTTTCGGCGCGTCGATAGCTTCGGCGATATCGGCGATCAGTTGGTCTTTGGTCAATGCCATGGTGGTGTTCCTTCCCTATCAAATTCAGTTGGTTTGCAGAGTGCAGCGTCAGCCATCGGCCCAGACCCGCGAGTCTTCGGCGGTCCGGGGTATATCCATTGCCAATCGCGTATGTAGATACACAAAAATGCGTTTGGTTCGACGTGACATCAGCGGTCTGCCAGCAATGCGCCACACGCGGTGCGCAAGACCGGGCAAAACTACCACACGAAGCGATAAATATCCGCCTCCCACAGGCCAAATGTTCTGGTTTTTCGGGGGTTTGCAGCAAATTTCGCAAAAAATCGCACAAAAAATGAACAACCCTTGCGTCGACACACATCCATACCCTGCTCAAGCCCCCGGCTGGGTTACACTTGGCCGCTTTGCAGCGCCGTATGTCGCGCCCTATTTTCAGCCGAGAATCCCATGCCGATCCGTCATTGCATCGTCCACCTGATCGACAAGAAACCCGATGGCAGCCCTGCCGTGCTGCACGCACGCGACTCGGAACTGGCCGAGTCGACCGCCATCGAGAACCTGCTGGCCGACCTCAACGACAGCTACAACGCCAAACAGGGCAAAGCCTGGGGCCTGTTCCACGCCGAGTCCGGCGCCCATCCGTTCAGCGGCTGGCTGAAGGAATACCTGGATGAAGGCAAGACCTTCACCGCCTTCAGCCGCGTGGCCGTCGAGCACCTGCAGAAGCTGATGGAAGAGTCGAACCTGTCCACCGGTGGCCACGTACTGTTCGCCCACTACCAGCAAGGCATGACCGACTACCTGGCCATCGCCCTGCTGCACCACAGCGAAGGTGTGGCGGTGAACGCCGACCTGGACGTGACCCCCTCGCGCCACCTGGACCTGGGCCAGCTGCACCTGGCTGCTCGCATCAACATCTCCGAGTGGCAGAACAACAAGCAGTCCAAGCAGTACATCTCGTTCATCAAGGGCAAAAACGGCAAGAAGGTCTCGGAGTACTTCCGCGACTTCATCGGCTGCCAGGAAGGCGTCGACGGCCCGGGAGAGACCCGCACCCTGCTCAAGGCCTTCAGCGACTTCGTCGAGAGCGAGGACCTGCCCGAGGAAGCCGCCCGCGAAAAGACCCAGACCCTGGTCGAGTACGCCACCAGCCAGACCAAGGCAGGCGAGCCAGTGACCCTGAGCGAGCTGTCGGAACTGATCGACGAGGACCGCCCACGGGCCTTCTATGACCATATCCGCAACAAGGACTACGGCCTGTCGCCGGAGATCCCGGCCGACAAGCGCACCCTGAACCAGTTCCGCCGCTTCACCGGCCGCGCCGAGGGCCTGTCGATCAGCTTCGAGGCACACCTGCTGGGCTCGAAGATCGAGTACGACGAAGAGGCCGGCACCCTGATCATCAAGGGCCTGCCCACCCAGCTCACCGATCAGCTCAAGCGTCGCAAGGACTGAGCCCCGTCCAGGAGGCCACCAGTGCCTCCTTGGCCGACTTGCGCAGCTTCTTCACCAGGCGTTCCTGGCGCAGCGCCTCGGCCTTGTCCGGCCAGGCTTCCACATACACCAGCGCCACTGCCGGGCTGGTGCTGAAGTAACGCGCACCGCGGCCGCTCTGATGCGCATTGAAACGGCGCTCGGGGTTGTCACTGATGCCGCAGTACAACGAACCGTTGGCGGTGCGTACCAGATAGACATACCAGGGTTTGCGAGAGGTGGGGGTTTCGGTCACGGGCATCTGCGTACAGGGGTGAAGGCGACAGCTTACCCCGTCAACGCCCGGCCTGAAATGCGCGCAGGCCTTTTGCCGCCTGTTGGCGAATCTTGCCCTGTACCAGCGGTGTCCAGCCCAGCAGCAGGCCCTTGGTACCCAGCGCCTGGCGGGCCCAGCGCCACAGGTCGAAATGATCGTGATGCTCGACGATCAACCCGTCGCGGAACACGAAACGTGCCTGAATGTCGTTGACCACCACCCGACCGGTCTGGCTGAACAGGTAGGTGGCCACCCAGTGCGCAGTGGCGCTGCGCTCGTCGGCGCGCACGCTGTCGAAGGTCAGGGAGAAATCCTTGGCGCGACTGGCGAGCATGCGCCACATGTCGGCGGCGTCCTTGCCTCGCAAGGTACCGAAGGCCGGGTCGCTGAACACCACCTCGGGGCTGTAGCAGGCGACCATGGCCTCGGCGTCGAGGCGCTGGAAAGCCTGGTAGAAACGTGTGATCAGCGCGATGTTGGCGTCGCTCATGGGCGCGGTCCATTACAGGGGAACGGACGTGAACGATAGGCCGAGTGATGGCTGAAAGCTACGGGTATCTACGGTGCGAATGATGTGCCCCATCGCAGGTCAAGCCCGCTCCCACAGGTGCAGTGCAGACCCGCGATGGCAGCCACGCCAAGTCAGACCCGTTCGCTGACCACACCCACCTGCAACGACCGCCCGGCCTTGAGCCCGAAACCGATCGCACCCACGCCCAGCACCGCGAAGATCCAGCCCACTGCGTCCCAGCCACCGGTCACGTCATGCACCAGGCCCACCGCGAACGGCCCCATCGAGGCCAGGGTATAGCCGATGCCCTGGGCCATGCTCGACAGGTTGGCCGCCACATGCGAGTCCTTCGACCGCAACACGATCAGGGTCAGCGCCAGGGCAAAGGTGCCGCCCTGCCCGATACCCAGTACCACCGCCCAGCCCCACAGCCCGCCTAACGGGGCATACAGGCAGCCGAACAGGCCGGCCAGGGTCAGCAGCATCACCAGCACGATGGCCAGGCGCTGGTCCTTGCCACGGGTGGCCAGCCACGGCGCGGTCAGGGCACTGGCCAGTTGCACGATCACCGAACCGGACAGCACCAGCCCGGCCTCGGTCGGGCTCAGGCCACGGCCGATCAGAATCGAGGGCAGCCAGCCGAACACGATGTACGCCAGCGACGACTGCAGGCCCATGTACAGGGTCACCTGCCAGGCCAGCGGATCGCGCAGCAGCCCCCTCACCCGATAAGCCACCGCATGCTTGCCATGCCCGTGGCGCGCCTGGGGCAGCCAGAACAGCGCCGCCACCACCGCCGGAATCAGCCAGACACCCAGGCCCAGCGCCCAGCTGTCGTCGAAGTGCTGGCTCAACGGCACGGTGGCGCCGGCCGCCAGGGCCGCGCCCAGGCACAGGGCCATGGTGTACACGCCGGTCAGGGCGCCGGCATGCTTGGGGAAGTCGCGCTTGACGATGCCCGGCAGCAGCACGCCAATCACGCCGATGCTGGCCCCGGCCAGGATGCTGCCGGCAAACAGCCCCACACTGCCCAGCGAGCTGCGCAGCAAGATGCCGCACGCCAGCGTGAGCAGAATGCCCAGCACCACCCGCTCGCTGCCGAAGCGACGCGCCAGGATCGGTGCCAGCGGCGCGAACAGGCCCAGGCACAGTACCGGCAGCGTGGTCAGCAGGCCGGCCTGCGAAGCACTCAGCCCCAGGCTGTCGGACACCTGCCCGAGCAACGGCGCCATGCTCGACAGCGCCGGGCGCAGGTTCAGTGCCACCAGTACCAGCCCCAGCAGCAACAGCCACGGGCGCTGCAGCACAGCGGGCGGTTGCAGTTGGGCGTCGTCGGCTTCGGCGTCGATCAGGAGTTCTTCGAGCGGCGGGTTGGGTTTGGGCATGGCTGTCTCTGCGTCAGGCTTCATTGATAAGGGTTCTGCTCAGGGCCTTGGCCCGTTCCGGGTCGCGTTGCTCGACCGCCTGCAGAATGTCGCGGTGCAGGTCGAACACGCCCTGGCAACGCGATTCGCGCATGTTGTGGTGCACGGCGCACGCCACCACGGCGGAGAAGTAGCGGTACAGCTCGCTCAATGCCGGGTTGTGTGCGGCGTCCACCAGGCGCTGGTGAAACACCAGGTCGCAGGCCACGTAGCTGTCGAGGTCGTCGTGAAAGTGCTCGGCGCTGTGCTGCAGGGCTTCATGCAGCCCCTTGAGGTCGTCGTCGGTGCGGCGCAGCGCCGCCAGCCCGATGGCCTCGGCTTCGAGGATGTGCCGGGTTTCGCGGGCCTGCTCGAGGCTGCAACGCGACAGCACCTGCACGGTGGCCAGCGGGTCGACATTGGCGCGCAGGTAGGTGCCGTCGCCCTGGCGCACTTCGACCAGGCCGCTAAAGGCGAGCACGCGCATCGCTTCACGCACGGTATTGCGGCTGATGCCTAGTTCCAGGGCCAGTTCGGGCTCGGTGGGCAGGCGCTGGCCGACGGCCCAGGCGCCATCGGCGACGCGCTGGCGCAGTTGTTCGACGGCCTGCTCGACAAGGGAGCGTTTGATGAGTTGAGTCATTTGACGTGCTTACATCCAATCATCGGACGAATCTGAGGAACGGAGAATAGCCTGTCGGGCCACGTCGATGCAATCGCCAGCTAGGCGGGCTCCCGCAGGAGCCCGCCTAGCTGGCGAAAGACAAGGCGCTATCAGTTCAAGGCGTCAAGCAGCGCCTGGTTCTGCTCGGGCGTACCGATGCTGATACGCAGGAACTGCGCGATGCGCTGCTGCTTGAAGTGGCGCACGATCACGCCCTGCTCGCGCAACTTGGCCGCCAGCGCAGCGGCATCCTGCTCGGGGTGACGGGCAAAGATGAAGTTGGCCGCCGACGGCAGCACCTGGAAACCGCGGTCGGTCAACTGCGCCACCAACTGCTCCCGGCTGTCGATCACCTGACGGCAGGTCTGTTCGAAATACGCCTGGTCCTCGAACGCCGCCGCCGCGCCGACGATGGCCAGGCGATCCAGCGGATAGGAGTTGAAGCTGTTCTTGATGCGCTCCAGCGCCTCGATCAGGTCCGGGTGGCCGACCGCCAGCCCGACCCGCAGGCCGGCCAGGGAACGCGACTTGGACAAGGTCTGCGTCACCAGCAGGTTCGGGTAGCGGTCCACCAGGCTGATGGCGGTCTGGCCGCCGAAGTCGATGTAGGCTTCGTCGACCACCACCACCGAATCGGGGTTGGCCTGCAGCATCTGCTCGACCGCCTCCAGCGCCAGCAGGCAGCCAGTGGGTGCGTTCGGGTTGGGGAAGATGATGCCGCCGTTGGCGCGCTGGTAATCCTCGACACGAATCTGGAACTGCTCGTCCAGCGCTACCGCCTCATACGGGATGCCGTACAGGCCGCAGTACACCGGGTAGAAGCTGTAGCTGATGTCGGGGAACAGCAGCGGCGCATCGTGCTGGAACAGGCCGTGGAAAATGTGCGCGAGCACTTCGTCCGAACCGTTGCCCAGGAACACCTGGCTGGCCTGCACGCCGTAGTAGCTGGCCACCGCCTGCTTGAGCCGGTCGCCATTGGGGTCCGGGTACAGGCGCAGATTGTCGTTGAGCTCGCCGCGCATGGCCTCCAGCGCCTTTGGCGAAGGACCATAGGGGTTTTCGTTGGTGTTGAGCTTGACCAGCTTGCTCAGCTTGGGCTGCTCGCCCGGCACGTAAGGCACCAGGTCCTTGACGAAGGGGCTCCAGAATTTGCTCATGCTCAGTTGCCCTCTTTATCGACAGGGGTGTGATCGCCAAGGATGCGGTATTCGGCGCTGCGTGCGTGCGCGCTCAGGGATTCGCCACGGGCCAGCACCGACGCGGTGCGACCCAGGTCCGAAGCGCCCTGCTCGGAACAGAAGATGATCGAGGAACGCTTCTGGAAGTCGTACACCCCCAGCGGCGAGGAGAACCGTGCGGTGCCGGAGGTAGGCAGCACGTGGTTGGGGCCAGCGCAGTAGTCGCCCAGCGCTTCGCTGGTGTGGCGGCCCATGAAGATCGCACCGGCATGGCGGATCTGCGGCAACCAGGCCTGCGGGTCGGCCACCGACAACTCCAGGTGCTCGGGGGCGATGCGGTTGGCCACCTCGATGGCCTGCTGCATGTCGCGCACGTGGATCAGTGCGCCACGGCCATTGATGGAGGTCTGGATGATCTCGGCGCGGTCCATGCCCGGCAGCAGCTTGTCGATGCTTGCGGCCACGCGGTCGAGGAACTCGGCATCGGGGCTGACCAGAATCGCCTGGGCGTCTTCGTCATGCTCGGCCTGGGAGAACAGGTCCATGGCGATCCAGTCCGGGTCGGTCTGGCCGTCGCACACCACAAGGATCTCCGACGGGCCGGCAATCATGTCGATGCCCACCTGGCCAAACACATGGCGCTTGGCGGTGGCCACGTAGATGTTGCCCGGGCCGACCACCTTGTCTACCTGCGGCACGCTCTCGGTGCCGTAGGCCAGTGCGGCAACCGCCTGGGCGCCACCGATGGTGAACACCCGGTCGACCCCGGCGATGCACGCCGCAGCCAGCACCAGCTCGTTGATTTCACCACGCGGGGTGGGTACCACCATGACCACTTCGGACACCCCGGCAACCTTGGCCGGAATCGCGTTCATCAGTACCGACGAGGGGTACGACGCCTTGCCACCCGGTACGTACAGCCCGGCGCGGTCCAGCGGCGTGACCTTCTGGCCCAGCACGGTGCCGTCGGCCTCGGTGTAGGTCCAGGAGTCCTGCTTCTGCCTTTCGTGGTAGCTGCGCACCCGGCGGGCGGCGGTTTCCAGCGCCTCGCGCTGCGCCGGAGTAATGCGGCTCAGGGCCAGCTCCAGGCGCTCGCGCCCCAGGATCAGGTCATCGATGGAGGTGGCCTGGACGCCGTCGAAACGCTGGGTGAATTCCACCAGCGCCGCGTCGCCGCGCTCGCGCACGGCCTTGATGATGTCCAGCACCCGCTGGTTGACCGCATCGTCAGACACGCTTTCCCAGCTCAGCAGATGATCCAGATGTCGGGCGAAATCCGGGTCAGCAGCGTTGAGTCGGCGAATTGCAGTGGACGTGGTCATGGCTAAGGCCTCGGTAAATGGCGGATGCTCAGGCGCCCTAAGCTACCAGTCCATCCGCGCGGGCACCCGAGAAAATTGGCTATGACGCGGATAGACGGGCGCGACAGCGAAGGTCGCGCGCAGAAGTCAGCCGCGGTGTCGCGATTCCACGGCCAGACGCAAGGCGTCGATCAGGCTCTGGATGCGTGCGTGCTGCATCTTCATCGAGGCCTTGTTGACCACCAGCCGGGAGCTGATGGTGGCGATCAGTTCCTGGGGTTCCAGGCCGTTGGCACGCAGGGTGTTGCCGGTGTCGACCACGTCGATGATCTTGTCGGCCAGGTTGATCAGCGGTGCCAGCTCCATCGAGCCGTACAGCTTGATGATATCGACCTGACGGCCCTGCTCGGCGTAGTAGCGCTTGGCGACGTTGACGAACTTGGTGGCCACGCGCAGGCGCCCCTTGGGTTCGGCAGCGCCGATGGCACCGGCGGTCATCAGCTTGCATTGGGCAATCTGCAGGTCCAGCGGCTCGTACAGGCCCTGGCCGCCGTACTCCATCAGCACGTCCTTGCCGGCCACGCCCAGGTCGGCGGCGCCATGCTCGACGTAGGTCGGCACGTCGGTGGCACGCACGATCAGCAGGCGTACATCGTCCTGGGTGGTCGGGATGATCAGCTTGCGGCTTTTGTCCGGATTCTCGGTAGGCACGATGCCCGCCTCTGCCAGCAATGGCAGGGTGTCGTCGAGAATGCGGCCCTTGGACAGCGCGATGGTCAACATGGGAAACGTCAATCCTTAAGCGGCTTTAGCCGCCGGACCCGTGCAGGCGCCCGACGGCAATCGATTCGTGTGGCGCGTCCCTGCGCCGAGTGCAGGGCTAGCCCGGTACGCGACGGATCTTCGCGCCCAGCATCTGCAGTTTCTCTTCGATGCACTCGTAGCCACGGTCTATGTGGTAGATGCGATCGATCAGGGTGTCGCCCTCGGCTACCAGCGCCGAAATGACCAGGCTGGCCGAAGCCCGCAGGTCGGTGGCCATGACCGGAGCGCCCTTGAGGGTCTTGGTGCCGGTGACGATGGCGGTGTTGCCTTCGACCTGGATCTGCGCGCCCATGCGGTGCATCTCGTACACGTGCATGAAGCGGTTTTCGAAGATCGTCTCGATCACCGCGCCGGTGCCTTCGGCAATGGCGTTGAGGGAGATGAACTGCGCCTGCATGTCGGTAGGGAACGCCGGGTACGGGGCGGTGCGCAGGTTCACGGCTTTCGGCCGCTTGCCGTGCATGTCCAGCTCGATCCAGTCTTCACCGGTGGTGATTTCGGCACCGGCTTCCTTGAGCTTCTCCAGTACCGCCTCGAGGATGGTCGGATCGGTGTCCTTGACCTTGACGCGACCGCCGGTCACGGCAGCGGCCACCAGGTAGGTGCCGGTCTCGATACGGTCGGGCATCACGCGGTATACGGCCGAACCCAGGCGCTCGACGCCGTCGATGGTGATGGTGTCGGTACCGGCACCCTGCACCTTGGCGCCCATGGCGTTGAGGAAGTTGGCCAGGTCGACCACTTCCGGCTCGCGTGCGGCGTTCTGCAGCACGCTGCGGCCCTTGGCCAGGGCAGCGGCCATCATGATGTTCTCGGTACCGGTCACGCTGACGGTGTCGAAGAAGAAGTGCGCACCGCGCAGGCCGCCTTCAGGCGCCTTGGCCTTGATGTAGCCGCCTTCGACTTCGATCTTCGCGCCCATCGCCTCGAGGCCGCGGATGTGCAGGTCGACCGGGCGCGAGCCAATGGCGCAACCGCCAGGCAGGGCCACTTCGGCCTCGCCGAAACGGGCGACCATGGGGCCCAGCACCAGGATCGAGGCGCGCATGGTCTTCACCAGCTCATACGGCGCGACCAGGGTCTTGATGGTGCGTGGGTCGATCTCCACCGCGAGCTTCTCGTCGATCACAGGCTCGATGCCCATGCGACCGAACAGCTCGATCATGGTGGTGATGTCGTGCAGGTGCGGCAGGTTGCCGACGGTGACCGGGCCGTCGCACAGCAGGGTGGCCGCCAGAATCGGCAGCGCTGCGTTCTTTGCGCCGGAAATGCGGATTTCGCCATCGAGACGAACGCCGCCAGTGATAATCAGTTTGTCCATTGGAATCTCGCCGCCAAGTTGGCTCAGGTGCGCTCAGCCCAGGCTGCGCTGCTGAAAAATTTCATGGTTACCGCATGGATGCTGCCATCGGTGATCCACGGGTTCAGGTGAGCATAGATCTGCTGCTGACGCTTGACCGGGCTCAGGGCCGCCAATTCGTCACTGATTACGTTCAGCTGGAAGTTGCAGCCTTCGCCTTCAACTTCGACCCGGGTTCCCGGCAACTTTTCTTCAAGGAAGTTCTTAACTTCTACGGCCTGCATGCTCAACCTCAATCGGCGCCCTGTGCGCGCGGGTCGGCCATCATACAAAAAAGCCCCTCGCCTGCGAACCCCGTAAACGAGGACTCTGACAGAGGGGCCCGTCGCGCACCCGTATTTATTGACCGGCCAGCAGCTCGCCGAGCCCGTACACCTGAGCGATTTCGTGCATGCCATGGGGCATGCCGCGCACCTCGATGGTCTTGCCCGCCGCCTGCCCGTCACGGGTGAAGGCCAGCAGCAGGGACAGACCCACGCTGCTGGAAAGCTCCACCGCCGAACAGTCCAGCACCAGCGAAGGCTCGCGACTGGCAGCAATCAGGGCCCTGCTCTGCTTGCGCAGCACCGGGCCGGTGCGGTAATCCAGCACACCGGACAGGCTCAGCACGCCGGGTGCGGCAAGGGTGACTGCCGCACTCATTGGGCCTGCTTCTCGGCCGCTTGCTCGGTGGTTTCCTTGGCCTTGGCCACTTCGCCGGCCCAGCCGTCGATGGTCTTGTCCAGGTCGTTGCCGTTGCGCTGCATGGCGTCGGCGAACTGGTCACGGAACAGCTTGCCGATGTTGATGCCGTTGACGATAACGTTACGCACCTTCCACTCGCCATTGAGCTTGGTCAGGGTGTAGGAAACCGGGTAGACGGCGCCGTTGTTGCCCTTGACCGTCATGTCGACGCTGGCACGGTCGTCGCCGTCCTTCTTCTCGGCGCCCACGGTGATGCCCTGGTTGTTGTATTCCAGCAGGGCGTTGCCATAGAACTGCATCAGGCTGCGCTTGAAGTTTTCCTGGAAGCGCTGCATCTGGGCCGGGGTAGCCTTGCGCGAGTACTTGACCGTCATGATGCTGCGGGAGATGCCATCGGCATCCACCACCGGTCCCAGGTTGGCGTTGAGCGCATCGTAGAACGCGCTGGGGTTGGCCTTGTACTGCTCCTTGTTCGCCTTGAGGTCGGACAGCAGTTGCGTGGTGGTGGTCTGGATCACTTCTTTGGGCGATTGCGTGGCCGCAACGGCCATCAACGGCAGGCTCGCCAGCAATACCAACAGGCCGCGTCGCAGGATGGAAATCATGGAAACTCCTTATTTAGCTTCTTTGCCAACGGTATTGAGCAAAAACTTGCCAATCAGATCTTCCAGTACCAGCGCCGACTGGGTGTCATGGATGGTTCCACCTTCCTTGAGCACCGCTTCCTCACCGCCCACGCTGATGCCGATGTACTTCTCGCCGAGCAACCCGGCGGTCAGGATCGAGGCGGTGGAATCGGTCGGCAGGTTGTCGACGCGTTTTTCCAGCTGCAACGTCACCCGACCGGTATAGGTATCGCGGTCCAGATCGATGGCCGTGACCTTGCCGATGGTTACACCGGCCATGGTCACTTTAGCTCTGACAGTCAAACCGGCGATATTGTCGAAGTAGGCGTAAAGTTTATAGGTATCGCTGCTCGGGCTGGCGGACAGGCCGCTGACGCGCAGGGCCAGCAGAAGCAGTGCCAGGATCCCGGCCAGGAGGAACAGGCCGACACCGATTTCCAGGGTGCGGTTTTGCATCAGAAATCTCCAAACATCAAGGCGGTCAGAATAAAGTCCAGACCCAGGACTGCCAGCGAGGCATAGACCACGGTCTTGGTAGTGGCACGGCTGATCCCCTCTGAAGTGGGCTCACAGTCATAGCCTTGGAATACGGCAATCCAGGTGACGACGAAGGCAAACACGAGGCTCTTGAGCACCCCGTTGAGTACATCGTCGACGAACGAAACGCTGTTCTGCATGTTCGACCAGAAGGAACCTTCATAGACTCCCAGCCAGTCCACCGCCACCCAGGACCCACCCCAGATGCCGACCACGCTGAAGATCATCGCCAGCAGCGGCAGCGAGATGAAGCCGGCCCACAGGCGCGGTGCAACGATGTACTTGAGCGGGTCGACGCCGATCATCTCCAGGCTCGACAGCTGCTCGGTGGATTTCATGTTGCCGATTTCGGCGGTCAGCGCCGACCCGGCCCGCCCGGCGAACAGCAGCGCGGTCACCACCGGGCCCAGTTCACGCAGCAGGGTCAGGGCAACCATCTGCCCCACCGCCTGTTCCGAACCGTACTTGGTGAGGATGCTGAAGCCCTGCAGGGCCAGCACCATGCCGATGAACACGCCGGACACGACGATGATGGCCAGCGACATCACGCCGACCGAGTACAGCTGCTTGACCAGCAACTGGAACCCGCCGCCAATCCCGCCGCGCCCCACCAGGGCATGCAGCAGGAACAGGCAGGAGCGCCCCAGCACGGCCACTACGTCGATCGCGGAGCGACCAAACAGACGAATACGTTCGAGCAATGACTTTCTGCGCATCAACGCTTCCCCAACAGATCGGCGCGGTAATCAGGCGCAGGAAAATGAAAGGGCACCGGGCCATCCGGATCGCCTTTCATGAATTGGCGGATACGCGGGTTGTCCGACTCCATCAGCTCCTGCGGCGTACCCTGGCCCAGTACCTGGCCGTCCCCCACCACATACAGGTAGTCGGCAATGCTCGCGGTTTCTGCAAGATCGTGCGAAACCACGATGCTGGTGATGCCCAGCGCATCGTTGAGCAGGCGGATCAGGCGTACCAGCACGCCCATGGCGATCGGGTCCTGGCCGACGAAAGGTTCGTCGTACATGAGGATCTGCGGGTCCAGGGCAATCGCCCGGGCCAGCGCCACACGGCGCTTCATGCCGCCGGACAGTTCGTCGGGCATCAGCTCGATGGCACCGCGCAAGCCCACGGCCTGCAGCTTCATCAGCACGATGTCGCGGATCATTTCCTCGGGCAGCTGGGTATGCACCCGCAGCGGGAAGGCGACGTTCTCGAACACGTCGAGGTCGGTGAACAGTGCACCGCTCTGGAACAGCACGCCCATGTGCTTGCGCGCGTCGAACAGGTCGCTGCGCGACAGGGTCGGCAGGTTTTGCCCGGCCACCCACACCTCACCGCTGGCAGGGCGCAGTTGCGCGCCCATCAGACGCAGCAGCGTGGTCTTGCCGCACCCGGAAGGCCCCATGATGCCGGTAACCTTGCCGCGGGGAATGCGTATGTCGACATTATTGAAGATGCTGCGCGCGCCGCGCTTGAAGGTCACGCCCTTCAATTCGACCGCGTAGGCGTTATCAACGCTCATCTAAACTCCTTGCGATGCAGCCTTTTCACTCAGACGCCAACCTCCTTCATGGAGGCACGCACGCTCCGAGCGGGCCGAACAGGCGGCGAACTATAGCACCGCTGATAGAGCCACCCCAAGGCCATCACCGAGGCTGTTCAGCTCAAGTTAAGGCTCACTTAAGGTTTCTGGCAGAGCATCCTTGCAATCACAGGTGAGGCTTTGGCGCATTACCGCTATAATCCCCGCCTTTTCATCAGGCAATCCGATCTACGACATGAGCCAATCCACCGACCTGATCCAATCCGCACAGCGCACCATCCGTCTCGAGATCGAAGCGGTAGAGGGCCTGCTGGCCCATATCGACGCCGATTTCGTCAAGGCCTGCGAGCTGATCCTGGCCAGCAAGGGCCGGGTCGTGGTGGTGGGCATGGGCAAATCCGGGCACATCGGCAACAAGATTGCCGCCACCCTGGCCAGCACCGGCACCACGTCGTTCTTCGTTCACCCCGCCGAGGCCAGCCACGGCGACATGGGCATGATCACCCGGGACGACATCATCCTGGCACTGTCCAACTCGGGCACCACCAACGAAATCGTGACCCTGCTGCCACTGATCAAGCGCCTGGGCATCAAGCTCATCAGCCTCACCGGCAACCCCGACTCGCCGCTGGCCAAGGCCGCCGAGGTCAACCTGGACGCCCGCGTGGGCCAGGAGGCCTGCCCGCTGAACCTGGCCCCGACGTCCTCCACCACCGCTGCGCTGGTACTCGGCGACGCCCTGGCCATCGCCCTGCTCGAGGCACGCGGCTTCACTGCCGAAGACTTCGCCTTCTCGCACCCGGGCGGTGCCTTGGGCCGACGCCTGCTGCTCAAGGTCGAGAACGTGATGCACGGCGGTGACGAGTTGCCCCAGGTTCAGCGCGGCACGCTGCTCAAGGACGCCCTGCTTGAAATGTCTCGCAAAGGTTTGGGCATGACCGTGGTGCGCGAAAGCGACGGCCGCCTGGCCGGGGTGTTCACCGACGGCGACCTGCGCCGCAGCCTGGATCGCAACATCGACGTGCACACCACGCTGATCGACGAAGTGATGACCGTACACGGCAAGACCGCCCGCGCCGAGATGCTCGCGGCCGAGGCCCTGAAGATCATGGAAGACCACAAGATCAGCGCGCTGGTGGTGGTGGACACGCTAGACCAGCCGGTCGGCGCCCTGAACATGCACGACCTGCTGCGCGCCGGAGTGATGTAAATGAACGACGATCTGCTGCAACGCGGCAAGGCCATCAAGCTGGCGGTATTCGATGTGGACGGCGTGCTGACCGACGGTCGCCTGTACTTTCTCGAGGACGGCAGCGAATTCAAGACCTTCAACACCCTCGACGGCCAGGGCATCAAGATGCTCATGAACTCGGGCGTGACCACCGCGATCATCAGCGGGCGCAAGACGCCGGTGGTCGAACGTCGTGCGAAAAACCTCGGCATCCCGCACCTGTACCAGGGCCGCGAAGATAAACTGGTGGTGCTCGACGACCTTCTTGGTCAACTGGGCCTAAGCTATGAACAGGTTGCCTACCTGGGCGACGACCTGCCAGACCTGCCGGTGATTCGCCGGGTCGGCCTGGGCATGGCCGTAGCCAGTGCCGCTCCGTTCGTGCGCCAGCACGCCCATGGCGTGACCCTTGCACGCGGTGGCGAAGGCGCAGCCCGCGAGTTCTGCGAACTGATCCTGCAAGCCCAGGGCAACCTGGACGCGGCGAATGCCAACTACCTGTAGAGCGATCCATGTTCAGTAAAAAGATCCGCAATATCGCGCTGTTCAGTGTGATCGCTGCCTTGTTTGCAGCGGTCGGCTACTGGAACATCAGCCCCGAGACGTTCCTCGACGAGCCCGCAGCGCAGGTCGACGAAAGCGCCATCGACTACTACGCCATCAACGCCCACAGCGTGCAGTTTCTGCCCGATGGCAAGCTGCAGTACGAGATGACCGCCGACAAGGTCGAACACCTCAAGGCCAGCGAAGTGACGCTGCTGACCACGCCGGACCTCAACATGTACCGCGGTACCGCCTACCCGTGGCACGTGCAGAGCACCCGCGGCGAGGTCAACCCGGACGGCACCGAAGTGGAACTGATCGACAACGTGCGGGTTGCCCGCACCGACGACCAGAACCGCGAAACCATCATTACCACCACCCGCATGACAGTCTTCCCGCAGAAGCAATATGCGCAGACCGAGCAAGCCGTTAGAATCGACGGCGCCGGTGGCACAACTACGGGCAAGGGAATGAAAGCGTATCTGAAAGACGGCAGGATGAACCTGCTGTCCAACGTAAGAGGACAGTATGAGGCTCGTTAAAACCCTCCCCTTTTTGCTCAGCCTGAGCGCAGCACTGGGAAGCGCGAGCGCCTGGGCCCTGCCGAACGACCGTGATCAGCCTATCCGTATCCAGGCTGACCAGGCTCAACTGGATGACAAGAAAGGCGTTGCCACCTATACCGGTGACGTGATCATCACCCAGGGCTCGATGATGATCAAAGGCAACACCGTGACCATCACCCGCACTGCCTCCGGCGATATCGACGTCGTGACCTCGGTGGGCAACCTGGCCTACTTCGAGCAGCAGCAGAGCGCAGCCAAGCCGGACAAGATGCAGGGCTACGGCAAGACCATTCAGTACAATGCGCCACAGAACCGCATCGTGCTGATTGACCGCGCCAAGGTCATCAATGAAGGCAACACCACCGAAGGCGAGAAAATCGTCTACGACACGGTGAAGCAGATCGCTACCGCTGGTCGCGGTGGCAAAGTCACCGAGTCGCGTCCGCGCATCGACATGGTGATCCAGCCGAAGAAGAAGGCCGAGTAGATGGCAACCCTCAAAGCCCAGCACCTGGCCAAGGCCTACAAAAGCCGGCAAGTCGTGCGTGATGTCAGCCTGTCCATCGACAGCGGCCAGATCGTCGGCCTGCTCGGCCCCAACGGCGCCGGCAAGACCACCTGCTTCTACATGATCGTCGGCCTGGTACAGGCCGACCAGGGCCGCGTGCTGATCGATGACCTGGACGTCAGCCACCAGCCCATGCATGGTCGCGCACGTGCCGGCATCGGCTACCTGCCGCAGGAAGCCTCGATCTTTCGCAAGCTGTCGGTGGCCGACAACATCATGGCGATCCTCGAGACCCGCAAGGAGCTCGACCGCGATGGTCGCCGCAAGGAGCTTGAAAGCCTGCTGCAGGAATTTCACATCAGCCACATCCGCGACAACCTGGGCATGAGCCTGTCCGGTGGTGAGCGGCGCAGGGTGGAGATTGCCCGGGCACTGGCCACCGCGCCCAAGTTCATCCTGCTCGACGAACCTTTCGCCGGTGTCGACCCGATCTCCGTGGGCGACATCAAGCAGATCATCCACCACCTCAAGGCCAAGGGCATCGGCGTGCTGATCACCGACCACAACGTCCGTGAAACCCTGGATATCTGCGAAACCGCCTACATCGTCAACGATGGCCAGTTGATCGCCGAAGGCGATGCACAGACCATCCTGGCCAACGACCTGGTGAAAGAGGTGTACCTCGGCCACGAGTTCCGCCTGTAAGCTGCGGCACATGGCTGAACATGGCGCTGCCTGGGCGCTGGCAAATGGCTCCACCCGGGGTTAATTGTTCCAGCGCTCTAGGCAAACGCTTTGATTTCAGGCATATAATTTGCTTAAAGTTGGCGCCTCTCGCGCCCTTGTAGTAGATGGCGCCTGTGCGCCGGCGAATAAGGTGTTAAGCCCCAGCCATGAAACCATCGCTCGTCCTAAGAATGGGCCAGCAACTGACGATGACTCCTCAGTTGCAACAGGCTATCCGACTGCTCCAGCTCTCCACCCTGGACCTGCAACAGGAAATCCAGGAGGCGCTGGAGTCCAACCCGATGCTCGAACGCCAGGAAGAAGGCGAGGATTTCGACAACAGCGACCCGATGGCCGACAACGCCGAGACCAAGCCGGTTGCCGAACCTCAGGAGAGCAGCTTCCAGGAGTCCGCCCCCACGGTGGACAACCTCGAAGAAGGCGAATGGAACGAGCGCATCCCCAACGAACTGCCGGTCGACACGGCCTGGGAAGACATCTACCAGACCAGCGCCAGCAGCCTGCCCAGCAATGACGATGACGAGTGGGACTTCACCACCCGCACCTCCGCCGGCGAAAGCCTGCAGAGCCACCTGCTGTGGCAGCTCAACCTGGCACCGATGTCCGACACCGACCGGCTGATTGCCGTGACGCTGATCGACTGCATCAACAACCAGGGCTATCTCGAGGAAACCCTCGAAGAGGTGTGCGAGTCGTTCGACCCGGAACTGGACATCGAACTCGACGAAGTCGAGGCCGTGCTGCACCGCATCCAGCAGTTCGAGCCCGCCGGCATCGGTGCCCGCAACCTCAGCGAATGCCTGCTGCTGCAACTGCGCCAGCTGCCACCGCGTACGCCGTGGATGGCCGAGGCGCAGCGCCTGGTCAGCGACTACATCGACCTGCTCGGCAGCCGCGACTACAGCCAGCTGATGCGTCGCATGAAGCTCAAGGAAGACGAACTGCGCCAGGTCATCGAACTGGTACAGAGCCTCAACCCGCGCCCCGGCTCGCAGATCGAGTCCAGCGAAGCCGAATACGTGGTGCCCGATGTCATCGTGCGCAAGGATTCCGACCGCTGGCTGGTCGAGCTGAACCAGGAAGCCGTGCCGCGCCTGCGGGTCAACCCGCAATACGCCGGTTTCGTGCGTCGCGCCGACACCAGCGCCGACAACACCTTCATGCGCAACCAGTTGCAGGAGGCGCGCTGGTTCATCAAGAGCCTGCAGAGCCGCAACGAGACGCTGATGAAGGTGGCCACGCAGATCGTCGAGCACCAGCGCGGCTTTCTCGACCACGGCGACGAAGCGATGAAACCGCTGGTACTGCACGATATCGCCGAGGCGGTGGGCATGCACGAGTCGACCATTTCGCGGGTGACCACGCAGAAATACATGCACACCCCGCGCGGCATCTACGAACTGAAATACTTTTTCTCGAGCCACGTGAGCACCTCCGAGGGCGGCGAATGCTCGTCCACGGCGATCCGCGCGATCATCAAGAAACTGGTCGCGGCTGAAAATCAGAAAAAGCCATTGAGTGACAGCAAGATCGCTGGTTTACTGGAGGCACAAGGCATCCAGGTAGCCCGTCGCACCGTCGCCAAGTACCGCGAGTCCCTTGGCATTGCACCGTCGAGCGAACGCAAGCGATTGATGTGACATCCCCTGAGATGTGCCACCGCAATTCAGTGGCAGGCGCAACACCTGCCTCTTATGCACCGGCAACAAAAGGAGAAGCTGTATGCAAGTCAATATCAGTGGACAGCATGTAGAAGTCACTCCGCCACTGCGCGAGTATGTCGAGCAGAAGCTGAAACGACTGGAGGGTCACTTCGACAAGATCACCAACGTGACGGTGATCATGAAGGTCGAAAAGCTTCAGCAGAAAATTGAGGCTACCTTGCAGATCCCGGGCGGCGAAGTGGTTGCCAACGCCGAACATCAAGACATGTATGCAGCGATCGACGCCCTTACCGACAAGCTCGACCGCCAACTGAAAAAACACAAGGAAAAACAGCAAAGCCTCCTGCAAGGTGCAGCGGCCCGCTGATCCCCCCCACCCATGATCCGACTAGAAGATATCCTGACCCCCGGCCGTTCCCTCGTGAACGTGCCGGGCGGCAGTAAAAAGCGTGCGCTCGAACAGATTGCCAATCTGATCGGCAAGGAAGTACCCGAGCTGGACACCCAAACCGTGTTCGAGAGCCTGATCGCCCGTGAAAAACTGGGTTCGACCGGCTTCGGCAATGGTATCGCCATCCCGCACTGCCGCCTGAAAGGTTGTGAAAAACCGGTAAGCGCCCTGCTGCACCTGGACGCTCCCATCGACTTCGACGCCATCGATGGCGCCCCCGTCGACCTGCTGTTTCTGCTGCTGGTCCCGGAAGCCGCCACCGATGCGCACCTTGAGCTGCTGCGCCAGATCGCCAGCATGCTCGACCGCAAGGACGTGCGCGACAAACTGCGCGCGGCCACCGATAGCCAATCCCTGTACCAGGTCGTACTGGACGTGCAAAACGGGCACTGAACATGCGCTTGATCATCGTCAGCGGTCGCTCCGGCTCCGGCAAGAGCACCGCGCTCGCGGTACTTGAGGACAACGGCTACTACTGCATCGACAACCTGCCTGCCGGGCTGTTGCCGCAACTGGCCGAAAACGCACTGATCAATACCGAGCTGCTGCAGCCGCTGGTGGCCGTTTCCATCGACGCGCGCAACCTGCCCAGCCACCTGAGCCGCTTCCCCGAGCTGCTGGAGGATGCCCGCAGCAAGCACATCCATTGCGATGTGGTGTACCTGGACGCCGACGAGGAAACCCTGCTCAAGCGCTTCTCGGAGACGCGCCGACGCCACCCGCTGACCAACACGCAACGCTCCCTGGCCGAAGCCATCCGGGTAGAGAGCGACCTGCTGGGGCCGATCGCCGACCTGGCCGACCTCAAGATCGACACCACCAACCTCAACCTGTACCAGCTGCGCGACTCGATCAAGCTGCGCCTGCTCAACCAGCCCGAGCCGGGCACGGCGTTTCTGGTGGAGTCGTTCGGCTTCAAGCGTGGCATGCCGGTCGACGCCGACCTGGTGTTCGATGTGCGCTGCCTGCCCAACCCCTATTGGAAGCCCGAGCTGCGGGATCATTCGGGGTTGGAGCAACCGGTCATCGACTACCTGGCCGCGCAACCGGACGTCGAGGAGATGTTCCAGGACATTTCGTCGTACCTGCTCAAGTGGCTGCCACGGTTCGCCGCCAGCAACCGGGCCTATGTCACCATCGCCATCGGCTGCACCGGCGGTCATCATCGCTCGGTGTACATCACCGAACGCCTGGGCCAGGTGCTGCAACAAACATTGAAGAACGTCCAGGTTCGCCACCGCGACCTCTAGCCCTCAGGATCCCGCCCGCGATGCCCGCAATTGAAATCGAGATTATCAACAAGCTGGGGCTGCACGCCCGGGCAGCGGCCAAGTTCGTTGGCGTGGCGGGCAAGTACCCGTGTTCGGTGCGTGTAGGCCGTACCCCGGAGTCGATGGTCGATGGCAAGAGCATCATGGCCGTGATGATGCTCGCCGCCGGCAAGGGCACGAGCATCCACCTCAAGACCGAAGGCGAACAGGAAGCCGAAGCGCTGCAAGGCCTGGTCGAACTGATCAACAACTATTTCGACGAAGGCGAGTAACCTCGCCTTCTCGCTTCAGGACAACGCGGTATCCATCACCATCATCAGGCAGAAGCCGATGCACAGCCCCAGGCTGGCCAGGCGATGATTGCCGTTGCTGCGTGACTCGGGAATGATCTCCTGGGTCACCACCAGCAACATGGCCCCGGCAGCGAAAGCCAGGCCCAGCGGCAGCATCAGTTCGGCGACGCTCACCACCCACGCGCACAGCACCGCCGCCAGTGGCTCCACCAGCCCGGATGCCGCGCCGATCAGAAACGCCTTGAAACGGCCCATCCCCGCTCCAGCCAGCACCAGCGCGATCACCAGCCCCTCTGGCACATCCTGCAGGGCGATACCCATGGCCAGGCTGTCGGCATCCGGCATGCCGCCACCGGCCGACACCCCGATGGCCATGCCTTCGGGGATGTTGTGGGCAATGATGGCAATCACGAACACCCAGATGCGCGCCGGAATCACCGGCCTGCCGGGCACGGCGACCAGGTCGTCCGGTGTTGCGCCCGAGACCCTGCGGTCCACCAGGTAGATGCAGAACGCACCGAACAGCAGGCCGAAGCTGATCAGGCCACCTGCCCCCCATTTGCCGAAGCCGACCGCCTGTGCGGCGTCCAGCCCCGGGATGATCAACGAGAACGCCGTGGCGGCCAGCATCACGCCTGCGCCGAACCCCATCAGGGTATCGGCCACGGCCACCGGCATGCTGCGAATCACCAACACCGGCACTGCGCCCAGGGCAGTGCCCAGCGCACACATGGCCCCACCCTCAAGCGCACGCAACATCCGCGGTTCCAGGTCCAGCCAGGCGAAGCCCTGTACCAGCAGCAACGCCGTCCCCACCAACAGCAGCAGTGTGCCCAGCGCCAACCTGAACAGGCGCACACCGCCAATGGCCATCACCTCCGAGCGCATGCCGCTAGGACTCACACCAGGGCAGCAACGTAGCGACGCTCTACTTCGGACCAGTTGATCACGTTGTAGAAGGCGCCGATGTATTCGGGGCGACGGTTCTGGTACAGCAGGTAGTAGGCATGCTCCCACACGTCCAGGCCAAGAATGGGCGTATTGCCATTCATCAGCGGGCTGTCCTGGTTGCCGCTGCTCTCTACCACCAGGGTTTTCTGCGGCGTTACGCTCAGCCACGCCCAGCCACTGCCGAAGCGGGTCAGCGCAGCCTTGGTGAACGCATCCTTGAATGCCTCGAAACCGCCCAGCTGGTCATCGATCGCCTCGCCCACCGCGCCGTGGGGCTGACCGCCGCCGCCGGGCGCCATCACCGTCCAGAACAGACTGTGGTTGGCGTGCCCGCCACCCTGGTTGATCACTGCGGCCTGCAGATTCTGCGGCAGGCTCTTGACGCTGGCGACCAGCTGCTCGATCGGCCACTCGGCGTATTCGGTGCCCTCGATGGCGGCATTGAGGTTGTTGATGTAGGTCTGGTGGTGCTTGCTGTGGTGAATCTGCATGGTCTGGGTGTCGATGTGCGGTTCCAGCGCATCGTAGGCGTACGGCAATGCAGGCAAGGTATGCGGCATATCAGTGGGTTCCATAATGAAGGGCTGGGGGCTGTAGTTGTTCCTGGCCGGCAAACAGCGCCGGCTGCGCCCCCTGGCGGTAGAGCAGGCGTTCGGTACGGGGGTACTGGCCATACTCGCTGATGAAATTGAGCAGTTCGGTGTAGGTCTTGCTGCTCTGGCGCAGCGCCGCATCGCGCAGCAACGGCGAAAGGCGCTGATCCTGGCTGGCCTGCAACAGGCGCTGGTGGATGGCGCACAGGTACTCGGCGCTCTCCTGCGGCTGCTTGAGGCGCAAATGCAGGTCGGCCAGGTTGTGGTGCGAAATCACACAGGCGGCCACCGCCTCGTCGGCGTCCTGCCAGCGCTCGAACAACACCTGGGCCAAGGCCAGGGCCTGCAAGTACAACTCGCGGGCATCCACCAGATCGCCCTGTTGGAACAGGCGGTTGGCTATTTCAGTGGTGCGTTTCCAATGCTGCATGACAGAAACCTCCGAAGCGGTGGGCGGTGTCAGATACCGCCGGCCGTGAGTTTTTCAGGGTCGAGCAGGACTTCCAGCTGGCTGCGCGGCAGGTCGGTGTGTTCCAGCGCAACCTCGATGATCGGGCGCCCCTGCTTGTAGGCGGTCTTGGCGATTTCGGCAGCCTTCTGGTAGCCGATGATCGGGTTCAGCGCGGTCACCAGGATCGGGTTGCGCGCCAGGGCTTCCTTGAGCTTGGGTTCGTTGACCTTGAAGGTGGCGATGGCCTTGTCGGCCAGCAGACGGCTCACATTGGCCATCAGCTCGATGCTGCCCAGCAGGTTCTGCGCAATTATCGGCAGCATCACGTTCAGTTCGAAGTTGCCCGACTGGCCCGCCACGGCGATGGCCGCATCGTTGCCGATGACCTGCGCGGCCACCATGGCGGTGGCTTCCGGAATCACCGGGTTGACCTTACCCGGCATGATCGAGGAGCCGGGCTGCAGCCCTTCAAGCTCGATCTCGCCCAGCCCGGCAAGCGGGCCGGAGTTCATCCAGCGCAGGTCGTTGGCGATCTTCATCAGGGCCACGGCGGTGGCCTTGAGCTGGCCGGAAACAGCCACGGCGGTGTCTTGCGAGCCGATCAGGGCAAACAGGTTTTCCCCCGGCACGAACTGCACCCCGGTCAGGCCGCTCAGTTGCTGGCTGAAGCGCGCGGCGAACGCGGGGTGGGCGTTGATCCCGGTGCCCACCGCAGTGCCGCCCTGGGCCAGGGCCTGCAGGCTTGGCAGGGTGTCGTTCAGGTGACCGATGCCCGCCTTGACCTGTGCCGCCCAGCCGCCCAGCACCTGGCTCATGCGCACGGGCATGGCGTCCATCAGGTGGGTGCGACCGGTCTTGATGAACGGGTGCACCTGCTCGGCCTTGTGCTCGATCACCTGCACCAGGTGCCTGAGCGCCGGCAGCAGTTGTTCTTGCAGGGCCAGCGCGGCGCTCACGTGGATGGTGGTGGGGATGATGTCGTTGCTGCTCTGGCCGCAGTTGACATGGTCATTGGGGTTTACCGTGTCGCCCAGCACACGGCTAGCCAGGGTCGCGATCACCTCGTTGGCATTCATGTTGGAGCTGGTGCCGGAGCCGGTCTGGTACACGTCGACCGGGAAGTGCTGCATGAAATCGCCAGCCAGCAACTGTTCCACGGCGGTGACGATGGCAGCGCCCTGTGCCTGGCTGATCTGCTCCAGCTCGACGTTGGCCTTGGCGGCGGCGGCCTTGGCCAGCAGCAGGGCCCGGATGAACTGGGTCGGCATGCGCTGCTGGCTGATCGGGAAGTTGTTCACCGCGCGCTGGGTCTGGGCGCCATACAGGGCCTCGGCCGGCACCTGCAGCTCACCCATGCTGTCACGCTCGATACGGGTATTACTCATCATCAAGTCCTTGCATCAGTTCAGCGAAAGAAATCGAAGGCAGCAGCGTGCAGTTCGCCAGTTGCAGGGCGAAGGGCTGCCAGCGCTGGCCGTGCTCGCCGCCGTCGAGCTTGCGCAGCTGCAGCAGCGGCTTCCAGGCCTGGTCCAGGCACAAGCAGCGCCAATGCCACGGCAGCATGCGGTCGCACGCGGTGTCGAGCAGCAGGCGGAAGGAAGTCAAGGCGACGGTCCAGGCCGAGGTCTCGGTGCAGCAGACCAGGTAGCGACCTTCGGCCAGGTAGTGTTCGATCAGGCGCGGCTCGTCGGGCTCGAGGGCACAGCGAATTCGCCGGCTCAGCCAGCGCCAGTTTTCGAGGTAGGGCAATTCGTGAAGGACAGGTCTCATGAACATCATCGCCTAGATAATGATAGTCATTATTAAGTGATAATCAGAATCAGTTCAAGTGCGACCAAAGGCGAAAAGCAAAAAGCCCGGCACGGGGCCGGGCTTCGATGTGTAACCTGAGGTGGCCCCTTCGCCGGCAACGCCGGCGCCTACGGGGACCGCGCACAGGCCGGCGGTGTCAGCTGCCGGCGACCGTCATGCGCTCGATCAGCACCGAGCCTGTGTGAATATTGCTACGGGTTTCAAGATCGTTGCCGATAGCGACAATCTGCTGGAACATGTCCTTCATGTTGCCGGCAATCGTGACTTCCTGAACCGCAAACTGGATCTCGCCGTTCTCCACCCAGTACCCCGCTGCGCCGCGCGAATAGTCACCGGTCACCATGTTCAAGCCATGCCCCATCAGCTCGGTCACCAGCAACCCGCGCCCCATGCGGCGCAGCAATGCAGCCTGATCTTCGACCCCATGCGTGACGAACAGGTTGTGCACGCCACCGGCGTTGGCGGTGCTTGGCAGCCCCAGCTTGCGTCCGGAATAGGTGCTCAGCACATACGACACCAGCTCGCCATTTTCGACGAACGGCTTGGCATAGGTCGCCAGGCCGTCCCCATCGAACGAGGCACTGCCCAGGGCACGCTGCAGGTGCGGCCGCTCGTCCAGGGTCAGCCAGCTGGGGAACAGGCGCTGGCCCATGCAGCCTTCCAGAAACGACGACTTGCGGTACAGGTTACCGCCGGAAATCGCCGACAGGAAACTGCCGAACAACCCGCCGGCAAGCTCCGCCGAGAACAGCACCGGTACCTCGCAGGTCGGCACCGGACGTGCGCCCAGGCGCGCCGCCGCACGCTGCGCAGCGCGACGTCCGATACTCTGCGGATCGGCCAGCAGCTCGCCCTGGCGGTTCACGTCATACCAGTAGTCACGCTGCATCTGCCCATCACCTTCGGCGATCATCACGCAGCTCAGGCTGTGGCGGGTGGAGGCGTAGCCACCGATGAAGCCGTGGCTGTTGCCGTACACCCGGCATCCCTGGTGGGTGCTGAGTGTGGTGCCATCGGCGTTCTTGATGCGGGCATCGGTGTCGAACGCCGCGGCTTCGCAGGCCAGGGCCTTTTCGATGGCCTGCTCGGGGGTGATGTCCCAGGCGTGATAGAGGTCGAAATCCTGCAGGTCACGGGCCATCAGGGCCGGGTCGGCCAGGCCCGAGCATTCGTCCTCGGAGGTGTGCTTGGCAATGGCCAGGGCCGCCGCCACGGTCTCGCGAATGGCATCGCTGCCACTGGCCGAGGTGCTTGCCGAGCCCTTGCGCTGGCCCACATACAGGGTGATGCCGAAGCCCTGGTCGCGGTTGAACTCCACCGTCTCCACCTCGCGCTGGCGCACCGAGGTCGACAACCCCTGCTCCAGCGATACGGCCACTTCGCAGGCGCTGGCGCCCTGGCGCCGGGCTTCGGCGATGATCTGTTCGACCTGTTCCTGCAACGCCGGCAGGGCCTGCGGACCTACGCTCTGGACTGCACTCATGGTTTTCTCCACTCAAATTCTGCGTTCGGCTCGGGTCAATCTACGACCGGACCGGACAAGCGGCCCCCGACTGGTTATCATGGCGGCGATTCTCAGCGGACTGCCCCCATGGTTGATTCTTACGACACCGCCTTCGACGGCGAAAAAAGCAAAACCCAAATCAAGCGCGAGATGCAGGCGCTGGTTGATATGGGCGAGCGCCTTACCACGCTCAAGCCCGATATCCTGGCCAAACTGCCCTTGACCGACGAACTGCGCGCGGCCCTGGAAGAGCACAAGCGGCACACCGCGAACGAAGCCAAGCGCCGTCACAAGTCGTTCATCGGCAAGCTGATGCGCGACCAGGACATCGACGCGATCCTCGCGCTGCTCGACCAGCTCGACGCCTCTTCGCGCCAGTACAACGAACGCTTCCACAACCTCGAACGCTGGCGCGACCGGCTGATCGGCGGCACCGACGACGTACTGGAGAAGTTCGTCCAGGAATACCCGGACGCCGATCGCCAGCAGCTGCGCTCGCTGATCCGCCAGGCCCAGCACGAGCTGGCGCGCAACAAGGCGCCCACCGCCAGCCGCAAGATCTTCAAGTACATCCGCGACCTCGACGAAATCCAGCGCGGCCTGCGCTGATTCTCGCCACCGGGCAGGCACCCTGCCCGCCCGGTTTCATGCTCATGCGCCCGTGCCACCCACGGTGATCGCATCGATCTTCAGGGTCGGCTGGCCAACGCCCACCGGCACCGACTGCCCATCCTTGCCACAGGTACCCACACCACTGTCCAGCGACAGGTCGTTGCCGACCATCGACACCCGGCTCATGGCCTCGGGGCCGTTGCCGATCAGCGTCGCACCCTTGACCGGCGCGGTGATCTTGCCGTCTTCGATCAGGTAAGCCTCGCTGGTGGAGAACACGAACTTGCCGCTGGTGATGTCCACCTGGCCACCGCCGAGGTTGGCGCAGTAGATGCCACGCTTGACCGAGGCGATGATCTCCGCCGGGTCGCTTTCGCCGGCGCGCATGTAGGTGTTGGTCATGCGTGGCATCGGCAGGTGCGCATACGACTCGCGCCGCCCGTTGCCGGTGACTGCCATGCCCATCAGGCGGGCATTGAGCTTGTCCTGCATGTAGCCCTTGAGAATGCCGTTCTCGATCAGTGTGGTGCATTCGGTCGGGGTGCCTTCGTCATCCACGCTCAACGAACCGCGGCGCCCTTCGAGGGTGCCGTCGTCGACGATGGTGCACAGGCTGGACGCGACCTTCTCGCCCAGGTGGCCACTGTAGGCCGAGCTGCCCTTGCGGTTGAAATCGCCCTCCAGGCCATGCCCGACCGCCTCGTGCAGCAGCACACCGGACCACCCGGCGCCCATCACCACCGGCAAGGTGCCGGCCGGTGCCGGAATGGCCTCGAGATTGACCAGTGCCTGGCGCAGCGCCTCGCGGGCAAAACCCATCACCCGCTCGTCGGTGAAGTAGCGGTAGTCGGTGCGCCCGCCGCCGCCATGCCCGCCACGTTCGCGACGGCCATTCTGCTCGACGATCACACTGACGTTGAAGCGCACCAGCGGCCGCACGTCGGCCGCCAGGCTGCCATCGGCAGCGGCCACCAGAATGCGCTCCCACACCCCGGCCATGCTAACGCTGACCTGCTGGATACGCGGGTCCAGGGCACGCGTGGCCACGTCGACACGCTTGAGCAGCTCGACCTTCTCGGCGCGGCTGAGCACATCCAGCGGGTTGCCCGGCGCATACAGCGCGGTCACGTCCTGGCTCTTGAAGGCCTGCACGCTGCCATTCTGACCGGCGCGGGAAATGGAGCGCGCGGCGCGTGCAGCGGAAGTCAGGGCTTCGAGGTTGATCGCGTTGCTGTAGGCAAAGCCGGTCTTTTCACCAGACTGGGCGCGTACCCCGACCCCCTGGTCGAGGTTGAAGCTGCCTTCCTTGACGATGCCGTCTTCAAGCGCCCAGGACTCTGAAATCTGGCCCTGGAAGTACAGGTCGGCGGCGTCGATTCCCGGCCCGGCCAACTCGCCCAGCACCGATTGCAGGCTGTCGAGGGTCAGGCCGCCCGGCGCCAGCAGGTGATCGCTGACAGTGGATAACAACTCGCTCATAGTCACTCCGAGGTGTGCGCAGGCCGCAATGCGTCCTGCGAAAAAAAGCGCCGGTGCGAGGCCACCGGCATCCGCGCCCGAATGGACGCCTGTTCGCTGCTGTCGCGGGGCGCCAGCAGCACCGCTTCACCGCTGGCCTGCTGGGCAACGATACGCCCCCAGGGGTCGACGATGGCGGCATGGCCATGGGTTTCCCGTGGCCCCGGGTGCGTGCCGCCCTGGGCGGCCGCCAATACGTAACACTGTGTCTCTATGGCCCTGGCGCGAATCAGCACGTCCCAATGGGCCGCACCGGTTACTGCAGTAAAGGCTGCCGGTGCACTGATCAGTTCGGCTCCGGCCGCACGCAGCGCGCTGTACAGCTCGGGAAAGCGCAGGTCGTAGCACACGCTCAGGCCCAGGCGCCCCACCGGGGTATCGGCCACCACCACCCGCGCGCCGTGGGCATAATCGTCCGACTCGCGGTAGCGCCCACGGTTGTCGGCCACATCCACATCGAACAGATGCAATTTGTCGTAGCGGGCCACCTGCTCGCCGTGCTCGTCGACCAGCAGGGAGCAGGCATGGGCTTTGGCCTCGGGCCGGTCGAGCGGCGGCAGCGGCAAGGTGCCCGCTACAATCCATAACCTGAGGTCGCGGGCCGCCTGTTTCAACCATGGCAGGATCGGCCCCTCCCCCAGCGCCTCGGCCCGGCCGATGGCGGCGCTGTCGCGCCGGCCCATGGCAGCGAAGTTTTCCGGCAGCACCGCCAGCCGCGCGCCCCCTTCGGCAGCCCGCTCCAGCAGGGCACGGGCCCGCGCCAGGTTGCCCGGCACATCGTCCTGGCTGACCATCTGAATAACCGCTGACGTCATGTCCATGTTCTAGCGCGACTTCTCGAAAGGTTTGATAAAGCTAATCTTAGGCTCTTTCCACGGGCCCTCGACGCGGTAATGCACACTGGCATAGCGCGCCACCCGATCCCCCAGCAGCCGGTCCACCAGGAACAGCGCCCCGCCCACCGCTGGCGCGCCCACGATCAGCGCCGCCAGGGGCAGGTTGTTGGTCACCGGCAAGGTCACCTGCAAGGTCGCATCGACCCGGTCCCGAACCATGTCCAGGGTGCCATCGAGCTCGAGGTTGCTGGACGGGCCGGTCAGGGTGATCGGCTCGCGCGTCACATACACCCCCTCGCTTGCCACCAGCAGGCCCTTGACCCGGTCGTAGCTCAGGCCCTTGTCGAGCAGGTCGGAGAAGTCCAGGCGCAGGCGCCGGCCGATCGAGTTGAAATTGAGCAGACCGAACACGCGCAACGCCTGCGCCCCGCCTTCCACTTCGACGAACTGCCCCTTGCGCAGCAAGGCATCGAGGTTGCCGGAGAAGTGCTTGAGGCTGACCCAGGCCGGCGACCCCTGCCAGCGTCCGTCCACGTCCAGGCGGAAGTCTCGGCTGGTCACCGTCGGCGCGAAGCCCCAGGCGGTCAGCACATCGGCCAGGTTCTTGCCTTCCAGGCGCCCCTTGTACCAGCTGTCGCTGCGCCCCGGCGTGCCTTCCCAGGTGGCGGTGCCATCGATCGCCAGGCCCTTGAGGTTCAGGTCCAGGTCGTTCAGGGCCACGCCCTTGGAGGTGGGACGGGTTTTCAGCGCGACGCTGCCGAGCAGATCATCGCCAAGGAACAGCCTGCCGATGCTCAGGTCGATCGCCGGGATCTTGCGCGGGTCGACATCGGCCAGCGGGTCCGGTCCGTCCACTGCGCTGGCGTCGGCCGGGTCGGACGGCGGCAGGTGGAGGGTCGGCAGGTTGATCACGATCGGGGCGCCCTTGGCATCGGGCAGGCGGGCCGTGCCGATGACCTCCTTGCTGTCCAGGCGCAGGTTCCAGAAGTTGCTCCCGCGGTCCAGGCGTACCACTGCCTGGTTGAGGGTCTGGCCAAAGCCCTTGAGCTGGCCGATGCTCACGTCCACGCTGTTGAGCACCTGCCGGGCATTGCCGCCCGGATCGTCACCGGCCATCTGCTCGAACTGCTTCTGCCAGGGCTCAATGTCCAGCTGCGCGAGCCGGCCACGCACCCGCAGGCCCTGACCGGCCGGCAGTTGCGCCGTGCCGTTGCCCAGCAGCAGCTCACCGCGCCCCTGGCCGAGCTTGCCGGCAGGCGCGGCATAGGCCAGCCTGGCGACGTCGGCGTAGGCCACATCGAAGCGCTGTTGCGGCCCTTGCAGGTTCATCTTGAACTGCGTGGCCCGGGTTTCGCTGACCGCCTTGCCGAACGGCGCCGGCAGGTCCACTTTCAGGCCCTTGAGGGTAGAGTCGATGCTCAGCTGGTTTTCGCGGCTACCGACACTGACCTGCAACTGGTAGGGGATTTCTCCGGAGGCTGGCAAGGGCTGGGTGAATTTCAGCCAGTCGGTCAGCGCCTTCAAGGCGATCTGGCCCTTGGCGGCGATACGGGTCTGCAGTTGCCCAGGCTGCCCCTCGGCAAAGATCTGTGCGCTGATGGGCTTGTCGAAGGCGCGCGCGGTGATGTTCTGGCCGCTGAGCCCCTTGTCGAAGTCGAAGCGGAAAGTGCCGTTCAACTGGCTCAGCTCCAGCGGCGGTTCACTCAGCTTCAGGCGCGCCTGTTCGGTGCTGAAGTCCACCAGTACCTTGGGCTGCTGGCCGTGCTCCAGGGGGATATCAAGCTTGAGCTTGCCCTGCAGCGGGCCCTCGCCTTCCCAGCCGGCGAAGGTCGGGCCGGTACCGATCGGCGCGTCCTGCAGGATCTTCACCCCGTCGGCCAGGCGCCCGTCGAACTCTCCGTCCAGGTACAGGTGGGTATGCTCGCCTTCGTTCACATGGGGAATGTTCACGTCCACATTGCGCACCCGGGTGCCGAGCAACTGGCCGCTGCGCGCCTTGACCCGCACACCGGTGTCCTCGATGAACACGTCGCCATCGACCTTGCTCACGTGGGGCCAGCCGGGCTGGAAGTCCAGCTCGGCGTCATGCACCTTGAAGAACAGGCTGATGCTGCGCGACTCGGGGGTCGCGCCGTGGTGCAGCGAGCCCTGGTACTGGAAGTAGCCTTCATCCACCGCGCCCTTGAGGATTGCGGTGCGCAACCAGTGGTCCAGCGCAGGGCTGAGCACTTCGGGCAGGTACTTGGCGGTGTAGCGGCCATCGCCGTCGACCAGGCCCACACGCAGGTCCATGTAGTCTTCGCGTGCATCGTCGAACAGCAGCCGGATCAGGAAGTCGCCGGCAATCCTGCCCTCGTCACCCAGCACCTTAAGGTACGGCGCAACCAGGGTGAAACCCTCGGAGTCCAGTCGCCAGGTCAGGCGTGCATTGGCCTTCAGGTAATGCCAGGGGTCGGCGAAGATCGGCGTCAGGTGCAGCATGAACTTGTCGGTGTCCAGGCGCAGCTCGCCCTGGCCCAGGTCGCCGCTGATGCTGCCGCTGACATTCCCGGCAGCGGGGGCGCCGTGGTAGGCATTGAAGCCGACGCGGTCCAGGTTGGCTGCAAAGCTCAGGCGCTGATCGCCTTCGGCCCTGGGCCGCACGTCCAGGCGCACATTGCGCAGGCCGCCGGTGACCTTGAGGCCCTCGACCACGGCCATGCCCGCCTCCGGCAGCGGCGCGAGCGCCTGGATCAGTGGGGTCAGCGGGGTCAAATCGAGGCGGTCGGCCTGGATCGCCCACACTTCATCGGCCGGCTCGGTGGCGGCGCTCTGCCTGAGTTGAACGTGGGATTCCCAGCGGGTGTCGCCCAGGCTCATGGCGAGGGAATCGAGCACCACGTCAAAGCCCTTGTCGCTACGCCTGAACCAGGCATTGAGCGCCAGGTTCTCGACCTTTACCGCCTTGCGACCGGCATGCGCACCCTTGAGCTGGGGCGCGTTGAGGCGCAGCGTCGCGGTCTGCAACTGGCCTTTGCCCCACCCTACCCAGGCCTCGCCACCGGCACGCAGTTCGCTGGCCGTGTACGGGCCCAGCAGCCGCGCCGGCACCCATTTGGCCCAGTCGCTCTGTGGCAGGCTGAGGTAGGCATCCACCGCACCGTCGCGCCACTGGTCGGCGCGCACGCGGCTGCGCAGGCTCAGGCTCATCGGCTGGCCGTCGGGCAGGGTCAGGCGCGCATCCAGGCGCTGGCGCACGCTGCCGGTCTGCAGCCCGAGGCTCACATAGGTCAGGGTCATCGGCTCATGCGCGAACGGCTCCAGGGTAACCTGGCTGTCGAGCACCGACACCTTCGCCACCACCTGGCTGCGTTCGAGCAACTGCTGTACATCCAGTGGCTGATCGTCCTGCACCGGCAGCCCCTTGAGGCTCCAGTGACCGTTTTCATCTTCGTGCAGGTTCAGTTGCAGGCCGCCCAGTTCGACCTGGGCCAGGCGGACCTGACGCTGCATCAGGCTGGCCCACAGGTCGGGCACCACCTTGACCTCGTCCAGGCGCAAGGCGCCGGCGCCTTCGCCCAGCTGTACGTCGCGTACGCGCAACACCGGCGCAAGACCGCTCCAGCGGCCTTCCAGGGCACCGATATGCACCGGCATGCCCAGTGCGGCCTCGGCCTTCTGCTCCACCTCGGCGCGGTACTCGGCAACCAGTGGCACCAGCTCGCGGCCAAGGCTGACGTACAACGCCACCAGCACGGCAAGCAAGGCGCACAGGCCAAGCCCCCAACGGGTCAAGATGCCCAGAACGCGGATCAGACGCTCCATGGCAAGGGCTCCCCGTGTGGTCCGTTAACTATGGCCCGGTACGCGCAGTTTTCCAGCGCAGGGTAGGTTTCAACGCGAGTCAGAGCAGCACCACATCGTATTGTTCCTGGGAATACATGGACTCCACCTGGAAGCGGATGGTTCGCCCGATGAATGCCTCCAGCTCCGCCACGTTGCCCGATTCCTCGTCGAGCAGGCGGTCCACCACCTTCTGGTTGGCCAGCACCCGGTAGCCTTCGGCCTGGTAGGCGCGGGCCTCGCGCAGGATCTCGCGGAAAATTTCGTAACAGATGGTCTCAGGGGTCTTCAGCTTGCCGCGGCCCTGGCAACTGGCGCATGGTTCGCACAGCACCTGTTCAAGGCTTTCGCGGGTGCGCTTGCGGGTCATCTGCACCAGCCCCAGCTCGGTGATGCCGATGATGTTGGTCTTGGCGTGATCACGTTCCAGCTGTTTTTCCAGGGTACGCAGCACCTGGCGCTGGTGTTCTTCGTCTTCCATGTCGATGAAGTCGATGATGATGATGCCGCCGATGTTGCGCAGGCGCAGCTGGCGGGCAATCGCCGTGGCAGCCTCCAGGTTGGTCTTGAAGATGGTCTCTTCGAGGTTGCGGTGGCCGACGAAGGCCCCGGTGTTGACGTCGATGGTGGTCATCGCCTCGGCCGGGTCGACCACCAGGTAGCCGCCGGACTTGAGCGGCACCTTGCGCTCCAGGGCGCGCTGGATCTCGTCCTCGACGCCATACAGGTCGAAGATCGGCCGCTCCCCCGGGTAGTGCTCCAGGCGGTCGGCGATTTCCGGCATCAGCTCGGCGACGAACTGCGTGGTCTTCTGGAAGGTTTCCCGCGAATCGATGCGGATCTTCTCGATCTTGGGGTTGACCAGGTCGCGCAGGGTACGCAGGGCCAGGCCCAGGTCTTCGTAGATTTCGGTGGGTGCGCCAACGGTCTTGATCTGGGCGCCGATCTGGTCCCACAAGCGACGCAGGTAGCGGATGTCCATGACGATCTCGTCGGCGCCGGCGCCCTCGGCCGCGGTGCGCAGGATGAACCCGCCGGCGTCCTGGATGTTTTCCTGGGCGATGCAGTCGGTGACCACCTGCTTGAGCCGCTCGCGTTCGCCTTCGTCCTCGATCTTCAGCGAGATGCCCACATGGCTGGTACGCGGCATGTACACCAGATAGCGCGACGGGATCGACAGCTGGGTAGTCAGGCGTGCGCCCTTGGAGCCGATCGGGTCCTTGGTCACCTGCACCACCAGGCTCTGGCCTTCGTGCACCAGGGCACTGATGGTCTCGACACTGGCGCCTTCGCGCTGGGAGATTTCCGAGGCGTGGATGAACGCCGCGCGCTCCAGGCCGATGTCGACGAACGCCGCCTGCATGCCGGGCAGCACCCGCACCACCTTGCCCTTGTAGATGTTGCCGACGATGCCCCGCCGCTGGGTGCGCTCGACGTGCACCTCCTGAAGAACACCGTTCTCCACCACCGCCACGCGTGATTCCATCGGCGTGATATTGATCAGAATCTCTTCACTCATGGCAGGCTCTCGTCAAAGGTCTTCAGCTAATGATGGATTGCCCGGCGGTCGCTGGCGAGCAATTAAAGGGGTACGGGCAGTTCCTCGCTCAACGGGGCGGCAGGCCTTGCCAGCAGGGAATGGCAAATTGCTCCAGCAGCTCGGCGGTTTCGCTCAACGGCAAGCCGACCACCGCCGAGTAGCTGCCCTGCAGCGCCTTGACGAAAATTGCCGCCAGGCCCTGGATCGCGTAGCTGCCGGCCTTGTCCTGCGGCTCGCCGCTGGCCCAGTAGGCCAGGGCCTGTTCGGGGCTGATGGGGCGCAGGCTGACGCGGCTGGCAACGTTCACGCTCAGGCAGCGCTCGCCATCGGTCACCGCCACTGCCGTCAGCACGTCGTGCTCGCGTCCGGACAATGCGGCCAGCATGGCCAGGGCGTCGGCCTGCCCCTGCGGCTTGCCGAGGATCTGCCCGTCGAGCACCACCGCAGTGTCGGCGCCCAGTACCGCCAGGTGCCCTTCCACGCCGCTGGCGCGCAACACCGCCAGGCCGGCAGCCGCCTTCTCGCGCGCCAGGCGCTCGACATAGGCGTCAGCCGGTTCGGCATCCAGAGGGGTTTCATCGATGCTGGCGGCCACCGGGGTGAACGGCACGCCGATCTGGGAGAGCAGCTCACGTCGGCGTGGCGAACCAGAGGCCAGGTACAGCGGGGTCATGTGACGTCTCCGTGTCAGCGTCGGTGGGCAACGCGAATCAGTTGATACTCAGGCGTCGGCGCAGGCCGCGCAAGGCGAAGCTGATCCAGGGCCACAGCAGCGCACTGATCACCGCCGGCCACACCAGCGCCAGGGTCGGCTGGCGGTTGCCGGTCAGGGCGCTGAGCCACAGCTGAACCAGCTGGGCCAGGCCGAAGATCACCAGAATCACCAGGCTCTGCTGCCACATGGGGAACATGCGCAGGCGCTGCTGCAGCGACAGCACCAGGAAGGTGATAAGCACCAGCACCAGGGCGTTCTGCCCCAGCAGCGTGCCGTACAGCACGTCCTCGGCAAGCCCCAGCACGAATGCGGTGGTCATGCCGACCTTGTGCGGCAGGTGCAGCGTCCAGAAGGCCAGCAGCAGGGCCAGCCACAGGGGACGGAAAATCTCCATGAACGGCAGCGTGGGCCACACGCTCAGCAGCAGGCCGATCAGGAAGGTCAACCAGACCACCCAACCGTTGCGGCTACGGGTACTGCTCATCAGTGTCTCTCCCGAGAAGTGGCCGGTGCGGCTGCAGGGGCAGCGGGCGCGGCGGCAGGAGCAGGTGCAGGGGTTGGCGCAGGCGTGCCCGGCGCAGCGGGTGCGGCAGGTGCGCCCGGCGCGGCAGCCGGCATGCTGCCATCGATCGGGCTCTGCGCCTGGCGATCAGCCGCTTCCTGAGCCTGCGCGGCATCGGCGGCGCGCTGTTCGGGGGTACGGCTGTCGGAAAACACCAGCAGCATGTAGCGGCTGCGGTTGAGCGCCGCGGTCGGCACCGCCCGCACGATGGCGAACGGCTGCCCGGAGTCGTGGATCACCTCGCGCACCGTGGCCACCGGGTAGCCGGCCGGGAAGCGCTGGCCCAGGCCGGAACTGACCAGCAGGTCGCCTTCCTTGATGTCGGCGGTGTCGGCCACGTGGCGCAGTTCCAGGCGTTCGGGATTGCCGGTGCCGCTGGCAATCGCGCGCAGGCCGTTGCGGTTGACCTGCACCGGAATGCTGTGGGTGGTGTCGGTGAGCAGCAGCACCCGCGAGGTGTACGGCATCAGCTCGACCACCTGGCCCATCAGGCCACGGGCGTCGAGCACCGGCTGGCCCAGCACCACGCCGTCGCGTTCGCCCTTGTTGATCAGGATGCGGTGGGTAAAGGGGTTGGGGTCGACGCCGATCAGCTCGGCCACCTCGACCTTCTCGTTGACCAGTGCCGAGGAGTTGAGCAACTCGCGCAGGCGCACGTTCTGCTCGGTCAGGGCCGCCAGCTTCTGCAGGCGACCTTGCAACAGCAAGGCTTCGGTCTTGAGTTTCTCGTTCTCGGCGATCAGCTCGGTGCGGCTGCCGAACTGGCTGGCCACCCCCTGCCACATGCGTTGCGGGAAGTCGCTGATGGTATAGGAAGGCATCAGCACCAGCGCCATCTGGCTGCGCAGCGGCTTGAGCAAGGTAAAGCGGGCGTCCACCACCATCAGGGCGATAGACAGCACAACCAGCACAAGCAGGTGCACGCCCAGCGAAGGGCCTTTGGCGAAAAGCGGTTTAATAGGCCGCTCCTCGAAGATTCAGGGGGTCATTCATACGGCAACGCACCGGCCTGCTTGCAGGATGGATGGAAACGACGCCCACACGCGCCACCAGCACATACAGGTAGCACTGTGGGCGCTACCTGTAAACCGGGGGACGGGGTGGGCGGTCAGCAAATCACTCGCTGGAGAGCAGGTCCATGGTGTGTTTGTCCATCATCTCCAGCGCGCGACCGCCGCCACGGGCGACACAGGTCAGCGGGTCTTCGGCGACGATCACCGGCAGGCCGGTTTCCTGGGCCAGCAGCTTGTCCAGGTCGCGCAGCAGCGCACCACCACCGGTCAGCACCAGGCCGCGCTCGGCGATGTCCGAAGCCAGCTCCGGTGGCGATTGCTCCAGGGCGCTCTTGACCGCCTGCACGATGGTCGCCAGCGATTCCTGAAGGGCTTCGAGCACTTCGTTGGAGTTCAGGGTGAAGGCACGTGGCACGCCTTCGGCCAGGTTGCGGCCGCGTACGTCGACTTCACGCACTTCGCCGCCCGGGTAGGCAGTACCGATTTCCTGCTTGATACGCTCGGCGGTGGACTCGCCGATCAGGCTGCCGTAGTTGCGGCGCACGTAGGTGACGATGGCCTCGTCGAAACGGTCGCCACCCACACGCACGGATTCGGCGTACACCACACCATTGAGGGAGATCAGTGCGATTTCGGTGGTACCACCACCAATATCGACGACCATCGAACCACGGGCTTCCTCGACCGGCAGGCCGGCACCGATGGCGGCGGCCATTGGCTCTTCGATCAGGAACACTTCACGGGCACCGGCACCGAGGGCCGACTCGCGAATGGCGCGGCGCTCTACCTGGGTCGACTTGCACGGAACGCAGATCAGCACGCGAGGGCTGGGCTGCAGAAAACTGTTTTCGTGAACCTTGTTGATGAAGTACTGCAGCATCTTTTCGCAGACGCTGAAATCGGCGATCACGCCGTCCTTCATCGGACGAATGGCAGCGATGTTGCCGGGCGTACGGCCGAGCATGCGCTTGGCCTCGGTGCCGACAGCGACGACACTTTTCTGGTTGCCGTGAGTACGAATGGCCACAACCGAAGGCTCATTCAGGACGATACCGCGCTCACGCACGTAAATAAGGGTGTTGGCAGTGCCCAGGTCGATGGAAAGATCGCTGGAAAACATGCCACGCAGTTTCTTGAACATGGGAAAGTGACCCTAGGCAACGCGTGGGTAAAAAAGTGCGGCAAACTCTAACAACGGCGGGGATTTTGGGCAAGGCGCCAATATGTTAAATTGGCAGTTTTTCCGAGCAAGCCAGCACACAATCGCGGCCTTATGACCGTAAATCTGCCAGCATGTTCCTCATTCGCGGACCAATTCCGTTTTTTGTTTTCCCCTGGAGATCCCCATGGCGCTTGAACGCTGCGACGTGGAAAAGATCGCTCACCTGGCCCGCCTGGGCCTCAATGAAGCCGATCTTCCGCGCACTACCGATGCCTTGAACAGTATTCTGGGTTTGGTCGACCAGATGCAAGCGGTCGACACCACTGGCATCGAGCCACTGGCCCACCCCCTTGAAGCCCGTCAGCGCCTGCGTGCCGACGTGGTAACAGAAAGTAACCAGAGAGACAGCTACCAGGCCATCGCCCCGGCGACCGAAAGCGGCCTGTACCTGGTTCCTAAAGTCATCGAGTAAGGGAATAGAGCCTGCCATGCATCAACTGACCCTGGCCGAGATCGCCCGCGGACTCGCCGACAAAGCCTTTTCTGCCGAAGAGCTGACCCGCACGCTGCTGGCGCGCATCCAGCAGCTCGACCCGCAAATCAACAGTTTCATCAGCGTCACCGAAGACCTGGCCCTGGACCAGGCGCGTGCCGCCGACGCCCGCCGTGCTGGCGGTGAAACCGGCGCCCTGCTGGGCGCCCCCATCGCCCACAAGGACCTGTTCTGCACCCAGGGCGTGCGCACCAGCTGCGGCTCGAAGATGCTCGACAACTTCGTCTCGCCGTATGACGCCACCGTGGTCAGCAAGCTGGCCGAGGCCGGCATGGTCACCCTGGGCAAGACCAACATGGACGAGTTCGCCATGGGTTCGGCCAACGAATCCAGCCACTACGGCGCGGTGAAGAACCCGTGGAACCTCGAACACGTGCCGGGCGGTTCGTCCGGCGGTTCGGCCGCCGCCGTGGCCGCGCGCCTGCTGCCGGCCACCACCGGCACCGACACCGGCGGTTCGATCCGCCAGCCGGCGGCGCTGACCAACCTCACCGGCCTCAAGCCGACCTACGGTCGCGTGTCGCGCTGGGGCATGATTGCCTACGCCTCCAGCCTCGACCAGGGTGGCCCGCTGGCGCGTACCGCCGAAGACTGCGCGCTGCTGCTGCAGGCCATGGCCGGTTTCGACGCCAAGGACTCCACCAGCATCGACGAACCGGTGCCCGACTACAGCGCCCCGCTCAACGCCTCGCTGCAGGGCCTGCGCATCGGCCTGCCGAAGGAGTACTTCGGTGCCGGCCTGGACCCGCGCATCGCCGACCTGATCCAGGCCAGCGTCAAGGAGCTGGAAAAGCTCGGCGCGGTGGTCAAGCAGATCAGCCTGCCGAACATGCAGCACGCGATCCCTGCGTACTACGTCATCGCCCCGGCCGAAGCCTCGTCCAACCTCTCGCGTTTCGACGGCGTGCGCTTCGGCTACCGCTGCGAAGACCCCAAGGACCTCACCGACCTGTACAAGCGTTCGCGCGGTGAAGGCTTCGGCCCCGAGGTGCAGCGGCGCATCATGGTCGGCGCCTACGCGCTGTCGGCCGGCTACTACGATGCCTACTACCTGCAGGCGCAGAAGATCCGCCGCCTGATCAAGAACGACTTCATGGCCGCCTTCGAAGAGGTCGACGTGATTCTCGGCCCGACCACGCCCAACCCGGCCTGGAAGCTTGGCGCCAAGAACAGCGACCCGGTCGCCGCCTACCTGGAAGACGTCTACACCATCACCGCCAACCTCGCCGGCCTGCCAGGCCTGTCGATGCCGGCCGGTTTTGTCGACGGCCTGCCGGTCGGCGTGCAACTGCTGGCCCCGTATTTCCAGGAAGGCCGCCTGCTCAACGTCGCGCACCGCTATCAGCAAGTGACTGATTGGCACACCCGCGCACCTACCGGCTTCTGAGGGACAGACACATGCAATGGGAAGTTGTGATCGGGCTGGAAATTCATACCCAGCTCGCCACCCAGTCGAAGATTTTCTCCGGCAGCGCCACCACGTTCGGCTCCGAGCCGAACACCCAGGCCAGCCTGATCGACCTGGGCATGCCCGGCGTACTGCCGGTGCTCAACGAAGAAGCCGTGCGCATGGCCTGCATGTTCGGCCTGGCGATCGACGCCGAAATCGGCGAGCACAACGTGTTCGCGCGCAAGAACTACTTCTACCCCGACCTGCCCAAGGGCTACCAGATCAGCCAGATGGAGCTGCCGATCGTCGGCAAGGGCTACCTGGACATCGCCCTTGAAGACGGCACCGTCAAGCGCATCGGCATCACCCGCGCGCACCTGGAGGAAGACGCCGGCAAGAGCCTGCACGAAGACTTCAGCGGCGCCACCGGCATCGACCTGAACCGCGCCGGCACGCCGCTGCTGGAAATCGTCTCCGAGCCGGAAATGCGCAGCGCCAAGGAAGCCGTGGCCTACGTCAAGGCGATCCACGCCTTGGTGCGCTACCTGGGCATCTGCGACGGCAACATGGCCGAGGGCTCGCTGCGCTGCGACTGCAACGTGTCGATCCGGCCCAAGGGCCAGGTCGAGTTCGGCACCCGCTGCGAGATCAAGAACGTCAACTCGTTCCGCTTCATCGAGAAGGCGATCAACACCGAGGTGCAGCGCCAGATCGAACTGATCGAGGATGGCGGCCGGGTGATCCAGGAAACCCGCCTGTACGACCCGAACAAGGACGAGACCCGCTCCATGCGCAGCAAGGAGGAGGCCAACGACTACCGTTACTTCCCCGACCCGGATCTGCTGCCGGTGGTCATCGAACCGGCGTTCCTCGACGCCATCCGCGCCACCCTGCCCGAACTGCCGCCGCAGAAGCGCGAGCGCTTCCAGAGCCAGTTCGGCCTGTCGGCCTACGACGCCAACGTGCTGGCCTCCAGCCGCGAGCAGGCCGACTACTTCGAGCAGGTGGTCGGTGTGTGTGGCGATGCCAAGCTGGCGGCCAACTGGGTCATGGTCGAGCTGGGCAGCCTGCTGAACAAGCTGGGCCTGGAGATCGACCAGGCGCCGGTCAGCGCCGCGCAACTGGGCGGCATGCTGCAGCGCATTCTGGACAACACCATCAGCGGCAAGATCGCCAAGGTGGTGTTCGAGAAGATGGCCGCCGGTGAAGGCGATGCCGACCAGATCATCGAGGCCGAAGGCCTGAAACAGGTGACCGACACCGGCGCGATCGAGAAGGTGCTGGACGAAGTGCTGGCGGCCAACGCCGAGCAGGTCGAGCAGTACCGCGCGGCGGACGAGGCCAAGCGCGGCAAGATGTTCGGCTTCTTCGTCGGCCAGGCGATGAAGGCGTCCAAGGGCAAGGCCAACCCGCAACAGGTGAACCAATTGCTCAAGAGCAAGCTCGAAGGCTGAACCGCGTCGCCTGCATTCGCCGGCAACGCCGGCTCCTACAAGGACGCACCAATCCCTGCAGGAGCCGGCGTTGCCGGCGAAGGCCACACCACGGAGTAACCGGATACATGTGGCGTCCCCTCAGCGCACTGCTCGCGCTTTTCACCCTGCTCGCCGGCTGTGCCAGCCACACCCTCGACCCCCGCGGTTACGACCAGACCGGCACTGCCTCCTATTACGGTTCCCGCCATCACGGCAAACGCACCGCCAGTGGCGAACCCTTCGACCAGCACGGCCTGACCGCCGCCCATCGCAGCCTGCCCTTCGGCACCCGCGTGCAGGTCACCAACCTCGCCAACGACCGCCGCGTCGTGGTACGCATCAACGACCGCGGCCCGCATACCCGGGGTCGACTCATCGACCTGTCACGCGCCGCCGCCGACCAACTGGGCATGCTCCGTAGCGGAACCGCGCGGGTACGGGTACAAAGTCTCAGCAACTGACCCTGCTTCGGAGCACGACCATTTTCGACCTGGCCGCTTTACCCACCTTCAGCCTGCTGCAACTGGCCCTGGGCCTGCTGCTGCTGATCACCGGCGCCGAACTGCTGGTGCGCGCCGCCCTGCGCCTGGCCGCCAGCCTGCAGGTGCGTCCGCTGATCATCGGCCTGAGCCTGGTGGCCTTCGGCAGCAGCGCCCCGCAACTGACCGTGAGCCTGCAGGCGGCCTACACCGGCGCACCCGACGTGGCGGTGGGCAGCGTGATCGGCAGCAACATCTTCAACGTGCTGGTCACCCTGGGCCTGGCCGCCCTGATCATCCCCCTGCGCGTTTCGCGGCAACTGGTACGCCTGGATATCCCGCTGATGATCGGCGCCAGCCTGCTGGTGTACCTGCTGGCCCTGGACGAACGCATCGGCCGCCTCGAAGGCGCCCTGCTGCTGCTCGGGCTGGTTGCCTACCTGGCCATCCTGTGGCACCAGTCACGCCACCACGCACGCACCTACCCCGCCCCCGGCCCGCGGCCGCAGCGTGGCGTCGGCTTCTGGTTCGGCACCCTGGCACTGATGCTCACCGGCCTGGGCCTGCTGAGCCTGGCCGGGCACCTGTTGCTGGAGGCAGCAGTGGAAGTGGCCGTCGACCTGGGCCTGTCGGAGCGGGTGATCGGCCTGACCGTGGTGGCGGTATGCACCTCGCTGCCGGAGCTGGCCACCTCGCTGATCGCCGCCTTGCGCGGCGAGCGTGAAATCGCCGTGGGCAACGTGATCGGCAGCAACCTGTTCAACCTGCTGGCGGTGCTCGGGCTGACCGCGCTGGTGGCCCCGGTGCCGCTGTCGATCTCGCCCAACGCGCTGGCCTTCGACCTGCCGGTGATGCTCGGCGTGGCCGTGCTGACCCTGCCGGTGTTCTATTCCGGCTACCGCGTCACCCGCGCCGAAGGTCTGGTGTTCCTGTGTCTTTACCTGGCCTATGGTCTGCACGTGGTGGCCTTCACCACCGGCATGCCGCTGGCCAACCGTCTGGAGCAGCTGATGCTGCTTTATGTCCTGCCGACGCTGGCGGTGGTGCTGATGTACACCACCGTGCGCGCCTGGCGCCGCCAACAGTAAGGAAAACAACATGGGCGAGAGCAACAAAACCGGCGAACAGGTTCGCCGCCAGGTCATGGGCGATGCATTCGTGGACCGTGCACTGGGCAATGCCACCGAGTTCACCGAGCCGCTGCAGGCGTTCGTCAACGAGCACGCCTGGGGCAGCGTGTGGAGCCGCGAGGGCCTGCCGCTGAAAACCCGCAGCCTGATCACCCTGGCGGCGCTGACCGCGCTCAAGTGCCCGCAGGAGCTCAAGGGCCACGTGCGTGGCGCCCTGAACAACGGCTGTACGGTGGAAGAGATTCGCGAGGCGTTGCTGCATTGCGCCGTGTACGCCGGCGTACCGGCGGCGATCGATGCGTTTCGCGCCGCCCAGGAAGTGATCGACAGCTACCAGCAGGGCTGACCGATCACCCCGCAGGGCCGTCAGCCGGCGACGGCGGCGGCCTTCTGCCCCTTCTTCTTGAGCCAGAACGCCACGCCCAGGGTGGCGATCCAGGCCGGAATCAGCAGTACCGAGATGCGGATCGGCGGGGTCAGGTACATCACCACCAGAATCAGCACGATGAACGCCAGGCACAGGTAGTTGGTGACCGGGTGCCCCCAGCTCTTGTAGAAGGTCGACTCGCCGGCAGCGATCTTGGCCTTGCGAAACTTCAGGTGGGTGATGCTGATGCTCGCCCAGTTGATCACCAGTGCCGACACCGCCAGCGCCATCAGCAGGCCGAAGGCTTCGCCCGGCATCAGGTAGTTGATCAGCACGCACAGGCCGGTGGCCACCGCCGATACGCCCAGCGCCGCCAGCGGCACGCCACGACGGTTGATCTTGAGCAGTGCGCGCGGCGCATCACCCTGGCTGGCCAGGCCGAACAGCATGCGGCTGTTGCAGTACACGCAGCTGTTGTACACCGACAGCGCGGCAGTCAGCACCACCACGTTGAGAATGGTGGCCACCAGGTTGCTGTCCAGGTTGTGGAAGATCATCACGAACGGGCTGCCGCCCTGCACCACCTTCTGCCAGGGGTACAGCGACAGCAGCACCGCCAGTGCGCCGATGTAGAAGATCAGGATGCGGTACACCACCTGGTTGGTCGCGCGTGGAATGCTGTAGCGCGGGTTGTCCGCCTCGGCCGCGGTGATGCCGACCAGCTCCAGCCCGCCGAAGGAGAACATGATCACCGCCATCGCCATCACCAGCCCGGTGATGCCATTGGGGAAGAACCCGCCGTACTGCCACAGGTTGGCCACGCTGGCATCCGGCCCGCCGCTGCCGCTGGCCAGCAGCCAGGCGCCGAAGCCGATCATGCTGACGATGGCGATCACCTTGACCAGCGCGAACCAGAACTCCAGCTCGCCGTACACCTTGACCTGGGTGAGGTTGATCAGGTTGATCGCCACGAAGAAGATCGCTGCAGTGGCCCAGGTGGGGAAGTCCGGCCACCAGTACTGCACGTAGATACCCACCGCCGTCAGCTCGGCCATGCCCACCAGCACATAGACCACCCAGTAGTTCCAGCCCGAGACGAAGCCGGCGAACTCGTTCCAGTAGCGGTGCGCAAAGTGGCTGAAGCTGCCCGCCACCGGTTCCTCGACCACCATCTCACCCAGCTGGCGCATGATGAAAAAGGCCATCAGGCCGGCGATGGCGTAGCCCAGCAGCACGGCAGGGCCTGCCATCTGGATGGTCTGGGCGATGCCCAGGAACAACCCGGTGCCGATGGCGCCGCCCAGCGCGATCAACTGGATGTGACGGTTCTTCAGGCCGCGATGCAAACGCTCGGGCGTGATCTGGTCTTGCATGAAGTGTCCTCAGGCAGGGAGGCCGTTATTTTGAGTGTGGGCGACAGGATCTAGATCCAGCCGCCCCACTGCAAGATAAATATGCCGATATTCGTCGTAACTGCGGCCATCAGCGTGGTAATCACGATGATCGAGGCGGCCAGCTGGTGATTGCCGTTGGCCGCGCGCGCCATCACGTAGCTGGACGCGGCGGTGGGGCTGGCGATGTACAGGAACAGCACCCCCAGCTCCGCGCCGCGAAAGCCGCACAACCAGGCACCGAAGGTGGCCAGCAGCGGCAGCCACACCATCTTTACCAGGCTGGCGCTCAGCGCCATGCGCCCGCTGGCGTGCAACGAGGCCATCGACAGCGTGCCGCCGATGCAGATCAGCGCCAGCGGCAGGGTCATCTGCGCTAGGTAGTCACCGGAGGTCAGCAGCCAGTTGGGCAGCCCCACCTTGGCATACGCCAGCACGCCGGCCACCAGCACACTGATGATCAGCGGGTTGCGCAGGATGCTCTTGAGGATGCTCCAGGGGTCGGACTTGATGGTCGGGCTGTACACCGCCAGCACCACGGCCGACAGCGAGTTGTAGAGCAGGATCACCAGCCCGGCCAGCACCGCGCCGATGGAGATACCATGATCGCCGTACATGCTCCCGGCCAGCGCCAGGCCGATGACCGCATTGTTGCCGCGAAAGCCGCCCTGGGCGTAGATGCCGCGATCTTCACGGGGGCAGCGCCAGATCGCGATCAGCCAGGCCAGGCCGAAGCTGCCCAGGGTGGCGACAGTGAAGTAGAGCAGCAGCGAGGGCTGGACCGCCGCCTCGAGATCGGCGTGGTAGATGCCCAGAAACAGCAGCGCCGGCATGCTCACGTTGAACACCAGGGCCGAGGCGGTCTGGATGAAGCTGTCGTTGATGGCGTTGATGCGGCGCAGCAGCACGCCCATGAACATCATCGCGAACACCGGCGCGGTGATGTTCAGGGTCTGGAGAAAAAGGGCGAGCATGCAGGTGGTCCCGTCGGCGTCGTTAGGGAGCTAATCATACGTCAACCTTGGGGCTGCCATGCAGCCTCTTCGCCGGCCTTGCCGGCGAAGAGGCCCTGAGGTTCAGCGCCGAACCGGGCGCTTCTGCAATTTGCGCTGCAGGGTACGCCGGTGCATGCCCAGCGCCCGCGCCGTGGCCGAGATATTGCCCTCATGCTCGGTCAGCACACGCTGGATGTGCTCCCACTGCAGGCGGTCCACCGACATCGGGTTTTCCGGTACCAGCGTGTCCAGGTCGGCGTGCTCGGACGCCAGCGCCGCCAGCACGTCGTCGGCATCGGCCGGCTTGCACAGGTAATTGCAGGCGCCGCGCTTGATCGCCTCCACCGCGGTGGCAATGCTCGAATAGCCGGTGAGGATCACCACGCGCATCTCCGGGTCCAGCTCCAGCAGCTTGGGCAGCAGCACCAGCCCGGAGTCGCCCTCCATCTTCAGGTCCAGCGTGGCGTAGTCCGGCACGTCCTGCTGGGCAATCTGCAGGCCCTCTTCGGCAGAACCCGCCGTGCTCACGCGAAACCCGCGCCGGCTCATGGCCCGGGCCATCACCCGGGTAAACGTGGCGTCGTCATCCACCAGCAGCAGGTGCGGCAGCTCTTCGCCTTCAGCCTGAATTTCATCACTCATCACACGTCTCCTCGCGCGTCACGCGGCAGGCGCAGCTCGGTGAGCGTACCGCCTTCCTCATGACTATAGAGTTTTACCGAGCCGCCAGCACGGGTCACGCTGGCCTTGCTCAAGAACAGGCCAAGGCCGAAGCCCTTGCCCTTGGTGGTAAAGAAGGGTTTGCCGATCTGCTCGGCGATCGCCACCGGCACGCCGGGGCCATGGTCGCGAATGCTGATCACGATGTCCTCGGCGTCCCAGTCCAGGTACACCTCCAGGTCATTGGGGCAGGCATCGGCTGCATTGTTCAACAGGTTCAGCAGGGCCTGGGTCAGGTCCGGCGGCGGCGCCAGGCGCGGCACCGTACCCTGGCCCAGGCGCTGGAAGCGATAGCTGGCCTCGGGGCGCATCAGGTGCCAGCGGTTGAGCGCCTCGTCCAGCCAGAAGCTCGCCTCCTGCTCCTGCACCGCCATGCGCCGGTTGGCCTCGGCGGCGCGCACCAGGTTCTGCAAGGTGTGCTTGCACTGCTTGACCTGCTCCTGCAGCGTCTCCAGGTCTTCCTGCAGCAGCGGGTCGGTGTGGTCCTGGCGCATCTCGTTGATCAGCACGCTCATGGTCGCCAGCGGCGTACCCAGCTCATGGGCGGCACCGGCGGCCTGGGTGGCCACGGCCAGCAGTTGCTGGTCGCGCAGGCCTTCCTCGCGGCGCTGGGCCTGGAACTGCTGCTGGCGACGCAGCTCTTCGGCCATCTTGGCGGCAAAGAAGGTGATCACCCCGGCGGCCAGGGCAAAACTCAGCCACATGCCGTAGATCTGCATCTTCTCGCGGGCCATGGGAAAGGTTTCGAGCGGGAAGTACTGCACCAGCAGCAGGGTGTAGGCCACCAGCGCAATGCCCGACAGAATCAGCGAATACAGCCATGGCAGCGTCACCGCGGCAATCGCCAGGGGCACCAGGTAATAGGACACGAAGGGGTTGGTCGAGCCCCCGGAAAAATACAGCAGCGCACTGTGGATCAGCAGGTCGCAGGCCAGCTGCACCGCATACTCCAGCTCGGTGACCGGCAGCGAGGTGCGCAGCCGGATGGCCGTGAGCACGCACAGCACCATGGAGAACCCCAGGGTGATGCTCAGCGCCAGCCACGGCAGTGGCAGCAGTTCGGTCCAGTAGGCGACCGCCACCGAACCGGCCTGGGCGGCCAGCACCAGGGTGCGGATGAAGGTCAGGCGCCAGAGGTTCTGACGTGTGGCAGACAGCATGAGTACGGGGGCGAGCATGAGCTCTCCTGATGAGTGCTCCAGGTGAATCGTGACGAGTATACCCAAGCTGCACCCCGCGCTGCAGCAATGCGGCAAAGCGCCACAGGCACACCGGCTTCGATGATGGCTTTTTGAACCTCGTCGGTTTGTGCGAGTCTGATGGGGTCTGCGTGGTCGGGATCGACCGCCGCCACGCCTCAATTTCAAGGAGTTGCCCATGCACACTGTGTCTCGCGCCAGTACCACCCTCGTCCTCGCGACCGGCCTGTTTGCCAGCTTTGCGGCACTGGCCGACGAGCCTCGCTACAACCAGGTTTCACTGCGCGCCGAAGCCAGCAAGGAAGTCGCCCGGGACCTGATGGTCGTGACCCTGTACACCGAGGCGCAGAACACCGACCCGGCCAAGCTGGCCAACGAGATCACCACCAGCATGAACAAGGCGCTGGAAAAGGCCCGTGCGGTCAAGGACGTCAAGCTCAGCCAGGACAGCCGCAACAGCTACCCGATCTACGACAACAAGAACCAGAAGATCACCGGCTGGCGCGAACGTGCCGAGCTGCGCCTGGAAAGCGCGAACTTCCCGGCGCTGTCCAAGCTCACCGGCGAGCTGCTGCAGGACCTGAAGATGGGCGGGATGGATTTCGCCATCGCCCCGGCCACCCGCAAGAGCAGCGAAGACGCCCTGCTCAAGGATGCCATCGACGCCTTCAAGGCCCGCGCCCAGCTGACCACCGAAGCCCTCGGCGGCAAGGGCTACAAGGTGGTCAACCTGAACCTCAACAGCAGCGGCTACCCGCACCCCTACGCCCGCGGAGCCATGATGATGAAGGCCAGCATGGACGCCGAAGCCGCGCCAAGCCCGGAAATCGAAGCCGGTACCAGCCAGGTCAGCCTCAGCGCCGACGGCACCATCGAAGTGCTGATGCCCTGATTCACCTGCGGGCAACGCCTGCATCGCTGTCAGCTATGGTTTGAGGGTCGCGCTGGTCAACAGGCCAGCCTCCCTGCCCGCCGAGCGGCCCCACTGGCCGCCCGGCGCACCAATGACATCGATGAGGCCAACAATGCTCAAACACGCGGTCCTTCCCTACCTGCTCGGCGCAGGCCTGCTGGCCGGCGCACCGCTGGCCCATGCCGCCAGCAACCTGGTGTTCTGCTCCGAGGGCAGCCCGGCGGGCTTCGACCCGGGCCAGTACACCACCAGTACCGACTTCGACGCCTCGGCCGAGACCGTCTTCAACCGCCTCAGCCAGTTCGAACGCGGCGGTACGGCGGTGATCCCCGGGCTTGCCACACGCTGGGACATCAGCGACGACGGCCTGAGCTACACCTTCCACCTGCGCGAAGGCGTGCAGTTCCACAGCACCGACTACTTCAAGCCCAGCCGCCCCTTCAACGCCGATGACGTGCTGTTCACCTTCAACCGCATGCTCGACAGGAACCTGCCGTTTCGCAAGGCCTACCCCACCGAGTTCCCCTACTTCACCGACATGGGCATGGACAAGAACATCGTCAAGCTCGAAAAACTCGACGAACACACGGTCAGGTTCACCCTGGCCAGCGTGGACGCCGCGTTCATCCAGAACATGGCCATGAGCTTCGCCTCGATCCAGTCCGCCGAATACGCCGAGCAACTGCTCAAGCAGGGCAAGCCGGCCGACATCAACCAGAAGCCGATCGGCACCGGCCCCTTCGTGTTCGCCAAGTACCAGAAAGACGCGCAGATCCGCTTCAAGGGCAACAAGGCCTACTGGCAACCGCAGGACGTGAAGATCGACAACCTGATCTTCGCCATCACCACCGACCCGTCGGTGCGCATGCAGAAGCTCAAGAAGAACGAATGCCAGATCACCCTGTTCCCGCGCCCGGCCGACCTCAAGTCGCTGGAAGCGGACCCCAACCTGAACCTGCCGCACCAGGCCGGCTTCAACCTGGGCTACATCGCCTACAACGTGACCGACCCGATCAAGGGCACCACCGCGCCCAACCCCATGGCCCAGCTCAAAGTGCGCCAGGCCCTGGACATGGCGGTGAACAAGCAGCAGATCATCGACGCGGTGTACCAGGGCGCGGGGCAACTGGCAGTCAATGCCATGCCGCCCACCCAGTGGAGCTACGACGACACCATCAAGGACGTGCCCTACGACCCGGCCAAAGCCAAGGCGCTGGTGCAGGAGGCCGGGGTCAGGGAGGGCACCGAGATCACCCTGTGGGCCATGCCGGTGCAACGCCCCTACAACCCCAACGCCCGGCTAATGGCCGAGATGATCCAGGCCGACTGGGCGAAGATCGGCATCAAGGCCAGCATCGTCAGCTACGAGTGGGGCGAATACATGAAGCGCGCCAAGGCCGGTGAGAACGGCGCCATGCTGATCGGCTGGAGCGGCGACAACGGCGACCCGGACAACTGGCTGGGCACCCTCTACGGCTGCGACGCGGTGAACGGCAACAACTTCTCCAAATGGTGCGACCCCGCCTACGACGCGCTGATCAAGCAGGCCAAGGCCACCCCCGACCAGGCCCGACGCACCGAGCTGTACAAGCAGGCGCAGCACATCATCAAGGCGCAGGTGCCGATCACCCCGATCGCCCATTCCACGGTGTACCAGCCGATGCGCAAGACCGTGCAGGACTTCAAGATCAGCCCCTTCGGCCTGAATGCCTTCTACGGCGTAAGCGTCAGCCAATAGACACGCAACGCGATGTTTAGCCTGTCCCTGCGGGCGCCGAGCTCATCGGTGCACGCGGGGCACTGATACCTGCTTGAAAGTTACGACACCACACCAAGATTTTTCCCACGCCTCACACCCACTTCCTTACCTGCACGCCCGCCGCCCGCGTCCCTACCGTGGAGCGCGTGGTGGTGCTGGCACCCTGCTGTCGCCGCGCCCCCCACGCCTCGTACAACAACAAAGGAATGGGACCGCATGCGTATTTCTCCGGTTTTCGCCGCACTGCTGGGCCTGGGGGTACTGGCCTATGGCCCGACAGCCCTGGCCAAGGGCAACCTGGTGTTCTGCTCCGAGGGCAGCCCGGGCGGCTTCGATATCGCCCAGTACACCACCTCCATCGAAAACGACGCCGCCGAGCCGCTGTACAACGGCCTGGTGGAATTCGAACGCGGCGCCACCCGCGTCATCCCCTCGCTGGCGACCGGCTGGGACGTTTCCGATGACGGCCTGACCTATACCTTCCGCCTGCGCCAGGGCGTGAAGTTCCACGCCAACAAGGACTTCACCCCCACCCGCGACTTCAACGCCGACGACGTGCTGCTCACCTTCCAGCGCATGCTCGACCCGCAGCACCCGTTTCGCGTGGCCTACCCGGCCGAATTCCCCTACTTCGTCAGCATGGACCTGGACAAGAACATCGCCCGGGTCGAAAAGCGTGACCCCTACACGGTGGTCTTCACCCTCAACAGCGTCGACGCCGCCTTCATCCAAAACCTGGCCATGGGCTTTGCCTCGATCGTCTCTGCCGAATACGCCACCCAGCTGATGGCCAGCGGGCGCCTCAGCGACTTCGACCAGAAGCCGATCGGCACCGGCCCCTTCGTGTTCCAGCGCTACCAGAAGGATGCGCAGATCCGCTACCGGGCCAACCCCGACTACTGGGACCCGCAACAGGTCAGGCTCGACCAGCTGATCTTCTCGATCAACACCGACGCCTCGGTGCGGGTGCAGAAGCTGCGCAAGGGGGAATGCCAGGTCACCGTCAACCCGCGCCCCGCCGACCTCAAGGCCCTGGCCGCCGACCCGAAGATCAACATGCTCGACCAGCCCGGCTTCAACCTGGGCTACATCGCCTACAACGTGCAGCACCCGCCGTTCGACCAGTTGCAGGTGCGCCAGGCCATGGACATGGCGGTGAACAAGGCGGCCATCGTCAAGGCGGTGTACCAGGATGCCGGCCAACTGGCCGTGAACTTCATGCCGCCCACCCAGTGGTCCTACGACCCGAGCATCCGCGATGCCGGCTACGACCCCGACAAGGCCCGCGCCCTGCTGGCCGCCGCCGGGGTCAAGCCCGGCACGCCCATCACCCTGTGGGCCATGCCGGTGCAGCGCCCTTACAACCCCAACGCCAAGCTGATGGCCGAGATGCTCCAGGCCGACTGGGGCAAGGTCGGGCTGGACGTGAAGATCGTCAGCTACGAATGGGGCGAGTACATCAAGCGCACCAAGAACGGCGAGCACGACGTGATGCTGCTGGGCTGGACCGGTGACAACGGCGACCCCGACAACTGGATGGGCACCCTCTACAGCTGCGGTGCCATCGGCAGCAACAACGTATCGATGTGGTGCGACCCCGAATACGACGCCCTGGTGCAGCAGGCCAAGCGCATCACCGACCCCGCCGCGCGCACCGCGCTGTACCAGCAGGCCCAGCAGCGCATGAAGCAGCAGGTGCCGATCACCCCGGTCGCCCACTCCACCGTGCATCAACCGCTGAGCGTCCGGGTACAGGACTTCAAGGTCAGCCCGTTCGGGCGCAACAGTTTTTCGGGCGTCAGCGTCGACTGACCTCTGCCCGCCCCCTCCCAAGGTTCACCGCCGCACCCGCCGGGCTCACGAGGCCCGGCGGCTAATAAAAACATGCAAAGGAGCATCACCTTGAGACCTACCCGACACGCAGCACTTTGCCTGGCCCTTGGCGGCCTGAGCGCGCTGGCCCAGGCCGAGCCCGTCAGCCAGGATTTCGTTGCGCTTACCCTGCGCACCACCTCCGACCAGGCCCAGGCCAGCGGCTTTCTCGACGGCCAGCGCCTGTCCGGTTCGACCCGCAACTGGTACGCCCACGAGCACGCCACCCGCGGGCCACTGTGGTCCTACAGCAAGCGCGACGGCAGCCGCCACCCCACCAGCAGCCGCGACAACTGGGTCCAGGGCACCCTCCTCAACTACACCTCCGGCTTCACCGAGGGCACCGTGGGCCTGAGCACCGAAGTGGCGCTGTACAACGCGGTGGCCCTGCAGCGCGGCCGCGCCAGCGTGGCCGGGCCGAACAACCGCACCCTCACCCACGGCGACGGCGAGGTGCTCGACCAGTGGAGCAAGGTCGGCCTGGCCAACCTCAAGGCCCGGGTGTCCAACACCACCCTCACCGCCGGCCGCCAGTCCATCGACACCCCGGTGATCGCCTACATCGGCAACCGCGCACTGCCCTCCAGCTTCCAGGGCGTGAGCCTGCACAGCGCCGAGTTCGACAACCTGAGCTTCGACCTGGGCACCTTCGACCGCGTGTCGATGCGTACCGAGCAGGGCCAGAGCAAGTTTCGCTCCGAGTATGGCGATTCCCGCCAGTTCACCGACCGGGTCAGCATGGCCGGGGTCAACTACCAGCCGCTGCAGAGCCTGAGCACCAGCCTCTACGTGTCCAAGGTCGAGGACCTGTGGAACCAGTACTACTTCGGCGCCAACCACCTGCTGGGCGACAACGCGGTGCTGGGCCTGAACACCGGGCTCAACTACTACAAGACCCGCGACGCCGGCCAGAGCAAGCTGGGCGCCATCGACAACGACACCTTCAGCCTGTCGCTGGCCCTGACCCACCAGGCGCACACCGTGTCGGTCGCCTACCAGCAGGTCAACGGCAACGAGTACTTCGACTACCTGCACGACACCAACGCGATCTTCCTGGCCAACTCGCTGCTGTCGGATTTCAACGGCCCCAACGAGAAATCGCTGCAGATCGGCTACGTGCTGAACATGGCCCCCTTCGGCGTGCCCGGCCTCAAGTTCAACCTGTACAACGCCCGCGGCTGGGGCATCGACGGCACCCATTACAAGGGCGGTGGCTACGACGTGAAGAACCTCGACGGCGAGCACCACGACGAATGGGGCATCGGCACCAGCTATGCCGTACAAGGCGGCGCGTTCAAGGACACCACCGTGCGCGCCACCTACACCACCCACCGCGCCAGCAAATTGCAGGGTGACGGGAGCCTGAACGAGTTGCGCGTGGTCACAACCATTCCGTTCAACATCCTCTAGGGCGGCAGGTCGCGGCCGATTCGCCGAATCGGCCGCGATGGCTACGCTGGTTTAATCGAATGCAGGGAAGTGTCATGAAACAGTCAACCCTACAGGCTGCCCTTGCAGCCATCCTGTTGAGCGCCGCAGCCCCGCTGATGGCCAAGCCCCTGGTGGTGTGCACCGAGGCCAGCCCCGAGGGCTTCGACATCGTGCAGTACACCACGGCCGTCACCGCCGATGCCGCCGCAGAAACCCTGTTCAACCGCCTGGTGGACTTCAAGCCCGGCACCACCGAGGTGCAGCCGGCCCTGGCCGAACGCTGGGAGGTCAGCCCCGACGGCCTGACCTACACCTTTCACCTGCGCAGCGGGGTCAGGTTCCACACCACCGACTACTTCACCCCCACCCGCGACCTGAACGCCGACGACGTGCTATGGAGCTTCCAGCGCCAGCTCGACCCCGCCCACCCCTGGCACGACAAGACCAGCATCGGCTTCCCCTATTTCGAGAGCATGGGTTTCCAGCACCTGCTCAAATCGGTGGAAAAGCTCGACCCGCACACCGTGGCGTTTCACCTGACCCGCCCCGAGGCACCGTTTCTGCGCGACCTGGCCATGGCCTTCACCTCGATCTATTCCGCCGAATACGCCGACCAGTTGCTCAAGGCCGGCACCACCGCCGAACTCAACAGCAAGCCGGTCGGCACCGGCCCGTTCATCTTCCAGCGCTACAACAAGGACGCGCAGGTGCGCTACAGGCCCAACCCGGACTACTTTCGCGGCAAGCCGCCGAGCGATGCGCTGATCTTCGCCATCACCCCCGACAACAACGTGCGCCTGCAGAAGCTGCGCGCCAACGAATGCCAGGTGGCGCTGTACCCCAAGCCCGACGACATACCCGGCATCAAGGCCGACGCGCGCCTGAAGGTGGCCGAAATGGAGGCCCTGACCACCGGCTACATCTCGCTCAACACCGAGCACAGGTACCTGAGCGACGTGCGCGTACGGCGCGCCATCAACCTGGCCTTCGATCGCGAACACCATGTCGAGCAACTGTTCGGCAAGGGCAACGCCCTGCTGGCGGTGAACCCCTACCCGCCGACCCTGATGGGCTACAACAGCCAGAACCGCAACCCGCCCCGCGACCTGGACCAGGCCCGCGCGCTGCTCAAGGAGGCCGGCGTACCCGAAGGCACCGTGCTCACCCTGTTCACCCGCAACGGCGGCGGGCCCACCAACCCCAACCCGCGCCTGAGCGCCGAGATGCTTCAGGCCGACCTCGCCCAGGTCGGCCTGAAGGTCGACATCCGCGTGATGGAATGGGCCGAGATGCTGCGCCGCGCCAAGGCCGGCGAAGCCGACATGGTGTCGGCCGGCTGGGCGGGCGACAACGGCGACCCGGACAACTTCCTGACCCCGCTGCTCAGCTGCGCCGCAGCGAAGAATGGGGAAAACTACGCACGCTGGTGCAACCCGCGATTCCAGGTGCTGATCGACCACGCCCGCGAAACCGCCGACCCCGATCAACGCGCCGCACTCTATGTCCAGGCACTGGCGGTGTACGATGAGGCCAAACCGTGGATCAACATGGCCAACCCGAAGGTGTTCACCGCCCTGCGCGAGAACGTCGAGGGCTACGTCATCAACCCGATGACCAACAACAACTTCGCCACCACGCGGGTGAAGTAGAACGATAACGCTTGCAGCGCCCGCCCCCGGGCGCTCGCAGGCATGCCTTAGGCTGATGAGGTACACCACACGATGTTTAGTTTTATTGCACGGCGTCTGGGCCTGTTGATCCCGTCGTTCTTCGGCATCACCCTGCTCACGTTCGCGCTCATACGCCTGATCCCCGGTGACCCGGTGGAGGTGATGATGGGCGAACGCAGGGTCGACCCCGAGATGCACGCCCAGGCCATGGAACGGCTCGGCCTGAACAAGCCGCTGGCGCAGCAGTACCTGGACTACGTCGGCAAGCTGGCCCAGGGCGACCTGGGCGAGTCGCTGCGTACCCGCGAAAGCGTGTGGCACGAGTTTCTCGCGCTGTTCCCCGCCACCCTCGAACTGGCCATGGCCGCGCTGCTGTTCGCCGGCATCGTCGGGCTGCTGGCCGGGGTGATCGCCGCGCTCAAGCGCGGCTCGCTGTTCGATCACGGGGTCATGGGCATCTCACTGGCCGGCTACTCGATGCCGATCTTCTGGTGGGGCCTGATCCTGATCATGTTCTTCTCGGTCGGGTTGGGCTGGACGCCGGTGTCCGGGCGCATCGACCTGCTCTACGACATCGAGCCGACCACCGGCTTCATGCTCATCGACACCCTGCTCAGCGACGAGGAAGGCGCGTTCAAGGACGCGTTGATGCACCTGATCCTGCCGGCCATCGTGCTCGGCACCATCCCGCTGGCGGTGATCGCACGCATGACCCGCTCCTCGATGCTCGAAGTGCTGCGCGAGGACTACATCCGCACCGCACGGGCCAAGGGCCTGTCGCCGGCACGGGTGGTGTTCGTGCACGGCCTGCGCAACGCGCTGATCCCGGTGCTTACGGTGGTCGGCCTGCAGGTCGGCACGTTGCTCGGTGGCGCGGTGCTTACCGAAACCATCTTTTCCTGGCCGGGCATCGGCAAATGGCTGATCGAAGCCATCGGCGCCCGTGACTACCCCGTGGTACAGAACGGCATCCTGTTGATTGCCTGCCTGGTGATCCTGGTCAACTTCGTCGTGGACATCCTCTACGGCCTGGCCAACCCACGCATCCGACATCAGCGCTGAGGCCTTCGCTCATGACCAATCCGTTTGCAAAAACCGCTGCCGTCGACGCCGCGCCGCTCGACCAGAGCCTGCTCTACCCCTCCCCCTACAAGGAATTCTGGCACGCCTTCTCGCGCAACAAGGGCGCGGTGGCCGGCCTGCTGTTCATGTGCCTGATCGTGTTCTGCGCGCTGTTCGCCCCGTGGGTGGCGCCGCACAACCCCAGCGAGCAGTACCGCGACTTTCTGCTGACCCCGCCGGTATGGCTC